>NZ_CP108487.1:3099647-3719577 GCF_036226525.1 Kribbella sp. NBC_01245
TTCCGCACCGCGGGTCTGCTCACCGGCGTGATCGGCATCCTGATCCAGCCCTGGCGGTTGATCTCGGACCCGGAGATCTACATCTTCGTTTGGCTCTCCTTCTACGGTGGCGTGCTCGCGTCGGTGGCCGGCGTCCTGATCGCGGGCTACTGGTTCATCGCCCGCACCGAGCTGCATCTCGCTGACCTCTACCAGGTTGGCGGCCGCTACTGGTTCTCCTCCGGCTGGAACTGGCGCGCGGTCGTCGCCACGTTCGCCGGCGCCGTACTGGCCGTCGGTGGCGCCTACTCCAACCCGGGCGGCGGCCCGTTCCCCGCGGACGGGTTGATCCCGTTCCTGAAGCCGCTGTACGACTACTCGTGGCTGGTCGGTCTGGCCGTCGGGTTCGTGGTCTTCCTTGCTCTCTCAAGGACTGGGCGGTTGGGCGCGCGTCAACGCTCTGCTGTGGTTCGTTGATGGTTACGGTAGTGCGGTGACCGATCGCTATGGCTCAGACGTCCTCGCGGGTGACTGGAACAAACCGAAGAACGGCCGCACGGTCGACCTCGAGATCTCCAAAGGACTCGTCGTCGAGGAACCGTCCTCCGGCTTCGTCGGCGCGGTGGTCCGTTGGGAACACGGCGTCGTCGATCTCGAAGACCGGCACGGCCAGGTGCGGACGTACCCACTCGGCCCCGGCTTCTGGGTGGACGGCAAGCCCGTTGCTCTGAAGGCTCCCGCCAAGGCCGGCCCGGTCGCCCCTAGCCGTACGGCGTCTGGGTCCGTGGCCGTATCGGGTGTGAAGGCGCGAGTGGCGCGAGCAGGGCGGATCTACGTCGAAGGCCGTCACGACGCGGAACTGGTGGAGAAGGTCTGGGGCGACGACCTCCGCATCGAGGGCGTCGTCGTCGAATACCTCGAAGGCATCGACGACCTCCCGTCGATCGTCTCATCGTTCGATCCTGGGCCTGGCCGTCATCTGGGGGTGCTGGTCGACCATCTGGTGCCCGGGTCGAAGGAGTCGAAGATCGCGGCCCAGGTGACCGGGGACCACGTGCTGGTCGTCGGCCACCCGTTCATCGACATCTGGGAAGCGGTCAAACCGTCATCCCTTGGCATCGCCGCCTGGCCGAAAATCCCGCACGGCCAATCCTGGAAACACGGCATCCTCGAAACCTTCGGCTGGCCGTCTACCACCCAAGCGGACGTGGCGGCCGCCTGGAAACACATCCTCGGCAAGGTCACCACCTACGCCGACCTAGAACCAGCCCTCCTAGGCCGCGTCGAAGAACTAATAGACTTCGTCACCACAACCCCGGAATAACCCCGCCCCTCCCTTCTTTGCGTTGATTCGTCTGCATCCGCTCGCCCTTTCCCGCGGCGAGTCGATTGGTCACCGGCGCGGGCGGGCGGATTCGGACGAATCAACGCTAATCGCCTGCGAGGTATGGACTTCTACTCCGGGCTTTTGGTGGGCACCCGTCCCCCTGAGTTCTTCCGAATTGTCAGGCCGGTCCGGGCCGCGTCAAAGGCAGCGGGCTATCAGGGGGACGGGTGAAGTCTGACCGGGTGGGGTGGTCGCCTGGCGCTGAGGCCTTCGGGCAAGCGAGGGCTAGCGATCGCGAACGTGGGTTACCACCCCGCCCATGGCGGGTTCACGTGGTTGTTGCAACACCTCGATTTGAGGAGTTGTGATGGTTATGTCGTTTGTGGAGGACAACGAGCGTCACGGTGCTGCCTTGTTGCGGCTGGTGGATTCGGGGGTCGGGGTAGCGGCTGCGTGTGAGTCGTTGGGGATCGGGCGTGGTCGTGGCTATGAGATCTTGCGGGCTCGTGGCCGTGGTTCGCGTCCGCGCACGGTGATCACTGATGCGTTGCGGGAGCAGGTCATCGCGGTGTTCAAGGAATCGGGGAACATCACTGGCGCGGGTTCGGCCTGCGGGTTGAGGCATGACACTGCCCGGCGGATCCTTGTCGTGGCCGGGCTGGTTCCCGCGGTGCGGGCCGTGAAACGCAAGACCCAGGCCAGGGTCCGCCTCGAGGAGTTGCTGGAGGCGGGCTGGTCCATCACGCGCGCAGCCAAGGAGGTGGGCGTGCATCCGGGTACTGCGCGGGACTGGCATCACGGGGTCCGCAGGGTGGGCAACACGCGGGTCTATCCCGATGGGCGGGTCGTGGACTACGGCACCACAACCCGATACTCCACTTCCATGACCCCATCAGCTGACGCGGTGATCAGCGACCGTTACCTGTGCCTGGACCAGCGGCTGGCGATCGCCGATGGGCGGGTCAACAAACTCACCTTGACCGCGATCGCGGCCGGCATCGGCAAGGACAAGTCCACAGTCTCTCGTGAGATCCGCGCCCACAGTGTTGAAGGAACCTACCTGCCCCACCAGGCCCACCGCGACGCTGCGGCCGCCAGGGCCCGGCCCAAGACCTCAAAGCTGGTCACCGATCCCGCGTTGCGTGAGCAGGTCGAGCTGGGTCTGGAGCGGAAGTTGTCGCCGGAGCAGATTTCGAACAGGCTCGTCAAGGACTTCCCCGACGACGAGAGCATGCGCGTGAGCCACGAGACGATCTACAAGGCGCTCTACTTCCAGGCCCGCGGCGGCCTCAAACGCGAAGTCCAGACCGCGCTGCGCACCGGACGGACCCGCCGCAAACCACAACGCCAGCCCGGCCAGCGCCAGCACCGGTTCGTCGAGGAGATGATCATGATCTCCGAGCGGCCCGCCGAGGCCGACGATCGCGCGGTTCCCGGCCACTGGGAAGGCGACCTGATCATGGGCGAGAACAACCGGTCCGCGATCGCCACCCTGGTCGAACGCACCACCCGCTACACGATGCTGGTCCACCTGCCCGGCGGCCACGACGCCGAACAGGTCCGCGACGGTCTCATCGCGACGATGAAAACCCTGCCCGGCCATCTGCGCGGCTCGCTGACCTGGGACCAGGGCTGCGAAATGGCCAAACACAAACAGTTCTCCATCGCCACCGACATGGCCGTCTACTTCTGCGACCCGCACTCCCCCTGGCAGCGCGGCACCAACGAAAACACCAACGGACTACTGCGCCAGTACTTCCCCAAGGGCACCGACCTGAGCATCCACGGACCCGAAGACCTCGAACACGTCGCCCAAGAACTCAACGGGCGACCACGCAAAACGCTCGACTGGGACACCCCAGCCGAACGCCTACGTGATCTACTCACCACCTAGAAACCAACCCGGTGTTGCAACGACCCCTCGAAACCGCCCATTCGGGGTGGTAACCCACCTTCCAGACAGCTAGCCACTGGCTGGGCTACCTGCTTGGCCGCAAACGCACGACTCCGCGCGCTTCGACGACCGAGCGTGCATCTTCCTGAGCGAACTGGACGTTTTCACGGCCGAAAAACGTCCAGTCTGCTCAGGAAGATGGCGCCCGGACACGGCACCACCTGACGCGGCAGCGCCACGCAATCCCCACACCCGGTCCGACTCCACCCGTCCCCCTAATGGGTGCCGCCTTTGGCCGGTTCGGGCCGGGTCAAGGGCGCGTCAGCGTCGGCGGTAGCCGATGAAACCCTTGACGCGGCCCGAACCGGCCTGACAATTCGGAAGAACTCAGGGGGACGGGTGCCACCAAAAGACTCGGCCGGAAGTCCATACCTGGCAGGCGATTAGCGTTGATTCGTCCGAATCCGCCCGCCTGCGTTGTCGTACATCTGAACCGCCGCCGATTGGGCGAGCGGATGCAGACGAATCAACGCAGGGAAAGGGGGCGGGCGGGGGGTGGGTTAGGCGGAGTCGCGGATTATTAGTTTGGTGTCGAAGAGGGGTGGGCTGGCTTGGGGGGCGCCGTTGATTTTGGCTAGGAGGAGTTCGACTAGGCGGGCGCCTAGGTCTTCGACTGGTTGGCGGATGGTGGTGAGGCGCGGGGTGGTTGTGGTGGCGAGGACTGAGTCGTCGAAGCCGACTACTGCCACGTCTTCCGGCACGCGGCGGCCTCGTTCCGACAGGACTCGGAGGGCCGCCGTTGCCATCAGGTCTGACGCTACGAAGAGGCCGTCCAGGTCGGGGTGGGCGGTGAGGAGTTGGTTCGCCGCCGCCTCGCCGCCGTCGGCCGTGAAGTCGCCGACTGCTACCGCGTCATCTGGCAGACCCGCTTCGGCGAGGACCTCCTTGAAGCCGGTCAGGCGATCGACGCCGGCGGTCATATCGAGCGGACCCGTGATCGTTCCGATGCGACGGCGTCCGCGCGACAGCAAGTGCTCGACCGCCGTACGCGCACCCGCCACGTTGTCGACGTCCACGCTCGTCACCGGTACATCGACGCCCAAAGGCCGGGCGCTGAAGACGATCGGGAGCGAGAGCTGGGCGAGTTCCTTGATGATCGTGTCGCGGCCGTGGTGGCTGACGACGATCGCGCCGTCGACGTGTCCTCCGCGCAGGTAGCGCAGCAGTCGCTGGTCGTCGACCTGACCCGGCGCGGGGGCCGGCTCGATCAGCAGCACCAGCTGGGACGACGTCGGGGCGAGGGCGGTGCTCACGCCGCGCAGGATGCCCGCGAAGAACGGGTCCGAGAAGATGCGGCTGTCCGGCTCGGGCACCACCAGCGCCACCGAATCGGTACGCCTCGTCACCAGGGCACGGGCGGCCCGGTTCGGCACGTAGCCGAGCTCGATGATCGCGCGATTGACGGCCTCGACGGTGTGCGGGAGAACCTTGGGCGAGCCGTTGACGACCCGTGACACGGTGGCCCGGGACACGCCCGCGAGCGCCGCCACCTGTTCAAGGGTGGGAGAGCCCGGGTCCTGCCCTGCGATCGACATCAGACCGCTCCTTCGTTCGTGGTTCTCATCGGTTCGCAGCAGCTTCGCACAACGGTAAGCCCAGCGGGCGAGGCACGGCGGATGTCATCAACCCTTGACCGCTCCTTGCCTGATTCCGGCGACCAACTGGATTCCCCGGCACCCGGAAGACGACGGCGGGGACTGGGGCGCATGGTGGTTTTACTCCCCTGCGGATCGGTGAAAGTGAGGATGGTGGGAGCGCTCTCATGGCTGAGGGTCATGAGTTTCACGGCTCCGAATGCAAGGTGTCAACCCCCAATGCCGAACCCCGGACGCGTCACCGACCAACGCGCGGCCGCCACGTCGCCGATGTGCGGCCGCCACGTTGCCGATGTGCGGCCGCCACGTTGCGTTGATTCGTCTGCATCCGCTCGCCCATTCCGCGACGGGTTCGCGTGGAAACGGACGTGGGCGGGCGGATTCGGACGAATCAACGCCGGCGCCTGCGCGGTATCGCCACCCGGGTGGTCGGGTCGTACTGGGCGGGCGTTGGCGACGATTGGTCCGAATTCGCCCGCCTACGTGGGCGATCGAACGACCCGCCGCGGAATGGGCGAGCGAATCCAGACCAATCGACGCAACGTGGAGGGTCCCCGCCGCGGTGTGGAGGGTCCCGCCCGCGTGGAGGGTCCCCGCCGCGTGGAGGGTCCCCGCCGCGTGGAGGGTTCCCGCCGCGGTTGGAGGTCCCCGCCGTGCTGTGGAGGGTTCCCGCCGCGTTGGAGGGTCCTCGCCCTGCTGTGGAGGGTTCCCGCCGCGTTGGAGGGTCCTCGCCCTGATGTGGAGGGGTCTCGCCGCGTTGGAGGGTTCCGCTGGCCGTTGGGCGGGAGGGGGCGTTAGGGGAGGAGGTCGCGGATTATGGCGTCGGCTAGGAGGCGGCCGGGGCGGGTTAGGGAGAGGCGGGGGCCGGGGGCGAGGGTTAGGAGGCCTCGGGCCAGGGCGTCGGCGGCGGCTTTGTGGCCGAGGTCGTCGAGGAGGGAGGCGGGGAGGCCGGAGCGGAGGCGGAGTTCGAGGAGGACTCGTTCTACTCGGCGGGTTTCGGCATCCAGGAGTTCACGGGCGTACGCCGGGGATACGCCAGACGCGAGGCGTTCGGCGTACGCCGTGGGGTGTTTGACGTTCCACCAGCGCACGCCGCCGACGTGGCTGTGGGCGCCGGGGCCGATCCCCCACCACGTGTCGCCGCGCCAGTAGAGCTCGTTGTGCCGGCACCGGGCGTCATCACGACGCGCCCAGTTGGACACCTCGTACCACTCGAGCCCGGCGGCGGTCAGGAGGTCGTCGGCCAGCTCGTACTTGTCGGCCAAGTCGTCGTCATCCGGCATCGGCAATTCCCCACGACGGATCCGCCGAGCCAACTGCGTCCCGTCCTCGACGATCAACGCATACGCACTCACGTGATCCGGATCCGCCGACAACGCCGACTCCAGCGAGACTCGCCAATCCTCCAGCGACTCCCCCGGCGTACCGTAAATCAAGTCCAAATTGACGTGCTCAAACCCAGCAGCGGACGCCTCCCGAACGGCCTCCAACGCACGCCCAGGAGTGTGCTGCCGATCCAAAATCTGCAACACATGCGGCGAAGCACTCTGCATCCCAAAGGACACCCGGTTGAACCCAGCCTCACGCAATAAAGCCAACGACCGAGGCGAGACCGACTCCGGGTTGGCCTCGGTGGTGACTTCGGCATCCGGCGCCAACCCGAACTCGTCCCGTACGGCGGCCAGCATCCGGCCGAGGTCCTCGGCCGGCAGGAGCGTCGGCGTACCGCCCCCGAAGAACACCGTGTCGACCGGACGCCCGAGATCCCCGAGCACCTTCCGGGCCAGCCGGACCTCGGCGACAGCGACCGAGGCGTACGACGCCTGGGAACCGCCGCCGCCAAGCTCCTTGGCGGTATACGTGTTGAAGTCGCAATACCCACACCGGGCAGCGCAGAACGGCACGTGCAGGTAGAACCCGAACGGCCTGGTCCGAGCCTCCGCTAAAGATGCCGAGGGCAACGACCCGTCGGTCGGCGGCGGGTCGCCCTCGGGCAGTGTGGATGGCACACGGTCAAGCCTACTTGTACATCCCATCCAGCTGATCGCGGTACGTCTGCTCGACGTGCTTGCGCTTCAGCTTGAGACTCGGAGTGATCTCGCCGTTCTCGATGGTGAGATCCCGGTCCAGGATGACGAACTTCTTCACCGTCTCCCAGCGGTTCAAGCCGGAGTTCAGCTCGTCGACGTACCCCTGGACCATCTCGCGCGCCTTGTCCGACGTGACGATCTCGGCGTACGACTTGCCGCCGAGGTCGTTCTGCTCGGCCCAACCGGCGATCGCGTCCGGGTCGAGCGTGACCAGGGCGCTGACGAAGTTGCGCTGGTCACCGTGGACGACGAACTGGCTCGCGTACGGGCAGATGGTCTTGAAGGCGCCCTCGATGGCCTGCGGGGCGATGTACTTGCCGCCGGAGGTCTTGAAAAGGTCCTTCTTCCGGTCGGTGATGTAGAGGAAACCGTTGTCCAGGTGGCCGATGTCGCCGGTGTGGAACCACTCGTCGACGATCACCTCGGCGGTCTGGTCCGGCTGGTTGTGGTAGCCGCTCATCACGCCCGGGCCCTTGATCAGCACCTCACCGTCCTCGGCGATGCCGATCTGCGTGCCGGTCAGGGGTACGCCGACGCTGCCGAGGCGGTACTGGTCAATCCGGTTCAGCGTCGAGCCGGCCGAGGTCTCGGTCAGGCCGTAGCCCTCCACGATCAGCAGGCCGGCCGCGTGGAACCACTCGGCCAGTTCCTTGTTCAGAGCCGCGGCGCCGGAGACGAACAGCCGGATCCGGCCGCCGAACCGGGCCCGGATCTTCGAGAGCACCAGCTTGTCCGCGAGCCCGAACTGGACCGCGAGCAGACCGCTCGGCTCCTTGCCCTCCTGCCGCAGCTTGGACACCTTGTGCCCGACGCCGAAGGCCCAGTGGAACAGCTTGGCCTTGACCCCGCCCTCGGCCTCCATCATCGTGACGACCCGGCCGTGCGCCTTCTCGAAGATGCGCGGCGCGGCGCCCATGAAGGTGGGCTGTACGACGGCCAGGTTGTCGACGATCTTGTCGACGCGGCCGTCCACGGCGGTCGCGAAGCCGATCTGCATCTGCGCGGCGATCAGGCCCTGACCGAAGACGTGAGCCAGCGGCAGCCACAGGTACTGCAGGTCGTCCGCGTTGAGCTGACGCGAGTGCTCCACCGACGAGCCGAGCCAGGTCCACGCCGAGTGCGGCAGCCGCACGCCCTTCGGCCGGCCGGTCGTACCCGACGTGTAGATCAGCGTGCAGAGCTGGTCGGACTCGATCTGCGCGACTCGCCCGTCGACCGCGTCCGAGTGCTCGGCGAGGTACTTCTGGCCGAGCTCGTCCAGGGTGGCGACACTGATCACCCAGTCGCCGTCGCGCTCCTCGGGCTCACCGTCGATCAGCACGACCTTCTGCACCGCCGGCAGTTCGGTCCGGTGCTGGCGCAACTTGTCGACCTGCCCGGCGTCCTCGGCGAAGATCACCCGCGCCTCGGCATCAGCCGCGATGAACGCGACATCGGTCGCAAGCGTGGTCGGGTAGATCGTGGTCGTGGCTGCCGCGGTCAGGACGATGGCCAGATAACACTGGACCCACTCGACCCGCGTGTTCGCGGCGATCGCGACGCGCTGCTGCGGCTCGATCCCCAAGGCGATCAGGCCCGCGGCCCGTCGCCGTACCAGCTCGTCGGTCTCCTTCCAGGTAACCGACTTCCAGCCCGAATCGGCCGGTGCGCGGAACGCCTCCCGATTCGGTGTGGTCGCGACGCGGTCCAGGAACATCTGCGCCAGATGGTCCTTGCGCGTAGTCAGCTCGGTGACGTCGCCACCGTCTGCAACAGGCATCATGCGGGCCTCCCCAGGCACTAAGTAACCGCACGGTAGTGGGTTTGCCCCTTACCTGACTACGGTCATCGCCCGCCCATACGCACCATCTCGATTACGTTTTCGCATCATGCGCGCACGAGTTGTGGCCCTGATCTCACTCGGCGCGACGCCCGCACACGGCTACCTACGCACCGCCAGCGAGTTGTCGCGGTGCGTAGGCGAGCAGGTTGACCTAGCTGAGGCGGCGGCGGTGTAGCTCCTCGGCGATCTGGATGGCGTTGAGGGCGGCGCCCTTGCGGAGGTTGTCGTTCGAGACGAAGAGGACGAGGCCACGGCCGCCCGGGACGGACTGGTCGACGCGGATTCGGCCCACGTACGACGGGTCGTTGCCCGCGGCAAGCAATGGCGTCGGGATGTCGGCCAGCTCCACCCCGGGCGCGGCCGCCAGCAGTTCGGTCGCGCGCTCAGGCGTGATGGCCTCGGCGAACTCGGCGTGGATCGTCAGCGAGTGACCAGTGAAGACCGGGACGCGCACGCAGGTGCCGGCGACGGCCAGCTCTGGGATGTGCAGGATCTTCCGGCTCTCGTTGCGGAGCTTCTGCTCCTCGTCGGTCTCACCCGAGCCGTCATCGACGATCGACCCGGCGACCGGCACCACGTTGAACGCGATCGGCGCCTTGTAGACCGAAGGCGTCGGCAACGTCACGCCCGCCGTACCCAAGGCCAGCGATTCGGCGCCGTCGATCAGCCCCTGGGTCTGGCCGTACAACTCCTGCACGCCGACACCGCCCGAGCCCGACACGGCCTGGTACGTCGAGACGATCAACCGGGTGAGCCCAGCAGCCTTGTGCAACGGCGCGAGCACTGGCATCGCAGCCATCGTGGTGCAGTTCGGGTTGGCCACGATGCCCTTGGGCGTGTGGTCCAGGTCCTCGGGGTTGACCTCGGCGACGACCAGCGGCACGTCCGGGTCCATCCGCCAGCCGGACGAATTGTCGACCACGATCGCGCCCGCGGCGGCGACCTTCGGCGCGAACTCGCGGGAGGCGGTCTTGCCGTTGGAGAAGAGGGCCAGATCCAGACCGGAGAAGTCGGCCGTGGCCGAGTCCTCGACGGTGATCTTCTCTTCGCCGAACGGCAGTTGGCTGCCGGCGGACCGGGCGGAGGCGAAGTACCGCACCTCGTCCACCGGGAACTTCCGCTCGATGAGCAACTGGCGCATCACGCCGCCGACCTGACCTGTGGCTCCGAAGACTCCTACTCGCATACCCCGAAATCTAATCGACGCGGAGCAAGGCCAAGGGCAAATACCGAGAAATGGAACGACCCGGGTCCCAGCGGGGTGGGCGGGGACCCGGGTCGGCTTGAGGGTGTCAGCTGTCGGACACCAAAGTGCCGCCGTTGGCCACATCGGACTTCTCGATCTCGGTGAAGACGATCCGCACCGCCTCGCGCTTGGCGTTCAGGATCGAGATGGCGGCCTCGGTCACCGCCGTGACGAACTCACGACGCTGGTCCATGGTCCGGCCGGACAGCAGTTCGACGGAGATGTTGGGCATAGGTGCTCCTTCAGAAGTCGTCAATCGTTCCGCAGATGAGAACAGGCTCCCATCATATGGAACTGCCTAGTGAACCGGCGCGGGCTGTCCACCAGCGGTCTCCGACACGCCATCGTCGTTCAGCGAGTCGACCAGCACATCGACATCGGGCCTGCGCTCGGGCATCAGCAACCCAAGGCCGACGTAGATGATCAAGGAGGTTGCCAGCGGCAACGCCACCACCAGCGTGACGTCCTTCGACTCGATCCCCCACTTCACCACGGTCCAGACGGCCAGACCGGCGGCCCAGGACGTGATCGCGGCGCGCGGCCCGGAACGCTTGAACCAGGGCAGCATGCCGAGCATCAACGGGATCGAGATCGGGCCCATCGTCGCGGCCACCAGGTCGACGACGATCTTCAGCACCACGCCCTGGCCATTGGTCAGGATCGCGATCAGCATGCTCACGGTGACGAACGTGAAGGTGGTGATCCGGGCGAACTTCAACGCACCCGCATCGCTCAGGTTGCGCACCTTCTTCACCAGCACCGGGGCGATATCGCGGGTGATGACCGAGGAGATCACGTTCGCGTCGGAGGCGACCATCGCCATCGTGTGCGAGAAGAAGCCGGCCAGCACGAGGCCGATCAGACCCGACGGCAGCAGCAGCTGGGCGAGCTCGATATACGCCTGCTCGGACTTGCCGAGGTTCGGCACCAGCAGCGGCGCGGCGCACATCGGGATGAACAGGATCAACGGCCAGACCAGCCACAAACCACTGGAGAGCAAGGCCGATCGCTTCGCCGCGGAACCGGATGGCGCGGCCATGTAGCGCTGGGCCAGGTTCCACATTCCGCCGTTGTACTCAAAGGTTTTGATGAACAGGAAGGCGATCAGGTACGTACTGGTATACGGACCGGTGAGTGCATCGCCATGGCCTTCCGGCAGCTTGTCCCACATCGTCCACAGGGTGGAGATGCCGTCCAGATGCGTGAGTACGCCGATGAACATGGCGATACCGGCCGCGGCCTGGATGATGAACTGGCCGAAGTCGGTGAGTACGTCGGCCCACAGACCACCGAGGGTCGCGTAGAGCATCGTCACCACGCCGGTGAGCAGAATGCCCCAGCGCATCGGCACACCCGTGAAACCGTTCAGCAGGATGGCGATCGCGACCCACTTGGCGGCGATGTCGACCACCTTGAGGGTGGCGCCGCTGTACGCGAGCACCTGCTGGGTGGGCAGGTTATAGCGTCGCGCCAGGTATTCCAGCGGCGAGACGACACCGTGTTTGGACCGCAGCCGGTTCCATCTGGCGGCGAACAGGAACGCGCCGATACCGACGCCGACGCCGATCGAAACCGCCCACCAGACGTAGACGGTGATGCCGTAGTCGTACGCGACGGCGGCGAACGCGACGAACATGACGGCGCTGTAACCGGACATGTGATGGGAGATCCCCGACAGCCACCACGGGATTCTGCCCCCGGTGGTGAAGTAGTCGACGATCGTCTTGATCTTCGTGCGGGACCACACGCCGATCAGCACCATCAGCACGAAATAGCCGGCCAGCACCGACCAGTCGAGGGCTGTCATGACACTCCTCACGAGCAGGCTGAGACCCCAGACGGGGTGACCAGAAGGTTCCATCTGTCAGAATCTGGTGTCAATAGATGGAACTGATTCGATCGACAACCACCGCTCAGCCGCCCTGGTTGCGCACGAAACGCGGACGGCGTTTGACACCAGGTTCCGCCTGGTAGAACCTTGTTCTGTGACTGATCTCGAGGTTCGCCATGCCACGCATCCGGACCAGGTGCCCGGGTTCGACACCGCCGCGCTGCGCCGCGCCTACCTGGTCGAGCGGTTGCTCACCGACGACGAGGTGACCGCCGTGCTCACCCACCACGACCGGATCGTGCTGGCCGGTGCCCGCCCGGTGAACGGCCCGCTCACGCTCGGCACCTGGCCGGAGCTGCGCAGCGAGTTCTTCCTGGAGCGCCGCGAGGCCGGCATCGTGAACGTCGGCGGCGCGGGCACGATCACCATCGACGGCACCAAGTACGACCTTGCCAACGGCGCCTGCCTGTACGCCGGACGCGGTTCAAGCGAGGTCACTTTCGAATCCGCGAGCGCCTCCGAACCGGCGGACTTCTACATCTTCTCGGCCACGGCGCACACCTCGTATCCGACGACGCTGGTCGCACCCGGCGAGGGCAACCGCCTCGAGCTCGGCGACCAGCAGACCTCGAACCGCCGGACCATCAACCAGTACATCCACGCGAACGGCGTGCAGAGCTGCCAGGTCGTGCTGGGTGTCACCACGCTCCACCCGGGCAGCACTTGGAACACGATGCCCGCGCACACGCATGACCGCCGGACCGAGTGCTACCTCTACTTCGGACTGCCCGAGACCGAGCGCGTCGTACATCTGCTGGGTGAGCCGGACGAGACCCGCCATCTGCTGATCGCGGACCGCCAGGCCGTCATCTCCCCCAGCTGGTCGATCCACTCCGGCGTCGGCACCGCGGCGTACAGCTTCGTCTGGGCGATGGCCGGCGAGAACCAGGCTTTCACCGATATGGACGGCGTCGACGTCCAGGATCTTCGGTGACGTTCTCCCTGCTCGGCCGGACCGCCCTCGTCACCGGCGCCAGGCGGGGTATCGGCGCGGCCATCGCGGCGGGGCTCGCCGAAGCGGGCGCGGACCTGGTGCTGATGGCGCGTGACGACGCGCTCGAGGACACGCTGGCCGCGATCAAGGCCCACGGGCAGGACGCGACCGTGGTGACCGCGGACTTCGCCGATCCGGCCGAGGTCGAGAGCGTCTGTACGGCGCTGGCGAAGTCCCGGCCGATCGACATCCTGGTCAACAACGCGGGCACGATCCGTCGGGGGCCTGCGGCAACGACCTCGGCGGCCGACTGGCAGCACGTGCTCGACGTCAATCTGAACTCCACCTGGGCCGTGACCCGGCCGATCGGCGCGGCGATGCTCGAACGTGGTGCGGGCAAGATCATCACGATCGCGTCGTTGCTCAGCTTCCAGGGTGGTATCACCGTGCCGGCCTACACCGCCAGCAAGCACGCTGTCGCCGGGCTGACCAAGGCGCTCGCGAACGAGTGGGGGCCGTGCGGCATCCAGGTCAACGCGATCGCCCCTGGGTATATCGCGACCGACAATACGACCGAGCTCAGGGCTGACGCCGAGCGCGAGGCGGGAATCCGCGATCGTATTCCGGCCGGTCGCTGGGGTACACCGGAAGATCTCGTCGGCGCGGCCGTGTTCCTCGCGTCGAGCGCCTCGGATTACGTGAACGGCCATATCCTCGCGGTCGATGGCGGGTGGCTGGCCCGCTAGACCGTAGGCATGATTTGGGAAGGAAGTGTCAGGATGAGCACCATGAGTTCACCTTCGGCCATCGACAAGACGCTGATGGTGCTCGACGCCGTCCTCGAGCACTCCCGGTTCACCGACGTGGTGAACGCGACCGGTCTGGCCAAGTCGACCGTGCACCGGATCATGGCCTCACTCGTCGAGCACGAGTTCGTCGCGCAGGCGGAGGACGGGTCGTATCACCCTGGTCCGAAGGCGCTGCGGCTCGCCGGGCATGCGCTGACGAATGTCGATCTTGCGACCGTGGCGCGGCCGGTATTGGCGGATCTCGTTGCGCAGACGCGGTGCACGGTGCATGTGGGGTTGCTGAACGGCGATGAGGCGATCTACGTCGCGCGGCTGGACGGGCCGAAGCCGTACCGGATGCCGTCGCGGGTCGGTAAGGCGTTTTGGCTGCACTGCACCGGCATCGGGAAGGCGCTGCTGGCCGAACAGACCGACGAAACGATCGACGCACTGGTCCATCGGACTGGTCTACCTGCGCGCACACCGCTCACCCACACCACCGCGACCGCCCTCAAGGCCGACCTCGCCCAAGTCCGTGAACGTGGGTATGCGTTGGACGACGAGGAGAATGAGCCCGGCATCCGCTGCGTCGCCTCGGTCATCCACGACCACACCGGTACGGCGATCGCGGCCGTGAGCATCTCCACGCTCTCCCTCGAACAATCAATCGCCCAAGTCGCCCTCATGGCCCCCGCCGCCATCGAGGCAGCCCGCAAAATCTCCGCCGCCCTCGGCTACCGCGAACCCACCCCGTAAACCCCGCCACCACCAGCCGGATCGGCACCCCCTCAGCCCAGGCGACCCCACGCCAACACCGGCACCACTGACGCGATCGGCACCCCCAAGCCCTGCGTCGATTTGCCTGGATTTGACCGCTGGATTGACCTCGGTGATGCCAATGAACTCCGCGCGGTCAAATCCTGGCAAATGGACGCTAAACGTGCGCCCCGCATCACGTCTTCCCGGGCTCGGCACTAGCGTCGGTTTGCCAGGATTTGACCGCGCGGAGTGGTTCCGTCGGATGACTAGCACTCCCAGCGGTCAAATCCAGGCAAATCGACGCAGGGCTTAGGGGGTGCCGGTCGCGTCAGGGGTGCCGGTGTTGGCGGGGTTTGGGGGTGTCGATCGCGTGAGTGGTGGCGTGGTCAGAGCGGATAAGTCAGCCAGCCGCCGACGTCTTGGCGGCCGGATTGGGTGGCGGCGTGGAGGGCGCCTTTGTTGTTGGCGTGGATGGTGCCGATTAGGACGCGGGATTGGTCCGGGAGAGCCCGCGCCAAGAGGGTGCTGACGGACGCGCCCAGGCCGCGGCCGCGGAAACCTGGCGCGAGGATGACATCCCGGACGACGTACGCCGATAACCCCAACGTGTCCTCGCCGCCATCCAAAGCCGCCGAATAGCCGGCCCACACCCCGTCGACCTCCACGTTGAACAGCAGGCCCTCGTCCGCGCTCTCCTGGAGCTCATCGCGACTGGAAATCGACGCCTGCTCCACATGCCGAGGATGCGCCCGGTCCACAGCGTCGTACGCCGCCTGAGCATCCTCGTAATGCCTCAGATCCGTAGCCGGCGTAAGCGCCAACCCCGCCGGCACCTCCCCCACCCGCAACACCTCAATCGGTGCAGCCAGGAACCGCCTATCCGGCTCAGTACCCGCAATAGCCCCCACAGGCTGCGAACTCCACAAGCGAAGGTACGACGGCTTATGAACCGCATAGTGCTCCACAGCAGCAGCCGCCAACCCAGCCAGATCCCCGACCTCTAACGCACGACTCAACGTAGAAGCATCCACAAACGGCTTACTCGGATCCATCCCCTCGAACCGCATGCTGAACATCGCGCACTGATCAGCTCGCACCTGCACCCAGTGGTTCAGCATGCTCCGTACCGGAGTCCCCGGCGCCATCTTCGCGATCCGCGCCGCCGCGATCCCCGGATCCGCGGCCAGCTCGACCTCGGTGCCCTCATGCATCGCGCTCAGGTTCTCAAGCCGCGCGGCATCATCCAGCCACGTCCGCGTCACCGGATGCTGCCGCGCCAACGTGTACTCCGCCAACTCACGCCCACTGGGGATCATCCGGTCACCCTAAAAGGCTTCGAGGCCATTGCCGGTAGGTGATGGGAGGGCTACCATCCGTAATTGTTAGGTAAGTTGCCTAATGATTGCGCTTCCCGCCCAGGAGCCGCCGGATGAGACCATTTCGTGCGTTGACCGCACTCGCCCTCGTCATTCTCGTCGGCGCGGCTGTGCCGTCGACGTCTGCCGCCCAGCCCACCGCCGTCACCGTGATCGCCGGGTCCGCGACCCCGATCAACGGATTCCTGTTGCAGACCTCCGCCCAGATCAGCGACGACGCCGCCGTGACCAAACCAGGCTTCCCGACCGGCGGCTGGATGCCGATCGGGCCGCGCTCGACCGTGTTCGCCGGCCTGCTGCAGAACGGCCGCTACCCCGACCCGTTCTTCTCGACCAACATGAAGAACGTCGACCGCACCCAGTTCAACGTGCCCTGGTGGTACCGCGCCGAGCTCCAACTCGAGAGCACCACCGAGCGCACCTACCTCGACTTCAGCGGCGTCCTCTCCCGGGCCGACGTCTGGGTCAACGGCACGCTCGTCGCGACCAAGGCCCAGGTCGCCGGCGCGTACACCCGGCACGATCTCGACATCACCGCCCACGTCCGCACCGGCAGCAACCTGGTCGCGTTCAAGGTCTACCCGAACGACCCGAACCGGGACCTGACGATGGGCTGGATCGACTGGGCGCAAACCCCGCCCGACCAGAACATGGGCCTGGTCCGCGACATCGTCGTACGACGTAGTGGCCCGGTCGCCCTCCGAGGTGCGCGCGTGCTCACCAATCTGGCGATGCCCAGCCTCAACCACGCCGACCTCACGGTGAAGGCCGATGTCCGCAACGACTCGGCCAACGCCGTACAGACCGTCGTCGCCGGAACCGTCGCGGGTGTGCCGATCACGCAGACCGTCTCGCTCGCCGCGCGCGAGAAGAAGACGATCACGTTCGGCGCGGTCGGACTCGACAATCCGAACGTCTGGTGGCCCGCTGGGATGGGAGGCCAGCACCTTTACGAGCTGAGTCTGACCGCGAGTGTCGCCGGTACGACGTCCGACTCGGCGCGGACCAACTTCGGCGTACGGGACGTGAAGGCCCCGCTCAACAGCAGTGGCGGCCGTGCGTACAGCGTCAATGGCAGGCCGCTGCTCGTCCGCGGCGGCGGTTGGTCGCCCGACCTGTTCCTGCGATGGGACGCAAAGTATGCCGAGGACAAGCTCAAGTACGTACTGGATCTCGGGCTGAACACCGTCCGGCTCGAAGGTCACATCGAACCCGACGACTTCTTCGACATGGCGGACCGGCTGGGCGTGCTGACGATGCCGGGCTGGGAGTGCTGCGACAAGTGGGAGGGCCACGTCAACGGCAGCGAGTCCGGTGACACGTGGGTCGCCGAGGACTACGTGATCGCGAAGGCCTCGATGGTCGGCGAAGCGGCCCGGCTGCGGAACCACCCGAGCGTCATCTCGTTCCACATCGGCAGCGACTTCCCGCCGGACGCGACGATCGAGCGGAACTACCTGGACGCGCTGCGCGCCGAGGACTGGCCGACGCCGGTCATCCCGGTCGCGTCGAACAAGTCGTCCCCGCAGCTCGGTAGTTCCGGGATGAAGATGAACGGGCCGTACGACTGGGTCCCGCCGGGCTACTGGTACGACAAGGCGCACACGAGTGGAGGCGCCTACAGCTTCAACTCCGAGACAAGCGCCGGCCCGGACATCCCGACCATGGACACGTTGCAACGGATGATGACGGCCGCCGAGCTCGACGTACTTTGGAAGAACCCGAATGCCAGCCAGTACCACCGATCGTCCTCGTCGACGTTCGGCAACCTGCGGATCTTCGGGAACGCCCTCAGCGGCCGGTACGGCGCTCCGACCAGCCTGGACGACTACGTCCGCAAGGCGCAGCTCGCGCAGTACGAGAACGTGCGGGCGGAGTTCGAGTCGCACGCGCGCAACTTCACCGACAGCTCGAACCCGTCGACCGGGTTGATCTACTGGATGCTCAACAGCCCGTGGACGTCCTTGCACTGGCAGCTCTTCGACGCCTACCTAGACCAGAACGGCGCGTACTACGGCGCGAAGAAGGCGAACGAGCCGCTGCACATCCAGTACTCGAACGACACCAAGTCGGTCGTAGTCATCAACCAGAACCACGCCACGGCGAACGGCCTCACCGCCACGGCAAAGGTCTACAACACCGACGGCACGCAGAAGTTCTCCCAGACGCAAGCGGTCTCCGTACCTGGCGACGGCGGCAAGACCACGGCACTGACGCTCCCGGCCATCACCGGGCTCACCACGACGTACTTGGTGAAGCTCACCCTCACGGACTCCACCGGCCAAGAGGTCAGCCGCAACGTCTACTGGCTGTCTACGCAGCCCGACACCATCGACTGGAACAAGTCGCAGTGGTACTACACCCCCACTAAGACCTATGCCGACCTGTCGGGGCTAAAGAACCTACCCGCGGCAACGATCAGCACCCAGGCCAGTACGACGAACGCGGCCGACGGTACGACCACGACCACTGTCACTTTGCAGAACACGTCTACCGGTACGGCGCCCGCCTTCTACGTCGACGCGCACATCGTCGGAACTGGCGGGAAACCCGTGTTGCCCATCGACTGGACCGACAACGCAGTGAGCCTTTGGCCGGGTGAATCCACCACGATCAAGGCGACGTACCGTACGTCGGACCTTGCCGGCGCCTCCCCCTCGGTACGCGTCTCCGGCTGGAACACCGGCACCCAAACCGTCCCGGGCAACGGCGGCGGCGGGCCCGGCCCGTCCCCGGTCGTGTACGAGGCAGAGGACGGCGTGATCAGCCAAGGCGCGGTCGAATCGAACCACGCGGGCTTCACCGGGCGCGGCTTCGTCAACCTCGACAACGTCACCGGCAGCGCGCTCGAATGGACGGTCAACGCCACCACGGCAGGCCCGGCGGACGTCGTACTCCGCTATGCCAACGGCACCATGGTGAGCCGGCCGATGGACGTTCTGGTCAACGGGGTCAGCGCAGCACAGGCGGTCGCCTTCGGTGGCACCGGCGCCTGGTCTAGCTGGCAGACCAAGGCGGTCCGGCTCAACCTGGTTGCCGGTAGCAACAAGATCAAGGTGGTCGCGACCACGGCGAACGGCGGGCCGAACCTGGACAGCCTTACGCGGTGACGGTCCTTATGCGGTAACCGGTACAGCGCTGGGTCGTCTCGCCGCGGCCCAGCGCACCACCGGCACGAAGAGCACGCCGATCAGCGCGAACCACGCACCGAGGATCCACCAGCCGAGCACCCCCAGACCGAGCGGCAGCAGGGCCAGCACGGTCGGGGCGAGCATCGTACTGATCGACATGCTCGTCCCCCAGACGCCCTGGTACTGCCCCTGGGCGTGATCCGGCGCCAAGTCGTACCCGAGCAGGAACGACCCAGACGACTGCAGCAGCTCGCCGAGCACTTGCACGAACGCGCCGATCGCCAGTAGCGCTACTGCTGTCTTGAGGCCGCCGCTCGAGGCCGAGGCGAACAACACCATCGATGCCATCAGCAACAACCCGGCGATCCGGCTGGCGCGCGCGGCCGAGGCCGGGTCCGAGATCCCCCGGCTGGAACGGACCTGGAACAGCGAGACCACCACGGTGTTGATCACCAGCAGCAGCGCAATCGTCCAGCTCGGCGCATCCGTATGGTCGACCACCCACAACGGAATCGCGACATCCAGTACGGCGTAGTGGATCGACATTCCGGCGTTCAAGGCTGCGACGGCCAGATAACCCCGATCGCGCAGCGCCACCCAAACGGGTCCGTCGTCGCTCTTCGGGATCGGCGCGACCCGCGGCACGGCCAAGATGATCAAGGCCGCGGCGATCGTGAGCACGGCGTTGGCGGCGAACATCGCGCGATAGACCGGCGCGCTGTCGAAATGCAGGGCCATGGCGCCGATACCCGCACCGGCCATGATGCCGATATTGGTGATCGCCCGCAGGTAAGCGCGAGCGGCGACCCGGCCGGCGCCGTCCTTCGTGACCGCCCCGATCAGGGCCGCCCGGACGGCACCCGCGCCTCGATCGATGATGGTCAGCACGATCGCGACGGCCAGGAACTGCCAGAACGCGTCGACCAGCAGGTAGAACAACGACAGCCCGGCCTCGACGATGCTCAGGATGACGAACAGCGTCCGCGGGCCGCGGCGGTCGGCCAGATGTCCGAGCGGTACGGCGGACAGCAGGCCGAACAACCCCGCGATCGTCAGGCCGAGACCGATCTGGGCGATCGAGAGGCCGACGACCCGGTTGAAGTAGAGCACGCTGATCGTCATCAACAGGCCGTTGCCGACCCGGCTGATCAACGTCGCGAGTGCCAATGGGCGCAGCGGTCCCGGCGCGGGGATCACGCCCTTCATCCAGTGCCTTTCTGTTGAACAGGGTTTATCAGGTGCGGGCGCTGACGCGTTCGGCCATGGCGCGGATCTCGTCGACCAGGTCGATCCCGGCGTCGAGCATGCCGCTCATCTTGGCCGGATCCTGGTCGCCGAAGAGCACCTCGACGGTGACCTCGTGGTCGGGCCGGCTCAGCACGGTGACGGCATCACCCGCGCCGATCGTGCCGGGCTTGAGCACCTTGAGATACGCGCCCGGACGGCGTCCCTGGTGGAACCGCTTGATCCAACCGTCCAACCCCATCCGGTGCTGGAAGGTGATGCACGGGATGCGGGACGACCGCACCTCCACCTCGACGGCCTCCGGCCCCTCGCCGATCCGCCAGCGCTCCCCGATCAGCGCGCCATTCACATCGAGGCCGTCGGTATTGAGGTTCTCCCCGAACAACCCGGCCGGAACCTCCCGCCCGAGCTCCCCCGCCCACCAGGCGCGATCCTCGTCGGCATAGACGTACAACGCCTGATCCGGCCCACCGTGGTGCTTCGTATCGCACACCCGATCCCCCACCAGCCCCAACTCGCCGACCACTACCCGCCCACTCTGCGGCCGCTTGTCGATCGCCGTTAACCCGGAGTCCTTCGGCCCGGGGATCAGCTCCTCCACCACATTCACCGAAGTAACTCGCATACCGCGCATCCTCCCCCACCGCCCCGCCTCCCGCCCACCGATTTTTCCGCTCATCGGACCCTTGTGACACGGCGTGTCGGCGTTCATTGGTCCCTTCTGACCAGATTTGGGTCAGGGTGGGGTATGCCTGCGATCCCTCGACCGACCGTTCGGGTAGTGCTACTGGATGACGCGGACCGGCTGTTGCTGTTCCGCAGCGACTCGCCGCGGCGCTGGTATCTGCCCGGCGGCGGGCTCCGGCCGGACGAGACGTACGAGACGGCGGCACAGCGCGAGCTATTCGAGGAGACCGGTCTGGCCGAGGTCGAGATCGGCCCGGAGGTCTGGCGCGGCCGCCCGTGGGTCGCGGACTGGGAGGGCGTGAGTTACCAGGTCCACCAGCGATACCACCTGGCCCGGCTGCCGGCGTTCGACATCTCGACCAGCCGCTTCGAGGCCTTCGAACGCTCCCAGATCACCGGTCACAAGTGGTGGACCCTGCGCGAGCTCACCCTCACCCCGGACCTCCTCCGCCCCGCCAACCTCCCCGCCCTGATCACCGACCTCCTCCACCAAGGCCCGCCAGAAATCCCGACCTCCGTCGACGGCTGACCCCAGTAGCCGGTTGGCCCCTCTGGTTTGCGTTCATTCGTCGGAATCCGCCCTCTCCCGTCCGCTCACCCGCACTTGTCCGCTCTGGTGAGAGGGCGGATTCCGACGAATGAACGCATGGCGAGGTTGGCGGCCTCCGTGATCGTGAGGGTTGTGGTGTCCAGGCGTACGTCGCCAAGGCCGTTGCGTTCGAGGTCGTCGGCAAGGCGCTGGGCGTTCGCGGTGACCTGGCGGACGACTTCCGGCGGCTGGCCCGCGAGGCTGTCGCCGGGCGCGCGCCAGCCGATGCCTTCGGCGCGCAATTGGATCCTCTCGGCCAATTGCCGATGTTCCGCGTGGAGACGGACCAACGTCAGCTCCAGCTCAGCCTTGTAGACGTCGAGCGCGTCCTCATCCTCGACCGGGCCGGCCACCACCAGCCGTTCGGCTCCGGCCTCGCGGAACGACTGCCACAGGTCGGCGAGATTGCGAGCCCGGATCCGATGGCCCGCGGGATCGTCCGCCGGGACGGGCCGGCTGAGGCCGATCTGCTCCAGGTCGAGATAGGCCGCCGGCACACCACTTCCCAGCAACGACTGGAAGATCTCGAACCCGACCGCCGACTTCCCGACGCCGGTAGGCCCGCACAACCAAAGGACCTTGCCGGACGGCGCACTCCACTGGTCCGGCTCAACCGGGTGACCCGCCTGCGGCCGCAAGTCGACCCGGGCAAGGCGAGCCACGTCGGCGACCGATAGGCGGTCGGTATCGACGTACAGGTCGGTGAAGTCGCTGCGGTCGAGCGTCTCGGCCTCGGCGAGCGCTTCCGCTTGCAGTTCGGCGTCCCACCCTCGCTCGCGGAGGCGCCGGACGAGTTCGCCGGATCCGACCCGGAGCCGGCAAAACCTCAGCGACGTACCCACGAATTGATCGGCATAGGTGTGCGCCTGGGAAGCGTCGACGGTGCCCGAGACGATGACGCAGTGAGCACCTGCCGCGCGGAAGTTCTCCACCACGCGGGCGATATTGCGGACCTTGAGCCGTTGGTTATGCGGATCATCCGCCGGCGCCGGATAACACATGCCGACCTGATCGACGTCGACGTACGCGACCGGTATGCCCGCCTGCTCGAGATCGGCGAAGACCTGCCAGCCGACAGTCGACTTGCCGACGCCGGTAGGGCCGCAGATCCACAACACGGGCATACGCATGGACCCGATGCTCGGCAGTCCCGCGGGTCAGGTCAAACGGATATCCGTCAGTCCTGGACGGCTTTGGCGATGGCGATCGCGCGGGTCAGCCAGTCGTCCGGGAGACCGTCGTCTGGCTGGGGGTCCTGCAGTGACCAGAGGATGTTGACGAGTTCGCGGACGATGACCCAGTCTCGCGCGCGTTCCTCGTCGAGCTCGGCCGTGTCTACGACCGTGTGGAAGCGCCTGCGGACGGCCGTACGGATGTCACCCGTCTCCACCACCTCAGGCCAGCGGTTCCACAGCAGCGGCGCCACCTCGTAGTGGGGATCTCCCGAGAGCGGCTTGGGGTCTATGACCAGCCACGGCTCCCGGTCGGCCGCAAGTACGTTGAAGTAGTGCAAGTCGGTGTGGATCAACCTGCCATCACAAGCCGCGTCAGCCGCAAAGTCCCGGGCAAGCGCCGCCGCCTGCTCGACGTACCTGCGAGGAACAGGAGCCGACACAGGCAGTTCCAGCAGCTCCTGCGACCACCGGGCCGCCTGTTCCGACAACAGCCGGTACTGCGGACCTGCCGGGACATGCAGCCGCTTGTAGGCATTAGCGACGACCTCGCAGGCCTCTACATCCTCAAGGCTCGTCAAGTCGCGGGAGTGGGCCTTCTCCAGCAGAAGCGCATACCGCCGGGGATCCGCCCGTAGTAGCCGGATCGCGCCGTCGCCATTCCAGTCGCGCAGAGCGAGGTGCTCGAGCTCTGCCTCCCAATGCGGGAAGCCGAGCTTGAGCATCGCCTCGTCGCCGTCAGCCGTCGTAACCGGCACTACCAACGCACACTCGCCGTACGACGCCTCTCCCGCAGCCGCCAACCGAAAGTCGTCCATGACCTGCCGGACGAGCTTCGGCAGCCCGTCCAGCCAGATCTGCCAATCGGGCCCGCGGTCACCCACCTTGCGGAACTCCGCGGGTATGACGACTACTTCTTCGCCTTGTCGCTGGGGGCGTCGCCCGTCTTGAGCGCGGCGATGAAGGCCTCTTGGGGGACCTCGACCCGGCCCACCATCTTCATCCGCTTCTTGCCCTCCTTCTGCTTCTCCAGCAGCTTGCGCTTACGGGTGATGTCACCGCCGTAGCACTTGGCGAGCACGTCCTTGCGGATCGCGCGGATCGACTCGCGCGCGATCACGCGGGACCCGATCGCCGCCTGGATCGGCACCTCGAACTGCTGCCGCGGGATCAGCTCCTTGAGCTTGCCGGCCAGCGCCACCCCATAGGAGTAGGCGTTGTCGCGGTGCACGATCGCGGAGAACGCGTCGACGGCCTCACCGTGCAGGAGGATGTCGACCTTCACCAGGTCGGCGGCCTGCTCACCGGTGGGCTCGTAGTCCAGCGAGGCGTAGCCCTTGGTCTTCGACTTCAGCTGATCGAAGAAGTCGAACACGATCTCGGCCAGCGGCAACGTGTAGCGAAGCTCGACCCGGTCCTCGGACAGGTAGTCCATGCCCTGCAGGTTGCCCCGCTTGGTCTGGCACAGCTCCATGATCACGCCGATGTAGTCGCTCGGGCTCAGGATCGTCGCCCGCACGACCGGCTCGTAGATCTCGGCGATCTTGCCGTTCGGGAATTCGCTCGGGTTGGTCACCATGGGCATCGGCGCATCCGGATCGGCGCCGTCCATGACCACCCGGTAGACCACGTTGGGCGCGGTCGAGATCAGGTCCAGGTCGAACTCGCGCTCGAGCCGCTCCCGAACGATCTCCATGTGCAGCAGCCCGAGGAATCCGCAGCGGAAACCGAAGCCCAGCGCGCCGGAGGTCTCCGGCTCGTACTGCAAGGCCGCGTCGTTCAACTGGAGCCGGTCGAGCGCGTCGCGCAGCGTCGGGTAGTCGTCGCCGTCGATCGGGAACAGGCCCGAGTAGACCATCGGCTGCGGGTGCTTGTAACCGCCGAGCGGCTCGTCCGACCCGTGCACCTGCGAGGTCACGGTGTCACCGACCCGGGACTGGCGAACGTCCTTCACGCCGGTGATCAGGTAGCCGACCTCGCCGACGCCGATACTCGGGGACTTCATCGGCTCGGGCGAGATGACCCCGACCTCGAGCATCTCGTGCACGGCACCGGTCGACATCATCTTGATCCGGTCGCGGTGCTTCAGCTCGCCGTCGACCACCCGGACGTAGGTGACCACGCCGCGATACGTGTCGTACACCGAGTCGAAGATCAGCGCGCGCGGCGGTGCGTCCTTGACGCCCACCGGCGGATCGATCTGGGCGACGATCTCGCTGAGCAGCGCCTCGACGCCCTCACCGGTTTTCGCCGAGACGCGCAGCACGTCCTCGGGCTTGCAGCCGATGATGTGCGCGAGCTCGGCGGCGTACTTGTCGGGCATCGCACCGGGCAGGTCGATCTTGTTCAGCACCGGGATGATCGTCAGGTCCGCGTTCAGCGCGAGATAGAGGTTGGCCAGCGTCTGCGCCTCGATGCCCTGCGCCGCGTCGACCAGCAGCACCGCGCCCTCGCACGCCTCCAGCGACCGCGACACCTCGTAGGTGAAGTCGACGTGGCCGGGGGTGTCGATCATGTTCAGGATGTACGTCGTGGGCTCGGTCTTGTTCTCCTCGGCCAGCAACGCGGCGGGCGTGCCCGGGGCCGGGGTGAACGGCAGGCGCACGGCCTGCGACTTGATCGTGATACCCCGCTCGCGCTCGATGTCCATCCGGTCGAGGTACTGCGCGCGCATCGACCGGGCGTCCACCACGCCGGTGATCTGCAACATCCGGTCCGCCAGCGTCGACTTGCCGTGGTCGATGTGGGCGATGATGCAGAAGTTGCGGATCAGCGACGGGTCGGTACGACCGGGCTGCGGCACATTCGTGGGGCCAACGGGCACGGAGGATTCCAGTTCGTCTCAAGGTTGGGCAGACAACCGGTCAATCATCCCATGCCACGCCACCGGAATCCGCATCGACCGATCGGTCAGGCTTCTCGTGACCCTGAAGTCGCGGAGTGTGAATGCAACAAACGTGGGCGCCGGCCGTCTCTGGAGTGTGGATGACATGACCTTGAGTCTCAGGCGCCCGATACCACCGCCGTCGGCGCGCGACAGTGAGGCCAAACGCGAGGCGGCCGTGACCACTCTCTACCGGGAGCATTGGGCCGGGATGGTGCGCCTGTCCCTGCTGATGGTGGGCGACCGGGCCTCCGCGGAGGACGTCGTCCAGGAGGCGTTCGCCGCGATCTACCGCCGGTGGGACCGGATCCGCGAGGGCAAGCAGCTTCCCTACCTGCGCTCGACCGTGCTGAACGGCAGCCGCTCCGTGATCCGCCGCCGCAAAGTCGCGCGGCTGTATACCCAGCCCACCGAGCGGCCGGTCTGGTCCGCGGAGCACGACGCCATGGTCGGCGAGGACCGGCGCGAGGTACTGGTCGCGCTGGACACCCTGCCCACCCGGCAGCGCGAGGTCCTCGTGCTGCGTTTCTACCTGCACCTGAGCGACGCCGAGATCGCCCAGACCCTCGGCATCCGCGAGGTCAGCGTGCGCTCGACCGCATCCCGCGCGCTCAGCGCTCTCGGCCGCAAGTTGGAGGACCACCGATGAACGACCTCGATGCCCGGCTCCGCGACGCTCTCGACGCGGCCGCCCGCACCATCCCCGACCACGCCACCGGCCCCGGCCTGACCACTACTGAGGTACGGCGTGGGCCCCGTCCCCGCACCTGGGCCATCGCGGCACTGGCAGCAGCCGCAGTAGTGGCCGCGGTCGCCGTACCGCTGGCCATTTACAGTAAGGACGCACCGCCGCCCGTCGCGTCAGGCGACTGCCCCAAGCCGCCGGCGGTGGAGAACCCACTGCAATACCCGAAGGACACACGCCCCAACAAGGAGTGGCCCTGGGTGAACGGTGTGCCGTTCGGTCCCGGCCCGCGGGTTCCGTTCACGGTCACCGGTGAAGGCGGCGGGAACTACCTGCAGGACGGCGACTTACGAGTGCCACTCCCCGCCGGAAAGGACTTCGGTGTGTGGGGGCGTGTGCACTGCGGCTGGATGGGTGCTTTGGGCGTCAGGCACGGCGAGATCGAAGGTGTCGGTGTGCTCAGCACCTCGGGTGAGTTCCGCTCCTTCGGCATGCCGAGCGGTGACGGGATGACCTTGTCACCGACCGGCGAACGGACCGCGATTGTGCGGCCAACGCAGGACGGCAAGGCCCAGTTGGTGGTCATCGAGACCGCCACCGGCCGTGAGGTCGCCTCGATTCCGACGGACCCGGACACCGAGGTGGTCGGCTGGAACTCGAACGGCATCTTCTACATGGAGGCCCGCGAAGAGTCCAGGACTCAGCTGTGGACCATCGACGCGGCGCCCGTGGCCGTCGAGACCGGCGGCTTCCGCCTGACCGTCTGGCGCACCACCGATCGAATGGTGCTGCAGTCCAACAACCAGGTCCCCAAGCCCGGCCAGCAGCCGTGCCTGAAGGTCGTCGAGTTCCACCAGGGCCGGCTGAACACCGTGATGCAGCGATGCAGCAAGAACGGCACCGAGGGCACGCTCTCGCCTGACGGCAAGGTGCTGGTCACCAGTATGGGACCGGAGGGCCTCCTGGGTTACAGCGTGCCGGCCAATACCCCCACGAAGGCGTCGACGGCCGCGATGATCAGCGCTCACCACGAGACGATCTGGGAGGACAACCGCCACATCGTGACGAGCGGCGGCCTGGGCACTACCGCCAGCGTGACCTTGCGCTGCGATGTCATCGATGGCGACTGCGAGAAGATCTCGTACGGCTCGCAGAAGGCGCCGTCGATCGGCCTCGGCAGCCGCTGATTCTAATCCGCCGAAAACCCGGGCACCCCGGGTTTTCGGCGGTTTAGGGTCTGCGCATGGCATACGCGATCGGGGTGAGGACGCCGTACGAGGCGATTCCCGCGGCCGTGCGTGGGTGGGTCGAGCGGGAGCTGGGCTCGAGCGTCGTTTCGGCGAAGACGCAGCAGGGCGGTTTCTCCCCTGGTACGGCGGCTCGGCTGGTGACCGCGTCCGGGCGGCGCGCGTTCGTCAAGGCGGTCGGGCCGGAGCTCAACCCGGATACGCCGACGCTGTTCCGCAACGAGATCACCGCGATGCGGGCCGTTTCGTTGCCGCAGACCCCGACCCTCTACAGCACGTACGACGATGGCGCCTGGGTCGGGCTGCTGCTCGAGGACATCGATGGCGCCTTGCCGGTCCACCCGTGGCGCCAGGACGACGCCAACCGGGTGCTCGACGCCCTCGCCGAACTCACCGCCGCCCTCACCCCATCGCCCTGGCCGGACGCACCCGTCGCCGCGGAACGAAGCGGGGACTTCCTGAGCCGGTGGCACAGGATCATCGCGGACCAGACCCCCGTGCCTTCCTGGATCCGCGGCCGCGAGGAAGAACTGGCCGCGATCGCGCAGGCGGGCCTCGATGCCCTTGCCCAGGGCAACAGCCTCGCGCACTGGGACATCCGGGCGGACAACGTCCTGCTGACCGATGACCGGGTGGTCTTCGTCGACTGGGCCTTCGCCTCGCGGGCCACTCCCTGGGCCGACACCGTCTTCGTCCAGGCGGAGATGCGCTCGTCGGTCCGTTTGCCGGTCCTCCCCGACGATCCAGGCGCCACCAGTTTCATCGCCGGAGTCGCTGGCGGTCTCCTGTGGGGCAGCCGGCGGGAAGCGCCACCAGGCCTGCCGACGATCCGCACTTGGCAACGCGAACAGGCCGAGATCTACCTGACCTGGCTGCGCGAGAGACTCGGCTGGTAACCGCCGCACAGCGTTGCTGGTCACCGCCGCACAGCGTTTTGGCGGGCCGGACGTCTCTAGGACATGAGCAGCCACATGGTGAGCCTTCGAAGACAACGTGCCGGCTCCCCGGCCCGCGCGCCCGCCGGCCCCGAGGGCCCGGCTGCGGCTGGGGCCGAGGCTGGACGGGACGCCGCGATCGGGGAACTGCATAGGCAGCACTGGACCGGGCTGGTCCGGCTGGCCGTGCTGATGGTGGACGACTTGGCTTCGGCCGAGGACGTCGTACAGGAGGTGTTCGCCGAGCTATACCGCAAGTGGGAGCGGCTCGATAACGCGAAGGCGCTCGCGTACCTGCGGTCGGCCGTGCTGAACCGGAGCCGGTCGGTACTGCGCCGTCGCCGGATCGCCCGGTTGCACTCGCCCGCCCCGATCCCGTACGCCGGCTCGCCCGAGGCCGCCGCCGTACTCGATGAGGACCGCCAGGAAGTACACCGCGCCGTACAGAGACTGCCCGCCAGAACTCGCGAGGTGCTGGTGCTGCGGTTCTACCTCGACCTGTCGCATGCCGAGATCGCGCAAACCCTCGGCATCAGCGAATCGAACGCCCGGGCAACTGCCTCCCGCGGCATCGCCGTACTCGGCCGCGAACTGAAGGACCTGAGATGACCGACCACGACACCGAAACCCGCCTCCGCGACTACCTGCACACCAAGGCCCAGGTCGTTCCCGACCACGCCACTCCCCCGGAACCGGTCGCCTCCGTGCACCGGCCACGCCGTACCTGGCCCGTCCTCGCGGCAGCGGCCTCGATGGCGGCCGTGCTCGCCCTCGCTGTGCCGTATCTGGGCGGGCTTGGCTCCGACGACCCGCCTGTGTCCGCGGGCGGAGGGCTGAGCAGCTTGAAGGTCCCGTACATCCTCACGGAGGGCCCGGGTTCTCGCACGCTGCACGACGGTACGACGACCATCCCACTCGGCAACGGCCCGGCACGCGACGTGGTGGCGCGATTGGCCACCGGCTGGCTCGTCGTGACCGCGAAGACCGATGCCGGCAAGCGTGTGACCTTAGGGCACGCGGTGCTGACAAAGGACGGCCGGCTCCGGCCTGTCGGCCCCAGCAACGCCATGCAAAACGCGATCCTCTCGCCCGACCGGAAGCAGGTCGCCATCCTCGGTCAAATCGCCGGGGGTAGCTTCAAGATCGAGGTTATAGATCTCGCCACCGGCAACAAGACCGCCGACCTGCCACTCCCGTCCCTCGTCGCCCTGCATGCCTGGAGCAAGCACGGCATCTGGTACGACGACGACACCGCCGCGAACCCCCAGCTCTGGCAGCCCGGCGAGCAGCCGCGTGAGGTCGAGATTCCCGGCTTCACGAGCATCACCGCGCCGGGGACCACGGACCGGATGCTGATCCGAACCCAGCGGGACGGATGCGTCAAGGTGATGACAATGGACGAGTCCGGAGAGCTCACCACCTTGCGGGAGAACTGCGACTCCACCAGCGATGCCGGGCTCTCCCCCGACGGCAAGGTGCTCGTCATCCCCGAGCTCCAGGTCGCCGTGAACGTGGACAGTGGCGAGCAGACGCCGTTGCCAGACCTCTCGAACCAATCGGTCGGACTCGTTTTCGAGGATGACCGGACTGTGCTGGCGATGGCGACGCTCGCCGTCTCCGAGAGTCAGCCGACACCGACCACGCCTATCAGAACCCTTGAAGCCCACCAGCTGCTCAAGCGATGTGACGTACTGACCGGCACCTGCGAGAAGGTGTTCGAGAGACTCCCGGGCACCGACGATCCGACGATCGGCATCGGCCAGCCCTGATAGCCATCCCGAGTTCGGCGTGGTCGCCCACCAGGGCACCACGCCGACCTCGCTGACGTGCCGGCGCCGTTGGAGGGCCTGTGTGGTTTCTTTGGCCACCGGGTGTCACGCTCTGCTTGACCACTTTCGGTCTTTGGACGGCTTTACAGCGTCTGTACGGCGTCGCGACAGGAGAACCGAGCATGGCCCAGCAAGAACGGACGACCCGGCTGGAACGATCGGTCGCCATCCAGGCCGAACCGGCCGAGGTCTACGCCTTGGTCAGCGATCTGCCGCGGATGGCCGAGTGGAGTCCGGAATGCAGCCGCGTCGCCTGGAAGGGCGGCGCCACCGGCCCGGCCCCAGGCGCGCGTTTCGTCGGCTTCAACCGAGTCGGTTCGGCGCGTTGGCTCACCCAAGGCGTCATCACCGAGGCCGACCCGGGCCGCGCGTTCGCCTTCGCCATCCACTTCGGCCCCATCCCCGTCGCCCTCTGGGAGTACGTCGTCACCTCCACGACCGAGGGCGGCGACGCTGGCACCGGCGACGCGGGCGGCGGCGTGAGCGGTGGTGGCGGTGGCGGTGGCGGCGCGGGCGGTAGCACCGGCGACGCGGGTGGCGGCAGTGGCGACGCGGGCGGTGTTGGTGGCGTCGGCGGTGATGGTGGCGGCGCGGCCAGTGTTGGCGGGGGCAAAGTTGGCGGCGGCGGGGCGATCCTTACGGAGCGGTGGACCGACCGCCGGCCGGCTCCGCTGCGCCTCGCGATGGACCGGCTCTTCGGCGCCCGCTCCCGGATCAACGCCCGCGGTATCGAGAAAACCCTTGCCGCTCTCAAGGCCGCCGCCGAATCCCCCTCGCCCACCTGATGCTCAGCCGCTCTCACTCCCGGTCGCCGTCCCGGGCCTTTGGCAGGTCGGCCGGTTTGGAGGGGTCGCGGCGTGGCTGCTAGTCTTGCTCTTCGCGCGAGTGCGTTGGTACTCACCCGTGCTCGCACCACTTTCCTTTCCAACCGCACACACCTGATCGAGGCTCTGCTCCGTGGCGAACATTAAGTCCCAGATCAAGCGCAACCGCCAGAACGAGGATGCGCGGCTTCGCAACAAGGCGGTGAAGTCGACCGTCAAGACGGCCGTCCGCCGTTTCCGTGAGGCTGCCGAGGCCGGCGACGCCGCCAAGGCTCAGGAACTGGCCCGCGCGGCCGGTCGCCTGCTCGACAAGGCTGCCAGCAAGGGCGTCATTCACGCCAACCAGGCCGCGAACCGCAAGTCCTCGCTGTTCAAGCAGGCTTCCGCGCTCTGATCCACCCGAGACGGGCGCCGACCTCACGGTCCGGCGTCCGTTTTGGCATGCCCACCCCCAGCCGCTGACCACAGACGGTTAGCCGCTAGCCGACGCCCTGCGGAGCCGACCAGTGCTGGCGTTTTGGGCTAGCCGCGACCTGCCACTAGGCGACCGACCTGCGGAGCGGGGCCAGTGATGGCGTTTGGGTTAGCGGCGGCCGTGGGCGCGGCTGACGGTGATGACCATGCGCTCGAGGGAGTAGCCGGCGTCGCCGGAGGCACCCTTCACGTCCGCGTCGGCCTGTGCGACGGCCTTGATCGCGGTCGCGAGCCCGCCGGGCGTCCAGCCCTTGGCTTGCTGGCGCAGGGTCTTCAGCTTCCACGGCGGTACGCCGACCTCGCGGGCCAGATCCGCCTCCCGCATCCCGCTCGGGGCACTCGTGAACTTGGCCAGTCCGCGCAGACCACCCGCCATCGCGCTGGTCACGAGCACCGCCGCCACGCCGCAGTCCATGGCCCAGCGCAACTGCTCGAGCGCGGGCTCGGTCCGTCCGGCGATGGCGGCATCGGCCACGGCGAAGCTGGTGACCTCGGCGCGGCCACCGAAGTACCGCCCGATCAGCTCGGCGCTCACTGGCTCGCTGCCCGCATCGGAGACCAGCTGCGAGCATGCGCCGGCCAGCGCGCGCAGATCATGACCCACCGCGTCGACCAGCCCGGCGGCGGCCCGCTCATCGATGCTTCCGCCCAATAGACGGATCTCCCCCGCGACGAACTGCGGCAGCTCCCACGTCTTCGGCGCGGTCGCGACCACCTCGGTCACGCCCGCCTTGCGCAGTTTGTCGAGGACCGCCTTGCCCTTCTGCCCACCCGAATGGACCAGCACCACCAGCACGTCCTCGGCTGGTGCGGCCACGTAATCGAGGAGATTCGCGACGACCTCGGGTGGCAGGTTCTCCAGCTCGCGGATGACGAGCATTCGCTCGGCCGCGAACAGGGAGGGCCCGGTCTGCTCCGCGAACATCCCGATATCCAGCCCACCGCCCTGGACATCGGTGACCTCGACCTGGGCGCCGCCCTTCGTGACGGCATGCGCGGCCGAACGCACCGCGCGGTCGGCGAGGAACGTCTCGGGACCGGTGACGAGCAGGACGTCACCGAGCTTGGGCGCAGAAGACTTTCGGGCTGCCATAACGCTGGCCAGCATGCCACGCCCCACCGACAACCCACAAAGCCCTGCCGCGTCAGGAATCGGCGCGGCGTTCGGCCGCGACCGACAGACCGTCGCCGCGACTGATCACGGCCACCGATCCACCAAGATCCGTACGGATCACCCGCATTCCTTGTCGTCTCAGCAAATCCAGGGTCCGGGGCGCGGGATGGCCGTAGTCGTTGTCCAGCCCAGCCGAGATCACCGCCAGCCGCGCACCGGTCGCCGCGACGAAAGCCGGATCCTGCCGCGCCGACCCGTGATGGGCGACCTTCAGGACGTCAGCTCGTACGTCCGCACCAGCTGCCAGCACCGCGCGCTGCGACTCCGGCTCCAGATCACCCGTCAAGAGAATCCGCAGACCGGCCACCTCGACCAGCATCGCGATACTCGCGTTGTTCTCGGGCGAGCCCGCGCCGGACGACGCCGTCAACGCCGGAACCCGGGACGGCCACACCACCGTCCACGCGAGCGCTCCAGCCGTACGTCGTTCGCGATATCGCACATCCCGAACGGGCACCCCATGCGCGGCGGCCAGGTCCCGCACCCGAGACACCTCGGCCGGCGGCGACAAGTACGGGCTGACCTCGATCTCCCCAACCTCCCGGTCCTCGAGTACGCCGGCCAATCCGCCCGCGTGGTCGGCATGGAAATGACTCAGCACGACCAGCGGCACGCGCCGTACGCCGAGTTGGTCCAGGCAGCGGTCGATCGCGGGCGGATCCGGCCCAGTGTCCACCACGACGGCAGCACCTGGTCCGGCGCGAAGCACCAGGCCGTCTCCCTGTCCGACGTCACACACGACCAGCACCCAGTCGTCCGGCGGCCAGCCGATCGAACGGATCGGCCGCAGCACCACGACCACCAGCAGGCAGACGCAGAGCAGCATCGCGATCGGTCTCGCAAGCAATCGATGCAGCCCAATCGTCAGAATGACGCAGAGCGCGACCAGCAACGCGATCCCGGCCATCGTCACCGGCCAGCGGCTGGTAGCACCTGGCAGGTCTGCTCCCTCCGTCGACACCAGGATGATCCAACGTGCGGGCCAGGCCGCGACCCAGCCGGCCAGACGGGCGAGATCCGCACTGAGCAAGGCGATTCCCGCCGCGCCGAAGCCAACCACTGTGGCCGGACCGACTGCTGGACCGGCAAGCAGATTGGCGCCCACGGCAACAAGCGAGACCTCTCCCGACAACCACGCCACCACCGGCGTACAGGCGAGTTGCGCCGCCAACGGACAGGCCACGGCCTCGGCCATCCACCGCGGCATCCAAGCCATCATCGCGTCGCGCCAGCCGGGCGCGACCAGAACGATGCCCGCCGTCGCCAGCACCGACAGCGCGAATCCGATGGACCGCGCCAGCGAGATGTCGAGTAGCAAGAGGGCGAGCACGGCCGCGGACAGACTTCGCACGCCGCGTCGCGTACCGCCGGACGTGATGGCCGCCAGCGCGACCAGACCCATCGCCGCCGCGCGCAGCACACTCGGTTGCGGCCGGGCGAGCACGACGAACACCACCACGGTCGCCAGGCCCACCACCATCAAACCGCGAGCGCGGACGCCGAGCAGTCGTGCCAGCGGCACCACGAACGCCAGCAACAACGTCAGATTCGTCCCGGATACCGCCGAGAGATGAGTCAGACCAGTCGTCTGGAAGTCCTCGACGAGTTCCGGCGGCAGATCGGCGTCATCGCCCATCACCAACGCAGGCACCAGCCCACGGACAGCCTCCGGCTCCGGCTCAACCGACGCACGCAATCCCGCTCGAACGTGCTCGGCCGCCCGCAACCACCAGGCCGGTTCACCCAAGGGCCGCGGCGGTGCGCGCGACGAAAGCACCGCCGCAACGTCATCGCCGGGCTGCACCTCGGCGAGCCGACCGCTCGCGAACACCCGTTGGCCGAATCGGACCTGCATCCACTCCGGCGAACCGATCAGCAAGACGGGACTACGCACCCGGTAAGTCCGGCCTCGTCCGGTCACCTCCTCGACCACGACCCGAACCACCACATAGGGAGGTCGTCGCGAACCCGCCGGACGCCGAAGCGACGGATCCCCCGCCACCCGCACGACGGTGCTCACGGCCGCACCTTGTCCCGCGAGTTCAGCGACCGGCCCGGATCGCAACGAGTGCACCTCCATCCCCGCCGCGAACCCGATCCCGCTCACCACAACCAGCAACCCAACCGCCGTCACCATCCGCCCGCTCGCCAACCCACTCTGCGACCGTCGCGCGAAACCTGTCCCTGCCGAACCTGCCCCTCTCGAACCTGTCCCTGCGGAGCCTGTCCCTGCCGAGCCGGCCGCCTTTGTCGTCTGCTCGGCGCCGAATCTCCGCCGACTCCGGAAGACGAAGACCAACAACAACCCCACGACAACCGCCAGCGCCCCAAACCCGACAAGCACACCAACCCGAGGCCGAAGCCCCACCAACACGATCGCCGCCGCCCACCCCACCGCGGCCGGCAACAACAACCTCAAATCAACCCGCCGCTCCCGCCCCTCCCCACCCCCCGCGCCAGCGCCCGCGCGTAGGCGACCTGCCGGCCCGTCACCCGCAGCCGTGCTCTGGCCACCTGCCGAGCCATCTTCCGAAGCACGCCCGTCAAGAGCACCACCATCAGACGCGGACATAGGCCCTCAGCCCCTCGAACTTCTTCGCGCCGACACCGCTCACCTCGAGCAGCTCGTCGACTGCGGTGAACTGGCCATGCTGAGTGCGCCACTCGATGATTCGCTGGGCGAGGACGGGACCGACGCCGGGAAGGACCTCGAGTTGGGCAGCTGTGGCCGAGTTGAGGTCCAACGGTCTACCCGGCATTGGGCTGTCGCTGGTCGGTTCCGGCGTGGACGATTCGTCGGTTTGGCCTGAGCCCGCTACCCCGATGACTATCTGCTCGCCGTCCCTGACCTGCCGGGCAAGGTTGACGTCAGTGAGGTCGACGCCAGGCAACGCCCCACCAGCCGCCGCCAGTACGTCCGCCACTCGCGCACCGACCGCGGCCCGCACCAACCCCGGACGGCGGACCTTCCCCGCCACGTGCACAACCAACCGACTCAATGAGGGCGTAGGAGTCGGTGACGCCAACGTCCCGCTCGCACCGGATACCGGCGAGCCGGAAGTCACCCCGGCCGGCGTTCGGTCGACCGGAATGGCCTCGGGCCGACCGGACAACACCGACCAGCCTGCCCAGAGCACACCCACCACCAAGACCACGGCAATGACGCCCAGATGCTTTGGCGCCAACCCCCATCGACCACCCCGCAACCGATCAACGAACCCCACCTCACCCCCGCCGACCAGGCCGCCCGCCAAGCCACCGCCTGCCGGCCCCTCGTCCCGCACCCCACCCGCCAAGCGCGTTGCCGGGTCAGGCTGGTCAGGAACTTGGGTCGGGGTCCAGCCTCCACGCATTTCGACCTCCGGTACGCCCTCGTCGGATACGTCCGGCCAGCGCCAGGTCTGCGCGCCTGCCGCCGGCGTGCCGCGGACCTCGATGGTTCGAGGGGATGAGGCCGCGGCCGCCAGGCGACGGAGGGCGTGCTGCCGCGCACCGGCGTCGTGCTCCCGGCGTTTACGGCGGCGTGGACTGACCATCACGCAGGGAAGGTACGAGCTTTCCGGCCACCCGAACCGACCAATTCAGCGCCTGTGGATAGCCGAACCGGGTCAGGGCTGAGGCGCGACGACGATCGCGAGCATTCCCGGCCCGACGTGGGCGCCGATGACGGCACCGACTTCGCGCAGCGAGATATCCCCGGCGGCGGGCAGTCGCTCCGCCAGGCCGTCCGCGAGCACCTGGGCCTTTTCCGGGTTGGCCAAGTGGTGGACCGCGAGCGAGACCTCACCCGTACCGGCCCGCTCAACCGTGATGTCGGCCAATCGCGCGATCGCCCGGCTCGACGTACGGACCTTCTCCAGCGGCACGATCCGCCCGTCGGTGATGGTCAGGAGTGGCTTGACCGCGAGCGCCGTACCGAGAAGTGCCTGGGCAGGGTTGATTCGGCCGCCGCGGCGGAGGTACTCGAGGGTGTCCACGTAGAAGAACGACGAGACGGCCGCCATCTGTACGCGGGCCGCCTCGGCGACGGCGTCCATGTCTCCCCCGGCGGCTGCAGCGGCCGCAGCGGCTAGAACCGGGAACCCGAGCCCCATCCCGATTGAGCGCGAGTCGAGCACTCGAACCGGTACCGGCGACTCCTTCGCACCGATCATGGCCGCCTCATACGTACCGGACATGTCCGACGAGAGGTGGATCGAGATGATCGAGGTGGCTCCAGCCTCGGCACACGCGACGTATGTGTCGGCGAACGTCTGCGGCGCGGGTCTACTCGTGGAGACCGGCGTGAACGTCTTGAGGGCCTCTGCGACGGCCTCGGAGCTCGTAGCGCCATCGTCGTACGAAGTGCCGCCTATGACGACTTGAAGCGGTACGACGGTCAGCTGGTGGCGGATCACCTCAAGCGACGTCAGACCCGCGGTGGAGTCCGTGACGACGTACACCGGGGCTGACATGAAGCGAGGTTACCGGATAGTTCGCCGGTCTTGGCGAGTGTGGCACCACCCCTCCGTGGCTCCACACCCGCCGCTTGCTGACTCCCCCTCGGTGCCAGCACGCCGACCGACTTCCACTGATTCGCCAGAGGCCCAGCGGCCGGCCACCGCGGGTGACCAAACCCATACGGCTCATATCGGCCGGCCTGACCCACACTCGTCCCCTGTGTCGTGTGCGGGTCTTTACTGGGACCTCCTCCCAGACCTCAGGTCTGGTGCGAAGTAGGCCGGGTGGGACTGCGCTACAGCACCCGGGGATCCTCGACCGCCGACCGGTGCCCCCACCGTCCGTCAGTCCAGTTGCTCCCCGCGTCGTCTGATCCGGGTTCGAAGTGATCCGGCGGTCCGGGCCGCCTCGGTGTGAACCCCGTCCACACCGCTGGCTGCCTCCCCCTTACCCGCCTTTTAGTACCGAACCCGGGCCGGATCTCTGTGTCGCGGTCCAACCCGTCCTACGAGAAGAAGTCTTGTCGACCGGGCATGTCAGTACGAGGCAGAAGAACCGGCAGCTCCCCGGCAGCTTCCGCAGATCCGCGTCATGAAAGCGCGAGCAGTACGTCGTCCGCCAGCCGCCGAACCGCCTCGGCCGGGTCATCCGCGGGCCAGCCGTCGGCAGGCGTCACGCCGCCGCACACCTCCTGCAGAACGGCCCACGCCGTCGGCAGCATCGGCGGGTCCATCGTCTGCTGCCAGGCGAGTAGTCGCGCGCACAGCCGGTCAGCGTCCTCCGAAGCCCCACTGGCCCGGAGAACGGCCACAGCCTCCGGCAGTACGTCGAGGAGGTAGACGACGCGTCCTTCGAGCACGAGCCGGCCGACGGCATCCCGTACGGCGGAACGGGCCTGCTCGATATCGCCCTCGCGACGAGCCAACCGGCTACGGAAGACCATCACCTGGTAGTCGAAGTACCCGCGGTGGCCACGGATATCGGCGTCGGCCTCGTCGATCAGCGTCTGGGCCCGTTCGAAGGCGCCGGCCTGGTACTCGACCATGGCCAGACAGCCCGCCACCTTCGTACGGTCCGGGTCGTCCGACGCCTGACTCTCCCGCGCCAGCTCGGCCCAACGCCTCGCCTCGGCCAGATTGCCCAGCTCGGCGTCGACCCGGCTCAGGGCCATGTACGCGACCTCGTCCGGGTACACGCCCGGATCCGCGAGAGCAGCCTCCCAAGCCAGCAGGAGCTCCTTCGCCTCCGGCAGACGGCCCCAGCGGGCAAGAGCCAGTCCACACGTCGCCTGGACCGTCGCGGACCTCTGCACGTTCGAGTGGCTCCGAGCGTCCGCGACGAGCGCTGGGATCTCTGCCAGGCTCGCCGTGTCCAGGAGCAACGAACCCGACGACACCCATCCAGCGCGGGCCATGAGCCCCATGTCGGACTGCGGCGGGATAAGCGTCCGCGCCTCGCCGTAGTGCGTCCGGGCCGACCGTACGTCGCCAGTGAGGTTCGACAGACGCCCAGCGATCGCATGGAGCTTGCCGCTGGTCTCCTTGTCGTCCACGTTCTCTGCCGTGTCTGTGGCCCAGCGGATGCCACTCTCGGCCACACTCGCCTGGTACTGCCAAGCGATGCGGAAGCCGAGCACGATCGACGCTGCCACGTCCCAGTGGCCCAGCTCGGCCGCACGCTCCAGCGCCACCTCAAAGGTCGCAGCGTTCGCATTGGCCGCGCGGTACCGCCTATCGCGGTCAGGGCTCGACCAAGCGCCTTCAAGGCTCTCCGCGTACGTCAAGCACCAGGCGACGGCCCGATCGCGGAATTCGTTCACGTCGTCGTTCTGCGAACCAAGACCGGCCGACGCGTGCTCACGGATGGTCTCGAGCATCTTGTAGCGACTGCCGTAGAGCTGTTCGAACTCCTCCACCGGCTGGAGCAACGAGTTCTCGACGAGCTCGGAGAGCAGCATGGGGATGTCCTGCTCGCCTATCGGCGCTCCGGGGCACACACCCGTGACGGCTTCGAGAGTGAACGGCGATCCCAGCATGGACACGCGGTAGAGCAGCTGCCGGGAGGGATCGGAGAGAGCGTCCACACTCCAGGCGATCGTGTCGGCGAGCGTCCGCTGATGCGGAGCGCCGAAACGCCTCGGACCCGACAACAGCCGGAACCGGTCGTCCAGAGCAGTCAGTATTGCCTCCACCGACAACGAGCCGGCCCGAGCCGCTGCAAGCTCCAGAGCGAGCGGTAGACCGTCAAGCCGCTGGCAAAGCCTGGCAACGGTTGTGGCGTTCTCTGCCGTCAGCGCGAAGTCCGGCCGGACCTTGGCGGCACGACGGCAGAACATCTCGACGGCAGGACTTCCCGCGATCTCCGCGAATTCCGTGTCGTTCGAGGGCACCGCCAGCACCGGTACGCGTCGTACGACCTCATCCGGCAGGCCAAGTGGAATCCGGGAGGTGACGAGTACGCCGATGCCGGGGAAGCTCCGGACCATCCGGTTGGCCAGGATCGCCACACCATCCAGCACGTGCTCGGCGTTGTCCTCGACGATAACCAGCCCACCAGGCGGACGCCCCGCCAGTAAGTCGTCCAAGTCGGTAGTGCCCGGAGCTGTGCCGAAGGCGTCGAGAATCGCGTTCGAGACCGCGGAGTCGCGTTGCACGGTCGTGAGGTCCACCACGACCACGGTGGTGTCCACACCCGAGAAGCGGTCTGCGGCCGCAAGCGCCAGCTCGGTCTTGCCGACACCACCTGGACCTACCAGCGTCACCAGCCGGTGCTCCCGGAGCAGGCCCTCGATCTCGACCAGCTCCTGCTCCCGCCCGACCAGTCCGTCGGGAATCGGCCTCGTGCCACGCCAGCGCACACCATGCGCCGCCGGAGCGGCCACCGCGACAACGGGCCGGGCCACGCCATGACCCGCGGCGGCGAGGAAGGCCTGGTGATCTTCCAGACCGAGAGCAACCGCCAGCAGCCGCACCGAGTCCTTCCGGGGCCGCGCCACCCGGCCGGCCTCCAGCTCGCGGATCGTACGAACGCTCAGGCCGGCGCGCTCGGCGAGCTCCTCCTGCGACAGTGTCGACTGAACCCGGAGGTCGAGCAGTAAGGCGGCGAAGCCGCGCCCTCCCGCCGATCGGCCATCCGTTTCAGCCACACCACGCTCCGTTTCCCCAGCACCCCTGGCGTCTGCCACAAGATAACCCGGCCGCACGCATGCCGGGGCAGGGCCGCCACCCGTACTTCAGGCGGAGCCCCACAGGAGATTCTCCCGGATCGACCGGTCCAACCGGTCATCCGGCGTGGCGCCACGACCGCGACGGGCAGGCAGAAATGCCTTACCGGCGAACGGAAGACCGACGCGAGAATGTCATGAACTAAGCGCTGAGTTGTTTGATCTCGGCGGTGTGCTCATACAACGGCAGCACGCTGTTCCAATCCTCGATCCGGGCGCGGGTGTCGGCGCGACCGGTATCGGCATTCAGCAGACTCCCGGTACAAATGCCACGCATAGCGCGGACAATCAACTCGGTGCCGAGACCGACGCAGGACCCGATCATGTGGGTCCGCAGGGATTCGCGTGCTGCCATGCGGACCATTGCAGCGGAGTCGTGTTTCGGCAACGTAACGCCAATCGCAACATCGCGATAAGTAATAAAATCGCCCGCAAACCCGATTAGTCCGAACTTTCATTACCTGACTGGTCATTCCTTTAAAAAGAAATCATCCCGCGAGCCACGAGAGCCGGACCTGGCGCTCCGGATTGTCCACGTTGGTGTCAACCAGGCAGATCGACTGCCAGGTGCCGAGGGCAAGCCGCCCACCGATCACCGGGATCGACGCGTACGGCGGAATGAGCGCGGGCATGACGTGATCCCGCCCATGCCCGGGCGTGCCATGCCGATGCCGCCAGCCGAAATCCCGCGGCACCAGCTTCTCCAACAGCGCGAGCAGATCGTCATCACTACCCGCGCCCGTCTCGAGAATCGCCACCCCGGCCGTCGCGTGCGGCACGAACACATGCAGCAGCCCGTCGCCCGAGCCAGCAGCCCGAGCGACGAACCCCGCACACTCCTCCGTCAGGTCAACAACAACCTCACGCCCACCCGTACGAACCTCAATCAACTCAGACTGCACGAAACCCCTCCAGCTAGTACGTCCTGATACTCGCTTGGCGCTCAGGTCCCTGATGTCGCAACGCTATGGCGCTTGCGGAGCAGCCTCAATGCGGACACCGTCGAGGTGATGACGACAGTCAGCAGACTGCCGTACGCCACGACGGCTACCGGCCAGAACCACCAGCCGTGCGGCTGTGCGTCCGCTCCCCCGATCATGTAGATCGTGTACAGGAAGAGAAGGAAACCCATCCCGGCATAACAAACCACCAGTGCCACTCGAACCGATCCTGAGGCGATCCGCAGGCTGCGCACTCTGCTGGTTCCAGCCAACCCGAGCTCGGGGCGATCGACGCCGTCCAGGGCGGCCAGTTGCACGATCCTGGATTCGAGGTAGATCGCCGCCTCGGATCTGATGCTCGCGGCGCCGCTGAGCATGAGGAAATAGATGCCCGCAAGCCAGAGCGGGACCGGTGTCACCAGAATCACGGCGGCACCGACGGAAGTCGCCAGTTCGTCATCCAGCAGGGCGATCGTCGCACCCGCGTAGGTCATCGCCAGGGCGAGCATCGTGAAATGCGAGGTGTCGTAGGCCGACGCTTCCTGCCGTTCGGTTTGGTAGAGAGCCAGCAGAGCTGCGAACTCCGCAGAGCGATCGCCTTGTGCGGCCAACCCCAGCTCCTGCCCATCGGCGGATTCCGAAAGTCAATGGTCGCGGCGTGGCGAGCACCCTGGCAACACGCGGCGCGCCGTTCGCTCATTCGACGGTCTCGGTGGGCTACGGCCGATAGCCGTAGCCCACCGGGTCCGTCAGTTCGCAACGATGTTGACCAGTTTGGGGGCGCGGACGATGACCTTGCGCACGGTCTTGCCGGCCAGTGCCGCCTGGACCGCGTCGGACGCCATCGCCAGGGCCTCCATGTCGGCGTCACTGATGTCGGGCGAGACCTGCAGACGGTCCTTGATCTTGCCGGCGATCTGGACGATGGCCTCGACCGAGTCCTCTACCAGCAGCGCCGGGTCGACCACGGGCCAGCCGGCCTTGGCGACGGTCGGCTCGTGGCCCAGGTTCTCCCACATGTCCTCGGCCGTGTACGGCGCGACCAGGCTCAGCAGGATCGCGACGGTCTCAGCCGCCTCGCGCACGGCCGGATCCGCGGCACCGGGACCGGAGTCGATCGCCTTGCGGGTGGTGTTGACCAGCTCCATGATCCGGGCGACGACCACGTTGAAGCGCATCGCCTCCAGCAGCTCGGTGACCTCGTGCACGGTCTTGTGCGTGGCCTTCCGCAGTGCCAGATCGCCCGTCGACGGGTCCGCACCGACCGGTGCATCGACCGATCCGGCCAGCCGCCAGGCCCGCTGCAGGAAACGCAGCGACCCACCCGGGGACATGTCGGCCCAGTCGATGTCGTCGTCCGGCGGACCGGCGAAGACCATCGTCAGCCGGATCGCGTCCACGCCGAAGGCGTCGATCTGCTCGCCCAGGTTGACGCCGTTACCCAGCGACTTGCTCATCGCCTTGCCCTCGTTGATGACCTGGCCCTGGTTCAGCAGGCCTTCGAAGGGCTCGTCGAAGTCGACCAGGCCCATGTCCCGCAGGGCCTTGGTGAAGAACCGGGAGTACAGCAGGTGCAGGATCGCGTGCTCTACTCCCCCGACGTACTGCCGCGCCGGCATCCACCTCCGGACCGCCTCGGGATCGAACGGGCCTTCGGTGTACTCCGGGGAGCAATAACGCAGGTAGTACCAGGACGAGTCGACGAAGGTGTCCATCGTGTCGGTGTCGCGCTTGGCGTCGCCACCACACTTCGGGCACGCCACGTTCACCCAGTCGGTCGCGGCCGCCAGCGGGGAGACACCCTTCGGGGCCAGGTCCTCGCCCTTCAGGTCGGGCAGCTCGACCGGCAGTTGGTCGTCCGGCACCGGCACCTCGCCACAGGCCGGGCAGTGGATGATCGGGATCGGCGCACCCCAGTAGCGCTGACGGCTCAGCAGCCAGTCGCGCAGCCGGAAGTTGACCGTGCGCTCACCGGCCTGCTTGGTCTCCAGCCAGTCGATGATCGTGGCCTTGGCCTCGGTCACGCCCAGACCGTTCAGGCTGACGTCGTCGTTGGCCGAGTTGATCGCTGGCCCGTCGCCGGTGAAGGCCTTGCCGTCGAAACCCTCGTCCGGCTCGACCGTACGCACGATCGGCAGGCCGAACTTCTCGGCGAAGTCCCAGTCGCGCTGGTCCTGCCCGGGCACGGCCATGATCGCGCCCGTGCCGTAGTCGGCCAGCACGTAGTCCGCCGCCCAGACCGGGACCTTCTCACCGTTGACCGGGTTGGTCGCGTATGCGCCCAGGAAGACACCCGTCTTCTCCCGCTCGGTGCTCAGCCGCTCGATCTCGGTAGAGGCCTTGACCGCCTTCAGGTACTCGTCGAAGGCGGCGCGCTGATCCGGCGTACAGATCTCGTCGGCCAGCTTCGCGTCCGGCGCGACCACCATGAAGGTGGCACCGAACAGCGTGTCCGGACGGGTGGTGAAGACCTTGATCGGCTCCTCACGTCCCTCGATCACGAAGTCGGCGAAGGCGCCCTCGGACCGGCCGATCCAGTTGCGCTGCATCAGCAGCACCCGCTCCGGCCACTTGCCCGCCAGCTGGTCCATATCGTCCAGCAGCTGCTGCGCGTACTCGGTGACCTTGAAGTACCACTGGGTCAGCTCGCGCTTGGTCACGGCGGCACCGCAACGCTCACACGCGCCTTGCACGACCTGCTCGTTGGCCAGCACGGTCTGGTCGTTCGGGCACCAGTTCACGAACGACGCCTTGCGGTACGCCAGGCCCTTCTCGTAGAAGCGCAGGAACAGCCACTGCGTCCACTTGTAGTACTCGGGGTCGGACGTGGCCAGCCGTCGCGACCAGTCGAAGCTGATCCCGTAGCGCCGGATCGACTCGGCCTGCGTCTCGATATTGCCGTACGTGTAGACGGCCGGGTTCTCGTTGTTGCGAATGGCCGCGTTCTCCGCGGGCAGCCCGAAGGAGTCCCAGCCGATCGGGTTCAGCACGTCGTACCCCTGCTGGAACCAATAGCGGGCCTGTACGTCGTGCAGCGCGAAGACCTCCGCGTGGCCCATGTGCAGGTCGCCGGAGGGGTAGGGGAACATGGTCAGGGCGTAGCGGCGCTCGGCCGAGCCGTCATCGCGCGCCTTGAACGGGTCGAGCTTCTCCCACACCGGCCGCCACTTGGCCTGCATGGCATTGAAGTCGTAGCCGCCTCGGTCGATCGTGGCGTCCGCCTCGTTCTCCACGTGCTCGCTCACCGTCGTACTCCTGCGTTCTGTGATCTGATGAATGGACCTGGCCCGGAAATGAAAAATCCCCTCACACAGGAGGGGATGCCGCACTGACCGGCGCGATCTGGGCGCCTGGTTGCCAGTACGGCTAACTAAGGAGCAGGTTCACTCGCATGTGACCAGATTAGCGCATTCCGGCGCCATCTTCCGGCCACTCCCCCCTGGCGGCGCCCACGTGCTCGGCGACGACCCGGCGAACGAATCGCCTGAGCAGCAGCACGGCGCCCGCGGCCAGCACGATCAGCAGGATCCAGTGCGGGGTCCGATTGGGTTTCCAATCCACTGTCTGAACCCGGAGGGGCTGGTTGGTGTCGTACCTGACGAGCACAGTGCGGCCGAATTCCTTTTCGAACTTGTGATAGCGGGTGGTACCGGCGGTGACTTCACCACGGTCATAGGTGAGGAACCGGACCACCAGCACATGCCGGCGGGTCTCGCGGTCGATGTCGACGACCTCAGCGCTTGCGAGTTTGCCCGTGCGGCTCAACTCGTCGCCCGTCACCATCGCCCGGACCACCAATCCACAGCAGACGAGGTCCACTAGTAGCAGGGCAACGAGCAGCAGGGTCAACCGACGGCGGGGAACGGTCATGGGCCGCGATTATGCACTGTCCGAGGTCATCTGACTACCATCGGTGAATATTCAACCTCTTGGTAGGTGAGTGGTGCCGCCGGTCGTGCGGAAGACGCTCGGGGGTTTGCCGTGGAAGCGGCGGAAGGCCGTGCTGAAGGGCCGGACGTCGCCGTAGCCGCAGGCGCGAGCCACCTCGGTCACCGTGATGGCCGGGTCCAGCAGGAGTTGGGCGGCGAGTTCCATCCGCATCCGCCGGAGCTCGGTCATGAGCGAGGTGCCGGTCTGTTGCCGGAAGAGCCGCTCGGCATGCCGATCAGACAGATGTACGGCGGCCGCCACCTCCCGCACGGTGACGGGTCTGGCCAGGTTGTCGAGTAGGTGGCGCGTCATCGTCGCCACCACCGCCTCGCCCCGATCGCGTGCGGGCGGATCGACGGCCAGGTCGTCCTCGATCGCGAAGGCGCGGGCGGTGTCGAGCACGAGTGCGGACGCCAGCGCGGTCAGGCCAGCCTGGTATCCGGACCGCGGCAACGAGGTCTCCGCGGCGATGGCCGTCACCAGGGCCGGCAAGGCGCCGACACGGGACGACACCACTGGGCCGGTCGTTCGGGTCAGGCCGGACCACCAGCCCGGCGTACCGAAAGAGCCTGAGGTCGGGCGGAAGGTGAAGCCCCAGAACGCGATGCCGAGCGGGTCCGATTGGCTCGACTCGATCTCGTGGATGTCGCCGGGCCTTGCCAGGAAGACCTCGCCGGCCCCGACGTCGTACGAGGTGTCTCCGATGCTGAAGCGGCCTGAGCCGGCGTAGGCCAGGCAGACCTCGTGGAAGCTGTGGCTGTGCCAGTAGTTCCGCCAGTACTCCGGGCGGTAGAGGTCGGCGCTGAGGAAGTCCGCGTGGAACCCACCGACCTCACAGGACTCGAGCAGCCCTGGGAGGTCGGCGAAGCGATCCGCTTGCTCTAGAGCCTGGAGGCTCAAGCTCCACTCCTGCCGGTCGGGTCCACTCCCCTCAGCATCATGCCCTGCCCGAGGGAGTGGTCGTGAGTACGGACGGCAGGCGGGTCGCCAGGGTCGCGGTACTGCACGAGCCACGTGGTGCGCGGTTCGGAGCTGACGTTGACGCCGGAACCGTGCACGGTCAGGTAGGTGAAGAACAGCACGTCGCCCGCCTCGGCCGGCTGCGGCACGGCGGACTCGAAAGGTACGTCGGGCAGGTGGAACGAGCCCTCCGGATCGTGCTCCCGCGGGCCTTCGAGGTGGCTACCGGGAATCACCCGGACGCAGCCCTTCTCCTCGGGCGCGTCATCGAAGTGGAAGATGGCCGCGCCGACCCGGTGGTACGTGTGCGGGAAGAACGGGTAGTCCTGGTGCAGCGGGAACGGCGATCCGTTCTCCGGTGGTTTCACGAACAGCTTGGTGTGATGGAGTTGTACGTTCGGCACGCCCATCACCGCGGCGGCCACGTCGGTGAAGCGCGGGTCCACCAGCAGCCGCGAGAAGGCGGCGTCGTAGAACTGCGCGTCGTGCAGGTGTTGCAGTTTGGTCTTCGTATCGGACATCCCCATCGCGGCGCCCCAGGTGGGGTCGTCGTCCCGGTTCAGTCTTGCCAGTAGTTGGTGACTCGTCTCCCGGTAGGCGGCCGCTTCTTCCTTGCTGAGCAGGCCTTTGACCAGGACGAAACCGTCCGTTGCGTACTTCTTCGCGGCAAGGTTCAAGTCGGTCATCATGTCCACAACGCTACGAAGATCGGCGCCCGGGCGGCAGGACCACACCGGACGCCGATGTTCGCGAAACGGACACGAGCTCGCCTGTGCGGAAGGCGCCGAACAAGACGGCGCAGGGCGCTACAGGCCTAGTTGCCCCAGCCGCACGCTGATCCGCGGATCGGTCGAGACCACCGGCGCCTCCTTCCGCACCCAGGCGTCGCCATCGAAGTACGTCTGGAAGATCTTCTCCGCGGTCCGAGGGGCGAGGGCCTGCGTGACGTCACGCATCAGCCGTGCACCTCCTTGCATCCCTGGTAGTAGCCGTTGACGTCCTCCACCCGGCTGAAGCTGGGGGATTCCAACCCACTACCCGGAGGTAGCGAGCTGAGGTTCGCGGATCGTTGCCGTGCCCGACTGCGCAAGAAGGCTCACCGCGCTGCCACGGCCCGTCCGGCCGCAGTCACTACAAGGTCAAACTGTGATGCAGGTGCCGGTCGCTTGGCTATCGCAGGCCAGCACCACAAAACCTACCCGACATCCCCGTACTGGTCTTAACGAGCAGCCCGGAGGCAAGTCACTGCCAACTCGGCAGAAACTCAAGAAAACAAGGAGATCAGCCGAGGAAGAGGTAATCCGCCTGGTAGGGCACGGTCGCGATCGCGGCGGTTTCGGGGTCGCAGCTACCGGCAGGAGCGACACCGCCGACCGTGTTCAGCCGCAGGATCTGGGTGGTGTCCGCGAGGATGCCGCGATGGGTGCCGAACTGGTCGGCGTCGAGCAGCAGCTCCGGGATGTTGCCCGCACCATTCGCGGACTTGCTGATGAGCTTGCCGGCAACCGCCGTACCGTCCGGCGCGATCCACTGCGGCGGGCCGGCGACCGGGCGGGCGAACGAGTGCAGGATGCCGTCACGCAGCACGGCGGCGACACCGAACTGACCGTAGGCGAAGGTGCCGTCAGCCTGCTCCGTGCACTGGTAGATCTGAGAGCCGCCGACCACCGCCGCGTTCACCGCGCGCGGCTGACCGTACGTGTTCTTGGCCAGCTGACCGCGCACCGCGCCGCCGGTGAACTCGGCCGTGTGCAGGTTGGTGTAGAAGCGAGCCGGCTCTTTCGCAAGCTGCGCGACGACGTCCGCGCTGACCGTGGCGGTACCGGCGATACCGGTCACCGAGGCCGGCAGTCCGTCCGCGTCGGCGAAGAGGTCGGCGACGACGGGGCCGTTGACGCCCTTGACGCCGGAGTGGATGTGCCCGTTGGTCGGTGCGCCAATCCCGGTCCAGACGGTCGCGTACGAGACCTTGTCGCCGCTCGTGCGCACCAGCCAAGCGGCAGAACCGTCCTTGTCACCGGACGGCTTCGGCCCCGGTACCTCTTGCTTGCCATCGGCAACAGACCGCAGGCTCGCCGCCGCACTGCCATTCAGTACGCCGTTGAGGTCGACCGCCTTCTTGAGCGTGTGCAACTGGCCTCGAACGGCTCCGCCCCCGTGCTCCGCGGTGTGCACGTTCAGGTAGAACCCGGCCGGGTTGCTCCGAATCGCATCGAGCAACGCCTTGTCCGCCACATTGACGCTACCGGTGATGGCCTCCGCGCCGGCCGGGATGTCCGAGCCGAGGAAGTCGATCTTGACGCCACCGTTGGTCCCGGCCACGCCCTGGTGGATGTGGAACGCCTTCGGGGCCGTGATGTTCTGCCAGCGCAGGGCATACGAGACCTGGTCGCCCTTGATCCGGACCACGCCGGTGGCGCGACCGTCGGGGTCGCCGTTGGCAACCTCGTTCCGACCGCTCAGCCCGCCGGCGAAGTACACCGCCTGCTCTTTGCTACTGGTGGTGTAGCCGGTGCTGGTCGTGGAAGCGGCGGTCGTGGCGTGCTGGTGAGGTGACGTTGGCGGGGCTTCGTCGTGGGCGAAAGCGGCACCGGCCAGCGCGGTCGCCGCGGCCACTCCGGTCGCGACTACGGGCAGCACGAACTTGCGAATCGACATCGGCAGAACCTTCCGTGGTGAGTCGTTTTGGTCCTTCGACACACAGCACGGAAGGACTCCGCGATTGGTTCAGATGTTTTCCAATTACTCTCCGTCTGGATACCTAGCCAGGCCCTGTCACTTACGGTGGCCGGAACGTTACTCCTGAGCGCCGACGGTTTCCGATCCACCCGCGCGGGTTTCTCCACCCGGTCTCCACCCAGCGGCCGGTTCGGGCGGGCCGATCGGTTTCTAGGCTGTGCGCATGAGGCAGACCCATACCGAGGCCGGCTGGATCGTCCGCGTCCTCACCACGGTCGTGGCGGTCGCCAGCTTGGCGCTGTCCGGCCCGGAGTGGTCTTGGCCGTGGGCGATCACCGGTATCAGCCTGGCCTGCTTCCTCGCGGCGATGGCCGTGCTGACCCGGCATCCCCGGTTCGCGCTGGCGGGGTTGGCGGCGAGCGGTCTGATCGCTGCCGTCGTGGTCGGGCTGCAGGTCTCCGGGGTGATGGTGCTGACCGCGCTCAGCATCGTGATGTTCGCGATCCACTATCCCCGCCGGATCTGGCCGATCGTCGCGTTCAGCACCTTGTGCGCTGCCGTACTGACCGCGTCCGCCGCGCTCTGGGACGAGCCGGGCCGCTGGCTGCTGGGCCTGTACGGCCTGATCGTCATCCTCGTTCTGCTCGGGCTCAACCGGCGCCAGTTCGAGGCCCAGACCCGGCAGACCGTTGAGCTGCTCGTCCAGACCCGGATGGCCCAGCAGGAACAGGCACGAGCGGCCGCCCTCGACGAGCGCGGCCGGATAGCCCGCGAGCTGCACGACGTACTGGCTCACGCTCTTGGTGCGCTCACTGTCCAGTTAGACGTGGCCGAGGCACTCCTGACCGAGCGGAACGATCCTGAGGCTGCACTAGAGCGTGTACGACGTTCCCGACGGCTTGCCGTGCAAGGGCTCGTCGAGGCGCGTAACGCCGTTGCAGCCCTGCGTGCCGACGTACCGGCTCTACCGGATGCACTGGCGGCACTGGTCGCGCAGCACCGGGTCAACCACGCTGTGCCGATTGAGCTTCACCAGAGCGGCACACCTCGACCTGTTTCGTCAGGCGTCGCAGTCGCTCTACTCGGCGCGAGCCGCGAGGCCCTCACCAACGCGGCCAAACACGCCTCGGGCGCCCAGGTCGACGTACGGCTCGATTATCTCGACGACAGGACTTCCGTGACGATCGAAGACTCAGGCCCGGCACAACAAGCTGAAACGGCTACAGCGGTACCAGGGTTCGGGCTGACCGGGATGCGCGAACGCCTCGCACTGGTTGGCGGGACGCTCGCTGCGGGACAAGCGCGGAGCGGGTGGAGAGTCGTCGCAGAGGTACCTGTGAGGATGAACGGCGATGACTGAAATGGTGCGCGTAGTGGTGGCCGACGACCAGCAGATCGTGCGTGAGGGTCTAGTCGCGCTCCTCGGCATGATCGACGGCGTGGACGTGGTCGGCGCTGCCGTCAACGGCGAAGAGGCCGTGAAGCTGGTCGCCGAGCGACGGCCCGACGTCGTACTGATGGATCTGCGCATGCCCGGCGTCGACGGGATCGAGGCCACTCGCCGGATCACCGCTGGCCACCCGGACACGGCGGTGCTCGTGCTCACGACGTACGCCGATGACGAGTCGATCAGCGCCGCGCTCACGGCCGGCGCGCGCGGTTACCTCACCAAGGACGCGGGCCGGGTCGAGATCGGCGCCGCCCTGCGTTCGACCGCGGCGGGCCAGGCCACCTTCGACCACGAGGTCTCCCGCCGTCTCATCGCCGGCCTCACCTCCCCCGGGCCCGTGCCGGGACGCGACGGCCTGACCGCGCGCGAGACCGAGGTGTTGGTGTTGATCGCGAAAGGCCTCAGCAATCCCGAGATCGCCGCGCGCCTGTTCATCACGGAGGCGACGGTCAAGACCCACATCAACAACACCTTCGCCAAGATCGGCGCCCGCCATCGCGCCGAGGCCGTCACCTACGCGTATCGCAACGGCCTTGCCTAGATGCGGAGTTGGGCGATGATCGGGCGGTGGTCGCTGCCGGTGGCGGGTAGCACCCAGGCTTTGGTGGGTACGACGCCGCGGACGAGGATGTGGTCGATCCGCGCCATCGGGAATTCGGCCGGCCAGGTGAACCCGAAGCCGTAACCCGCCGCGCCCTGCGCCGACCGCAGACCTGCGGTGATCGGGGCGAGACTGCGGTCGCCGACCGTACCGTTGAAGTCGCCCATCACGACCACGCCGGCGAGCTCCTCCTTCGAAATCGCCTGTCCCAGTTGACGAATCGTGTCGTTGCGCTGGTTCGACGTGAAGCCGCTGGTGCCGACGCGGACCGAGGCGAGGTGCGCGACGTACACCGCGATGTCACCCTCCGGCGTACTCACCCTGGCCCGCAACGCGCGAGTCCAGGCGAAGCCGATGTCGACCGAACCGGTGTCCGCGATCGGATAGCGCGACCAGAGCGCGACGGTGTCCCGCTGGGCGACGTGCTTGTACGTGCCACCGAGCTCGCGCTTGTACACCGGCAGATCCCGCGACGTGATCTCCTCCAGCGCCACGATGTCGGCCCCGGCCGCGATGATCGAGCGAGCCGTCCCGGCTGGATCGGTGTTGGCCGCGTCGACGTTGTGGGTGAGCACGGTGACGTTGTGATCGCCGCCGCCCTTACCCGGAATCAGCGCGTTGCCGAAACTGCCGAGCCAGACGGCGAGCGCCACGACCACGGCGATCCCGGCGGTCGCGGACTTGCGGATCAGCGCCAGCACCGCGAGCACGGGGATCGCGGCACCGACCCAGGGCAGGAACGTGTCGACCAGGCTGCCGAGATTGCCGACGCTGTTGGGAATCTGCCGATGCAGCAATATCGGCAGGATGACCAGCACGGCCAGGAACGCGATGAACCAGCCCCGCCGCCATTTGCCCGATTTCGGGCTTGGCCGTCGCCCGCGGCTCCCGGCGGAGGCGAGGGTGGCGGTTGAGCTGTCAGGCGGTGCAGACCGATCGGACATGCAGCGATTCTTACCGACCGAACCGCCGCACCAAAGCCGCCAGCCCGTTAAGAGTCAGATAGACCGAGCGATCCGGCAAATCACTCCACCCTTTGACTACCTGCCCCCGCAACCACCCCTCCAAAAGTCGGGCTTCCACCACACACCTTCTGTCACGAGTGGTCGCGTCTGATCCACGCGGGCCGTCACAAACGGGGAGGCTGCCTTGTCCTTGCTGTGGAGAGTCCCTTCCTTGGAGGAATACATGACACAGCTACCCCCAGGTGTTGAGGTGATCACGACCCTGCCGGAGGCGGCGGCCATGATCCCGGCCGGCGCCGAGGCCCGGACCATCCGGGTCACCCTGCCGCCCGGTAACCCCGGCGCGCCGCCGCATCGGCACCCCGGGCCGATCTTCGGCTACGTCGTCCAGGGCGAGATCCTCTTCGAGCTGGAGGGACAGGCACCGCGCGTGCTCAAGGCCGGTGACGCCGTGTTCGAGCCCGGCGGCGACGTGATCCACCTCCAGGGTGGCAACAACCTTCCGGACGCGCAGTCGCAGCTGGTGGTGACCATGTTCGCGCCGCCGGGTACCCCGATTCTGACCGTGGTCAGCGCGGAGGAGCTGGCAGAACGACGGCACCTACGGGTCAGCTAACCAAGGCGCCGGCCGGGGCCTGGACCGGTGAGGGCGCAGAATCTCCGTATGACCGCCACGTCACCACCCGATCCGGACGCGTTCGTCGTACGGCGCTCCGACCGTGCCGAGCTGAAGGCCGCGCTGAACCTCATCGCGGTCGTCGGTATCGCACTACTCGCCATCCTGCTGGTGATCGCCCTCTTCATCCGGCTGCGCGGCGGCTCGGGCAGCGCCCTGCTGGTGGGATTCTGGCAGTCGGTGGTCGGGCCGCTCACGATCGCGGCCGTCCTCGCCCTGTGCGGGTACTTCGCCTGGAACACCGCGAAGAACGATCGCACCCAGGAGACCGACACGGACGGCGTCAACCTGGTCATCGATCACCACGGCCTCTACCTCGGCGGGCGCTGGCCGAAGGCAACGCCGTGGGCCGACATCCGCGAGGTCAGCCGCATCCTCCTGCCATCCAAGAACGCCGACGGCAGCGAGCGCTGGATCCCGCATCTCGTCGTCATCACCGTCGACCCGGACGACGCGGGCGAACTACCCCCGAGCCCGGACGACTGGGGCCCGATCCGCCGCTGGCCCGGTTCCACCGAAAGCTTCGCCCGCCGTACGTCGTACCAGGACCTCGTCGACGCCATCCACCACGCCTCCCCCACCACCCTCGTCACCGACCGCGGCCGCCACGCCACAGCCAAACCCCAGCCGGAGCCGAAGCGCCGACCCAAATCCAAGGGCGCCTAGATCGGTTTGGCCTGCCCCGCGGTGAGGTCTACCGCAGTGCGGGTGTTGTCGTAGAGCAGGACGTATTGGCCGTCGCGGTCGGCCGTCACCTGGCCTTTGGTGAGGCGGCCGTTGCGCCATTCCAGGTCGATCGTCAGGCCACCTCGGGCACGCAGACCGCGGACTGAGCCGTTGGGCCAATCGCTCGGCAATGCGGGTAGGAGGTGGATGTCGCCGGTGTGGCTTTGCAGGAGCATTTCGGCGATGCCGGCGGTGATGCCGAAGTTGGCGTCGATCTGGAAGATGTCGCCGTCGCGATGCAAGAGGTTGTCCGACACCAACCGCCCGAGATACTCCCGGACCACCCGGCCGGCGTTGTCTCCTTCCAGCAGGCGAGCCCAGAACGCGACGTACCACGCATGCGTCCAACCACCTGCGGGCGTTCCGAGCTCAGCCCGTACGGCGATCGTGGCGCGCGCCGCGGCGACCCACTCGGGCGTGGCGGCCGTGATCTCGGCGCCCGGGTGCAATCCGTAGAGGTGCGAGTGGTGCCGGTGATGGCGTTCGGACGGCGGCCAGTCGGTCGACCACTCCATGATCCGGCCGTCCGCGCCGATCGGGATCTCCGGCAACCGCGCCTCGCGCACCCGCTTGGCCAGATCGGCATCCCCGTCGACGATTTCGGTGGCCTCGAGGACGTTGGCGAAAAGCTCGCGGAACACCCAGATGTCGTACGTCGTGGTGATATCGACCGAAGCCTTCTCGCCGGTCGGGACGTAGAAGTGATGCTCCGGCGAAGTCGACGGCACGATCTGCGATTGCCCGCGCGAATCCTCCACCAGCATGGACAAGGCGAACTCCGCCGCACCTTTGAGCACCGGATACGCCTTGTCCCGCAGGAACTCCCGGTCGAGACTGAACCGGCAGTGGTCCATCAAATGCGCCGACAACCAGATCCCGCAGCTCGGCGCCATCGACCAGACCGGATCGTCACCACCCGCGCCGACTGGCCAGGTCGCCATCCAGATGTCGGCGTTGTGGTGTGACACCCAACCGGGTGCTCCGTACAGATCGCGGGCCGTCGCGGCACCGGCCGTCGCAAGCGCCACGATGTTGTCGAACAACGGCTCGGCACAATCCGACAACCCGACCACCTCGGCGGCCCAGTAGTTCATCTGGGTGTTGATGTTGTTCGTCCAGTCGCTCGCCCACATCGGACGGCGATCCTCGTTCCAAATGCCCTGCAGGTTGGCCGCTTGCGTGCCCGGACGAGAGCTTGCCATCAGCAAGTACCGCCCGAAGTCGAAGGCCAATGCGGCCAACCCAGGATCGTTGCCCCCAGCACCAACCCGGCGAACCCGCTCGTCGGTCGGCAATGCCGTCAGCTCGTCCGGCGTCTCTAACGCCAACTCCACTCGATTAAACAACTCCCGATGATCCGCGACATGCCTGTCCCGCAAGCCTTCCCGTGCCAGCGCCGCCAACGTCCCGACGACCTCCGCGACCGCGACCGCTGGATCCGCGCCAGGCTTGGTGTCCCAAGACTCGAACGTCGTGGCACCTGCCAGTACGGCGGTGAGGCTGTCCGCGTTCCGCACCGTGATGCCGTCCGGCCCGGCGACGACCGTGCCACCGTCGACGTAAACCCTCAAGGCCACGCCGAAGCCGATGCCCCGGCCTTCGGCGTACCGGATCGGGTCCGGGCTCTCGCGGTACTCGATGGTGAGGTCCGCCGGGGCATGCCCGCGCATCGCCACGGTCGAGCCGTCGAGTTGTTCGTACCCGGCCGGGTGCTGGCTGACGAGTCCGAGCCGGGTGTTGATCGCACCGGGCGTATCGGCGCGGATGGTGCAGACCAGCACCTGGTCCGGCGCCGACACGTACATCTCCCGGTCGAACCTGACACCACCCCTGGTATACCGCACCGACACGATCCCGTCCGCCAGGTCGAGCCGCCGTTCGTACTCCTTGAACGGCTGCTCTGAGACGAGATCAGTGATCTCCAAGTCACCCAACGGCTGGTACGACTCGACAAGCGGCCCCTGCAACTCCCGTGCCTTCGAGGACGCGGCCAGCCGATCACCGTCGACCAGCAACAGCCGCCGGATCTCCGCCAACGTCGCCGGCCCATCGGTCACACCGAGAGCGGAAGGCCCATCGCCGGACCAGAGCTCGTCGAGGTTCAGGGCGATCCGTTCGGTCTCGACCCGGCCGAACACCTTGGCGCCGAGCCGGCCGTTCCCGAGCGGCAGCGCCTCGAACCAGTCGGGAGCGGGCGCGGTATACCAAAGCATCTACTTCCCGTTCTTGTACTTGTCGTACGCCTGCTGGTAGAGCTCGAGGTATCGCGGCATGCCCACACCCTCGAGACCCTTCACAAAGGCATCCCAGTCGGTGTCGAGGCTCTTCGACCCGGTGATCATGGCCAACTGGTTTTGCAGGACATAGCTGTCGAGGTTGGTCTGCAGCGTGGCCAGTTCCGCACCGAAGCTCGGGTCGATCCAGACCGAGACGGTCGGGAAGAACTGCGCCTTGTCCTCATGCCCCTCGTACTGCTTGGTGGCCTGGAACAATCGGCGCTCGTAACCCGCCTCGGAGTAGATGTCGGTCGGCACCGCCTGGGCGTTCCGGTAGGCGAGCGTGTTGTTGTACTGCGCCAGCGCACCCCACGAGATGTTCTTCGGCGTCGTTGCACTAGGCAACGGCTTGTACGCCGCCTTGGCCTTGGCGTCGAGCGCGACGTCCTTCGGCCCGGGCTTCACCCAGCCGACACCCTCGGGCCCCATCGTGGCGATGCGCTGACCCTCGTCGGTGTAGATGTAGTCGAGCATCTTGATCGCGGCGATCTGTGCCTCCTTGCTGGCCTTGTTCGTCAGCATGAAGGTGAAGCTGATCGACGTCGGGTACTGCAGGCCGGTGTAGCTCTTGCCAGTCGGCCCGGTCAGCGGCGGCACCGAGTCGTACTGCTTGTCCCGGCCGTCCTTCGAGTCGAGCGTCACGAAGATGCCCGGGTGCAGGACCGGTACTGAACCCAGTTGCACCGCCTTCGGGTTGTCACCGATGGCCCGCAGCGCGTCCGAGCTCTGGGTGAACGACGCCTTGTCGATCAGGCCTTCCGCCACCAGCGAGTTGATGTACTTCAGGCCTTCGCGCCACTCCGGCTTGTCGATCGGGGTGACCACCTTGTCGCCGTTCAGCGTGAGCAGACCGCGGGTGCCGTTGTTCGAGCCGACCGGGTCATACGCGAACGCCCCCATCAGGTACGCGATCAGGCTGCTGTCGCGGGCGTCGGTCGACATCGGGATCTCGTCGGCCTTGCCGTTGCCGTTCGGGTCTTGCGTCTTGAAAGCCTTGAGGACCGTCCTGAGCTCTTCGGTCGTCTTCGGCTGCTGCAGACCCAGCTTCTTCAACCAGGTGCTGTTCATCCACAGCTTGTCCGGGTAGGTGCAGTGGTAGCAGTCGGCCCACTGCGGCATCGCGTAGATGTGACCGTCGGGCGCGGTCGCCATCTCCTTCAGCGTCTTGTTGGAGTCGAGCGCCTTCTGGATATTCGGCGCGTTCTCCTTGATCAGGTTCTCGATCGGCAACGCCACACCCTGGGTGCCGAGCTTGAGCACCTCTGCCTGGGTAAAGCCGTCCACCCACGGGATCAGCATGTACAGGTCCGGGTAGTCGCCACTGGCCAGCGAGATCTGGCGCTTCTCCTTCGCCGCGGCCGCGTCGAAGGTGGTGCTCTGAAACCGGAAGTCGATCTTGAACTTGTCGCTCATCAACTTCGAGATGCTGTTGGTCGCGAGATTGGTATCCGGGTCGGCCGGCGAGAGCGTGTCGATGATGACCTTGTCGCCATTCATCTCCGCCTTCGCGCCGTCCTCGTCGCTCGAGCTACAACCCGCGACAGCCAGTGCGGTGGCCGCCACCAGAGCGGTCACGCGGCTTGTGATGGAACGCATGGTGCTTCCCTTCCTAAAAGATTGAGGTGTTCAGCCTTTGACCGCGCCGACCATCACGCCCTTGGTGAAGTGGCGGGCGATGAACGGGTAGATCAGCAGTACGGGCACACTCGAGACGACGATGAGCGCGTACTTGAGGACGTTGGCCAGCTGTCGTTGTTCGAGCTGCTGGGCCAAGTCGGTGGAGCCGCCGTTGGTCGTGTTCAGGATGAGCATGTTCCGGAGCACGATCTGCAGCGGGAAGAGATCCGGGTCCTTCAGATAGACCAGGGCGTCGAAGTACGAGTTCCACTGGAAGATCGCGTACATCAGTGCGATCACCGCCAGCATCGGCTTGGACAACGGCAACACCACGGACCACAGGAACCGCAGATCGCTCGCGCCATCCAGGGTGGCCGCCTCGTACAACTCGTCGGGAATCGTGTGCACGAAGAACGTCCGGGCGATGATCACCTGCCAGACGCCGATCGCGCTCGGCAGCAGCAGCGCCCAACGGGTGTTCAGCAGGCCGAGATCCTGCACCACCATGTACGTCGGAATCAGGCCGCCGGAGAACAACATGGTGAAGATCAGACCGGTCATGATCACGTTGCGGCCGAAGAATCCCTTGCGGGACAAGGGATACGCGATCGCCACGGTCAGGGTGACGCTGATCAGGGTGCCGCCGATGGCGTAGATCAAGGAGTTGAAGTAGCCCCGCAACACCTGCGGATTGCTCAACGCCACTTCGTAGGCCCGCAGCGAGAACTCGACCGGCCAGAACAGCACCCGGCCGGAGCTCACCGCGTTCGCACTGCTGAACGAGCTGGCCACGATGTAGACCAACGGCATCAGGACGACCGCGAGCACCACCACCAGCATGACCGTGATGACCACCAGGAACACCCGGTCACTGAACGGCTCGCTGATCTTCTTCCCCGGAGCATCCTTAACAGAACGGCGGAAAATCGTAAGCGTGCTCATCCCCACAACCCGTTCCCGGTGATCCGCTTGGCGACGAAGTTGACGAACAGGAGCAGCACGAGATTGACCACGGAGTTGAACAAGCCGATCGCCGTCGCCATGCTGAAGTCGGCGTTGATCAGACCGGTCTTGTAGACGTACGTCGCGATGATCTCGGACTGGGCGAGGTTCAGCTGGTTCTGCAGCAGGAAGGCCTTCTCGAAACCGATCGCCATCATGTTGCCGACGCCCAGCACGAGAATGATCACCGCCGTCGGCATGATGCCGGGCAGATCGACGTGCCGGATCCGCTGCAACCGGCTCGCGCCGTCGATCTTGGCCGACTCGTGCAGCGCGGGATCGATCCCGGCCAGCGCGGCCATGTAGATCACGGCCGAATAGCCGGTGGTCTGCCAGACGTCGGACCAGACGTAGATATGGCGGAAGTAGTCCGGATCACCGAGGAAGTCGATCGCCGGTACGCCGAACAGGCCGAGACCGTCGTTCACGATGCCGAGTCGCGGCGACAGCATCAGCAGCGTCATCGAGACGACCACGACGGTCGAGATGAAGTACGGCGCGTAGGTGACCAGCTGCAGCGTCTTCTTGAAGAAGCCGTGCCGGATCTCGTTCAGCGCGATGGCCAGCAGGATCGGGATCGGGAAGCTCGCCAGCACCAGGTAGAACGCCAGGATGAAGGTGTTCTTCAGCAGCGTGCCGAACATCGGATTGCCGAAGAACAGCTCGAAGTTCTTCAGCCCGACCCAGTCGCTGCCCCACGGGCCCTTCATCACGTTGTAGCTCTTGAACGCGATCACGGCGTTGCTGATCGGGATGTACTTGAAGATGACGAAATACGCGACCGGGATGATCACCAGCAGGTAGAGCTGCCAGTGCCGTTGCCAGGCCCGCTTCGCCTGCACACGCCTGCTCTGCTTGGGCGTCTTCGTTCGCTTCGACAGGCCGGCTCTCGGTCGGGTATCGGCTACCACGACCGGTGGCGGCACCGGCTGCACTTCGATGGTTCCACTCACACAGCACTCCGTCCGGGCGATTCGATATCCGATAGGATCCGCGGAATCGATTGTGAGAATGGCATACTTTCCGGAGTAAAGGAAGGGTCGTGCGACAGGTCGATCTCCGACCTTGACGAAAACCGTCAGGCTGTGGCGGCGGCCAGTATCTCGGCGATCACAACGCGTCGCCGCTCGGTCGCGGACAACACGGCCGCCTCGACCATCGCGAGACTGTGCACGTTCCTGCTCGCCTCGGTGCCGGGTGTCTCGCCCGTACGCAGGCAATGAACGAACTCGCGCAGCGAGCCGGCGAGCTCCTCGGGCTCGTCGCCAAGCTCGATGCCGCCGATCGGCCCTTCGACGGCAAGCGCGTGGTCGCCGTCCCAGGTCGCGGAGCCGTGCTCGGCGCTGACTCGCCACGAACCGTTCCACGAAGTCTCGAGCCCCGGGCTGCACCAACTCCCGTTGAACACGAACCGCGCGCCGGACGCGAACTCGAACACCGCATTCGCGGCCGCGTTACCGTCGTACCAACTCCATGGTGGGTTGTACGACTCGCAGTACACCGAGAGCGGGTCCTCTCCCAGCAACGCGCGCGCCGCGTCGAACTGGTGGATCGCCATATCGACCAGCAGCGGTTCGGCCATCTCGTCGCGGAATCCCCCGAACCGCGGCGCCTTCAGGAACTCGCAGCTGACCAGTCCGATCGTGCCGAGCGCGCCGGCCAACCGGCGGAACTCGATGAACGCGTTGTAGTACCGCCGGGACTGGCTGATCATCAACAGCTGTCCGGTTTCGGCGGATACCCGGATCATCTCGAGCGCCTCGGCGACGGTCGGCGCGATCGGCTTCTCGCACAGCACCGGCAACCCGAGCCGCATGGCCTCCACGCTGACCGGCCGATGCGCCGGCGGCACCGTCACGTTGACGACCGCATCAGCTGGTACGTCGAGCTGGGACAGCGTCGCCGCCACCGGCACGTCGTACGGCGTCGCGGCCGCGCGGGCCACCTCGACGTCGAGGTCGACCAGACCGGCCAGTTCGACGTCGGGCGACGCGTCGATCGCGCGCAGCCAGGCCTGCCCCATCGCGCCCGCGCCTACTTGGACGACGCGAATCGCGTTGCTCATTCCTGGCCTCTTTTGGACTCGAGGAAGGCCCGCGGGTCAGGTCGATGGCGCTTAAGACCCGACCCGACCGTCACGGGGGGAACAGCCGGGCCGGGCAGCCGAATCGTACCCCTCTGAGGGGCTTTAAACTCGACTGATTCGTAATGCAACCAAAGAATCCGCCAACCCGGTTTCAGCCCGGCACGCAGGTGGTGCCGTAGCACTGCGACTGCTTGAAGTAATCGTTTGCGGCATTCGCGACGCCGAGGCCGAAGAACACCAGGCAAACGGCCAGCAGGACGTAGAGCGTGCCGACGATCGACTTGGCCGTTCCACGCAGTTCGCGGAGGACGGGCGTTGGCCCGGGCGTCTGGTCGACCAGGTGGTAAAGCGTGCTGATGCCCGGCTGAACGCGCTGGTTGAACAACCGCTCCGCACGTCCGCCGATCTGGTCGACGCTGTCCCAAAGCTTCCCGGCCGAACCGCTGATCGCCGTCACCGCGGTCGGCGAATGCTGGATCACCCGGACGAAGGCCAGCACCGCGCCCCCGCCGGCGGCGATGACCGGGATGATGACGGCGCCGAACGTTTCGCCCGCACGTTCGGAGAAGGCGAACACTCCGCCGATGGCCGCGATCAACGACGTCAACCAGAGCGGCCAGCCACCACCAAGGATCGCGGCCCAGACCGCCGCCACCGCCTCGCTCAGCAGCTTCTTCCTGGTAGCCGCCATGCCCTTGCCCAGGTGATCCGCTTGCTGCAGATCCGGCAGCAGCTTGTCGATCGGCTCCGCGACCGAGTCGCCTTCCGGCAGCCGCGTCCGCACCCATTGCGACATGTCCGCCGCCGAGGCCGCGACCAGCGCGCGCAGAATCACGTTCTCCTTGCCGAGCTCCCGATCACCCGTCAGCAACGCGTCCCGATACGCATTGGCCAAGGCCGCCGTATGTGCCCTGAAATCACTCGATGGCTCCCGCCCGGCCACATCAAACCCCCACGCCTAACAGAACCCCCACCGGGTCCCCACCCATCACTCACGGTACGCCGCAGGCACGCACCACGCGACGGCTCTGGAAGGTGCGCGAGGCCGCTTGTCAAGGAAGGGTGACCCTCTGTCGCAGCGGGATGACAGAGGGTGTGTCGCTGTTCACCCGAATGGTTCCCCTTGCTCTATGTCACGAGACCCAACCGAGGGTGACTTTTACTTGCCGTGAAACCGGCTAATTGGCCACCGTTCGTCTCATGAGGTGGCTCAGTGAGGCGGGCCATCTCGTGACCCCGCCCCCTCTGCCCCCGTGAGGAGCAGCACCGTGAGAGTTCTGAGTTCGGCGAGCACCCATCGCAAACGCCGTGCCGTACAACTGACCGCGGTCACCGGACTGACCGCCGCACTGATAGCCGGAACCCTGGCGAGCAGCAGCTTCGCCACCGGATCGGCCGCCCCCATCGACGCGCCCGACCCGACCGCCCTCGCCATCGCGTCCGCCGACCAGGCCGTCAACGGCACCATCGGCAGCTTGCGCAAGAGCACCGCGGAGCAGTTCGTCCGCCTTGGCGTCTTCGAAGGCGGCCAGGCCGACAAGCAGGACTTGTTCTACGTCTCGTACAACAAGACCTACCAGGGCCTGCCGGTGATCGGTGGCGACGCCGTCGTCTCGACCGACGCCGCCGGCAAGGTGCTCACCACCATCGCCGCTTCCAAGGCGACCATCTCCGTCGATACGACGCCCAGGCTCGCCGCCGCCCGCGCGACGACCGCCGCCCGGAAGGCGTTCACGACGGTCACCGGCTCGGGTACGCCGAAGCTCGTCGTACTCGTCATCGGTCAGCCGAAGCCCGTCCTCGCCTGGGAGGTGCCGGTCGCCGGAAAGGCGAAGCACCCCGCGCACGACCACGGCAACAACGCCAGCCAGGAGCTGGTGTACGTCGACGCCACCACCGGCAAGGTCGCGCATTCGGCGGAGCAGACCGCGTCCGGCACCGGCACGGGCATCTGGAACGGTTCGGGCCTGAGCTTCGGCACCACGCTGTCGGGCGGCACGTACCGGATGACCGACCCGGCCCGGCCGAGCCTGTCCTGCATCGACTACAGCACCAACGCCGTGATGACGGACGCCGACAACGTCTGGGGCAACACCAGCAAGACCAACAAGGTCTCGGGCTGCGTCGACGTCATGTACATCGCCGCCGGTGAATGGGATCTGCTGAAGAACTGGTACGGACGCAACGGCCTCGACGGCAGCGGCCGCTGGGCCGACGCCGAGGTCGGACTGCCCGACGTCAACGCCTACTGGAACCACTCCAGCAACATCGGCGGTGTCGTCTTCGGCCGCAACAACCAGAACTACTGGATCACCGGTACGGACGTCGTGGCGCACGAGTACGGCCACGGTCTCGACGCCAAGACGCCGGGCGGCATCTCCGGTCACCCGGGTCAGGAGTCCGTCGCGGACATCTGGGGCGCGCTGACCGAGGCGTACCTCAACAACGCGAACGACAAGCCGGACTACGAGGTCGGCGAGCAGATCAACCTAGTCGGCAACGGGCCGATCCGCTACATGTACAACCCGTCGAGGGTCTCGGGCCACCCGAACTGCTACTCGACCAGCCTGCCGTCGTCCGTGCACGCCGCCGCCGGTCCGATGAACCACTGGTTCTACCTGCTTGCCGAGGGCACCAACCCGACCAACGGCCAGCCGGTCAGCCCGACCTGCAACAGCACCACGCTGACGGGTATCGGCATCAAGGAAGCCGGCCGCATCTTCTACAACGCGATGCTGCTCAAGACCTCGGGTATGAGCTACCCGAAGTGGCGCATCGCCACCCTCAACGCCGCGAAGAACCTCGACGCGACGTGCGCCAAGTACAACAAGGTCAAAGCCGCCTGGGCCGCCGTGAACCTCGGCACCCAACCCGGCGAACCCACCTGCACCCCCTAACCCCGATCCCTCCCCCAACCCAGAGGCCCTCTCGCCCGCCCAACGAGAGGGCCTCTGCCTTTCCTCCTTCCCTTGCATTCATCGGTCCGAATCCGCCCTCTCCCGTGTGCGTACCTGTACAGGTCCGCGGCGGCCAGAGGGCGGATTCGGACCGATGAATGCAAGGGAAGGTTGACGGGGTCGGAGTCTGGGCTTATTGTCAACGTGTTGGTTGATCAACGGATTGGTTGATTATGTCTCGCATGCAGGAGTCGCCCCTTGCCGATGGGGTGGAGGAGCGGCTGGATCGGGCGTTCACGGCGTTGGGGGATCCGGTTCGGCGGGCGTTGATCGCGCGGTTGTCGCGGGGCGAGGCGACGGTGAACGAATTGGCCGAGCCGTTCGCGATCACCAAGCAGGCCGTCTCGCGGCATATCCAGGTGCTCGAGGCCGCCGGTCTGATCACTCGCAGCCGGGACGGTCAGCGTCGGCCGTGCCACCTCGACCCGGTGATGCTCGAGGAGCTGACGAGCTGGATCGACCGATACCGCCTCGCCCTGGAAGACCAGCACCGCCGACTCGACGCCGTACTCGACAACCTGCGGAAAAGCTAAGGAAACCCAAGCGGAGAAGGAGTCCAGACCATGAGCCGCAAACCCACGACCATCACCGCCCAACCCGGGACGCCGTTCATCGACGTGACCCGCGAGTTCGACGCGACGCCCGCACAACTGTGGCGGGCGTCGACGGACCCCGACCTGATCGCCCAATGGCTCGGGCCCCGCGGAGTCGAGATGCACGTCGAGCAGTACGACGTACGCCCGGGCGGCCGGTATCGGTATCTCCACCGTGATGCCGATGGCACCGAGTACGCCTTCCGGGGTGTGTTCCACGCCGCCACCGAGAACGAGCGAATCATCCAGACTTTCGAGTACGAGGGCTGGCCGGATGACGTCTGCCTGGAAACCCACCGCTTCGAGGATCTCGACGGGTCGACCCGGTTGCACACGCACTCGGTCTTCCCGTCGATCCAGGCGCGGGATACCGCGATCGAGTCCGGCATGGAGGACGGCATCAACGACTCGATGGACCGCCTCGCGGAGGTGCTACAGGCCGGGCCGCCATCCCAACAAGCGCAGGTGATCGTCGATATCTCGATGTCGCTGGACGGGTACGTCGCAGGCGCGGACGTCGATGCCGAGAACGGCCTCGGCGTGGGTGGCGAGGCCTTGCATGACTGGGCGATCGGCAAGAAGTCCGAACGGGATGCCGAGATCCTGGAGCAGACCGTGGCCCGGACCGGCGCGGTGCTGATGGGACGCACCACCTTCGATATCGTCGACGGCCCGAACGGCTGGGGTGACGATGTCGGTTACGGCGCCGCGCACCAACCGCCCACACCGCCACCGGTATTTGTCGTCACCCACAAAGAGCCGGACCACGTACGCCTGGCCGACCGCTTCCGCTTTGTCACGGACGGCCTCGCCAGTGCTATCGAACAAGCGCGAACCGTTGCCGGGGACAAGGACATCGTGGTGATGGGAGGCGGCGCAGTCGCCGCCGAGTGCCTGCGCGCGGGACTGGCCGACGTACTCAGTCTGCACCTGGCGCCGGTTGTGCTCGGCGCGGGCACTCCCCTGTTCCAGGACCTCGATATCACGCAGTTCGAGCTGACCGACGCGATCACGACGCCGGCGGCGCAGCACCTCACGTACCGCGTTCGTAAGGGAGCCGACCATGACTGAGCCCGCCGACATCGCCCGCGAGGTGATCACCACGAACCGCTATATGGTTCTCGGCACGGCCGACGCCGATGGCAATCCGTGGGTCACGCCGGTCTACTTCACGGCTGACGAGTTCACCGACTTCTACTGGGTGTCCTCGCCGACAACGTTGCATTCGGCGAACGTCGCCGTACGGCCCCGCATCAGCATCGCGATCTTCGATTCGACCGTACGAATCGGTGGCGCCCAGGCCGTCTACATGACCGCCTCGGCCGCCTTGGTGCCGGACGACGAGCTCGAGGCGGCTGCCGCGATCTACAACTCGTCATTGCCCACGGAGAAACGCATCGAACCCGCGGAACTCCGTGCTCCCGGGCTGTTCCGCCTCTATCGCGCGACCGCCAGCGAGCACTCGATCCTCATCCGCGGCGGCGACCCACGCTACGGCCGCGGCGCCGACTCCCGCCTCCGCGTCACGCTCTAACGCCCACGTGTGTTGACGATACAAGCACCAGGCCTAAGGGATGTCGCGATGTTCCTCCACCGACGTGTGCGAGGTGTGCGAACGCTGGCTGTTCATCAGCAGAGCGATCGCGAGCCCAAGCGCACCCGCGCCCATCAAGATGTAACCGACCATCGTCAGGTCGACGCCACTGATGCGATCCGTCACCGCGAACGCCAGCACACCGCCGACCGCCAGCAGGAAAATCCCGACACCAATACCCATCACGAGCCTCCTCAGTTGCTCGGAGCTGCCAAAGCACCTCCCCCCTTGGAGTACCCGCCACCAAACCCGTCTGGAGAACCTCGGCACGAGGCCCTCCAGACGGTCAGGCGTCAGCGGATGGCGCCGTAGATGTTTTGGTCGAGGCCGCCTGCGTTGGGGCAGGTGTCTGGGCCGAAGGTGCCGTCGGGGTTGGCGGCACGGCATTGCAGTACGTCGAAGCCGTCCACGCCGTCGACCGGATAGCGCGGGTCGTTGCCCGCGACAACGTCCCGGTGATCCGTCCAGGTCATGAACGCGGTCGTGCCAGAGGCCGCGATGTAGTTGTAGTCGCCGAAGAACGGCACATCGCGATCACCGAACTGCTCGTACTGCGGCATCGTGTTGACCGTGCTCACCTGGCTGACCACCCAGCTAGCACCGCCGTTCGCCGACGTGGCGTAGAAGGCGGCGAGGCCCGGAGGTCCTGCCACCGCGCCGGGCGGATTCGCTGCCACCGCACGGTTCCCGACCGGCACACTACGGAAATCGCGCCCGCCCGGGCCGACCACCGCGTCGTACCGGCTGTCCTGCCAGACCGCGTGCAACCGGCCGGCTTCGGCCACGATGTCGGGGAAGTACTGGTGGCCAACGGCCTGCGCGTCGATGCGCGAAGGCGCGGACCACGTCGAACCACCCGTCGTCGTACGGATGAGGTAGACCGAGGCCTGGCTTCCGACGCCCTCCGAGATCGTGCCGTACGTCGACCCGGTAGACGTCTCCGAACCGGGCACGCTCGCGTCGAACACCACGAACACCTCGTCGGGATCACCGGACGCCGTCGGGTCGGCGGTGATCCGGACCTGGGTATTCATCCGGTGGAACACGTAACCCGACTGGCAGGCGAATGGGCCATCCCCGCAGTCGCGCGCGAACGCCCGCGGCTCCGGCGATGCGCACGCGCCGAGAGTGCCGTCGCCGACGAGGCAGGCGTTGTACTTGGCCTGGCCGTACGCGGCGGGCGAAACGGTCTGATCGCCCGGGTCCCAGCCGATGAACTCAGCGGCCACGGCCGGCTTGCTGAACGACTTGCCACCATTGGTCGACTTCACCCAGGCGACGCCGTTGTTCTGCATTTGGCCCGTACCCGCGTCGAATTGGCGCCAGGCAACGTGCACGTCACCGTTGCGGGTGACCGCGATATCGCAGAACTGGCTACCGTGCACCGATTCCGAGACCTTTTGGGTGCGGAAGCTGCGCCCACCGTCGGCCGAAGTCGCCACGAAGACCCCATTATTGGGGCCGCTCGCGGTGAACCGCGCCCAGCACACGTAGACGTTCCCGGCGTACGGGCTGTCGGCGCCGCGGTCCACCTCGATCAGGATCTTGTCGTGGAACAAGCCCAGGAAGATCGGGCTCGGCGTCCCCCGCTCGACCAGCGTCGTGAACTGGTACGACGGACTCGCGCCGCCGGGCCAGCCGTAGCGCGCGACCCAGATCGAACCGAGTCCCGGCTTGGCCCGGTTGAAGCCGATCCCCGCGTAGTAGACGTGGCCATTGTTGTCCCAGGCCTGCACCGGGTCACCCGCGTTGGTGACGCCGATTCGGTTCAGGGGCGACGCCGTACCAGCCGGTGAGGTGTCACCGGGATAGCCCGGCAACAGGCTATTGGTCCAGGTCGAACCGCCCGTGGCCGAGTAGTAGAAGCCCGCCCAGGTCCCACCGGCCGTCGGAACCGTGCAGTAGTCGTTGGCCCCTGCGGTCAGTAGCGCCGGATTGTGCGGGGCAATACTCGCGGCCGGCTCGTTCTGCTGCCGGTTGTTGATCGAGCAGGCGGCCAGCACCGGATCGGTACCACCGTCGTAGCGCACGTACGTCTGGTCGGATACCGCCACATCTCCCGGCAGCGCCGCATCGGCCGGTACGGACAACAACGGCAACGCCAATCCGGCCGAGACAAACCCGGCCAACAGCAAGCGCTTCACGATTACGCCCCCATGGTTCTAGCCCCCGAGAAATGCGACCAGGATCGGCCATCCGCAGTACGGGCGACCGATATAGAGACACACACCTCACCCCAAAGGACACGCCCGGGTCGGCCTGCTGTCAACCGCTCGTCTCCGCGTGCTCGGCAAGCAACACGGTCCGTGCGGACTGGTAATGACAGCCGGCGGCGTCAAACGCGGCTGCCGTGGCGAGCAGCGCCTCCTGGTCGGCGTCGAGCAGGGCTTGAGCTCTCTCCACCATGGCACCGGCGACCGGGTTACCGGCCACGATGGTCCGCGCCTCGGCCACCCGGTCACGCGCAAAGGGGCTGCCGGCAAGCACTGCGGCCTCGGCGCGCAGCGCGACGTACCAGTGGTGCCAGATCCAGGTGACCCATTTCCACACCTCCCAGGGCTCGGGCGCCATCCGCTCCATCGCCTCCGCTACCTGCCCGTGGTGCAGCAACAGCATCGCGTCGAAGATCGCGCCGTAGCCATAGGTCTGTTCCCGTTCAGCACCGAGCTGATCCAGGATCTCCAGCCATTCACGCCGGGTGTCATCGTCGTCGCGGAGGCCGTGGATCATCGCCACCGCGGCCACCGCGGGACCGAGGAACGACCGGGCGGGACTGCCTGCGCGCCGCCACGCATCGAGGAACCGGACGCTGCCGGTGAGCACCTCGTCGACGTTGCCCGCCAAGGCATCCGCGACCAGCAGCCAACTCATGGCGCGGTGCCCGACCTCGGCCAGCAACGGATGATCGGCGAGTTGCCGTGCCCACTGGCGAGCCCCCGCCAGGTCGCCGGTACCAAGGCCGGCCTCGGCGGCTTCACCGAGCGCCTCGATCAGCTCATGGGTAGCGGCCGGCGTATTCGGTGTGGACGACAGCACCTTGACCCGGCGCTGGGCCGTGGCGGCTGCGGCAAACGTGTCGCTGGCCCAGCTCAGGGCGCAGGTCAGTACGTCGAGCGCGGCGGATTCGGCGACCGGATCGCCCGTACGGTGGGTCAGTTCGACAGCCCGTTCGGCGCTCGCGACCGTCTCCGGGATGGCGTTGCCGGGTGCTTCCTGGCCGGCGGTGATCGCGGCCGTGAGCGCCTGCGCGGCTTCGGCCAACGCCACCATGGCCTGTGCGGCCGAGTCCTCGCCGGCCAGTTCCCGCGCATCCGTGATGAGCGCCGCAATCTCTTCCGGTGGCAACGGCCGTACGAACTTGTCCGGGAAGCGGTACGCGGTGGTGGCCATGGTCGCCAGGTCACACGCAGCGGCGGCGTTGTCCCCGGCACTGCGGGCGGATTCGGCAGCCGCGCGGTAGAGGTCGTACATGTCGTCACCGCGCATCCGGCAGCCGGCCACGGCGGCGGCGTGCCGAAGTGCGGCAGCGGCCGAGCCGGGGTCTTCGGCGAACGAGGCCGCCTGCTCATACCGCTGCTGGGATTCGCCGATGAGGTTGCGGGTGAACGTCAGCTCCGCAAGGTGGTGGGCGAGTCGGTACGCGTCGGCGCGCTGCTCCGGCTCCTGCGCCGCCCAAGCCAGGGCGGCGCGAAGGTCGTCGGCGATCGCGTCGAACTTGGGCCGCCAGTCCTCTCCGACCACTGCCAGGCCGGCCGCCTTGCTCAGGCACCAGCGAAGGTGCCGGGATCGAACGTCGGCCAGCTCACCGGCCTCGGCGAGCTGCTCCGTCGCGTACTGCCGGATGGTCTCCAGCGCCCGGTACGTCGTACCGCGCGGTGATGCCGTCACCACCAGCAGGCTCTGCTCGGCGAGCCGGGCCAGGCCATCGGCGACCAGGAATTCCTCGGTCTCGGCCACCTCCCCCGCCGCGGCAGCGGTGAAAGGCGCCGCGAACACCGACACCTGGCGCAAGAGCACGCGGTCGGCAGGCTCTAGCAGCGCATGGCTCCAGTCCAGCGCCGCCCGCACCGAACGGTGCCGTTCATCGGCACGGAAGCCGCCGGTGAGCATGCGGAGCGGGTGGGACAGGGCAGCGGTGATGCCGTCGAGCCCGAGCGAGTGATACCGCGCCGCGGCCAGCTCGATCGCCAGCGCCATTCCGTCCAGCCGCTCACAGATGGCGACGATCTGGTCGCGCAGTGGTGAATCCAGCGGCCGGCCCACCGCGTCCGCCCGATCCATGAACAACGCGACCGCGTCGGATTCACCGTCGACGGGCAGCGACAGCGGCGGGACCTGGTACACCCGTTCGAACGGCACCATCAGCCGGGCCCGGCTGGTCGCCAGCACGGTCAGTCGAGGGCAGTTCGCCAGCAGTAGCTCGAGAAACAGCGCCACCCCGTCCAGCACTTGCTCACAGTTGTCCAGCACCAGCAAGGTATGACGGTCGGCCAGCGCGGCGACCACGGATTCGGTCATGTCACGGCCAGGCTGCTCGCCGAGGCCGAGCGTGCCGGCGACAGCGGTCGCGATCATGCCCGGATCCGTGACCGGGACGAGGTCGACGAACCACACGCCGTCGGAGTACTCACCGGTTGCGTCCGCGGCCACCGCCAACGCGAGCCGGGTCTTGCCCACTCCACCGGGACCGACCGCGGTCACCTGGCGCTGTGCCGTGAGCATCTCGGTCAGCGCTGCCTGCTCGCTCACGCGGCCGATGAACGAGGTCAGCGGGGCCGGAAGAGCCGGTGCCGGGTGGTGGGACGGAGCGGCGCCGGTCGGCTCGGGCGTGCGATGGGCGAGCGCCCGCCGATCCGGCACCTCCAGCTTGCGCAGCAGCGAGGAGACGTGACTCTCCACGGTACGCACCGAGATGAATAGCCGGGCCGCGATCTCCGCGTTGCTGAGATGAGCTCCGACCAAGGTCAGAACCTCGGCTTCCCGAGGCGAGATGTCCACTGCTGTTGCCACTGCCCCATCTTGCCGCATCACTCCGAGGCGCGTTCCGTACGCACCGATCCGTAGAACGTTCCGTGGTCACCACGGATGTGGGCAGGGCATGCCGGGAGCAAAGCTGTGACTACGAAAACAGCGAGGCCCTCAACCACAAGGAGTGAGCATGACCACTCAGGGAATCAAGACCGTGCTGCACCCCGTGTCCGACCTCGCAGCATCCAAGGCTGTGTATGCGGCCCTGCTCGGGATCGAGCCGCAGACCGACTCGTCGTACTACGTCGGCTTCGACACCGAGGGCCAGCACATCGGCCTGGTGCCCGGGGGTGGACCGCAGGGCATGACCTCACCGGTGTCGTACTGGCACGTGCCGGACATCGAGGCGAAGTTGGCCGAGGTGATCGCCGCCGGCGCCACCGTGACCGAGGCCGCGCACGAGGTTGGCGGCGGCCGCCTGGTGGCCACCGTCATCGATCCCGACGGCAACGTCCTCGGACTCCTTCAAGACCGCTAAAACCCACTTCGCTAGAAAAGGAACCCGCCATGACCACGTTCGAATCAGTCACCCTCGAAGCTCCCGACACCACCGCCGCCGCCTTCTACAACGCTCTCGGTCTGGCCCCTTACGTGAACGTCCGCGCCTCGGATGCACCGAGCACCGGCTTCCGTGGATTCGCACTGTCACTCGTGATGTCGCAGCCGGGCAACGTCGACGCGATCATCAACGCCGCCGTCGAGGCCGGCGCCACCACGCTGAAGCCGGCCACGAAGAGCTTCTGGGGGTACGGCGGCGTCGTACAGGCCCCGGACGGAACGCTGCTCAAGGTCGCTACCTCGGCCAAGAAGGACAGCGGCCCGGTAAGCCGGCAGATCGACCAGGTCACGCTCCTGCTGGGAGTGGTGGACGTCAAGGCGAGCAAGCGCTTCTACGTCGACCAGGGCCTGCCCGTGGCGAAGAGCTTTGGCGGAAAGTACGTCGAGTTCAGCACTACGTCGGCCGTCTCGCTGGCGCTCTACCCGCGCCGCGCGCTCGCCAAGGACGCTGGCGTCTCCGAGGACGGCACCGGTTCGCACCGGATCGTGCTCCGCAGCGACGCGAGCGTCCTGACCGACCCGGACGGATTCGTCTGGGAAGCCGCCTGAGTCATCCATCACGTTTCTTGAACAGGAGTACGACCATGAGCACCACGTACCAGGGATTCACCGCCGAAGAGCGGGCCGCGATGAAGGAACACGCAGCAGACCAGAAGAAGGCAGCACGCCGCGCCTCCCGCGCGGACAAGGCGGCAGAGGCGATGCGGGACGTACTCGCGAAGATCGCCGAGATGAAGGACTCCGACCGGATCATGGCCGAGCGCGTCCACGCCGTCATCATGGCCAGCGCTCCGGTCCTGGAGCCCAAGCTCTGGTACGGGATGCCCGCTTACGCGCTGGACGGCAAGATCGTCTGCCACTTCCAGAGCGCGGAGAAGTTCAAGTCGCGCTACGCCACACTCGGCTTCAGCGACCAGGCCCAACTGGACAACGGCACCATGTGGCCAGCCGCCTTCGCCCTGACCGAGGTAACCCCCGAGGTGGAAGCCCAGATCAGCGCCCTCGCAAAGCAGGCCGTGAGCTGACCCGGCGAACCCGCCCCTCACCACTCGTGCGGAAGTCCCAACTCACCCGAGTCGGGACTTCCGCTCTTCACGTGGCCTTTTTGTCAATTCCGTAACCGGACAACTACGTTGTGTCGTGCCCGCGAACCGCCCGTCGATGTGGCCTCTCGATCCCCCCAAACCCTGGAGAACACATGCGTCAGCTTGCGGTCCGACTCATCACGGGCACCTTCATCGCGGCCCTAGCCCTCACCAGCGCGACCCTGGCGGCCACCACCACCACCCAGGCCGACCGCATCCAAACCGGCCTCTACGTGACTGGCGTGGGCGGCCTCCACACCTCCATGAACGGCACCGTGTCAGCCGACGCCGACCTCCTCGGCACCCACATCACCGCCGACGTCGACAACCCCCTGCACTGACCTACCCGGCCGAATCGCGAGGCCTGGAAGTAACTTTGCCTCCCTTGGGCGCATCTAGTAGGTGTTCAAGGGGGCAACGTGAATTCTCTTCACAGCATCTGTTCTGTCCATCTCCGCCTACCGATTCGACCACCGGCACGTCGGGGGGAATGGCGATGACGGTCACCGCTGTGCTGCCTGGCGATTACACCGTCCGGTCTCCTGAGCCGACCGATGCCGAGGCACTGTTCGGCATGTTCGTGGCCTACAACACGCCGTTGATCGGGTACGCCGACGGCACGGTGGACGAAGTCGCCGATCGCATCGTCGAGCCCGGCTTCGACCGTACGACAGACGGGTTTCTCGTACTCGCCAAAGACGGTCTGCCAGTCGGCTATGGGACCACGTTCGGCAAGGGCGATCGCCAGATCGTCGGAATCCAGGTGTGGTCGCAGCAGCCGGCGGTCGCGGACTGGCTGTTCGACCGGACAATGCGACGCGCGCGGGAGATGGGCCGCGAGCGCGGCCACGCCGAGGTCACCGTCGACACTGACGTTTACCGCGCCGACAAACCGCTGCGCGCGCTGCTGGCCCGCAACGACTTCACCACGGGTACGACGTACCACCGGATGCAGATCAACCACACCGAACCGGTCGCCATCCCGGAGGTACCCGCGGGCGTCGTGGTCCGGCGAGGCGCGCTAGACGATGCCACCCGCTGGACCGCCCACCAGGTCATCCTCGACTGCCACCGCGACCACTACGGTTTCGCAGAACGGCCACACGAGGAGTGGATCGAGTGGTTCGACGCGACTTCCACCTTCGACTGGTCCCAGATGACGCTGCTCGAGATCGATGGGCAGGCGGTCGCGGTGCGCGTGTGTAGCGACAAGTACCTCGAAACCGACAACTGCGGCTCCGTCGACACGGTCGGCGTGCTCGGGGAATTCCGCGGGCGTGGTCTGGCGAAGTTCCTGCTGCACGACGCGTTCGCTCTCGACGCAGCCGCCGGACGGGTCGGCACAATCCTCGACGTCGACACCAACAACCCGACCTCAGCGCTCGGCCTCTACCAGTCGGTCGGCATGAGCCCCACCCTCGTCTCCGATGGCTGGCGCCGCATCCTCCCCATCGCCTAGTTCGTACACCATGGGCCGTCCGGGCGGGTAGATGCCTTTGGCAACGAGCGCGTGCGACCTTCTTTGCAACGATCGGACCCGATTTGCCGCTCGTCTGCTACCTGTCAGCTGCAGGCTGCCTCACAGCGGCAAATCGGGTCCGATCGTTGCAAAGAAGGTTGGCCCTGTTCATCGCGGACAAGAGGACAATTCTGGCTTTTTGTGCTCAGCTCTGGACGGCGGCGCACAGTTCTGCGCATTATCGTCGTCGAGCGCTCTAACGAATCCGCCCCCCGCCCGGAGGTTCGCCCCGATGAGACTCAAGTCCTTACTGTTATGCGCCCTGATGGTCCTGGCCGCCACTTTCATCCCCGCATCGACCGCGTCGGCGGTCGGGGTCACGCCTGGCACCTACGTCAACTACACCTTCGGCAGCCCGTCGCTGACCCAGGCCGAGTTCCGGATGACGATCAACGCGTCGCCCGGCAAGGCCAACGTCTACTGGGCAAACCAGTTCGGCTTCACCGCCGGTAGCGTCGGCGGCTACACGGGCATGCAGACGCACCGGGATGGCGTCGGCATGTTCATCTACTCGCTCTGGAACTCCACTGACTGGCGCGCAGGTGACGCCGGCACGTACTGCATCCGGTTCCAGGAGGACGGCACCGGCGGTAGTTGCCGCCTCGACCAGACGCCGGTCGCCGGTCACACGTACGCGTTCGCCATCGCCAGTGAAGGCAGCGGCTGGTACGGCGTGACGGTTCGCGATCTGACCGCCGGTACGTCGTTCAAGCTCGGCAGCCTGCAGACGGGTGCCGGTAACACGATCAGTACGTCGGGGATGGTCAGTTGGACCGAGTACTTCGACTGGAACAACGATCGGGCCACCTGCGACGACGAGCCGTACTCCAAGCTCTCGATGACGGCTCCGACCAGCGGCACCCAGACGGCACAATTCACGGGCACCTCGGAGAGCAGCGGTTGCGCCGCCGACAGCCAGGTGACGATCTCCGGCTCGACCGCCGTACAGGAGAATGGCATCGGCAACTCGTCTTCGGGCGAGATCCGTGGCAGCGGTGGCTGCCTGGACGTGTCCGGCTCCGACGGTACGACGATCCTGCTCTACAGCTGCACGGGCGGGAACAACCAGAACTGGGTGCACGCCGAGAACAACACCCTGCACGCCTTGTTCAGTTGCCTCGACGCGAGCGCCACACAGGCAAGCGCCGTGATCCTCTACAGCTGCCACGGCGGAACCAACCAGCAGTGGACGCAGCCCGGCGACGGGACGATCCGCTCGAACGGCCTCTGCCTCACCGCACCGGCCACGCTGGGCAGCAAGGTAACCGTTGCCCAATGCAACAACTCCGCAACCCAACGCTGGACCACCCCAGCCTGATCCCGGCGCCCGGGATCCTTCTCCCGGGCTCTCCCTCCCCTTCTCCCGCGAGTGGTCGCGTCCCAACCCGACCACTCGCGGGACGTCGACGGTTAGCGACCGCTGTCGACGGTTATCGAGGGATCTCCCGCGGCGTACGGCGATCCCGCTAGTGGCGTGGTATCGACGTACCTGACCTCGTAGACGCGTTCCGCGAACTTCCAGCCGTCCGGAGTTCGCTGGTAGCGGTCGTGGTAGATCGCATAGTTCTGGTGGGACCGGCCGTCGTGAAAGCGCCCGAGCTCCGCGACGTACGTCCGGCCGGCGGCGGTGTCGCCGTCCAGCTGAATCGTGCCCGGGTGGACGGTTTGCACGAAGTACTCCCAGTTCGCCTGCAGCCGTTCGATCCCGGCGCGGATCTCTGGCCGGCTGACGAATTCGATGTTGGCGGCGGGAATCCCCCACACGCCATCCGGGGTGAACAGCGACGCGAAGCGGTCGTAGTCGCGCATCATCCCCGCGTCGGTGAATTCGCCGCGCAACGCCTCGATCTCGACGCGATCGGCAAGGGCCTCGAAGTTGGTCATCGCTATCTCCTTATTTTGTTCAGCCGCTGAAGGGCTGCGGACCAAGGCGGCCCCAGGCAACGAATGCGGCGACGGCGAGCACAACGAGGTTCACGACGAGGTACGGCGCCTCGTGGCGGCGTACATGCGTGATCATCGCGCCGACCATCAGCAACACCAGACCGACGGCGGCCAGCTTCTCCTTGGGCTGGATCAGCTTCTGGGCGCCACCGGCCAGGGCGGCTGCGGCGAGTACGCCCGCAACGATCCACAGAGCGATATTCATGGTTGGTCTCCATTGTGTTTGTCTCAGGGGTACGACGACGCAGGTCGCCGAAATGTGAGGCCTCACCTTTCGATGCGCTGTTTCGTCGAAGAGGTGAGCACAAGTGCGACCAAGGGAGACGTCCACACCATGACCACCGGATCCGAGCCCGGGCTGAGCGCGATCATGAGCGAGCGGCGTCAGCTGATCAATCTCGCTTACCGGCTCCTCGGTTCGCTGGCCGATGCCGAGGATGTCGTACAAGAGACGTACGCCCGCTGGTACGCCATGACCCCGGAGCAGCAGGCGGCCATCGAATCCCCCGGCGCCTGGCTGACCAAGGTCGCCGGTCGCATCTGCCTCGATCTGCTCGGCTCGGCACGCGCCCGGCGGGAACGCTACGTCGGCGAGTGGATCCCCGAGCCGGTGCCCGATCGCCGCGAATGGGTCGACTCTGCCGATCCCGCTGACCGCGTCACCCTCGACGAGTCGGTCAACATGGCCTTCCTCGTCGTACTCGAGTCGATGACACCGGCCGAACGCGTCGCGTTCATCCTCCACGACGTCTTCCGCTACTCGTTCGCCGAAGTGGCCGAGATCGTCGGCCGTACGCCGGCGGCCTGTCGCCAGCTGGCCACCTCGGCCCGCCGCCGCCTCCGTACGTCGGACGCGCCCTCAGCTCCGGCGGCCCAGCACGCCGACGTCGTCCGGGACTTCAAGGAGGCGTGGAAAACCAAGGACATCGCCGCCCTCATCGGCCTGCTCGACCCGAACGTCGTGGCGACCGGCGACGGCGGCGGCCTCGTCAACGCCCGACTCCACCCGCTGACCGGTGGCGAAACCGTCGCGCGCTGGTTCATCGAAATCGCCGACCGTGCCTTCGCCATGACGTTCCTGGAACGCACGGTCAACGGGCAACCCGGCCTAGTGGCTCAACAGGACGGCGTCACCGTGATGGTGATGGCGTTCGACGTCGCAGACGCCCGAATCAAGAACATCTGGGCCGTTCTAAACCCCGAAAAACTACGCCCCTGGACAATCACCTGACTGGGCGGCCGCTGCCGTACGGCGGTCGCAGTGCCCACAGGGGCCGCGCATCGGGCACCTGCGTTCTGTTAGCCGGCGTTCTGTAGCCCACCGTAGGCGGCGAACACGATGCTCATCGCGCGGTCGTCGCCGAGCATGCCCTCGTCGAGCATCTGGTTCATCGCGTACGCCACGGTCATGCGCGTGTCGAAGTCGACCAGAACCAGGGAACCGCCCCTGCCGCCCCACAGCGCCGTCCGGCCCTGCAGCCCGTACCCCATGCCGTAACGCATCTGCGCACCCAGTAGCTCGTCTACGCCAGCGAACTGCTCCGCCAGAACCCGCTCGCATCCGGCCGCCGACAACAGCCGCACACCCCGAACCTGACCGCCGCTCGCGAGCACCGACTGCACGGCCCCGATCGACCGCGCATTGCCGAATCCGCTGCCAGACGGGATCTCCGCCCGCCGCCAAGCTTCCGTGTTGACGGTCTCGGGCGTGATCGGCGGATTTCCCGGGCCTTGAGCAACCATCTCGGGAGACATGGTCCTGGGTGCGATCATCGGGGCGACCCGGTGGTCGTGCTCGGCGGGCAACCTGAGGTGGAAGTCCGCGCCGAGCGGCCCTGCGACTTCCCCGGCGAAGAACTCGCCAATGCTGCGGCCAGTGACCCGGCGTACGACCTCACCGATCAGAAACCCTTGCGTCACCGCGTGATACGCGCCCACCGCCCCGGGCTCCGAGCGCGGCGTCTGCGCTGCCAGCAATCCCGTCACCAACGGCCAGTCGTACAGCCGCTCGGTCGGCAGCGGCTCGTCCCAAACCGGCAGGCCCGCGGTATGGCTGAGCACGTGCCGCACCAGCACGTTTTCCTTACCCTCGGCACCGAATTCCGGCCAGTACCGCGCGACTGGTGCGTCCAGGTCGATCACGCCTCGGTCGGCCAGGATCAACGCGCACAATGCCACCATCGTCTTCGTGGTGGACCAGACATTGGTGATGGTGTCGCGTTCCCACGGACGGGTGCGCGCCTCATCGGCGTACCCGCCCCAGATGTCGACGACCGGCTCACCGTCCAAGTAGACGGCGGCGGAGGCGCCGACGTCATCCTTGTCCAGCGACGCCTCGAGCGCGTCACGCACCTCGCCGAACCGCTCGTCACACTCCCCCTGGACGTCCACCATGTCCGGAACCTAACGCGACCGTTTTCCGTGCACCAACGGATTAACCGGCGCGCTGGCCGACGTGGATACTGCGGACCGACAACGCGGCAAGGTCTGTCCGGCGGCCAAGGAAGTGCTCGCTGTCCAGATCGAGCAGTTGCTTCCAAACGGCAAGATCCTCCGGCGGAAGGCACACGTCCTCGGGCACCTCATGACCGTGCCCATGCCCATGGCCGTGGCCCTGTGATGCGCCTGGAGTCATGCGGTCGACGCGGTGCTGGAACTGGGCGACGACCCGATCGCGGTCCTCGTCCGACAGCGGCACCGGCTTCTCGGTCAGGACGCTCTTCGTCGTCACCCCGGTCAGGCCCGCCCGCTGCAACGCATCCGTCCAGCCGTAAGTCATCGGCACCGAGCCCGGTAGCGACTCCCGCATCACCTTGAACCAGCGGTCCTGAACCACGTCCAGCCGAAGCTCCAGCCCAGGCTCACCAATCCCGAGATCCCACGGCAAACTCCGCGACGGCAAACCGCCCTCCGCCAACGCCAGCCGCCCACCCGGAGCCAGCAGCGAGACGAGCGCATCGATAGCCGCCTGCTGGTCCGCCGCGTGATGGACCGACGCCGAGGCCCAAATCAAATCCGCCGGCGCACCAATCGCCGCGCGCAACGGCTCCGGCCCGTCGTCCATCGACACCAACTCACACCGTACGGCGCCCGCCGTATGCTCCCGCGCCTCCGCCAGCACATCCGCGTCAGCATCAACCGCCACCACACTCGCGCCCTCCGGCATAGCCGCAGCCAACGCCTTAGCCATCCCACCCCCACCACACCCGACATCCACCGCCAGCCGGTCCGTCCCCCGAACCAGCCCCGTGGCCACCATCTCGTTCCACCCGGCCTCATCAGTCGCGGTATGCCGCAAGCGCCCGGCCTCTGCCGCCCAATCAATCTCGATCATGCCAACCAGCATGCCTCCCCACCCGCCCCAAATCCCCGCTTCTTTGCCAAACCAGCAACACGGATGAGGTGTGACAGCTTCCGAATGAAAGAGGTCGGGGACGCCGCCATCGACTGGGCGCTAGAGTCTGTCGGCCGCGATGAGCCGGATTATCATCCGGCATGTGGCATTGACCGTGAAAGGGCTCGCGACCAGGCAGCGCATCATCGAAGGCGCCGCGGTGCACCTGCGCGGCGACGATCCGGGCGACGTGACGCTCGACGATATCCGGGCTGTCACCAACACCAGCAAGGGCCAGATCTTCCACTATTTCCCAGGCGGCAAGGAAGAACTCCTGCTCGCCGTCGCGCGGTACGAGGCCGATCGCGTGCTCGATGATCAACGGCCGTACCTCGGTGCGCTCGAGTCCTGGGCGGCCTGGCAGCGCTGGCGAGACGCGGTCGTCGAGCGTTACCGCGCGCAGGGAAAGAACTGCCCGCTCGCCGCGCTGATGAGCCAGGTTGGAAACACCCCCGGCGCTGCCGAAGTCGCCACCACCCTGCTCGCACAGTGGCAGACGCATGTGCGGCAAGGAATCACCCGAATGCAGGCCGGCGGGCTGGTGCGCGCCGACCTGGACGCCGACCGGGTCGCGTCCGCTTTCATCGCGGGCATTCAAGGTGGTGTGCAAGTGCTGCGCTCGACGGGGAGTATCGATCATCTGGAGGCGGCGCTGGACACCCTCATCGACCACCTTCGCGGCGGTTAACCGGCTCTCCTGTCGTTTCCGTGGCCGGACCGCCAGGTCCACACGATCGCGCGAAACCCGCTCAATCGAGACGAAATCGGCCACCGTGTGGACCTGCGCGTCCGCAACACCCGACCTGGCCACGGTCGGACGCGAATTGCGCGACGGCCGTCCCCTCCTAGCGCAAGTGGTCAGGTCATGACGCGCCCACTCGTAGGAGGTTCAGAGGGGACCACTCGCGGCAGACAGGCATCGGTGCCCCACGGAAACGACAGGAGAGCCGGTTGATTCTGGACTTGTCGGTCCAAAAATCTGCTCCTACCGTCGATCTCATGTCACCAAGACTCCAGAACAAGAAGACTCTGATCACCGGCTCCACCAGCAACATCGGCCGCGCCATCGCGTTCGCGTTCGCGGCGGAAGGCGCGCACGTCATCGTCTCCGGACGCGACCGCGAACGAGGCGAGGCGGTCGTCGCGCAGATCCGCGAAGCGGGCGGACGGGCGGACTACGTCTACGCCGATCTCGACGGCACCGCCGCCGCGAGCAGCGCACTCGCCGCCGCGGCCGCCGACCGGCTGGGCGGACGCATCGACATCCTCGTCAACAACGCGGGCATCTACCCACCGGGCACCACCCTCACCATCGACGACGAGAGCTTCGACCGCGTCTACGCCGTCAACGTCAAAGCGCCGTTCTTCCTCACCCAGGCCGTCGTACCCGGCATGCTCGACGCCGGCAGCGGCGTGATCATCAACCTCGGCTCCTGGGTCGCGCGCCTCGGCATCCCGGTCGGCGCGCTCTACAGCTCAACGAAGGGCGCGATGGAGACCCTCACCCGCGCCTGGTCCTCCGAATTCGGCAACCGCGGCGTCCGCGTCAACGCCATCTCCCCCGGCGTCATCGTCACACCCGACTGGGACTCCACGACCGACCACCCCGGCGAGTCACTCATGCACGGTACGCCGGTCGGCCGCTCTGGCCACCCCGACGCCATCGCCGCCGCCGCCGTCTACCTCGCCTCCGACGACGCCGCCTTCATCCACGGCACCGTCCTAGACGTCGATGGCGGCCGCACCGGCGTCGCCGTACTGGCCAATCGCATGACCGCATGACGTGCCGCAACAGCGGATCGCGCGGGCGTCGCCGACGTACTGAAAGAACTGCCCCGCCAATCCTGCGTAGGGCATCGGGATCGTGATTCGGGGCGAGGCGGGACCGGGAAGTCGGCGCTGGCGGACGGCAGCGCCGGGATCCAGGCCGAGCAGGCCGTGGCGGCGGCCGTCCGCCAGCCCACTACGGATGCAACCTCACGTGAGCGCGGCGGCCGCGCTGTGGCGCGACACGAATTCGGCGATCGGCTCGGCGACGGCCGCTGGGTTCGTGGCGACCGAGAAGTGATCTCCGTCCCTGAGGATGACCTCCTCGCGCCGCGGGAACAACTCGTAGAGGAAGGCTCGCGTCGCGGGGTTGAACGGGTTGTCCGAATCGGCACACCACGAGAGCACTGGGCTGTCGATCGCCGCCGCCTGCTCGACCCCGTAGTTCCATTCGACCAAGGCGGAAGCTTCGCCCTCGACGAACGTTGCCGCGTCCTTGATGCCCTGTTCGATGACGCCAGGCCCCGCGGCTCTCGCCGCCGCGCGCCAGTCCAGACCGGTTGGCTCGAAGAGCGAATCGAAAGCGCCTGCAATGTCACCCGCCCGGTAGCGACCCACCATCGCCTCGAACGCCGGTCCCAGAGCTCCCATTAGCTCCGCGAACTCGCCGGCAGCCAGCCAATTGCTCGACGGCAGCGGCTCGAGCAGCGCTAGAGAGCGGACTCGATCAGGGTAGGAGGCTGCGAGTACGAGAGCGATCATCGCACCCTCGGAGTGCCCAACAAGATGCGCTCGGTCCACCTCGAGGTGGTCCAGCAGGGCCACGATGTCGGCTGCCTGTGTGTCGAAGCCGGCGGCCGGTCCGCCGCTCTCGCCGTACCCGCGTCGGTGGTAGCGGATCCTCTGGAACCCGCTGAACGCCGGCTGTTCGGCCAACGGACGAAGGAAGTCCGCCCAGATGGCGCCGTGGATGAACAGCACCGGCTCCCCCTCACCCTCGACGTCGTACGACAACTCGACGCCGTTCACGTTTGTTGTCTTCATCGGAACCCCTCCGGTCGTAGGTCTCGGCCCTGTGCGGGCTTCTGGTTCGAGACTGGCCGACCGAGTAGCGGGACGGATCGGCATTGGCTGCCACCCTGAGTCCGCGGGCGTGGGTACAACTACCCATCTCCGATCGCGCGGGCCATGCTGGAGGCATGGAAGCCGTTGCCACGGCACACCTAGCCCGCGCGCGGGAGCTTCACCGTGTCTCCCGGTGGGAGGAGGCGTGCGCGGAGTACGCCGCGGCAGACGCCGACGAGTCGCTCGCCGTCGAGGACCTGGAGGCGTACGCCGAGGCGGCCCAGGTCTCAGCCCGGGGTGACGAGGCGGTCGCTCTGCTTCACCGAGTCTTCGACCTCCGCGTCAGTGCCGGCGAACTCGATGACGCGGCGCAGGTGGCGTTCTGGCTCTGGTGGGCCCTGTTGAACAACAACGAGGTTGTCCAAGCAAGCGGTTGGCTCAAGCAGACGAGCCGCGCCCTGGGTCCCGATATGGCCAGCAGCCTGTGGCTCAGGATCCCCGAGGCGATGTTCCACGCAACGACGGGCCACCGCTCTCGCGCAGGCGAGTTGCTGAGGGCAATCGTCGACGAAGGTCAGGGTGAGGTGATCCCCTGGGCCTTGAGCATGTGGGGTCAGACCCTGATCGACGAGGGGCAGCTGGAGGACGGGCTCGATCGCCTGGAGGAGGCGATGGCCATTCTCCGTAGCCATGGCCTATCGCCACGCGTCACCCCGTGGATCTACTGTGCCGCCGTCCGCGGGTGCTGTCTGGCACGCGACTTCGCCCGCGCCCGGGCTTGGAACCGGTCGATGGCCAGGTGGCTCGATTCGCTGACCAGTCTGGGCGGCGCGTACCTCGGGAACTGCCGCATCTACCGCTCACGGTTGATGCTCCTCAACGGTGCCTGGCCGGAAGCCCTCGAAGAGATCGCGGAGGTCTGTACCGACCTCGATGGCTACACCGGTTGGGTCTGCGGCCACGCGTACTACCACCTCGGTGACGTACGGCGGCTACGTGGCGAGTGGGATGCCGCCGAAGAGGCCTACCGCCGCGCGGCGGAACATGGCTGCCCGACGCAGCCGGGACTCGCCCTCCTCCGACTCGCCGAAGGTGACGTCGACGCCGCGTCAGCTGGCGTACGTCGGGCGCTGACCGAGGTGACCGCGAGGCCCGACCGCCTGGACCTCTTGAAAGCCGCGGTAACCATCTACCTCGAGGAGGGCAAGATCGAGGCGGCCCGGGATGCCGTGACCGAGTTCGAGGAGATCACGGAGGAGCTGACGACGCCGGTCATCGAGGCCGAGAAGTCCACCGTTCGAGGTGCACTAGCGCTCGCCGATGGCGACCCCGGAAGCGCGTTGCCACTCCTCCGGCGGGCCGTCGGTATCTGGCAGGAGCACGACGCCCCGCACGAGAGGGCCAAACTGAACGTCCTGATCGGCCAGGCCTGCCGCGCCCTCGGCGACCACGACGGCGCGCGCCTCGAATTCTCAGCGGCCCGGAAGACATTCGAACGCCTCGGCGCGCTTCCGGACCTCGCTCAGCTGGACCGCATCATCGCGGCCCCGAACGCCGGTCCCGACACCCACGGGCTCACCCAACGGGAGATCGAAGTCCTCCGCCTCATCGCCCGAGGCAAAGCCAACCGCGCCATCGCCAACGACCTACACCTCAGCGAGCGCACAGTCCACCGCCACGTCTCCAACATCTTCACCAAACTCAACGTCGACTCCCGAACCGCCGCAGTCACCCACGCCATCAAGCACCACATCGTCGAAACAGCCACCCTCTAGGGATCCTGGTTATCCAAGTGGAGGTGTGACGTCGCGACATCGAGAATTAATTCGAACGCCTTTCGGGCGTTTTCGTTACGATGAGGCCCATGCCCAAGGGCCTGGTCATCGATACCGCACGCCCACTCAATGAAGTTGTCGACGCCCTAGTCAAATGCATCGAAGCTTAGTTCTGACTTCCTCCACCCCGGAATACATTCCACGTCCTTACTCGCTCTGGTAACCCTTTGCCTGGGTGGTGAACAGACGGGCGTAGGTGCCACCGCGGGCGAGCAAGGACGTGTGGGTGCCGGTCTCCGTGACAGCCCCGTCGTCAAGAACAACGATCAGGTCGGCATCGCGCAAGGTACCGAGCCGGTGCGAGATCAGTACCGAGGTGCTTCCCGCGCGCAAAGTGCTGATCCTGGCATGCAGCTCGGCTTCGGCCTCCGGATCAAGGCCCGCATTCGGCTCATCGAGGATCAACAGGTCGGTGTCGGCGCGGAGGAAGGCCCGGGCCAGCGCCAACCGCTGCCACTGTCCGCCGGAAAGAATGACTCCGGTCCCGTCCGACCCGTCGTCATCGGCGAACATCCGGCTGAGCATGGTGCGGTAGCCGTTCGGAAGATTCTCGACGACATCGTGGATGTCCGCCTGGGTGGCAGCCGCAGTGATCCGATCCGGATCCTCCAGCGCGGTGAGGTCGCCGAGCGCGATGTTCTCCTCCGCGGTGAGGTCATAGGACATGAAGTCCTGGAACACCGCGCCGACCCTGTCCCGTAGCCGGGCCGGATCGAGATCGCGCAGGTCGACTCCGTCCCAGGTGATTCTGCCCTTTGTCGGGTCGTACATTCGGCACAGGAGTTTGACGACAGTGGACTTGCCCGCGCCATTCTTTCCGACCAGACCGACGGCCATGCCGTACGGAATGGTGACCGTCACACCTCGCAGCACCCAGGGCAGGTCGTCGCCGTAGCGGAACCAGACATCTTCGAGCACGATCCCGCGGCTTAGTTCCGGCATCGCAACCGGATGCTCCGCGACCGGCATCTCTGGCGGAGCGCCGAGTACGACGGTGTAGTGGTCGAAGATCATCAGCTGTTCGTTCGTCTGCGCCAGTAACGACATGATGCCGGCCACCGCGATCTGCACACCTGCGACCGCGGCGATGAACAGGGCGATGTCGCCCGCGGTCAGCTCACCGCGGCCTGCCGCGAGAATCGCCCAGACCAGACCCGTGCCGGCGACGACAGCAGCGAAGAGCTCGAGCCCACTCTGGACGAACAGTTCGCGGCGGTCGAGTGCACGCCGGGCGGCGTGAATACCCGACATCGTGCGCATCATCCGGCCGCGCAGAAAATCGCCGGTGCCGAACAGCCGGATCTCTTTACTGGCGCGCTCATCGGACAGCAGCATCTGGTAGAAGAGCTCGCGGCGTTCGTCCGGGCTCAACCGCATCGTGGAATTCACCCGGCGTTTTGCCAGCGCAAGTTCGGCAACCAGGGTCGGCAGCGCGGCGACCAGGACGATGCCGGCGATGAGCGGAGTGATGACAAACAGCGATCCGAACAGACCGAGCGCCGTGATCACGTTCTTGACCAGTTGCATTGCTGCGATGGTCAACTGCGCCGGAGCACTGTCGGCGGCTTCGGCAAGACGCAACTGGTTGAGGAACTGAGGATCTTCGAACCGGCCGAGTCCAGGGAACCGATTGACCGCCTGGTACAGCCGATCCTTGGCCGCCCGGCTGATCCGCCGCTGCGCTTCCGCGGAGAAATACTGTGTGACCTGCGGAAGCACCGCGGTCAAAGCGCCAAGCACAGCAAGGGCGATCGCCATCGGAAGCAATGCTCCAACCGCGGTTCCTTCGGTCACCGAGTCGATGACCAGCTTGGTCAGCCAGGTGACCCCGAGCGGGAGCACCGCCCCCACCAACGCGATCACCCCCAGCAGCCCGAGCTGCGCAGGTGCCTCCCGAAAGGCCAACGCCGCCGCGGGCGCCACGCCTCGCACTGTGCGCCACCTGCGCCGGTCCGTCATCAGGCCCGACGCCTGGCGGGTGGACGCATTGATCTGGTGACAACGCCAAGTACGGCGTCCCCGGTGGTGAAGCCCCAGTGCCGGGAGTCCCCGCTGCGGGCCGGGTTGTCCCCGAGCAGCAGCAGCCGTCCGTCCGGAACAAACGCACCCGCGAAGTCGATGTCGTTCTCGGCCCAACTGTGCCGGATGACCGGCGGTATCTGCTCGCCTGCCGTCGCGGCGACGCGCTTGATCACCCAGGGACCCGCCGCCGCGAACTCGGGAAGGCTCGGGCGGGCAACGACGACCAGGTCACCGGTTCGGATGGCGGCCAGCGGAGTACGCCGTACCAGGACGCGGTCGCCGTCGTACAGGGTGGGCTCCATGCTCGGGCCCTGTACGTCGACCACCACCAGCCGCCGCCGCGCCCGTGCTAGCAGTACGAGAGACACGCTCGCCACGACAGCAGCGACAACCCTCACTAGCACCGCTCTGCCAGAATCCGGTCAGACCGGCGTGGGGATTGGCGGCAGCACGGTGAAGTCGAGCGAAGTCGCGGTGATCCTGCCGCCCGCGACCACGCCGTACGTCGGGAACGCGGTCACACCGAAGGCCGTCGCGATCGGTCCGTCGTAGCCCTCGACACCAACCCGGGCGCCTTCGCCGAGAATGCCGGCCAGTTCGGACGGATCGTCGTCGCCGTCGGCAACAACGATCGCGAGCACGCTGTCCTTACCACCAGGTACGCCGACGGCGTGTGCGGCGAACTTCGGCGCGCTCTCGGTGCAGGGTGCGCAGCCCACCGAGAAGAATCCGACCAATGTCTGCGCGTGAAGCGATTCCTTGGTCACCGGAACGCCGTCCGTGCTCACCGCGGTGAACTCGTCGACCTCCGAGCCGGGGGCCCGCATCGCCTCCGAGGGCACACTGTGCATCGCGCCGTGCGGGATCTTCGCGATCGCCTGATCATATTCCTTCAACCGGCGGATGACACCGAACGTCAGCAACAAGTTCAGCACGCCGACAATGCCGACCACGACCACCAGCGCGGTGAGAAACGTCGTCAAGGAATCCAGCCTCTCTTCACTCTTGCTTGCCGAATCGCTTGCCGAGCTACGACGAGACTGTCGTAGGTCGGAACAGTGCGATGAGGTCGTCCAGCCTGGCGGTCAGCGCGACGCCGATCAGCGCGGCGAAGCCGACAACGGACGCGAGCCCGAAGTCCAGCGACGACGTACCGCTGCTCAGCTCCGCGGCGATGCCGAGGGCACCGAACGCCGCGAGCACGGCATTGCGGACCACATGGTGCGTATTAAGCGGCGAGTTCGACGCTCCGAAGCAACGGCAGGCAGCCCGCTGCCCACGGCGCAGGGAACGGACGATGGCCGCCGAGAAGACGGCGAGCAAGCCGACGCCGATGGCAAATCCCCACCGGATCAGCGCGGGAACGATCAGGGCGAGCACGATGGCGATCTCGGCCGCAACGGCGGCGACTGCCAACTGTCGCGCCCGTTCTGCACTCGCTCCGGTCAGCCCGGCCGTCGCTGCCGTGAAGTTCGCGAACGCGGCGCGCGAGTACAGCTTGGAACCGGCGGACACAGCGAACACGCCGCCCAGCAGGACCTGACAGCCGAACTGCAGATACTCCACGTCCACCTCGCCAGCTCTGTACCTGGGATTGTGCGGCGGCGTTCGTTTTGCAGTGAACGCCGCCGCCGATCATCGCGGGTCTACGGCGCGCACTCGGTGCGGGCTACACACGTAACTGTTTCCGTCTGGCACCCCGGGCCCGAATAGCAAACCCTGCTGCGGTACCGGCGGTTTCCGTTGCAACCGCACTGGCCGAACACGCGGCAGGGCGGACAGTACGCTGATGCTTGGACCTTTGGCGCGAAGACGGAGAGCAGGCCGTCGCTCATGCTCTGGATCAACTTCATCATTGATGCCTCCAGGGTCGTGGTGCGGAACCGATAACCGAGTTGGCGAGGAGCCTCACGATCGATCTCCTCGATCCGCCGCACACTATGAGCCCCCGATGACAACCCCCTGCCCGTACTCCGCCCGTACCGGTAGGCGCGGATCCACACGGCGGCCTGACGCCGTACTCCTCGATCACGAGATGCCAGATCAGCTTCCGCGACCGCGCGGGCGTGCCCATCGGCAAGGCAGTTCCTACGCGCACCCGGTACAGGTGCGGGCGACCGGGCGGGCATGGAGGCGGTCCGCTGCGATCGGGCGGTGACAGCGCTCGCAGCTGCCGTAGGTGCCCGCCGCGACGCGTTCGAGTGCCGCGTCGATCTCGGTCAGCCGCCGCTGGGCCTGGTCGGCCAGGGCGCCCAGTTGTGAACGCTCGAACGCGATCGTCGCGCCCTCCGGGTCATGTTCGTCGTCGGCGTTGCTGTCGTAGGAGGCGGCGACCACCTGGGCGAAGTCGTCGCTCAGGTACGCGAGCCGCTTCAACGTCTCCCGCCGTTCTCGCTCTAGCCGCGCCACCGGATCATCCATCCACCCATTCTGACAACTCGACTGCCGAGCACAGAGAACTTCCGGTAGCGGCCGACGTCCACGGCGCGAAAACGTTGACAGCCGAGTGGGCGGCTGGCTGAATGAACGTCCGTGCCTGAAAGCAAACTCGTGCGTCTCGCTCGCTCTCTCGCCGCTGTCATGCTCGTAGCCGGCACCTTGTCCGCCCCGCAGCCCGCGCAGGCGGCCGCGTTCGCGCACCCCGGCGTCCTGGTCAGCCGCGCTCAGCTCGACTTCGTCAGCGCCAACCTCGGCAACGAACCGTGGAAGTCTGCCTGGGAAGCTCTGCAACGCAGTTCCTATGCCTCCCTGTCCTACACGGCCACGCCCCGCGCCGTCGTGGAATGCGGCATGTACGGGGATCCCGACCACGGCTGCTCGGACGAGCGCGAGGACGCCAATGCGGCCTACACACACGCCCTGCAGTGGTACCTCACCAAGGACTCCCGTTACGCCAAGAAGGCGATCCAGATCATGGACGCCTGGTCAGCCGTGATCACCGAACACACCGGGAGCAACGCGCCGCTACAGACCGGCTTTGCCGGCGCCAACTTCTCCCGCGCCGCCGAACTCATCAAGCACACCTACACCGGCTGGACCCAGGCCGGGCGGTTCGCCGGCAAGCTGCGCACCGTGTACCTCCCGACCGTGATCGCCGGAATGCCCAACCACCAAGGCAACTGGGAACTGATCATGACCGATGCCGCCATCGGCATCGCCGTACACCTCGACGACCGCGCCTCGTTCGACCGGGCGATCACGACCTGGCACGGCAGGCTGCCCGCCTACATCTACCTCGAGACGGACGGCTCGCTGCCCAAAGCGCCACCGAACAGCAAGCACAACACCAAAGCCGAGATCATCGAATACTGGCACGGGCAGACCACGTTCGTGGACGGCCTGACCCAGGAAACCTGCCGCGACTTCGGGCACACCGGATGGGGACTCGCCGCCATCTCCCACGTCGCAGAGACCGCCCGCCATCAGGGTGTGGCCCTATTCGGCACGGCCAAGGACCGGCTGCGCTTCGCGATGGAGTTCCACGCCCGCCTGCAACTGGGCGCGACGCCGCCCTCGTGGCTGTGCGGCGGAGCCGTCACCCTCGGCCTCGGACCAAACCTCGAAGTCGGCTACAACGCCCTGCACCAGCGCTTGGGCTACAACCTGCCCCACACCGAGACATGGGTAAAGCAAAAGCGCCCAGTCGGCCCCGCTCGCTTCCTGGCCTGGGAAACCCTCACCCACGCAAACAACCCGCGCTAACCCTGGGCTAACCGAGATTGCACAACAGGGCGACCGTCGATCACGTACGACGGCACGGGGGGGAGCCGCGGACTGACCTAAAACGGGTTCTTTCGCTACCACTCAGCAGGCTCTCGCCCGTGGAACAGGCCGCCGGTAGGGCCATCATCGGGCAGCGTGGCCAGCCAGACCGGCGTATTGGCGCCTTCTGCGGCGGTTCGTTCGGTCTCGCCGTATGCCATGCGGGTGTCCATGCGGCCGGGGGATGCGGCGTTTACGAGGATGCCCGTGCCCGCCAGCTCATCCGCCAAGATGCGGGTCAGGGCGTTGAGTCCAGTCTTGGAGACGCGGTAGGCGACGTTGGTCTTACTCATGGTGGAGATCGACCCAAGCTGGCTGGTGACGTTTACGATGTGGCCGTAACTGTGCCGTTGCATCTCCGGAATCGCGGCGGCCGGCACTGTCCGCCCACCCCGCTCCTGGCACAGGTGTGGACGCAAGATACGTGAACGACGGCATCAGGGCCTTCTTCGCGACCCTGCTGTGTGTGACGTTGACCTACCCGGACACGGCTCAACGAATCAAGCGCACACTCGCGAAGTTCCTAGAAACACCTACCTACTGGACGCATCGCGACACTCGCCGCAGCCGTGCGATTCCTACGGTTTGTCGACGGCGGAGAGCTGACCGAGCTCGCGGTGCAAGTTCGGCGCTACGGGCTGGAAATCATCGAGCAGCTCTGAACGCTCGTCGGCTTGATCGCTCGTGTAACGCCCCGATTCCGTCGGCGTCAATCGACTGGCCAAGCCTGCGGCGTGAGCGGTACGACTGCACCAGGCCTGGTCGATACCGCAAGTAGCCGCCGGCCTCCAGAGGCTTGTTGACAGGGACGCGCTCGCGATTTAAATTACCGAAAGGTTATGCAACCTGGAGGTTATGAATGACTCCACAGCTTGACGTGACGTTCGCGGCGCTCGCGGATCCGACTCGGCGGGCCATCCTCGCGCGGCTGCAACGCGGCGAAGCGTCAGTGACGGAACTGGCCGAGCCGTTCTCGATGACCCAACCTGCGATCTCCAAACACCTCAAGGTGCTGGAGAAGGCCGGGCTGGTCACCCGCGGCCGGGACGCGCAGCGACGGCCGGTCCGGCTGGAGGCCCGGCCGCTGCGCGACGCCGTCGAATGGCTCGCCGGGTACCGGCGCTACTGGGCGGAGTCCTTCGAGCGCCTCGACGATCTGCTGGACGAACTACAGGAAGGCAAGTCATGAGCGACATCGCCGACCGCTACCGCACCCGTGCGGACAACTTCGCGGCCGTGATCGCCGCGGTGCGCCCGGACCAGTGGCGCAACCAATCCCCTTGCGCCGACTGGAAAGCCGTCGACGTGGTCCGGCACATCGTGGACATGCACGAAGTGATGCTGCAGCCGCTGGGCCGGTCGCTGTCCCCCGCGCCGCCGGTCGACGACGACCCGATGGGCGCCTTCAACGCCGCCCGCGCGGACATCGAGGAAGTGCTCGCCGATCCCGAGGCGGCGCGCGCCGAGGCGCAGACCCCGATGGGAAAGATGCCGGTGGAGGTGCACATCGACGGTGTGGTCAGCGCCGACATGGTGCTGCACGGATGGGATCTGGCCAAGGCCACCGGGCAGGAGTACACGATCCCGCCGGAGGAGATCGAGCGCGCCGCGGCCATGGAAGGTGCCATACCGGACGAACTGCTGCGGCCCATCGCGTTCGGGCCCCGGGTGGCCGTCCCGGACGACGCGACACCGCAGGACAAGCTGCTCGCGTTCATCGGCCGAGATCCGAACTGGAGGCCCGCGTGAACACCTTGGACGTCGTCGCATCAGGTGAGCGGGAGATCGTCATCACCCGCGAGTTCGCCGCGCCACGCGAGCTGGTGTTCGACGCGCTGACCAAACCGGAACTGCTGATGCGCTGGCACGGCGCCCGCGGCTGGAACCTCGTCGAATGCGAGATCGACCTGCGCGAGGGCGGCTCCTGGCGGCATGTTTCCCATGGCCCGGACGGTCAGACCATGGCCATGAGCGGCGTCTACCGCGTGATCGTCGTACCGGAACGCCTTGTCACCACACAACTTCACGAGTGCGAGGACACCGAGGGCAAGGAACACCTCGTCACCACCACACTGTCCGAAAAGGACGGTCGAACTCTGTTGCGTTCCGTCACGCTCTACCCGACGCGCGAGATCCGCGACGCCGTGGCCCGTTCCGAGATGCGCCGCGGCACCGCCGAGAGTTATGTGATGCTCGACGAGCTTCTGGCGAATCGGGGGTAAGGCCGAGATTCGTCCTCTAGGTTGACGGCATGGATGACAGTTCCAGGGAAGTCGGGGCATTCGGGTGGCGTGTTGTCACCGACGACAAGCACGCAACCGTGCACGACGAGACCGGAGCGGTCCAGGCGCGCATCGAACGGACGAAGACGACGACCTTCACCGGATTCCAGGCGGGATGGGTCGAGCAGGGCGCGACCACACCGATGCACCTCCCGGACGGAACCGTGTCGATCGTCAACGGGATGAAGGCCGCGATGCGCCGATCGAAGCACAACGGGCACGCGGTCGTGCGTGGCCGGCGGTACGAATTCGTACACGAGTCAGGACGCCGGTCCGGGCTGCTGCGCGACGGCCGGCGGATCGCCGACCTGCGGCGTACCGGGTTCCGGACGATCAAACCGGTCGCGGTCACGGTCCGATCCGAGATCGACCGGACCGACCAGCTCATGATCGTGGTGGCCCAGCAGTGCATCCGGGCCGGCCGTGACGGCGCCATCTCCGCCGTCTTGGACGCCGCAGCCACAACGCGAATGCACGCCTACATTGTCGTGTCGCTCCTCACCGGAGCCCGCACAGAAGAGATGCGGGCGCCTACCTGGGATCGGGTTGACCTCAAGGGCGCACCGCACGCCGATCCGCCTCGGCCGTCATCGATTGATGTCTGGCATTCAGTCCGCGATGGCCGCGACACGAAGACGACGAAATCGCGCCGGACACTGCGCCTCGTAGCGCGCTGTGTGGAGGTCCTGACCGAGCACGCGGCACAGCAGGAGATCGACCGAGCAATTTGCCGGTAAGAAGTGGCAGCATCACGACCTGGTCTTCGCCACCGGCGTCGGCACCGACCTGGACGCGGCCAACGTCCGGCGGGAGTTCCGACGAGTAGTTGCCCTGACTCCGGGGGTTGAACAGCAAGGACTGGACGCCGCGCGAGCTGCGGCACAGCTTCGTCTCGTTGCTCAGTGCTCACGGGGTCGGCATCGAGATCTCGCTCCTGGTCGGCCACAAGAGCACTCAGGTCACCGAGGTCGTCTACCGCCACGAGCTGCGTCCGGTGCTCACTGAAAGAGCGGATGCGATGGACCAGGTACTGCCCCGGGAACGGTAGTCACTCCAACCTTGCGCCCTGCCTGCACAAACTCGACTTCAGTTGGCATGGGTGGGGAGGCAAATCGAGAGGCAACCGCAGTGCACCTTGGTGGATAACCCTGGACGTCAACGGACGGGTTTCAAGTTGCACGTCGGCTGTGACCACGGGCCGGAAATCCATGGCATGGAAGAGGTCAGGGGTTCGAATTCCCTAAGCTCCACCGGAGGTCAGAGGCCCTTTCCCGGGTAGGGAAAGGGCCTCTTTCATGACCTGAGCGAAAGGAGCAACGCGATATGACGATCCTTGAACAACTGGCCACCACCGATGAGGCCTACATCGCCGACATGATCGAGGCTCGGCGCAAGTCGGCGCCTGAGCGTGAGGGACCTGACGGCACACTGGTGGGGTGGAACAACAAGTCAAGCTGGGACAACTGGGCCCAGAAGCCAAAACCATTCAAGAAGAAGACGGTCTACTTCCGTAAGAAGAACTAGTCGGCGTTCCTAGTCATCCTGATGATCGGGTATCGATGGAGTTAGAAAAGTACGGACTCGCGCAGGTGCTGAAGCCACATATCGACGAGGCCGAATTGCGCCAAATCGACAGCCTGGAAGGCGACGGATCGCTGGCAGACTTCGACTACGCAGACAGGGCTGTTCGCCATCTGGTGGTGACGGAACGGACCTTGGTGGGCGGTCGACTGTCGAAGATCGACGCTGAGCGCGTGACCTTCGATCGCGTCGCGCTCCAGTCTGTGCTGATCGAACAATGTGTGTTGGCGTCGAGCGATTGGATGGACTGCACTCTGTCCCGCGTGGTGTTCCGCAACTGCAAGATCCTGGGTGCCAACTTCATCGAGAACAAGTGGGCCAGCGTCGTCTTTCAGAGTTGTCGACTCGAGTACACAACCTTTGACTCAGTACAGGCGACTGCCCCGATAGTCTTCATCGATACCCGACTCAAGGACGTTACCTTCCGGGGGTCGGAGTTCCCCGCAGGTCACATGTCACGCTGCACGTTGCAGAACGTTGAGTTCGACGGCGGCATCTATACAGGGTTCGACTTCCGCGGCAACGATCTGTCCACCATCCGCGGAGCCGGCAACTTGAACGGCATTTTGGTCACCCCTGTACAGCGACAAGAGCTTGCCGAGGCTCTCGTGTCGGAACTCGACCTGCGCTATCCCGACAGGAACGGTCAGTGACCGACGACGGGCGGCGGCGGCGCGCCTGGATGGAAGGCCACCTGGACTGGGCGGCACAAGAGTTCGGCGTCGAGCGAGTGGGCACACCAGTTCATATCGCGCTTCCACTCGGTTGGTTGCCACGTCACAGATGCAGGCGAGGACGCTTGGCTGCGTGTGGTGTACGACGACCCCGAATGGGGCGACGGCGACTACCTTGACCGCAACGTAGCGGCCAACGAGATCCACGGCGTCCCGAAGCCTACGGTCAAACGGTGGAGTGAGTGGAAGGACAACGGCCGCAGGATTCGCGGCGAGGTCAGCACCTTTGTTGCCGATGCAGCCATCTCCTCCGGCATGACTCCCACTGCGGAACCGCCACTGTCCGAGCAATGGCTTAACGACCTTGACCAGGCCTTACAGGCGCTGTCTACGCACCCTGTTCCTGATGGCGGGATGGACGCGGGTTACGTGAACGACGGCATCACTGCCTTCTTCGGCATCGACGTAAATGTCGCCTCGGTGCCGTGGACGGCGGCGCATTGCGACCTGCACTGGGGCAACCTCACGGCCCCACGGCTCTTCATCCTCGACTGGGAGACATGGGGCCGAGCACCAGCGGGGTACGACGCCGCCAGCCTGCTGTGCGCAACGCTGACGCACCCGGATACTGCCCAACGAATCCAAGGCGCGCTCGCAAAATTCCTGGACACGCCAACCGGACGTATCGCGTCGCTCGCCGCGGCTGTGCGGTTCCTCCGGTTCGCCGACAACGGAGAGCTGACAGAGCTCGCCCTTCCAGTTCGGCGCTACGGGCTGGAAATCATCGAACAGCTCTGAACGTGGCCGGACAGGCCCGAGCGGTCACGCCAGCCTGAGCGTGCCCGCAGCCGAGCGCGGGCCGCGACGGAGGAGCGGCGGACTGGGAGCAGGCGACGTAGGAGCCCGCGCGGGGCTGGTCGTACAAGCAAAAACCGGCCCCTATGCGGAAGGCCGGCTGATTGTGGAGCTTAGGGGATTCGAACCCCTGACCTCTTCCATGCCATGGGCGCTGGTCACCTACTGCTTGCACGCTCGACCAGGGCAGATCGCAACCATACAAGGCGATTGCGGCCGCTGGTTGATGCGCGTTACGCACTGTTGGATGCGGTTGTTACGCGGGTGCGACTCCCAAAACTCTCCCACCGGGCAGCGAGGTTTAAGTTCGACCTAACCCCATCCTCGACCGTCCGTGGTCGTCCGTGGGAGCCGTGGCCAGCTTTGCCGGTACCCCTCCGGTCACCGATGAACAGGGGCGAACTGCAACCACGCCTCCTCGTTGCGAACTCGGGGCAACAGAGCCACCGTCGATTACTCCAGGCTCTGCTGAGGTCGTGGCTGGTATACCGTGGCCGGTCCCGGTTGCTCTGGTTGCTGCACTTTACTGCTGCACCCACAGAGCGCGAGATCCTAGCGCTGTTTGACACCCACGTGTCAAGCGGATCCGTCACGGCGCCAGGTTCACGTGGATGGGCCGGCGTCGAACCCCTGCGGCACCTCCACGTGCAGATCTCGGTAAACCCCAGCGACCTCAGCGCGAGCGGCTTGAACCATACGGATCGCCTCGACGGTGGCGCTGAGAGCTGCTTGGCGGCGCGTGTTGGTCGGGTCCGCATCATCGGACTCCGTCAGGGCGAGTTCTTTGATTCGGCCTGTCAGTTGTGCGTTGCTGTTGGCCCAGGCGAAGAGGGCATCTCTCAGGCTCTGCTGGGAGGCGGGCTCGACCGCCTCGATGAGGCCAGCCTTCAATAGTTGCGCGACGTCGGGAGGGTTCACGCTGGGGGGTAGCAGCATCCCCCTGGTCACATGGACTTCCCTGACAAGCCACTCGGTCTCGGATGGAACAGTCCACGCCGGTCGGACATGCGGGATCTCCTCGGGTGTCAGCATTTGGCGTGGATGGAGCAGGATGGATGCCGCCGTGACCCGGTATCGAGTGTCAGCCATGGTTCCTCAACTCCTCGGGACGCACCATAGATCGCCGATACACCGGCGCGATATCGAGTGCAACCAGCTGACAGTTAGGTGTCAAGGGCGCGGGCAGTCCTCCCGCATCGCCCCGATAGCCGCCGACCTTAGGTTCGGTTCGGTGCGGGTCAGGGGCGAGCTTGCTCGATCGCTGAGCGACGCCGGAGGCGCGCCTTGAGCGCGTACCGGGCCGAACCGCACTTCCCATGATCGCTAGCGGGGCGATGCGGGAGCCAAGGGTCAGACGGCAAACCACGTCAGCAGCGGACATGGTTTGCCGGCCTCCGGGATGAGCGGTACATCGACAGGGCGTCGATCGTTGATGGAGAGTTCTGCTGTCTTCGACCGGCACCTCGTTGGCACGTGCGCGCCAAGCCAACGGGGAACGGGATCGATGAGCCTTTAGGCGAGGAGCCCCTAGGGCTGCCCCGCTCCCCCCGGTCCTATGGTGGCGGCGCGCATTCGGGCCCCCGGGGCCCGTCTTGAAGACGTAGAGAAAGTTGTCAGGAGGTCGGGAGAACAACCGCGAGGTTCTCGATATCGGCCGACGATGTGTCGTCTCCGCAGTCGCGAGACCATCTGCCTTGCCGGGCATGTTTGAGTAGCCACTTAAGGACACCGCCGACGATGCACAGCGAGACTCGGCCAAGCGTGCTGCAAAGTGGCGGGAGGCGAGAGCTTCTCCCGAACTTCTCCCGCAGGCCCCACCAACGAAAACAGGCCAGGGGCGAAAGTGCCTCCTGGCCTGCGAGTACTGCTGGTGGAGGTACCGGGACGGTATTACAACCCCCGATCGCAGGTCAGTGACCTGGAACGCCTCCTGAAGTCCCTGCCAGGTCCGACACACCCAGCCCGTCCGACAGCCCCCATGCCGGGTTCAGCGAAACAGCTCAAGCCTGATCAGATCAGCGAACTAGTCGCTGGCTACCAAGACGGGCTCGGCGTCTCGCAACTCGGGGCACGGTTCGGCATCAAGCGCCAAACCGTCAGCCAGATCCTGCACCGACAAGGTATCGCTATGCGCCAACGTGGGCTCACCCCTGAACAGATCGATGAAGCCGTCCGCTTGTACGAAGGCGGATGGTCTCTGGCACGGATTGGGGAGAGGATGGGCGTAAACGCGAAGACCGTACTAGCAAGGCTCCGCGATCGTCATATATCAACACGCGACACCCACGGCCGGGAACGATGAGGGCGAACTCCCTGATCAACCGTTCATGCCGAGCGCTCTATTAAACCACTCCCATGATTCATCAAGTTTCATGGCGGCCGGCGTAAGGGCAGATCCGCCCCGTAACCCACGCTGAGCGACCCTACTTTCTTCACTCTAAAGCGCCCCTGATTCCACGCGGAATTAGGGGCGCTTTGCATTCTGTTCATGCTTTGGAAATTGATCCAATTGTGTTATAAGCAGTAAGGCTCTTCAGGCTATTAAAGAGAACCGATATCAGGTGAGGCGACGCGCAAAAACGTTGCCCCTATTTCGTTCTCGCTCATTCACAACTAGGCAAAAATGAAAGTTGGTGGAACACGCATGTCTAAAACACGACGCATCTCAGTACCGCTCGCTCTGTCGGGCGTACTGGCGTCGCTAATTGTGTACGTCTCTTCGGGGACGGCTGCAGCGGCAGAGTCCGTGCCGGAATTGCAGTGGCCTCCGGTCACCGCAAACGCCGACCGATACCCGCTCACAACCAGCCCTCAGGGCGACGTGACGATCGGGTGCGGATCGACGCACACCGATAGCGGACTTGTCTACCAGGACGTTGTCACCTACGGCGCAGCCGGAACGGAGACACGTCATCTAGATCATGTCAACAACTGCCTCAATCGGCCGGTTGTCGACAAGGTCGGCGACCTGTACGGGGCGGCAAACGCCAGCACCTATCTGCAGGCGTACCACAACAACGTCGAGAAGTGGAGGTATCAGGTCAACTGCTCTGGCTCATGGCCAGTGGTTGGCGCGGATGGCAACATCTACGTCATCAACAGTGCCAAGCGACTCATCGGGCTCTCGCCCGAAGTGGAGCCAGGCCAGACTCAGCCCAAGAAGGTGCTGGACATCCCAGCTCTCGGCCGGTGCGGCGACCAGTTGCGGGCGACCACATTCGGCATCGCAGTCATCTGGGACTACGGAACCAAGGTCAACTACTACACCTACGGCGGCAAGAATCTCGGTGCGCCACAGGGTGCTTACACCGGCGACCTCAACTTCCCCATGGATGCTGATGGCCTGCTCTTCTACCCAACCTGGGTCGGATCGGGAAGTACCGCGAGCTTCAAGGTAAGCGCGTACAACCCGCTCACCAAGACGGTGAAATGGACTGCATCCGAATCAACCTTCGGTAATGGCGCCAGTCCCTGGCTCACCTTTCCGACACCCGGTGGTGGCGCGGTGGTCTGGGGTCAACGGCAAAAGATGGTCGGAGGCGTACCCACGGTACCGTCCGAGTACATGCAGGTGATGTTCTTCCTCAACTCCGTCGGCCAGAAGATCAAGGAAATCGAACTTCCCAAGCAGAACAGCGCCGGAGACTTGGCGGGCAACAACTACGTCACCGTCGACACCTCCGGGAAACTGGTACTTGTCCGCGACTGGAAGAAGTATCTCACTTTCTCCCCGTACAACGTGCCGTACATCACGATCGATGTCTTCAGCGCCTACAACGGGGATGTCCTGCAAGCTCCGAAGGTCATGAGCGGAAACAGCGACAACACGCAGGGCGAGGTGTACGGCTACAAGATCAAGGCCTCAACAGCCTCATCCACCATAGGACCGGGGACGCTTTACATCCCGGCACAGAAGTGCGCTGGCGGTTGCACCGGCTCTTCGATTGGAAACGTCAAGGTCTACCCGGTCAAGATAACTGGGCTTGGTCTTGACTACCCACGTGGTGCAGTGATTGAGACGCCCCCGTGGCCGGCTTCGCCCTACGTTGCACTCGGCGACTCGTTTTCGTCCGGTGAAGGCGTCCCTCCCTTTGAGAGCGGGACGGACGAGACTGGACTCAATACGTGTCACCGAAGCACCGCGGCCTATGCCCGGCTGATTGCCGGTACAAGCGCTAAGATCCCTCCATTTGGCACCAACGGCTTCCGAGCTTGCTCGGGGGCAGTGACCGATAACGTCTGGGATCTTCCGCAGGCGAATGAAGGAATCCAGATCGGCCTAAACCCCGATCCAACCATCCAGCTCGTGACCATCAGCATCGGTGGAAACGACATGGGCTTCTCCGACTTCGCCACGCAGTGCGTCATCAGCACGTGCGACGTCGGGAGCGCTGCGTACAACACGGCGCTCAACAAGATCAACAACGAGATCCCGGGCAAGCTGGAGACGACGTACAAGAAGATTCTCCAGTACGCTCCGAACGCCAAGATCTACGTTGTTGGGTACCCGCAGGTTATCGCGGATAAGCCCGTCTCCGCTCCCGACGATATTCGATGCGTCTACATGCAGGACGGAGCCACCAGGTGGGGTGACGCTCGGGCGGCACGAGACATCGTGCAGAAGTTGAACGAGAAGATCAGTCAGAAGATCTTCGAGCTTCGCGCCTTGAGTACGGACAATACCCGCCTTCGATTCGTTTTCATGAACGACCCGGCGACCTCGCCATTCGTGGGACGCGAGATCTGTGGTGTTAGCACCACGTCCTACTTCCAGAACGTCGATCAGATCAATCCCGATCGGAGGTACATCTTCCATCCGAACCAGCTTGGGCAGAACGCCTATGCGACGATCGTAGGAGGGACAATTAACGCTTCTAGCTGAGCTTGCCTGAAGAGCCAAAATGCCCTCAGTTCCCATCTGCCGAAAGGCTTTGCGGGAACTGGGGGCTACTTCATGTCTTGATGTTCTTGAATTGGTCGATCTATCAGTATGCCAGAGTGTTGCGAAGCCACATCTCTACCCAAAACCACATGAACGTAAGCCAATATCCAAGGAAAGACAACGCCAGGGTAGCTGCAATGACACCGCCAACCTTCAAGACTCTATCGAACTTCGCGTTGTAGAAGAACGCGAGCGAAAGGATGAAAGCGCCAATAACCGTTGGGCCGAGGGACAACGTATCTTGCCAATTTCCAGCATCGGCACACCCGCTGGCATTCGCTAAGCCACAGTAGAACAAGTGGCCAGATGACAGCGCGATGACTATGGGCCAGGCGACAAACAGGACGCCTCCCGTTATCAACAGCTTTAGGTTTAGTTTATATCCTCCGGTTCGTGGTTTCGGTGTAGCAATCATAATATTATATTAGCGCATTCTTCACATAGCTCCTAGCCTTTAGCATTTTAGCTAGGCTGACAGCGGGGAGCGCAAATGTGAATCGGGCCGACCTTCATTCCCTTCGGCACCTGGACAATCCCGAGTAAGTAATTAGCCTTTTGATTCCCATATCTGCAAGCTATACTTTGCAGGGTTTTCTAAGACAAAGGCGACGCTGTGGCGAGCACGAGTGACGGCGACATAGAGACCACAGGCGGTACTCGGAGCTAGCGCTGCGCCAGAAGTCAGAAACTTGGCGATCGGCTTCGTAGGATATATCAACACCCGATCGACGGTTATGCCTTTAACGACCCCGAAGTTTCTGAACGGAAGATCAACGTCGGCTGCAGTGGTCTTACTGTATCGCAAACAAAGAGGATCGTACTGTTCGACGTAATCTGACAAGTCATGCGGCGCTAGTGCGAACAGCCCATCGTGTGCCGTCGCGGCCCGCTCCATAGATTCCGTCGGCGCGAAATTGAGAGAGTTCGGAAAGATCGAATCCGAGAACGTCGCGATCTGCTGATTGGAGCGCCACGTCTGAGTTGAGTGCTCGATCACAAGAGCACCAGATTTCTCATGCTTAGCAAACCAATCGAGCATGTTTATCCCGCGGTACTGTGGCAGGTTTCGGTCACGGGGATTGGTGTCGAACACTGACTGGCGGATATCCCCGACCACGGTTAGGTCAATTGTCGATCGCATTAGCTCTTCTAGAACGTAGAGATCGCAACCGGTCAGATCCTGAACCTCATCGATGTAGATTTCATCATAGATGCGCTGGAGTCGATTAACGACCATCCCCTTACTCGCCTTAGACACATCTGTCGCGAGTTTGGAGAGATGCAGCTTGTAAGCGCGGCCGTCCCTATCGAGGAAGCGCTCTTCCCCTGAGGCATACCGACCCTTTGCCGACTCACCATCGAAGTTGAATCCTCGCAAGCGCCGATCGGGATAGACGATCGGGAGGAACGGGCGAACCCAATGTCTGAGAAGGAATGAGTACCAGCCCATGACCTCCGGCATGGCGCCGGCAGGACATGCTTTTTGCAGGCGGCCCGTGAGCTCCGCCTGTCCAGTGAGGGTGAAGGTGAGCGCCAGGATGCGACGACCTTCCGGTGCACTGGCGCAGGCGTCGACGATCGATTGGGTCTTGCGAGATCCTGCAACCGCCAGGATCACCTTGTTCATACGACGAACTCAATCGCATCTAGCAGATAGGGAGGAAACTTCACGTGAGTCGTTGACTCGGCAATGCGCAGCGCAGCCTCGGTCTTGTTGTCCGTCATGTAAGCCGCCACGGTCTTGGCCCCGGTGTAGCCCAGCGCCGTACGTACGTGAGCCTCGCCGTTGGCCTTGATCAACTGGGGCTCGAGCGTAGTCCCGTCCATAGGATCGCCGATGAACAGCTCGCGGACGCCGTCCTCCAAGTACTCGGTGTACAGCGCCTTCCAATGATCGGCGGTCTTTCCGTCGTTATCGCGCAGTGCGGCCACTCGGCGTCCCAATGCCGCACAGACGGCTAGGCTGCGCCCGAGGGCGACACCGCCCATCGAGATCACATCAACACCACGCGAGATCGGCGTCACGCCATGCTCGTCAAGGAAGGCGCGCTCGAACAGCATCTCGTCAGATGGTCCTTCAACCAGGACGATCGACTTGGCCAAGACCAGTCTGAGTGTGTCGTAGCCAGACAGCTTCTTGAAGTACTTGACCGTCTCCTTTGGGAGATCTCCGAACTCAGCCTTCTTGCCCTCGTGCAAGAGGATGAGCTTGTCGAGGCCGAGCCGGTTCAATACGAACGAGCTGTGGGTGGTCAGGAAGACTTGACGGCTGCCAGCGAGGGTCTCGATACGTGACACGAGCTTCGTCAGGCTGGTGTGAGAGAGGTGGTTTTCAGGCTCCTCGACCAGCACGTACGAAGTTCCAGTGGCAGTGCGGTTCATAGCAAGCGCCACCTTGATAGCCGCTTGCTGGCCTTGGCCGGCCATCGCGAACGGGACGTCGGCGACCTGCGGCACGATGCCAGACTCCCAAGATGCACTAGCCGACTGGTCCATCTGGAGGCCGATAGCCTGGTCATGGATACCCGGAGCTTCGGCAGCGATCCGCTCATTGACATTGTTGAGCGTCGTCCGCGTGATGGTATGACGAGCGTTCCGGTGGGCTACGGAGATCGCTGCCCGCTCCTTCGCGTCAACATAGTCGCCCAACATCTCGCGCGTGTGGTAATCCACGCCTGATGTCGATCGAATCGTGCGAGAGTCGATGACTGATACGCCCAATCCCTTGGGACGCCGCTTCAACGGCGCATCGGAGAAATCGAGCCACTCCACATCATAGAACTCGACGGGAAGAATCTCAGGCCTATCTTCACTCGCAAGATACTCCGCGCACTCGATTGCGAAGTCGTTCGACGGCGTAATCTTGAGCCTCACGCCTGGCACACCTTCTTGGCGGGAGTTGTGTACGCCCAGTAGCGGCTGCAATGCATCGTCTTCGTTCGACAGGTAGAGCTCGATTAGAATCTCTGGCAGGGGAAGCGGCTCATCCGTCGCAAGAGATGTGAAGTACTGCGCCACCACATCTTGGTTGAACCAGTATGGATTGAGCTCTTCCCGAGCCCACCTGCCATTGATTCGACCTGTCAGCGCCATCGCGATAGCTTCCATCAAGGTCGACTTGCCCGCCTCATTATCGCCGACAATGATATTCATGCCAGCATTAGGCTGCAGGTCTAGGTCCTTGAATACGCGGTAGCCTTTGATGACGATTCGTTCGATCATACGTATGTCTCATTATGGCATATATTCGCGAGGCGACGGCAAGTATTTAGCCACTCGCCGTCGTCTTGGTATTCGCCCGGTGGAGTTGCCCGCAGCAATCGACAGCTAGCAAATGCCTCGTTCGCCTGAATCTGGATCGCCCCCAACCCATCGAGACTGCACCTACCGCTCCACGCCAGTGGATCGGCACCTTCCCCAGGCACAGCACTATGCCTTGGCTACGCAGGGTTGCCAAGACTTCGGTTGCAGATCGTGACCATCCGGAGCCAACACGCGTAGCTCGGTCTAGGGAGAAATAGCTGCCCGGCATCGAGGCCTATAGGGCCACCGGTCTCGACGTACCGCGCGCAGGCTCGCGTCCGCTTCATCGCCAAGGTGTCAAGAGGCCCGGCGGCGAACCCATCTTCAGCCTTGCTCTCCGTACGACCATTCTTCATGCCCCAGCGGCGCCTCGTTCAATTGATCGCGGCGGCTTCTCCAGCTCGGCAGGAACTTGTCCATGAGCTTGGTGAAACGTTGCCCGTGGTTGCGTTCTAGCAAGTGCGTCATCTCATGGACGAGGATGTATTCGAGACACTCGGGGTGCTTCTTCGCCAGCTCCACGTTGAACCAGATATGACCGGTCTCGCGGTTGCACGATCCCCACTTGGTCTTCATGCGCCGGATACTCCACCGTGGCACCGACACTTCTAGGATCGGTTCCCATCGGGCGATCAGATCAGGGATTGCTGAGCGCAGTTGCTCACGGTGCCAATGATCGAGGAGTTCGCGACGGCGCTCTGGCGATGTGGCCTCGGGGACATACAGCAGCAGACGCTCGCCATCGACTTCAAGATGGGCTCGCCCTGGCCGTTCTATGACCTTGAGCCGGTGGCGGACTCCCCAGACGTAGTGTGACTCCCCCGTGATCATCTCGCGCTCGGTCTGGCGCTGGGCTGCGCGCATCTGTTCGCGCTGCTTCTTGATCCACGACAGGCGTTGGATCACAGCCAAGCGCACGTGCTCGTCGTCGAGTCGTTCGGGTGCCGCCACGCGGACGCGACCCATGGGCGGGTAGACGCCGATGTGCAGGTTCTTGATGTCCTTGTAGATGATGTCGATATCGATGCCGCGAACGGTCAGGTAGGCGCTAGCGGTACTCATGACGTACCTTCACCAGCTCAAACAGTTCATCAAGACGGTCGAAGTCCGGCGGAAGTGTGCTCTTGATGGCCTTGCGGACCTTGCGCTCCTTGATGCGGCTGCCGACCCATGAGTCGGGCTTAGTCTGCCGAATGACGGTGTCGACCTCTATGGCGAGGTGCTCGTCGGGAAAGAGGAGGTCGACCAGGGCACGTTTCGCGCCGTCGTCAGCCCAGTCAGGGTACTTCGTGTCGGACTCCTTGGTGCCGAGCTTCCTAGCTGCTTCGAGGAGCTGTGCAAGGTACGCCTGGTAGTCCAACGCACCTTGGCGACGTTGGTCGAGAAGGGCGTCCAACAGTTCGGACATCTTGTCGTAGTACTTGGGGTTCATCGCGCGCTCGTCGATAATCACCTTGCGCATGTTGTTGGTGATCGTCTCAGCGACGGCCTCGGGATCCTTCTTGATGCCCTCGGGCAATTTGTCGATAGCCCCCGCCCCTAGCTGGACGATTAGGTCGATGAGTCCGGTGTCCTCGAAGTTGGAGACCACTTCTGAGGCGCCGGCCTGGATGTAGGTGTCGAGCAGGAAGCGCATACCCGCCTCGTACTGCTTGAAGTCGACGTCCTCACCGGCGCCAAGTTTCACCTCGTCACGCACGGCGGCGTAGTGGGCGATCTCCGAGCGGATGGCCTCGGCTTCGTCGGCCGTGTATCCAGCGTCTGTCATTTCGTTGGCGAGGTTGGCGTAAGCGCGGGTGACGCCCGCGACAGCCTTGTAGAGCTCGACGCGCTTGGGTTCGTTGGCCTTGAGTTGCTCGGCGCTTCCCTGTTCGGCAGCGCAGAAGTACTGCTGGTATTGCAGCGTGTTCTTCGGCGGCGCCACTGGCTCGCAGATGGCGCGAACCTTCTCTAGCGCCTCGTCGAGGTCCTCGCGGGCCTTATCGACGCGATCGGACAACAGCCCTTCAATGTCTTGCTTCTCGTAGCCGTCGAGCGCGCCGGATGTGTAGTCGGTGATGGCATTCTCAAGCGAGTTGAACAGGTCTTGGTAGTCGACGATGTAGCCGTAGTCCTTGTCGTCACCGTCGAGGCGGTTGACGCGGCAGATGGCTTGGAACAGGCCGTGGTCGCGCATCTTCTTGTCGATGTAAAGGTAGGTCGCGCTCGGGGCGTCGAAGCCGGTCAGGAGCTTGTCGACCACGATGAGGAGGCGCATCTGGCCGGGGTTCTTGAGGAACTGCTCCTTGACCTCTTTCTCAAACTGCTCGACCTTGGTCATGGCCACGTCTTGGGGCTCGCCAAAGTGGTCGGCCAGCATCTTGCGGTAGATGTCGTACTGGCGGATCTTCTCGGTCTTGCCCTCGCCCGAGTCTTCCTTGGAGATATCACTCGGGTTGGGCGCATAGCTCGTGATGATGGCGCACTTGCCTGTGAAGCCGGCGTTGCAGAACAGCTCGTAGAACTTGCAGGCTTGATAGATGCTCGCGCCAACCAGCATGGCGTTCCCTCGGCCATCCAAGAGTCGAGGCTTGGTCTCCATATCGAGCAGGATGTCGTTGACGATCTGCTTGGCCCGCGGCTCGGACGATACGACCTTCTGCATCGTGCCCCAGCGCTTCTTGAGCTCAGCCTTGGACAGGTCGGTCATGCCCTTGGTCTTGACGTCAAACCACTTGTCGACATGTGCCGGCGAGGTCAGGTTCTGATCGATGTTGCGGGCCTCGTAGCGCAGGTCGAGCACGACGCCGTCCTCGACGGCCTCGTCGAATTTGTAGGTGTGGATGAACGATCCGAAGGTCTCGATGCTGGTGGCCTTGTCAGCTTTGAGCAGCGGCGTGCCTGTGAAGCCGACGAACATCGCTCCCGGTAGCAGCTCCTTCATCGCGTTGTGCATCTTGCCGGATTGAGTGCGATGAGCCTCGTCGACGAAGATGAATAGATTGCCCTTGGCTCGGAACTCCTTGGGGATCTTGGCATTCAGCTCTTTGATGAAGTCGGCCTCTGCCTTGTCACTCGCAGAGTCGTCGTCCGAGCCGCGGAACTTGTGCACCAGCGAGCCGATTAGCCATTCAGTCGACTTGTTCAGCGTATCCAACAGATCCGCGCCGCTGGAGGTGCGGTAGATCTGCTCGTTGACGCCGTTGAAGACCTTCTCGATCTGCTCGTCCAGCTCGGTGCGGTCGGTGATTAGCAGGACCCTCGCATCGTCCTGGTGCTCACGAATCCACTTTGCCAGCCACACCATCGTCAGCGACTTACCCGAGCCCTGGGTGTGCCAGATGACGCCGCCCTCGCGCTTGGCGATCCGGGCCTGCGCCGCCTTGACGCCGAAGTACTGATTGTGCCGGGCAGTCTTCTTCACACCCGAGTCGTAGACCATAAAATCATGGATCAACTCCAGCAGGCGCGACTTACTGCACAGTTGCTGCAGCGCCCGGTCGAGTGGGTCTTGAAGCTCTGAGGGCTCCTTCCACTCCAGCCAATACTTCTCCGGCGTATCGATGACGCTGTAGCGCAGGCCTTCGACGTCGTTGCCGGCCATGACTAGCTGGACCGTGGAGAAGAACGGACGGATGAACTCTGGCTTCTGGTTTCCGATGGTCTGCCGGATGCCCTCGCTCACGGCCACCCGAGACCGCTTCAGTTCGAGCGTAACTAGGGCCAGGCCGTTGACGTACAGCGCGATATCCGGGCGCTTCGTGTGCTGACCTAATATGGTGACTTCCTCGACCACCACGAAGTGGTTGGCTTCCGGTGTGCTCCAGTCAATGAGCCAGACGGTCTCGAACTGCTCGCCAGCGCCACGCTTGACCTTTACGCCATAGCGCAGTAGGTCGTAGACCTCACGATTGGCCTCGTAGAGGTCGTGGCCGCCACCGATAGCGGCGGCCTTCTTGAGCTGCTCGATCGCCTTGTTGATCAGGTTATTGTCGTAGCCACGCGCGTGGAGATTCTGCGTCAGCAGATCGACCTCGATATTGGAGTTGCCCTCGCGATACTCCCAGTTGCCGAGATACTCGTATCCCAACAGCTCACCGAAGAGCCTGACAACGCGGTCCTGCGCCTTACGCTCAATCTGCCCAACGTCGCTCATGAGGCCGCCTTCTCCTGCACGGATAGGCGTGTCCGCCCCGTAAGCAGTTCCTGCATCATGCCGTTCTTGACGGCGCGAGCCTTCTTAGCGCGAGCGCGTAGCGATGCGATCTCGGCATCGGCCTCATCAAGGACCTCAGCGATAGCACGCTGCTCATCTAGATCCTTCGGCATCCTCAGCGGGATGGACCGGAGCTGCCGCCCGTTGAGTGACGGCAATGCACCAGTGGCAACGAGGGACCCCAACGGGAAGTTTGTCAAGGAGTAGTGCACGAACCGGATGTTCGCCTTCGCGCCATCGAGCATGAACGCAGCCATGTTGTTGTCGATGCAACTTGGTTGAGCAAGGATTCGCTTGCGCTCAAGAAAGACGGCCGCGCCGACCTTCGCGAAGACAATCGCGCCCTCTGGTATCACTACGGCGCCGATACTTTTTTGCTGAGCATTTGAGATGTAGTTGTTTGCTGTGGTCATGAACAGCTCGTTGCCAAGCCTGTTCATATCAGAAACTTTGAAGAACGGAAACGTGCCTGATATCGCCCCTTGATAGCGAACAGGGAAGCCGCTCCCGCCCTTGAACACGCCGATGTCTCCGGCGTTCAAGTCGTGCCAAGGCTCAGAAAACCCCGGTAGCCTCGTCCGGCCAGTCAGAAGCTGCTGCATCATGCCCTGCTTGATCACCTGCTTCTTGGCGATCAACCGCTGCAGTTTCCGAATCAGTCGATCGATGTCCGACAGCGCTGAGGCAATGGCTCCTTGCTCTCGATGTTCAGGTAGCCACACTCGTACAGTCTTCAGGTCGCGCTGGCCGATGTTCGCTCGGATGCCGCCCTGGCCGCGGGAAATGATCTGTTGTCGAACAGCCGCGCTTCGCAGTGCGTACTTGGAGAATTCGATGTCCATCTCCGACGTAATCGGACGGCCGCGGAAAACGAATCCGCCGAATACGATCGGTTCGTCGTCGATGTAGACCGACGTCAGCCCAACCTCATCCTGTGTCTCTGAGGTGCGGTTGAATAGAACATCACCACGCTTCACCTCGTACCGGGATAGAATCTTCTTTGGAAGATTGACTCGTCCCGGGATGTCATGCACGCGCAAAGACTCGTGCGTGATGACCTCTAGGACATTCACAAACGGCACGCCGTGTCCGTACGCCGACTTATCAGCGTTGATTCCGTTGCTTAAGCTTAGAAGTTCGCCAAGGTTGAACTCACGCCAGTCGGTCGGTGCGTCGCGAGACGAGCTCATTGGCCGATCCCCATCTCCCGGAGATGGCCAGCGACCTTCGCTTCGAGAGCGGCGAGCTCCGCGTCTAGTGCGCCGACAGTCTCAGCGTACCGATCACCGAGCTCCTCGATCCGGCCAACAAGTGCAAGCGTGAGAGAGCCAACTTCGGACGAGACGCGACCAGTGACTGATGCGAACCACTTACCTTCGAGCACGAGACCCTTGACGTCACTCTCGCTGAGCTCGCCGTATTTCTTGAGCGTGGCGCTGTCGAGCGCGGCCTGGGCGTCCTTGACGACCTTCTTGGCGGCAGCCTCTGCGTCGTAGAGCCCAATCAGCTGCTCGAGCACCTTCACCTCGTCGGGGTCGGAGCCTTCGCGCTTGGCTACCCTTAGCCGCGCACTGGCGAGTGCCTTGGTTATCTTGTCGTCCTCCAAAGCGTCGGTCAGGAGACCGTCCTCGACGGCGTACTCCTCGACGTACTCCTCCACTGCGCGGCTGGCTTCCTCAGCGGCTGCGGTGAGTTCGTCGAGCTTGACTCGTTCGACGGCGAAGTAGGTCGCCACGATAAGTGCCGGCGGGATGAGGTCCATCTTGTACTTGGTGGCGCTGCGGCCTGAGCCGACAACAAGATCCGGGGTCTCAGCGAGTTTGCGATCCCTATCCTCGATGGTCTTGCGCGGCCTGGCAGCGTTGAGCCAGCCATCGTTCATGATCAGGAAGACGTCATCATGCATGACGTCGTGCCAGTACGACATCAGCTGCTCATAGATGTCGTACTCGTCCAGCAACGGGACGGGCTTAAAGCGGGCGAGCAGATCGTCGCTGATGGTCGCGATCAGGTCGTTAGGCTGCGTGTCGGCGTCGATGCTCGCGAGCTCGACGCGGTGGGCATTGAACCACTCGGCGGTCAGGTCACGAGCCTCGGTGGCGAACTTTTGGAACTCTGGTGAGTCGAGGATGGACTGCTGGACCTGACTGATATCGATGGTCAGGTCGCTATAGCCGGGACGGTTCGGAGTGAAAAGCTGGCTGCGCAGCTGCAGGAAGGCCTGCCAGTAGCCGCTGAGCGCATCGAGGTCGCGGTCCGGAATACCGCCGTGCAGATGGGCATGGAGGTCCTGGATGTCTTCAGGCTCAGATGAGTCGACGTAGCGTGGGATGTTGAGGTTGTAGTTGTTCTTCGGGTTGGCGATCTCGGCCAGTGGCACCATGCGGGAGTAGCGCTCGATCTCGATCTGCTTATTGAAGACGTCAACGATCTTGTGGATATCCTGGCTGCGCAGGCGGTTCTTGGGGCCATCCTTTATGAATCCCTTGGAGGCGTCGATCATGAAGACGCCAGTGCGAGCTTGGGCGTTCTCCTTGTCGAGCACCACGATGCAGGCCGGGATGCCCGTGCCGTAGAAGAGGTTCGCAGGCAGGCCGATGACGCCCTTGATGAAGCCCTGCTTGAGCAGCCGCTGGCGGATAGTGGCTTCGGCGTTCCCGCGGAATAGCACCCCATGAGGGAGGATGATGGCCGCCTTGCCGGTGCTCTTGAGCGACTTGAGGATGTGCAGCAGGAAGGCGTAGTCACCGTTCTTCTCTGGTGGCCGGCCGTACTCGAAGCGGCTGAACTCGTTCTCCAGGCCGTTGCCCCACGACTTGACCGAGAACGGCGGGTTGGCAACGGCAAAATCGAAGGTGCGCAACTCGCTGCCCCTGGTAAACTGCGGGCTAGTGATCGTATCGCCCTTGGCGATCTCAGCATCCTCGTTGCCATGCAGAATCATGTTCATCTTTGATAGCGCCCAGGTGGCGTTGTCTTTCTCCTGGCCATAGATGGTGATACCGCGAGGTGCCTCGGCGGCGACCTTCAAAAGCAGCGATCCCGAACCACAGGTCGGGTCGTAGACAGTCTGGTCCTGACGAGTTGCGGCGTTGATACCTACCACCTTGGCAAGGATTCTGGAGACCTCAGCCGGCGTATAGAACTGCCCCTTGCTCTTGCCAGACTCGGTGGCGAAGTGGCGCATCAGGTACTCGTAAGCGTCACCGAGTAGATCGTCGCCCTCCGCACGTGAGCCGCGGAAGTCCAGGTCACTGAAAATCGTGACGAGCTTGGAGAGCCGGTCCTGCATCTCCTTGCCCTTGCCAAGTTTCTCCTCGTCATTGAAATCGGCCAGATCGATGACGTTGCGAAGGCTATTGGCTTCGGCTAGCTTGGCGATGATCTTGTTGAATCGATCCCCGATTTCCTTGTCGCCCTTGGCTGCGAGCATGTCATCGAACGAGCCACCTTCGGGGACATCGATCAGGCTGTCAGAATCAGCCTTCGCCTTATCGGAGACGTACTTAACGAACAGCAGTGTCAGGATGTAGTCCTTGTACTGGCTGGCGTCCATGCCGCCGCGCAGCTCGTCGCAACTTTTCCACAGTGAACTGTAGAGATCCGATTTCTTGAGGGCCACAGCCGGTCTTCCTGTCGTGTTTTGTTTGTTCATATTCTATTGTGAGTTTATCATTTATTGCATCGAGCACATAGTTTAAAGTTAACCCGCTCTCACCCATTGCGCCTGGCGACCAGGAGGCTCAAGATCGTCCAGCTTGCCTTTCGTGTCGATCATCAGTCGTCGTCGCTCGTTCCCAACCCTAGTTCCCGCATCTCTGATCAGCGAGGACCAACATCGATGGTTGCCGCACCGATCAACCAAGAGTCGAGACGGGGCAGCGGGCTAGGAAGTAGACATACCCGTGAGCCACAGTGGCTGGCCGATCCGGCAAGATCGTCGCCATGCGACTCCTCATTCTCGGTGGCAGTTGGTTCCTCGGCCGGACCCTCATCGTTGACGTCTTGGCTCGAGGGTGGGATGCCACCGCCTTCTCCCGAGGCAAGAGCGGTCAACCGCCGGCGGGTGCCACGCATGTCATCGGCGACAGGACCGACCCTGATGACCTTCGCCGTCTGACCGAAGCGGGTCCCTGGGATGCCGTGATCGACACGAGCGCGTACGAGCCGATCGACGTCGCGCGGGTAACGAACGCTCTGGCAGATCGCGTTGAGCAGTACGTCCTGGTTTCTACGGTCAGCGCGTACCAGGACTGGCCGACAACCGCGGTCGATGAATCCTCACCACTTTGGCCGTCCTCAGCCACGTTCACCAAAGACTCCCCCGAACTGGCCGACATGACCATTGGCGGCAAGTACGGCACGCTGAAAGCAGGCTGTGAAGACGCCGCAACCGAGGGCACGAGGCGGAGCCTCATCGTTCGCCCCGGCGTGATCCTGGGGCCGGGCGAGTACGTCGGCCGTGCGATGAAGCTACTAGAACGCGCTGCCCGCGGCGGTCCGTGGCTGCTGCCAGCGCCGTCCGACCAACCCATTCAGCCAGTCGACGTCCGTGACGTATCGACGTTTCTGCTGGATTCGATCGCGGCAGGGCGCGATGGCGCATTCAACCTCGTCGCTCCTGCTGGCCACGCCACCTATGGCGACCTCATCGACATGTGCCTTGACCTGACCGGACGCCGGGCCCAGCCAGTGTGGGTAGACCCTCAATGGCTGGATGAGCAAGGCGTCCGACAGTGGACCGAGATCCCGTTGTGGCGAATCCCAGAAGCCACCTGGCAGGTCGATGGCCGGCGTGCGGCCGAGGCCGGTCTTCGATGCCGACCTCTTGTCGATACGCTGCGAGACTTCAAGTCGGCACTGGATCGGGATGGCCTAATCGACCACCCGCGGCAAAGTCAGCTCGGTATGCGCCCCGAACGGGAGGCGGAACTCCTCGCCGCGTGGGACCACGCCCAGTCGTCAGGCGCTCGGAAGCGCCTTTCGTGATGTCGCCTCTGCATTGAAGACCTCGATCCGATCGCGCAGTTCACCAGCCTCGCGAGCGTCCCGCCAATCTCGGCTCGTCAGGTGACGGGCGAGCTGGTCAAGGCGTCCTGTCAACCCTTGCCTACGGTGCGGTGCCGGCAACGCCCAGACTTCGTCAAGCGCCGCCGCACTGGCATCGAGCCGCCCAGCCATTAGCTCGGCTGCCGCCAAGTCGATCTGAGCCCGCGCGGGCACCAGGCCGCCAAGCGGATCTTCTGGAAGCGCCGTGATCGCCTCACGGATGCGACTGGCCGCGCTGTCCGCATGACCAACATTGAGCAGTGCCGTGCCGGCGCAGGCCGCATGCCGGCTGGGTCCCCAGCCAAACTCGCCACCTGTTCCTCCGTAGAGGTCGTCATCACGCCAGCCGCTGGCGAGCTCATCGTCGGCCAGACGAAGCGAGTCGCGTACTTGTCCTGCTTGGCCGAGCTCAGCCCAAGCCCGCGCCTCGATCGCCCGCAGGCGAGCGGTTGCAATACCGGAAGGAGCCTCGGACAACGCACCGCCAATTAAGTCGACGGCTCGTCGTGGTTGTCCTCGCCAGTTGGCGATGACGGCCTGCGTGCCGCGTGACCACGCTCGTAGGTCATCGTGGCCGACGAGATCGGCATAGGTATGAGCGGATCTGGCTTGTTCCTCCGCGGCGTCCCAGAGGGCCAGGTCGAACGAGGCCACCGAAAGCAACCCGCAAGCCTGGCCAGCGGTCAGGTACAACTCAGCGGTCTGGGCTGGTCGCCGAGTCCGCTCGAGGAGCAAATAGGACAGGTTCCGGATATGCCGCCCTTCAGCAAGAAGCTGAAGCGGCGGGGTGCTGTGGTACCTCCGGGCAAGCTGCCATACCGACTCGTGGAGTCGGGAGATATCGCCGGGATCTACTTCGCCGGCGGTGCGTGCTGCGTGTTCAAAACTCTCGTGGGCGGCCATGAGTGCCGCTGCCTCCAACGACTCGACATCAACGGATGGGCTCGACGCTGCCGCTCCGCCTCGACGCTCGTGATCTGACATCACCTGTGGCGAGCCAAGGAGCGCTTCGAAGCTGTGCCCCCAGAACTCTTCTGCGACGCGCTGTGCCACCGGCCGTGCTTGACCGACGTCACCGCGCATCCACCGGGCGAGTTGGCGTGGCGACAAGGTTGCCGATTCACGCATCTCCCGCGCCGTCTTCTCGAACGCCACGCATGTTTCTTCGATCGTCCACCGACCTTGGCGGACGAGCTGTTCTAGGAGCGTTCTGTACTGCGCCGTAGCCACGCATTCACGGTATGCCACGGGTCGGGGCCCGGCGACCGTTTCGCGCGTCTTTGGCGCCCTAATGACCGAGAGATGGCAGACGGACGGCAGGACGGCCGTGGGCGGCATCACGCGGCGTCCAGGAGTCATCTCCGGCAGATCCGCCCCTGGGTTCCGACCTGTGGCGCGTCCAAATGGCAGCCAGATGGCAGCCCAGTGTCCGGTGTCGTTCATGGTGCCGACCGGTCACGGAGCGTCAAGCTACTCGTCCATCGAAGTTCCACTTCTCGCAGTGACGAGGTGACTGACAGTGATCTTGCGCATGTGGCTGCTGATCCTAGGGACCGCCGTGCTCGCGATCCTCATGGTTCGCGACATCGCGAAGGATGTGCGAGGCCGATGACCACGCTTGCGGAAGCTCCACTTCCAACCGACCGCTGCGTCCGCGTTTGGTTCGGTGAACACGTCATCGCGGAGTACACCGCCGAGCCAGCGACCGCCATGCGGTACCAGGCCGCGATGACTCGGCGCTTTGCCAGCCTGCGGGTGACGATCGAGCCGGCAACTGCGGTGGTGACTGAAGATGCTGCCGACTCGTGAAGGGGCAGCGCCGCCGCGGCTGGTGGGCACGCGTCTGGGAGCGGATCGTCGCCAAGTTCCGGCAGTGGATGGACGAGGAGCGGTGAGTAATGGCATCGATTACACACGCCCCCTGCTCCTCGGATACATCCTGAAACACCTGCTCATGACGGACGGCGAGCTGGCAGACATCAGGGCGCAGCTCGAAGAGTTCGCCCGAGTCGAGGGCTTCGCAATGGGGACGATCTACACCGAGGAAACTGAGACGACGCCGGCCGCGTTTGAGGCCCTGATCGCGGCAGTCAACCGCTACGAGGTGACGACGGTGGTTATCCCGAGCCGACTGCACTTCGCTGCCCTGGCCGTGACCCACGACGTCAAGGACACCTTCGAGCGGGCGACGGGTGCGCGGGTGGTCGTCGCGAGCACCACCACATGATCTGGCGGAACCGGTGGGAAGTCGTCGTCCCAGCGTCACTGTGCGGAGGATCGCCCGCACACCCTGCCGGTTCCGTCACTAAAGCGTCCCTGTTCGAGCCTTCCCCGAGTCCCCTGGCTCCCTCCCGGCTCGGACAGGGACCCAAAGGCCGGCTGGCGCGGAACATGCGAGCGAGGCTGTCCGCGCCAGCCGTTCCAACCTCCCGATGCCGGACCCCTTCGGGAGTGGCCGCACCGTTTCGTTGACCGGAGCCACAGCTCCGATGAGAAGTCGTGCAGGCCTGATCCACCGCCGTCCCTCGTTATCTATCAGCGGCCGACGAGGGACGGCGGTGGACTTGTTCATCGACCGATTCGAGAAGTGAGGCAACTATGTCGCAAGTCGAGCAGATGAAGATGCAACTCCACGGTTTGGCAGATCAGTCCCGTCAGGGAGCTGCCAGCCTTGCAGGGTTTAAGCAGCGTTTCGAGCAGTCCAGTGAGAACGTACAGGCCCTGATCCGGGGTTCGGCGACGAACGCAGACAAGGACATCACCACGCTCCTGGACGCTGCCGGCAAATCCGTCGAGCAGGCCATACAGTCGCTCAGTTCCGCCGAGGCGGGTTGTCGCAGCTACGCCGATCAGCTGTAAATCCGGGAGGATGAACCGTGCCTTCGGAGCTGCAACAGGTCGCCGCCCGACTGTTGGCCGCCCTAGACGAGGTTCCCCGCGTCGTTCCCTACCTGCACGATCAAGCCAACAAGTACCGTCAAGCAGCCGGATGGGTTGGCAGCCTCAGTAGCAACCAGAATGCTCGTATGGCGGCGACGCAACTGGACGCTGCTGCCAGACGATGCGAAGAAGCTGCCAACCACCTCTTACAGGCACATGCCCGCGGACGATCCTGGGTTGAACAGATAGTCAGCGGCGTTCGCACGGCAGAACCGGCCGGAGGTTCCACCGCCCCGAGGCCCATTGCACCAGTTGGAAGCCCACCAGGCGCACAGCGCCGGCAGAACGAGGACACGGAGAAGCCGGAAGCCGAGAAGTCCGGCAAACCCGCGGGGGCCGGCGATGACGACAGTCCGAAGGATGGAGCACCGCCAGGGCGACGGATCAGCGACGAAGAAGGCCACCGGTTACAGCAGACGCTTCCGAACCGCGAAGATTCTGAACTCACCCAGCCGAAGACCCGTGGCAAATGGATCAATGAGAACGGCGAAGAAGAGGATCTAGTCAGCGGTCAACACGATGAGTGGTTCCAGAAGGCAACGGACTTCCTGAGGGAGCGCGGAATTCCCCCAAGGAACAGTGATAGCATCACCACCCCGTCGCATGTCGAGACGAAGTTCGCCATGCGAATGCGCTTGCAAGGCAGAAAACACGAAACCATTATGGTCAATAAATTGCCGTGCCCGGGTAAGTGGGGATGCCGCGCACTTATTGGCCTCATCCTTCCACCGGGATCTACCCTGACGGTATTCGGTCCAGATGGATTCAAGAAGACATACCCCGTACCTACGTCGGAAGAACGGAGCAACGATGAGTAGGGTGGAAGCATTTTTTAGGCATGAGCACGACGATGCCCCCGTCGTACTCACCAACGCGAACGATGCCGATGCTCTCGTTGATGCCCTTCTAGCCGAGACGTTCGACTACTCGGTTGCCACGCTGTACGCGGACGGCCGACCCCTCATGGCCGGGTTACCTGATCATGAGATGCGCATTGCGATCAACGCTAAGGCTGAAGTTGGCGGCATCCGCTACGCCGGCGGTGACGATCAGGATGTGAGGTATGTGCCGGGAGCCGTCAGCGAGCGCGGAGAGATGTTCTATGTGTACGCGACGAACGGCGAGACCTGGCCAAAGGACTCCGAGGTCAGTATCGAGCAGGTCCGTCAGGCCGTCAGGGAGTTTGTCGACGGCAACGGCTCACGGCCAGGATCGTTCGAGTGGAAAGAGTGGCCCGAAGGCGTCCGCTGATAGATCTGGCTGAGTTATCCACAGGCCGCCGACACCATGCTGGCCGCGGGCCGCGGAAGTCCACCATCCTTGAACTAGCGCGTCCGGCACGTCACCTCGATCAACCAGCCGTCTGCGGCCACAACGAGCCATGCGGGCAAGGAGTCGAAGAAGGACACCGGACGCGCCCCAGTCGAATGGCAGCTTCACTGGCCACAAGAAGAGGTTCCTGTCTGACCTTGTACCGCCGTACGGGCGCGGCACGAACGAACGGAGTGCCCTGGTCTCGAGGATCAGGGCACCCGTCCCGTGTGGGCCTGGGGGGTACGACGCCACACGATGGGGGATTTCGACGGTACGCCGCCAGAGCGGGTGTGTCCCGCTTCAGCTGTTCGAACCATGCCGATCGTTACCGAGATGCGCGACCGCTCGTCATCCGCAGGCTTGCGGGCGGCGCGTCGCAGCTCGTCCCCAGAGAAAGCTCCGGAGGGCCCTACGCCGGCTGTCGGCCTAGTTTGCCGCTTCAAACGCCTCGCGGATCTCGTTCGGTATGCGGCCGCGGTCGTTGACCTCATAGCCGTTGGCTCGGGCCCACTCCTTGATGGTGCGGCTATCAGAGCCCACGGTAGTGCGCTTCACTCGGGCACCACGAGAGTTCTTCAACGGCCGACCCGCGTCCACGTACGGAGCCAATGCCTTCCGGAGCGCGGCGGCGTTCTTGTTGGTGAGGTCGACCTCGTAGGTCTTGCCGTCCAAGGCGAAGGTGATGGTGTCCCCCTTGCCAGCTGGGATGTCGGTGCCATCCAGGTCGTCGGTGAGCTGAATTTCTACGCGTTGCGCCATGGCCAAAAGAATAACCTACGCCACAGCACACCAACGCGGACCAAGTCGTCAGGTCACGTCGAGATTAAGGCTTCACAGGAAGTTCGTCCCACATCCGGTATTAGGGCTAGGCCACCATCAACGGGCCGAGAATTCACCACTCGCCCACCTCCCCAAGCTGGAGGAAACCTAGGACTTTACGGCAATATCCGATTATGGGACAATGTAAGAAGTTGTGGAATACGATGTAACACCGGAACGAGAAACGCCTGTAGCCGATCCAATAGATCTGCGTCAGTTTTCGTCGGAAGAAATAGTTGAGTTGAACGACGCACTGACAGCGGCAGGTGCGGAACGTCTACTTGAGCGTCTCGATCGAGCACTTGAGATGCTGCCACTGGTTGATCTAGGCAAGGCACGTGAAGTGTGCGAACTTTTCACACAGAGCGATGTAGAGGAAAATCGTCAGAGCGCCGCAGCCCTTCTGCCGCAGCTAGCAGAACTAGATCCCGTCGCTGCTCAACGGTTATGGCAGGATCTTCTTGCCCAAGAAGATGAAGCGCTGAACGCCGAGATCAGAATGCAGATTCGCGACGCAATAAGAGATGGCGGCTTGTCGTCTGATCAAGTTCCACCTTCGTTGAGGCCGACGGATATTTAGACGTTGACTACTAGGAGGGTTGTTAGCGGCATCGACTGATCAAGTAACCCCTGAGCGGTTGGCTCGAGAGACAGTACCGACCCCCTCGCCTCCTCAAGCTTAACTATCGTACTCATAGAGTTCTGAGCCAACTTCTTCTCGCCCATCACCACCGCAATACTCAGATGAACTAGATATGCTTCGATGGCCAAGAAGTATCTGCGGTCTTCGGTACATGCTGTTCCAATCGCATGCGCCTCTGCAAGATCTGCTCTCGTTTGACGTGCCGCAATCAATCGGAGCTTGATTGCGAGTAGGCGGCTTCGATGTAGCAGCGCGGAATCATCGTACTTTTTTGCCTTGGCCTCAATCGAGTCCATCATCTCGGAGTATTCCTCGATTAGTTCCACCTTCCCCATTGCCATCCAACCGAGGTATATCATCGCGGTCAGGTTTACTGAAGGGATCATGCGATCATGCGCGGTCATGAAGGCCAATCCGATAGCTGAGTCGGAATGTCCAACAATCATTTCCTGACCAGTTTCAGGGTGTGTTGACACTTCGCCGACAAGGACGTCGTTCTTTAGAATGATGCGTGCGGCAATATGATGGAATCGCGCCATCAAGGTCTTGTCAGCCAAGAGCATCGGCTCATTCGCCACCAAACTTCGCAGTTCATCAAGAAACCTATATGCATCGGAAAGTTTTCCGTCGTTAACAGCTAGATCCGCCTGGTTCAGCTGACTCGCAAGGATGCCTCGAACCGCCGACCTCTTGTCGCTGTTCCACAAGAGCGCATACGATTTCCCCGAAAGATCGAACAAGCTCTTTGCTCTGCCCCAAGAATTCGTCGCCTGGCAGATCTCTCCAGCAGCCGAAAGGGCATCTCCCATAGTGCGCGGCATACTAGTGGCATTCGGATGTCCGATAAGTTTTATATACAACTTTATCCCGGTCACCGCTTCACTGAAATTTCCTGCGCCTATGAACGCTCGGATCATTTCCAGGTGCATCGTCATGTCTCGCTTACCAAACTTCTCGCCTCCCGAAGACCTGGACGGCTCTTCTAAGGCGTCCATGTCCTCCAGGGTGGCTGCATAATCGGCAGGCCGGGTTACTCCCAGCCGGAAGCCCGCCCCCAGAGCACCGTACAGAGCGTGGTTGGCTTCTCCGCGATTCAGCGGTTGGATCCTAGCCCATGTCATATTCGCGTACACGAGTCTGATTGCCCGCTCTCGGTCGCCAGCTTGACTGAGGCCAGTAATCGCATGCCGAATCTCTACACCATTAATCCAACCTGGCCGCCCATCTGTTTTGACGTCCCATCCGGCAAAAAGACTCATGAGGATCTCGACCACATGAGGCAGAGCCGTTGTGGCAATACCGGATAATGTTCCATGTCTAACGTTCGGGTTGAACAAAATTGCGAACGTATCATGAAGCGCAACGCAGTCCTTCATCGCATTATCGCGGCCCGCGCTGCGAATGATGCGTGAGGTCAATCGATGAATGTCAATACCGCGAGCCGTCGTCTTGATCAACCTATTTGACCGAAGCACCCTGATAGCCGCATTTGCTCTTGCCTGGGCCACATCCACGTCGGGTATCTCAACCCGGAGTGCAAGCGCGAACGTGACCGGGAGTACTGGCACGTCATACCCTGCTGTCTGACTTATTAGATGGATCAATTGGACCGCATCTGGACTCTTACCCTCAAGCCGCGCCAATGTCTGAGCATAGATTGTCGCGAGAGCTCTTTCACCATCGTCGTCGGAATTCAGCGCCAATCCGGCATCAATGGTCAACAATCGAACATACTCGCTAACCGACGGAGCATCCTCTTCTTGCAGGCGTAGGCACGCTTGTTCGATTGCGAGAGGCTTACCGGCCAACGTTTCAGTCAAGAGATCAAGCGCCGCTGCCTCTATATCTGGCAGATAGTGTCTGAAAATGCTATCCGTCTGATCGCGGTGAAGCGTATCGACCTCGATCGTGACATGTGGCACCTGGCGAGGTACGACCTTCGGCGTGCTAGTGATCAAGCATCGGACAGTAGAGCTGGCGACGATATCTTTTACTAGCTGCCATTCTGCGACATCGTCAAGAAGGACCACCCTCGGCGACGACTCCGAATTCAGCAAAGCCGACAGGGCTTGTCGTAGCTCAACCTCCGACGACCCAATCTCGCGCACGCCAAACCGTGCTAGCTCTCGCACCATACTTGCCAACAGCGCAGTGGGTGAGCTCGCATGCACTTCAAACCTGTGCTGGGAGAGAGGGAACATCTCCTTGAGGAATTCCTGCGCCAATCTAGACTTTCCGTTCCCGGAATCGCCCGTCAGCTCGATTATCTGCTGCCCATCTGCCACGTAATCCTGTAGCCGGCGGTGATAGCTGCTTCGCCGAGCGTATGGGGTCTGGCCGAACTCTTCGCTCTCAACCAGTTCCGGTCCCGATGCTCGCCCTTCAGGATCGCGCGATCGTAGGATCGCAAGCTGGACGATAGCCTCGGCCAGCGAACGCCGCGCCTTAGCGTCCCGCCGCTGAATTGCCTTGCGGCTGGTACCCGCGCGCTCGCCGAACTTCTCACGAACCGCGTCGCGCCGGTCATCCGGCAACCCGCTACGCATCGTGACGCCGAACAGCAAATCTGCCCGCGCCCGCATGTCAACGTCCTCTACAAGAGGGAGGGCCAAGGCAAGCAACCGATGTATACGAGTTCCTACAGAGGACTCAAGTGGCACATGACATCGATCCGCGTACTCGACGAGTCTGGTCAGTTCTAGAGCTGGCAGCCCACCTTCGCCCTCGACCCGGAGGACGTCCCGCTCCTGCACCCTCCCGAGCTCCTGAACCAGATCTTTCAAGTCGGCATACGCGTCGTTCATGTCCGGCATGGCACCCATAGTGTCCGACAGCTGTCCGGGTCAGCTAGGGCCAAGTGTCCGGTCCAGTCGCGACCGTCGCATCACTAACGAGCACCCCGCTCGATAGATGAGCGATTCGGGACGGTATCGACATGGCCCCCATCCCCTCGACCAACGCCCTCACACGCGCACTCCATGCGCTAGTCGCGTTGGTCTGCCTACTCTGGGCGCTCGCCGGCTGTGGTTCAGCTCCGGCTGGCGCAGGCGACCTCGCCCGTGACAAGGAAATCCTGAAGACCTGCCCCAAGGACAAGGGGCTCGCCAGCAAGGTCGACCTGGATGTCAGCGGCAGCGGCCGGACGCCGGAGCTGGACGCCGCGCGCCTCGACATCATCAAGCAGAACGCGCGCCTGACCGCGATCTGCGGCGGGCATCTGCTTGTGACGGTGTTCTCGGCCACCAGCGCGGCGACCGTCGCCCTGTACGACGGCGAACTCAAGCTCGACGGCGCGACCGACAACGCTCGCCTGCGCCGCGTCTCCAAGCTGGTCGACGACATCAGCACGAAGGTGACCGAGGCCTACCCGCCGGCCATCAAGAAGGTGTCGCCAGCCCACAGCGACATCACCGCGCAGTTCCGGTTAGCGGCCGAGTACCGCAACCAGCTGGGCACGGCGTATCGCCTGCGCCTCGTCATCCTGACCGACGGCTTGCAAACGGTCGGTAAGGGCGTTACCAAGCCGATCGCCATGGGTGAAGCCCGCAAGATCGGCGCGACGGTCCTGGTCCCCCGCTTGCCGGACGCCTCGGTGACCGTAGCGGGCATCGGCAAGGTCGCCAGCGGCTCCGCACCGTCCTCGGCACTGACCAACGCCCTGATCGGCTTCTGGGACGGCGTCTGCCACAAGACCGGCGCCGCGTCGTGCACCACCGTTACCGACTACGCCGCGACGGGCCGGTGATCGCGGTGGCTCGCCATGCGAACTACGACGGCTGGCAACAAGCCCGGGACGACGCCGACAGCGACATCATGCAGCAGATCGACAAGGCCACGGCCGTTGCTCAACCCGGCGATGTCCATGAGTACTGGATCGAGCAAAGGAACAAGGCCCACGGCAACGAACAGCATGAGTTGTCCGCTGCCCAGGGAGAGGCCGATCTGCGCCCCCACCAAGCCGCAGCGGCAGGACTCGGGATGCAGGTGGCAGCGAAGACAGCGATTCTGGAACGACGCCTCGCGAGTGTCGACAACGCGATGGCCCGCCACGAGCATGCTGTCAACACGTTGAAGGCCCTAACCCGGCGAGATCGTTCGGCTTGGTATCGGTACCTCACCGGTCTCGTCGTTCTGGCCCTCGGTGACACCGCCGGAATCCTTGGGGCGGCGATCAGCCTGGGCGAATACCCGATCGTTGCCTTTGGGCAAGCGCTGGCCGTCGGTTTCGCCGGAGTGGTCAGCGGTCAGGCCGGTGCCGACTTGAAGGATCTGCGGATGTCTCGTCAGCGCCGACGAGACGCAGACAGCTTGAGTGAGGACGAGGCGCGCTATCGCCACCTGTTCGGTGGGATGGAGGCCGGCGTCAACATCATGAAGACTGTCGGCTTCATCAGCGTCATGGTCGTGGTCATCATCGCGATGGGCATCGTCACCTTGAGGCTGTCCGTCGAAGGCATGGCCTCGGGCATCGCGTTCGGCGCCATGGCAGCGGCCACGGCCCTCGGCTCGTTCGTGTCCACCTACAGCTATGCCGATGACGTGGCCGACCTGCTGGCATCTCTCGAACGCAGCCTCAAGAAGGCGATTGCCGACTACGACAAGCTCGCATCGTCGCGGGTGTTCATTCACCAGGCTGAAGCGATCGAAATGGCCAAGTCCTTGCGGACGGAGCACGCCCACCGCGGTGAGGCCGCAAGGTGGTATCTGATCGCTCTGGCAAAACATGTCCTGACTCGCAATACCGGTGTCGCCGGACATGGTGTCGGTCCGAAGCCACTCAGTACGGGACGGCGGCTGCGGGGTGATCGCAAGTGATCCGCGCAGAACTCTTGAAGGCTCGGCTGGCTCGAGCCGAACTACGTTGGACCTCCGGACCCAGTAAGCGGGTCCGGAGAAACCCGATCACCTACACCCTCGGGAACCCTGGCCGGCCCGCCAAGGAGCCGACGCTCCTGATCGTCATCGCGGACGATTCCGGCTCGGTCATCGGGCCGACCGGTGCCGATCCGGTCTCCAATCGGTACGAGGAGGCCCGCCGTGCTTTTGAAGCCGTCGTCCGGCGCGGCGGCAAACATGAGCTCGGTGCGGTCCACCACTTCGATACCCCAACCAGTGGAGACGTCTCTCCGGTTCCTTTAACCAGCGCTGGACTCAAGCAACTCGATGCCGGGCTTCGAGTGCCCCCCGACGCCCGGGGCTGCAGCAACCTCGGCCCGTCTCTGAAAGCGGGCATCGAACTCGCGGAGGCTCACCCGGAGCACCGCGCGACCCTGGTCATCCTGAGCGATTTCCAGCTATTCGATGTCGACATGGACCAGGTGCTCACCGACCTGGCCGAGTTCCCCGGCGACGTGCACGCGGTTGTTCTGGGTGGCACACAGGTCGACGGGCTCATGCATGAGCGGATCCAAATCAGCCACGCGAGCTATACCGATTCGCCCGGCACCGTCGCCCGGGCCGTCTTCGCAAGCCTGACCACGCATCGGCCCGGCAGCCGGCCTGCGCCGATCCCCATTGCTTCAAACAACCAGCAACGGAGAACCAATTCGTGAACGCCAAAACGAGTTCGTCCACGAAGTTCCGCACCATCCTGGCTGACCCGCCCTGGGACATTGAGCAGAAGGGCGCGCGAGGGGCAGCTCAGCACTACTCCCTCATGACGCTCAAGCGGATCAAGGCGATGCCCATCCGCGACCTTGCCGCCGAGGATGCGCACCTGTGGTTGTGGGTCACCAACGCGACCCTGCGCGACGGGTACGACGTGGCCGAGGCCTGGGGCTTTACGGTTCGCTCGCCGCTCACCTGGGTCAAGTTCCGGCTCGGGCTCGGCAACTACCTCAGGAACTCTACCGAGCACCTGTTGTTTGCAACGCGTGGGCGAGCGCCGGTCAACTTTCGGAGCCAGCCGACATGGATCAACGCACCGGTTCAGGACCACTCGCACAAACCCGAAGAGCAATACGCCCTCATCGAGCGCATCTCGGACGGGCCGTACCTGGAGTTGTTCGCCCGCAGGCGACCTCCGTCAGCCGCGCCGTGGTCGGTCTGGGGCAACCAAATCACGGCCGACATCACCATCCCCGGCTACCCGGTGAGCTCTGACAGCGTCCGGAATGACGCGAAAGGTGGTGAGCGCCATGACAGATAAGAGCGACCCGTCGAAGGATCCGCTCCGCTGGCTGTGGCGCGGCAGCCTCGTCCTCTTCGCCACTTCAATACTGCTCAACCTGGCCGTCAGCTTCCTCCGCCCGATCATGCCGTGGCTCATCGGCGGCGTCATCCTCGGCATCGTGCTGTGGGTCGCCGTCCTCATCATCCGATGGCGGCAGTCACGTTGGTGATTTGTAGTCGAATTTGTTGCACCAAATCAACACCTCTTTTCTAGAGACATTCCTGTTCTTATCGGTGTTGTGGAATACGCAAATACTATTGGCCGTTGCGTCCATGCAACGTATAACTAAGTACAGAGCGTTGCATGGACGCAACGATAAATAGAAAGGAGGGAAGATTATGAGTAACAAGAATTCACGCGGCAGCCGGAGACCGGCTGGCCGGGAACGTCGCCTCTCCATCCGAGCGGTGCGCCGCAATGAGCCAGATATGCGGAAACTCGGGCGTGCTCTCATTGAACTCGCGATGGCTCAGGCCGAAGCAGAGGCGGAAGCCGAGAATGGGCGCACTTCGGACTCCACCACTCCATCTGAGCTATCCCGCAGCGCCGAGGCCTCAGGAGTAGCCGATGACTAGAGGCCGCAAACTTGACGAACTCATCTGGCTGCAACTTCACTTCCAGCGGCCCGTGCTACCTGCCACCGTCCTCGAACTCCTTCACCTGTGGAGCGGTGACCCTCGCAATCCACGGCTCGTACTGGAGGTTCGGTCCTGCCTGACGACACAGTACTTACTAGGTGTCCCGCGCAGGGCTGAAAGCTCTGTCGCCGCCATGGTGAAGCAGACGATCCGCGGGACGCAGATCACCACTAAGGACGTGTATCGGCCCGAAGTCAGTCACGCCGCAGCTCTACGGATCAGCAGCCGAACGAGGGCACTTCGCACCGGCGATCCAGAAGCATCGACCCGCGCGATTCTGGCTGCTCTGCACCGTGTCTTCGGTACTGAGCACGCCGTGATTCAGATCGTGCTCGGGCCTCGTAAAGCCGCTCGTGTTGTCCCGGCTCGGCCGATGTCGAGGTCAGCTGGGATCTTCGGCCCTGCGCCGGCAGGTCACGCAGACAGCGAAGGTCGCAGCGCTCAGCGCACCAAGGAAAGCGAATCTGGCTTCGACTGCGTGATCCGCTTCGGTGTCAACGCTGCCTCACCTCAGCGTCGCCGTTCCCTGATGGCTGGCCTCCTCACCGCTGCGCGAACACTCGACGCACCTGGCACCCATCTGCGCCTCGTCCCGGATCGGGCACGCAGACTCAACGCCGGATTGAGTCCGTGGTGGTGGCCAATGGCTCTCAACAGCTCGGAGCTCCGCGGCCTCATCGCATGGCCGATCGGGGAATCTGATCTCCCTGGAGTACCGGGAATTCATCCCCGTCTACTGCCTCCATCCGACCTACTCTCAGCGACACCAGACCTTGTCGTGACCGAAGCAACCGCACCAGGACACACGCGGGCAATCGGCCTCGACGTCGGCGCATCACTCCGACATACATGGATCCTCGGGCCGAATGGAACGGGAAAATCCACGCTTCTCGGCAATTTGATCATTCAAAACATCGAGGCAGGACGCGGAACAATTGTCATAGAGCCCAAAGGCGATCTGGTAAATGATGTCTTATCGCGTATCGGTCGAAACCGCTGGAACGACGTGATCGTGCTGGATCCCACCGACGAAGCACCACTTGGGCTGAACCCACTGGCCGGCACCGGGGCGCCAGAGAGCCGTGTGGAAGGACTGCTGAGCGTCTTCCGCTCGCTGTACGGGGACTCGCTGGGCGTCCGCAGCCAAGACATCCTGCACGCCGCCCTGCTAACCCTGGCAAGACGTGGCGATGCCAGCCTCGCCATGGTGCCGCTGCTGCTCACCAACACCGGCTTTCGCCGTTCCGTCGTTCGCCAGGTAGCGGCAGCTGACCCGATCGCCCTTGGCCCGTTCTGGGAATGGTACGAATCGATGTCGGACGAGAACCGCGCCAACGTCATCGCACCGCTTCAGAACAAGCTACGGCCACTCCTGATTAACCCAGGGCTTCGGGCTGTCGTCGGACAGCGGAAACCACGGATCACGATGAACGAGGTCCTGTCCGGCAGCAAGATTCTGCTCGTCCCGCTCCGGAAGCAGGTCATTGGAGCCGAAGCCGCCCGCCTGACAGGTTCGCTCGTCGTTGCCGAGTTGTGGCACGCAATCCAACGTCGGGTTGCCCTCCCGCAGAACCAGCGTCCACCCATCCTGGCTGTCATCGATGAGGTCCAGGACTACATCTCAACGTCCACCGACCTCGCAGATGCACTTGCCCAAGCGCGGGGCATGGGGGCCGGATTCATCCTGGCCCACCAGTACGCCGGACAGCTCTCGCCTGGCCTCCGCGCCGGCTTCCTGGGCAACATTCGCTCGAGGATCCTGTTCTCGCTCGCCCACGACGACGCAACCCTTCTCGCCAAGGGGCACCCCGAGATCACCGCAGACGATCTGACCGCGCTCCCCGCCTTCAACGTCTACGCCAGCCTCGCCACCAAGGACGGGCAAACCACGCCGTACGCGGCGGGCCGCACCTTCCCACTCACACCAGCCATCAACGACCCCGAAGTCCTCATCAAGCGCAGCCGTCAGCAGTTCGGCCGCTCGCTGGATGACGTCGAACAAGATCTGGCCGAACTTGCTCAAACCGGACTTGATCCGGCTGAGACCAGCGGGCAGAGCGGACGCAAAAGGAGGTCAGCATGAGCGCCACTCAGGAAGGGCCAGACCGTCCGATCGACCGTCCGATCGCCTCAGCGAACACCACAGAACCTCGCAGGTCAGGACCGACGAACCGCTCATTAGCGGCCGGGAATAGTTCATCCACCTCTAGTGATCTCCTACCCGCCACCCACCCCAACAAGCGAACCGGCCGACGTGTCCTCGCCAGTCTCCGGAACAGCGTAAGTACTCGTGATCTCGAAATTTTGAAATCGATCTCGACTCATCGACTCCTTACCTCAAAGCACATCGAACGGCTTCACTTCATCGGACATGGTTCAGCGCTGGCTGCCACGCGCAGCGCCAACCGAGTCCTGCGACGGTTGGACAAACTCCAGCTGATAGTCCACCTCGATCGCCGCGTTGGCGGCATCCACGCCGGATCGAGCAGCTATGTCTGGCAACTCGGCCCGGCCGGTGACCGGCTCCTGCAAACCGACGCCGGTAACGGGGCACGTCGACGCCAACGAGAACCTTCCGTCCGACTCCTCGAACACACGTTGGCTGTCGCCGACGCCCACGTAGCGCTCGCCAACGCAGCCCACGGCCATGCTCTGGAACTCGTTACCGTCCAGATCGAACCTGGTAGCTGGCGCTACTTCCCCGGACCTGGCGGCGCCCGGCGACTCCTTCGCCCCGACCTCGCGGTCGTTACTGCCCAGGGCGACTACGAAGACCATTGGTTTCTCGAGGTCGATCTAGGTAGCGAACACCCACCGACGGTCGTCCGCAAATGCCAGCTCTACGAGGATTACCGCCGAAGCGGGATTGAACAAGATGCCCACGATGTGTTTCCCCGCGTCCTCTGGGTAGTCCCCAACCAGCTGCGGGCAGACAAGCTGTCAGCCGCGATCCGCAGCGCTCGTCTCGACAAGGATCTGTTCCACGTCGTCACCATGGATCAGCTCGTCCCCATCGTGATCGGGGGTGCAGCATGAGCAAGGGACCTCGAAACCACATCCTGGTCGGTGACGCGTTAGAGCAGCTCCGTCAGCTCCCGAGTGAATCTGTCGACATGGCGCTTACTTCCCCTCCATATTTCAACTTGAGGCACTACCAAGTTGAAGGCCAGCTCGGACAAGAAGCCACCATTCAGGAGTGGGTCAGCAATCTCACCGCAGTTGCCGCCGAAGTCCGCCGAGTTCTCACGCCGACGGGCAGCTTCTGGCTCAACGTGGCGGATCGGTACTCGATCCACGACCGTGAGGGCTCACCAAGGAAGAGTCTGCTCCTGGGGCCGGCGCGGTTGTCAGCGGCGCTTGCGGCAGACGGATGGTTGGTACGAAATCAGATCATCTGGAGCAAGACCAACCCCATGCCGAGTAGCGTGCCGGACCGATTGACCACTACCTACGAAGTCGTCTTCCTGCTCACCAAGCAGCGCAGCTACTTCTTCGACCTGGACTCGATCCGCGTGCCGCATCGCAGTAAGCCGACCACCCCGCAGGCATCTGCCAAGGACTCCATCCCAAGCGAGTGGCGGGCTCGCAGTACCGACAACATCCGCGGCCTGGTGGCGCTCAAACAGGCGGGCATCGTCGGGCATCCCTTTGGCGGCAATCCTGGTGACGTGTGGCGGCTGGCAACCAGCTCCTACCGGGGCGCCCACTTCGCCACCTTTCCCGAGCGGCTAGCCGAACGGGCCGTCCTTGCCGGCAGTCCGGAAGCTCGCTGCTCCAACTGCCTGAAACCACACAAACGCGTTACGAGACGACTCGGAGCTACAGCAATCCGCGGGGCACTCCTGGCGACCTGCACCTGTGAGGCACCGAGCGAACCGGCCATCGTGCTCGATCCGTTCATGGGTGCTGGCACGACTGCCGTTGCTGCGGAGAAGCACGGCCGGGACTGGCTCGGCATCGAGCTCAACCCGGACTTTGCCCAACTCGCGACTGACCGGGTCGCCGCGGCCCGACCCACGCCGGAGAGCACGGCCGCATGACGGCCAGCTCTCCCCGAACCAACCACAAACACGAAAGGAGGTGACATGAGTGAACGTCCCCCACAACCAAACCAAGAAGGCGGCGTCAACAGCTACGGCACGGACGACCCCGAGAGGCAAGCCCAGATCGAGGCGGCCCGCACCGCGGCAGCCGAGGAGCGGCGAGCCAACCGGGAGAAGTTGGAGCGCTATGTCGGCTACGGCCTCAACGAAGAAGACGCCACCGCGCTCATCGAGCACGAAGAGATGCTGGCAGCTCGTCGGGACGCTCTCGCGGCCGGCGAACCTGAACAGGGTGAAGCCGACAAACGCATCCGACCCCGCATCTACGTCCGATCGCTCGTCGACCACACCGAGGGCCATGACGTCGGCGACTGGATCGACGCCAGCCAGGACCTCGAGGACATCCAGGCGGATATCCGCAAGATCCTTTCCCACTCGCTCCACGCCCATTGGACCGGACAACCGGCCGAAGAGTGGGCCATCCACGACCAAGACGGCTTCGGCTCCGTACTGCTGCACGAGTACGAATCGCTCGACGTGGTGTGCTCCCTCGGCAAGGGCATCGCCGCACACGGCCTAGCCTTCTCCGCCTGGGCGGAGATCAACGACAACCGCGACGTCTACACGCTCGAACGCTTTGAGACCGCCTACTTCGGCGACTACGAGAGCCGCGAGGCATACGCCCAACACATCGTCGACGAACTGAACGGCGACGACGAACTCGCAAAACTCCCCGACTGGCTCCGCGATGTCGTCCGCATCGACTTTGAGCACATGGTGCACGAGATGGAGACCAGCGGTGAGGTTCGCTTCGCCGACCATCCTGGCGGCGTCTGGGTCTTCAACGGCCGGGTCTGAGCGAACCCAACTGCACTTTGACAACTCGAAACGGAATCCGACGCCGACGCCTCGTCGGTGCCGTGCAGCCGTCCTTGTCATCCATCAGGGATGGCCGGCTGCACCAACACTGAGGAGGGACCTCGCCATGAGCGATGTCACCGGCCCACCCGGTAGTTACAAGACCATCGGGGTCAGGCTGAACAACGGTCTGCACTCGCAGGTCACCATGATGGCCAAGCTCGACGGCCTGTCGCTTCAGGACGCACTTGTCCGCGGAGCGGCGTTGTACGTCGAGAAGAAGCAGGCCGAGCCGGACTTCAAGGATCGGGTTGCTGCCGAGCTCAAGAAGATTGAGCAAGAAGCCGCCGACCGGCGCGGCGCGATCGAATCGCTGTTTGGGTCAGACACTCAGGCAAACGAAGCGCGCGTTAGCGATGGCGACACCGCTCCCGAAGCGGACGCCACCGACGACGCCGAGGCAACACCCACCAAGACGACCACCAGGTCGCCCCGCGCGAAGAGCTAACACCCTTCGCGCAAGTCACCGTCGCCGCTCCCCTACGGGTCGAGCGAGTGACCACCACCACGGGTGGGAGGCAGGAGCGCCAACGCGCCCGCCTCCCACCCGCTAATCCACCAAGAATATTTGGTAGGAAAGGCTGTCCTATTAATAAGGATATGTTGTAGAAAGTGCTCATTTCGTTGCATCAACGCAACGATAAGCGGATAATAAGGGAAAGGTAAATATTGGAGAGATCAAATGACACCGGAACAACAGCGAGCACTATCTAGCACGATCAAGGAAGCACGTTTAGCGCGAGGTTACTCGGCTAGCGAACTTGCCCGCCGGTCAGGGCTGACTCCAAGCACGATCACCCGTATCGAAGCGTCACAGTTGCAGCATCCACCCCAAGCGGAGAATCTGATAGCAATTGCCCACGCTCTCGATATCCCTGCAGGCGACTTGTTCGGCGCCCTAGATTGGCTTGAGGAAAACGAACTTCCGAGCTTCACACCATATCTCCGCGCTCGGTACGGCAAACTATCGCCCGAAGACTTCGCGGAACTCAACGCGACCTTCGCCCGTATCGCCAAACGCACCGGATACGACGCCAACGGGCCAAAGCGGGGAGAAGACGAAACCTAATCCCACGCATCCGAATACAGACGATCAACTACTAACCGAAAGGGGGGAAGCATGAATTACACAAAACCAATCGAGACAAGGAGCGTACTGGCCGCCCTCCGATCCGTCATACCAGCCCGTACCGTCAGCCTCAGTGAGGCCAAACGCATCGCTGAACTCCAAGCGAGTAAGTTCCTCGCGCTATTCGAGATCACCGAAGGCTCAGTACCGAGCGAAATCGTCAGCGAGTTGCCCCGCGTGCAAGTGATCTACGAAGCGCTACCGGTCAGCGGCACCAGCCATTGGAACGGTACGCACTGGATCATCGCCCTCAACAATCGTGAGAGCTCGCGTCGACAGCGCTTCACGCTGATGCACGAGTTCAAGCACATCCTCGATCATGGTCGCACCCATCTGCTTTACACCGGCGACCACCTCCACACCGCGAGCGAACAGGCCGAACTCGTGGCCAACTACTTCGCCGGCTGCGTCCTGCTGCCGAAAAGGTTCCTCAAATCAGCCTGGGGTCACGGCATCCAGAGCCCTTTCAAGCTCGCATACCACTTCGACATCTCGCCTCTTGCAGTCACCGTGCGACTGGCACAAACCGGCCTCAGCACGATCCACGACAGGTGCGTGCGTCCCGCCACTGACCCCACTTGCCAAGGCCGACCGCTGTATCAACGGTCGCTTCCCACCGAAGGAATCTGGCCATGATCGGGTCCATCGAGCCAACCACACGGTGCATGACTCCGCTTGGAACCTCACTCTTGCTATCTCCTCGGTCAGATCCGCAGCCTCAGACGAAGCCCCGTCCCTCGATGGAGGAATACACCCGATGAACAGCGCCTACCTGCCGACGCCTGATGACAAGCTCCACCTCTTCTCGGACAGCACCGACTTCGAGATCACTGCGGTAGACGCCATCACCGGCGAGACGGTCGACCTGTCCCGGGCATCCCAAGCTCTGCGGGCAGTCATCTACCTCCGGGTCTCCTCCGCAGGCCAGGTCAACACCGACTACGACCCAGAGGGGATCTCTCTCCCTGCGCAGCGAGTCGCCTGCTACCGCAAAGCCGACCAACTCGGCTTCGTTGTCGTTGATGAGTACGTCGAACCCGGCAAGACGGCCACCGAGATGACGAAGCGAGTGGCCTTTCAACGCATGCTCGCACGTATCCGGGAACGTAAGGACGTCGACGTCGTCATCGTCTACAAACTGTCCCGAATGGCCCGCAACCGCCTCGATGACGCGATTGTGATGGCCGACCTCCGAAAGCGCGGCGTCTCGCTGGTCTCAGCAACCGAAGCAATTGACGAGACACCCGTCGGTCAGCTCATGCACGGCATCCTTGCTACCTTCAACGAGTACCAGTCCCGCGAGTCCGGCGCAGACATCTCCTACAAGATGGGACAAAAAGCGCTCGGCGGCGGCACACTCGGCCGGGCACCGATCGGCTACCTGAACGTCTTCGAGCGATTCGAGGATCGCCAAGTCCGTACCGTGAAGCTTGACCCGCAGCGTGCCCCGCTCGTCAAGCTGGCTTTTGAGCTTTATGCCACTGGTGAGTACAGCCTGGCGAGCCTGTCCGACGAACTCTATGACCGAGGTCTGCGCACCCGGGCAACGAGAAAGTACCCTGCGAAGGAAGTATCGACCACAAAACTATCCACGATGCTTCGGGATCGGTACTACCTCGGCTACATCACCTATAAGGGCAAGGAGATCGACGGCCGCCATGAAGCACTGATCGATGAGGACCTCTTCCAACAAGTTCAAGATGTCATCGATGTCCGCGTCACAGCAGGCGAACGCCGCCGTGTCCACCACCACTACCTGAAGGGCTCGCTGTTCTGCGGACGCTGCCAGAAGAACGGCGTCACCCAGCGCATGGTCATCCAGTCCACAGTCAAAGCAAGCGGCACCGAGTACGTCTACTTCTTCTGCAGCAACGGCCGCAAAGGCGGCGACTGCCAGACGCCGCACGTCAACGCCATCCGCATCGAGGACGCAATCGAAAACCTCTACGCTGCGATTCGCTTCAGCCCCACCTTCATCAACAGCACCCGAGCGCACATCGCCGCCGCAATCGGGGACCGCGAAGGCTCAGCCCGCCTCCTCAGCCAGCAACTCAACAGCGAACTTCACGCCCTCGACGTGAAGGAAGACAACCTCCTAGATCTCGCCGCCGACACGAACACCGCAGACGGTCTTCCACAGGGCAAGATCAAAGCCAGATTGCGAGACATCGAGCTCCAGCGCCGTCGCCTCAGAGAGCGGCTGAATGAGACAACCGAAGACCTATCCGACAGCGCCCGCCTCCTCGACATCTGCCTCACCCTGCTCGAAGACCCGCAAGCCCTCTACCGCCGATGCAGCGACGCCCAACGCCGCCTCCTCAACCAGGCCATATTTCAGCACATCTACATCGACCACGACGACGTATCCGACTACGACCTACGCCAACCCTTCGCGCTACTCCACGCCGCCGCCTACGCCAACCACCCGGCCGACCGCCCACAACCCACCGTAGGCGCCCGCACACCGCCCCAGGACGCCAGAAAGGCCACCCCCGTGACCGGGAGTGGCCTTGCCGTAGATCCGAACCTTGCCGCCCTCATCGGCGGCGTTGATTCGGTCCATAGTTCTAATAGGTCACGCTTGGTGGAGCTTAGGGGATTCGAACCCCTGACCTCTTCCATGCCATGGAAGCGCGCTACCAACTGCGCCAAAGCCCCTTGCCTTGTGTCGGTCCGGCCGGATCGTGTCCGGCCCTTGCGACTCGGAAATACTAACCGAAGGCCAGCCCAGATACGAAATCGGGGGTCACTTCTGGGGGTCGTCGCTCATCACTGGTTCGGGGAGGGAGCCGGCGTTCCATTCCTCGATGCGCCATTGGCCGGATCGGCCCGGGAGCAGGGAGACCCAGTTGCAGTTGGAGATGCCCCCGAAGGCGGGCCAGTGGGCCTCGGGAATGCCGAGGAACAGGCAGATGCCGACGCGGGCGGCGAGGCCGTGGGTGGCGACGACGACGGTTTCGGAGGAGTCGGCCGCGTCGATGGCACGCTGGAGGGCCGGGGCGAAGCGGGCCGCGACCTCTTCGACGGTTTCGCCGTTGGAGCCGCGGCGCTGGGATTCGCCCGAGCGGATGCGGGCGTGGGCGTCGGGGTGCATGGCGGCGAGCTCGGCCATGGTCAGGCCGGCCCAGTCGTCGACGTCGATCTCGCGCAACGCCTCGTCGTACTCGACCTTGAGACCGGTCAGCGCGGCCAGTTCGCCGGCGGTCGCGGCGGCCCGCTGGAGGTCACTGGAGAACAAGCGGGCAGGCGCCAGCGAGGCCAGGCGCGCGGCGGCGGCACGGGCCTGGGCCAGTCCTACCTCGTCGAGCGGGATGTCCGCCTGACCCTGGACCCTGTCCTGGAGGTTCCACTCGGTCCGGCCGTGCCGCCAGACGATCAGCCGGCCGGCGCTCATTCGGCCGACGCGGAAGGCTGAGCGGGAGACGACTCGGCGTCAGCAGCAGAGGCGTCAGCAGCCGACTCGGACGCAGCCGGAGTGGCGGGAGCGGCCGGGGCGGGCATGGTGCCGTCGGCGGCGGGCAGGGGGATGATCGGGCAGTCGCGCCAGAGCCGCTCGAGGGAGTAGAAGGAGCGCTCCTCGTCGTGCTGGACGTGTACCACGATCTCCAGGTAGTCGAGCAGGACCCAGCGGCCCTCCCGCTCCCCCTCGCGCCGGACCGGCTTGGCGTCGAGGGTGCGCAGGCGCTCCTCGATCGCGTCGACGATCGCCTTCACCTGGCGGTCGTTGGACGCCGAGGCGACCAGGAACGCGTCGGTGATGGCGAGCTGCTCGGAGACGTCGAACGCGAGAACGTTCTCGGCCTTCTTGTCGTGGGCCGCCTCGGCTGCGGCGATCAGCAGCTCGACGGCGCGTTCGGTGGCAGGCAATGTGTTCCTTCAGTCGGAGGTGTAGAGGCCGGTCTTGGCGATGTACTGCACGATGCCGTCCGGCACCAGGTACCAGATGGGATCACCCTTGGCGTTTCGCCGGCGACACTCGGTCGACGAGATCGCCAGCGCTGGCACCTCGAGCAGCGTGACCCGGTTCATCGGCAGTTGGTCCAAAGGCAGGTGGAGCGATTCGGTGCCCGGCCGGGTACACCCGACGAACCGCGCCAGCTCGAAAATCTCGTCCACGTCGCGCCAGGTCAGGATCTGGGCCAGTGCGTCCGCGCCGGTGATGAAGAACAGTTCGGCGTCGGGATGCACCTTGGCCAGGTCACGCAACGTGTCGATCGTGTACGTCGGCCCGGGCCGGTCGATGTCGACCCGGCTGACCGAGAAACGCGGATTGCTGGCGGTCGCGATGACCGTCATCAGGTAGCGGTGCTCGGCCGGGGAGACCTCGCGATCGGTCTTCTGCCAGGGCTGACCGGTCGGTACGAAGATGACCTCGTCGAGATCGAAGTACGACTGGACCTCACTGGCAGCGACGAGGTGGCCGTGGTGAATAGGGTCGAAGGTTCCACCCATCACGCCTATACGCCGCGCCGGTTCGGCCATCAGTCAGCTCCGCCGGGTCAGTTCTGGCGCCGGCCCTTGCCGAGGATCAGCGTGACCGCCAGCAGGCCGAACAGCACGACGAGCGCGAAGAGACCGAACAGCCACTTCGACGGTTGGCCGCCAGCCGCGGCTTCTTCGAGCGCCACCAGCAGCGGCGTCAGGAGCGTGAACATAGTGCGCAGCCTACCGCTTCGGGCCGCGCACTCCCGCCCCGGCTCAGTCTCCGGGCCGCGGCATGCTCAGTCCACGGCCTGCAGGATGCGCGTCCGGGGCGAACCCGCCAGTGCCGGCGAGTTGGCGGGAACGGCCCACACCGTCGACTCCAGGAACCCGAGGAACCCCGCGGCACTGTCGTAATCGTCGAAGTCGAGCTCGACCAGCACGTATCGCTCGTCGTCGAGCGGCCGCTGGATCCGGGCATTCCGCACGCCGGCGTTGGCCCGGGCGCCGGCGAACCGGTCGAAGGCGGTGCGCCAGGTCGCGAAGTCGGTGACAGCGTGTTCAATGTGAAGGGTCTTCATAATGAGCTCCTTTGACTGTGCTTTCACGCTAGGAGCCGGGGCACAGGCGGTCGATCCCAGATGTCTGGGTATTCGGGCGCCAGCGCGAGTAGGTTGCGAGCATGGCGCTCGTGGGTCTCGTGGCAACGGCGTGCGATCAGTACGTCGACGACCGCGCGTTGCGTCAGGCCGTACTCGATCTCCTGCGACCGGCGATCCCCTTTGACGCGCACGTGTGGATGCTCACCGATCCGGCGACAGCGGTCGGCTGTTCACCGCACGCCCAGATTCCCAGCTTGGACGCGTTACCGAGCACTGTTCGGCTCAAGTACCTCAGCTCGACAAACCGGTGGACGTCCCTGTCGGGCGGCATCGCCGTCTCGCTGGCTTCGGAACCGGGTGTCGGAGCCGGTGACCAGGCCTGGCGGGCGTTCCTCCGTCAGGAATACGGGGTTGCCGACGTCGCCTCAATCGCCTTCATAGACGAGCAAGGCTGTTGGGGCTTCCTCGAGCTGTGGCGTCGTGGCGACGTGTTCAGCCGTACCGAGCTGGACCGTTTGAGCCAGGCGCTCGAGCCGGTGACAGCAGCTCTTCACCGGGCGCAGATTGCGGCCTTCGCCGCCGCGCCTGCCGAGCAGACCGATAGCGGTGATCCGGTAGTGCTCTTGCTGGCGCCTGATCTTGAGGTCCGCCAGCAGACGCCCGGGGTGGACGCCTGCCTGCGCGCGCTGCTCCCGACCGAGGACGATCGACGCCCGGTGCCGTCCGCGGCGTACAACGTGGCTGCCCAGTTGCTGGCCGTGGAGGCCGGGGTCGACGATCATCCGCCGCTGAGCCGGGTATGGCTGCGGCCCGGGCGCCTGGTGACGCTACGGGCTGCTCGGCTGGAGCACTCGGCGGTAGCGCGGGAGGAATCGGACATCGCAGTCACCATCGAGCGGTGTGCCCCGGACGAACGGCTTGCACTGTTCTGCCGGGTTCACGGCCTGAGCGCGCGCGAGTCCGACGTACTGCGCTGCCTCGCCGAGGGTGACGACACGCGCACGGTGGCGGGTCGCCTGTTCCTGTCGGAGTACACCGTCCAGGACCACCTCAAGTCGATCTTCGACAAGACCGGGGTCCGGAGCCGGCGGGCGCTACTGGCGCGCGCGGGCGGCTAGGCCGGACCCCGAGGTGCGGGGGTCAGCTCCGCTTGGCGGCGCGGCTGAGGAGCCGGCGCCAGGTGCTGGGCGCGGCGGCGGCGCGGCGGTAGTCAGCCGCCTCGCGGTGCAACTCGTCGATGTGGGCACGGGCGACGTCGAGGGTGATCATGATCCCTTCACAAAGGTTTGGTATCGAAGCCGGGGCGAGCACCCCGTCTGCTTTAAATTGTACGACAATCGGACCAAGTTTTCCAACGAATCATCGGCCGATACGCGATTTGGCCAATGATTCATCTCAAGGAGGCAGCGTGGACGCTACGGATCGACGGCTCTTGGAAGCGCTGCGTGAGAACGGCCGGGCCAGCTGGGCTGAACTCGGCCGTACCGTCGGCCTATCCGGTCCGAGCGTCCAGGAGCGCGTACGCCGATTGGAGGAGCGCGGCATCCTCCTCGGCTACCGCGCGGTCGTCGCACCGGCGGAGGTCGGCCTCGGGACGAGCGCGCTGGTCGGGCTGTTCCAGCGCGACGATGCCGAGACGGACGACGTGGTCGAGGGAGTCCGGGCCATTCCCGCCGTCGAGGACTGCTGGTTCGTGGCCGGCGACGAGGAGCTCGTGGTGAAGATCCGGGTGGCCGACGTGGCACAACTCGAGGCCGTCGTCGGCAGCCTGCGGCGGGTCGACGGCGTCGTCCGTACGAGGACTACTGTGGTCCTCTCGACCCGCTGGGAGGCCCGTCCCGCGCCACTGCCCTCGGAGGAATGACCGGATGAGCCTGCGCGACGGCGATTGCGAGATCTGGATCGCCCGTACGACGCAGGCCGGGCCGGCGCTGACCGAAGACCTGAACGACGTCGAGCGCGACCGCCTCGCGGCGTACCGGCGTACGGCGGATCGCGATCGTTTCGCGCTCGGGTGTGCGATCACCCGGCGAGTGGTGGGGGCGTACCTCGACGTCGATCCGGCGAAGGTGGAGCTGGATCGGACTTGTCAGGACTGCGGCAAACCGCACGGCAAGGTGCGAGTGGTTGGGGATCCGTTGCGGTTGTCGGTTTCGCATTCGGGTGAGCTGGTGCTGGTCGCGTTCCACCCCAGCAGTGAGATCGGGGTCGACGTGGAGCAGGTCAACCCCGATCTCGACAGCTCGTCGCTTGCGAGCGTGGTGCTGGCGCCGGAGGAGGCGGAGGCGCTCGCGGCCGTGCCCGCGGCGGAACGGGCGCGCGCGTTCACGACGTACTGGACTCGTAAAGAGGCAGTCCTGAAGGCGACGGGTGATGGGATGCGGGCGGAGTTGCCGAGCCTGGTGATCTCAGCACCATCCTCGCCTGCCCGCGTGCTGCGCTGGCGGCGGTTTCCAGCGGAGCACTTCCACCTGCAAGACATCGATCTGCTTGATGTCGATGCCGGTCACGTCGCCGCTTTGGCCGATCTCGGCCCGGAGGCCGTTTCGATCGTAAAGCGCGACGCGGCAACCATCCTTGGCGTTCAGTAAGGGATCGGCTGCCAGGCCTCGTGCCGGCCGACGTTGAGATCGCCTTCGATTTCGGCGCGCATGTCCCGCACCTTCAGGCCGATCTTGTCCGCCAGGGCGAACGTCTCGTCGTCGTACACCGACTTGCGCCAGATGTCGCACATGTAGGCGCGGGTCTTCAGGTAGTCGGTGTAACGGTCATGGTGCGCGTCGTCGAGGCCGAGCGCGGCGAAGATGGCGATCCGGTCGCCATCCGCCTTGGCCTCCTTCCACCAGAACGGGTATTTGCCCTTCATCTCGGGCGTCGGCTGGATCCAGCGCGGGAACTTCAGCAGTGTGCCGTTGCCGCTGTGGCTGGTACGCAGGCTCCAGACGGCGAGATCGCCCGGACGCGTTTTGACGTAGATGTTCTTGCCGTGCTTGAGGGAAATGGTGTTGTGCGACTTCTCGCGCAGGTTCAGGCCGCCGGTGTGGCGCTCGTGGTCCTGCAGGTAGATGCCGAATCGCAGGATCGTGTAGCGGCTCTGCCAGTCCGGCGCGTTCTGGTCTTTCCGGTCCGCGTTGTCCTTGTGATACCCGTGTTGCTTGGAGTTGAGCGTGAACGAGCTGTCGCCCGCGTAGACGATCTCCTCCTTGCCCAGGAGTTGCTGCGCGACGTCGACCATCTTGCCGTCGAGCAAAGCCTGCCGTAGCAATGGCTTGGAGAGCAGATCACCGGCCACACCGCGGGACGCGTACGCGCCGTCCCGAAAGGCCTGGACCTCGTCGGGGCTGTAGACGCCCCGGATGATCTGGTAGCCGTACTCCCAGAATTTGGGCACGTCGACTTTGATACCGCCAGACATCAACTTCCTCCTAGTTCGTGCTCTGCTGCCCGCCCGGCAGAGAGCCCTGAGCACATCTCTACACCGTGATGCGCCAGGGACCAGGAATGTTGCGCTGGTTTTCGTCGGGTTTCCGTACGACGCGCGGCCGCTTGCGCTCGATCGGGTATTTCCGGCGGGGTTACGGCGATTTCTCCTTGGTGCAAGCCGTTCCGCATTCGTTGCCTTTAGCAGCGACATTGGTTGCCTGGGCCAACGACCATCCCTTTGCACCGGCCCTCCCACCAGTTGTAGCCGTCATTCGTCGGAATCCGCCCTCGGGCACATTGCCTTCGTTCGCCGGAATCCGCCCCTCACACCGATCCCTAGACGGCGAAACCCGCCCGGCGTGGTTCTGCCGGGCGGGTTTCTGATGCTCAGGTGGTCAGCCGCGGACCTGGCCCTCGCCCACCACGACGTACTTGGTCGAGGTCATCTCCGGCAGACCCATCGGCCCGCGGGCGTGCAACTTCTGCGTGGAGATGCCGATCTCGGCGCCGAACCCGAACTCGCCGCCGTCGGTGAACCGGGTACTCGCGTTCACCACCACTGCCGCCGAATCCACCGCTTGCACGAACCGCCGGGCCGCCGCCTGCGACTTCGTCACGATCGCGTCCGTGTGCCCAGAGCCGTAACGGCGAATGTGCTGGACCGCGGCCTCCAGCGAGTCCACCACTGCCGCCGAGATATCCAGCGAGTTGTACTCCGTCCCGAAGTCCTCGTCCGTCGCGGCCACCACAGCCGCCCCATCCTTGCCTGCGCCGTCCTTGCCCGGGCCGTCCTTGCCAAGGGCAACGACCTGCGGATCGCCGTGCACCGTCACCCCGGCCTCGGTCAACGCGGGCAAGGCCTTGGCGAGGAACTCCTCAGCCACATCAGCATGGACCAGCAGGGACTCCGTCGCGTTGCACACGCTCGGGCGCTGCGTCTTCGCGTTCATCAGAATGCTGAGCGCCTGGTCGAGATCCGCCTCGGCATCGACATACACGTGGCAATTCCCCACGCCCGTCTCGATCACCGGCACCGTCGACTCCGACACCACGGTCTGGATCAACCCGGCACCACCGCGCGGGATCAAGACATCCACGAGCCCGCGAGCCTGCATCAACTCCTTGACCGCAGCCCGGTCCTCGGGCACCCCCTGGATCACGTCCGCCGGCAGCCCCGTCGCCTCGGCCGCGCCTCGCAGCACAGCCACGATGGCGGCGTTCGACTTCGCGGCGGAAGACGATCCGCGCAGGAGCACCGCGTTCCCCGACTTCAGGCAGATCCCAGCCGCGTCGGCCGTCACGTTGGGCCGGGCCTCGTAGATGATGCCGACGACGCCGAACGGCACGCGGACCTGGCGCAACTCCAGCCCGTTCGGCAGGGTGTAGCCGCGGACGACCTCGCCCACCGGGTCCACCAGCCCCGCGAGCTCCTCCAGGCCGACGGCCATCGCGTCCACCCGGCTCGGGTCCAGCGCGAGGCGGTCCACGGTCGACTCCGGCGTACCGGCGTCGCGGGCGGCCGCCACGTCGATCGCGTTGGCGGCGACGATGTCCGCGCTGTGGTCGCGGAGGGCTTGGGCCATGGCCTTCAGCGCGGTGTCCTTGTCGGCGCGGGAGGCGGCGGCCAGGGCGTACGACGCCTCGCGGGCGCGTTGGCAAAGCTGGATGATCTCGCTCACCCCACAATCGTAGAGCGAAGGGTCCGGCGGGTGCGCGCCGTGCCTGATCATCGGTCACGTGGCCAGCTGTGTCTCCCGACCGAGACGGGTCAGCTTCTCCGGGTTGTTGACCCCGTAGATCGCGGTGACGCGACCCCCTTCGACCCGAACGCTGGTCACAGCATGGACCTTGCCGTGGTACTCGACCGTGATCGCCAGGGCGCCGTTGACCCACATGGTGTGCATGGAGACGCCCTCGGTCCTGGCCACGAGGAGCAGACCGTTCGCCACTCGGCGGGCCCCCTGGATCGGCAGCCGGGCCGCGGGAGCCAGGCCGCCACCGTCGCCGACCGCCACCACGTCCGGGGCCAGCACGCTCAGGAGTCCGTCGATGTCCCCGGTCCGGATCGCAGCCAGGAACCGCTCGACCACCTCCTCCTGCTCCGCGAGGGTGACCCGGATCCGCGGGCATCGGGCCTCCACATGCCCGCGCGCGCGGTGGGCGATCTGCCGGACGGCCGCCGGTCTCTTGTCGAGCGCCTCCGCGATCTCGTCGTACGGCACCGCGAAGACCTCGCGCAGCACGAACACCGCCCGCTCGGTCGGACTCAAGGTCTCCAGGACGGTGAGCATGGCGACCGAGATGCTCTCGGCGAACCCCACGTCCTCCGCGATGTCGGGTGCGGTCAGCAGCGGCTCCGGAAGCCACTCCCCGACGTAGCTCTCCCGGCGGCGGGCCAGCGTCCGCATCCGGTTGAGCGTCTGCCGGGTGACGATCCGGATCAGGAACGCCCGAGGGTCGCGAACCTGCGCGTGGTCGACGTCGGCCCACTGCAGCCAGCTCTCCTGGACGACGTCCTCCGCGTCGGCCGCCGAGCCGAGCATCTCGTAGGCGACGGTGAAGAGCAGACTGCGACGAGCTTCGAACTCCTCGGTGCCGCTCGGAATGCTCATGACCGCGAGGCTACGCCGCCCGCCGACGTCGACGGCTCGGCCAGCGGGCGGAGCCCGCACGCCTCCGCGAACCCCTGCGACCCGAACGGGCCGATCGCGATGTTCATCCGCGAAGCCATGTTCGCCAGCGTGATGTAGGCGGTCAGCTCGATCAGGGCCGGCGCCCCGAGACTCTCCAACAGCCTGGCCGAGAGTTCGTCGGTCACCGTCGGCGGCGTCTGGCTCATCGCCTCGGCGTACTCCATCACGTCACGCTCGAGAGGGGTGAAGACGTCGGACTCGCGCCAGCGTGGCACCTCGCGGGCCTTCTCCACGTCGAGTCCCTCGTGGTGGGCCATGAAGTAGCCGAGGTCGAGGCAGAACCTGCAGCCGACCAGCGCCATGGTCGCCATGTGTGCGAAGGCCTTGAGGTTCTCGTCGCACTCCTTCCACTTCTTCGCCTTCTTCGACAGACCCATCATGGTCATCAGAACCGACTTGTTGTGCCACATCACCTCCAACTGTTCCGGTACCTCTCCGAGCATCTTCTTGCTGAACCTCTTGGCCACCGCGCCGAAGAGGCCGGTCATCTCGGTCTGGGGGATCCTGGTCTCGGCCATGTCGTCCTCCTGCTGTGCGCTGGTTGAGCATCAGGTTGCCCATAAGTCACCGGCCGCGGACGAGATGTGACATCGACTCATCACCTGCGTCGACGGCCGAGGAGAGAACGGTCCGCCGATCCGTCCAGAGAGGGACGGCTTCAGAGAGACGACTCAGAGGCGGCTACGGGCGTAGCTGCCAGCCGGGGTAGGCGGGCGATGGCGTGCGCTAGGGGGACGGCGGCGGTTTCTGCGACGGTTAGGGCCGGGTTGGGTGTGGCCTTGGGAATGTCGCGCATTTGGCGGCGGGCCCCCACTCCCCAGGCCACCTTCATGACGGGTCTAGAGGATGACTAGGTCGTCGCGGTGGACTACTTCGCGTTCGTAGGAGGCGCCTAGTTCGCGGGCGAGGTCGCGGGTGGAGCGGCCTAGGAGGTCGGGGAGTTCGGACGCGTCGTAGTTGACGAGGCCGCGCGCGACCACCACGCCGTCGGGTGAGACGAGGTCGACCGGGTCTCCCGCCGAGAAGACGCCTTCCACCTTGGAGATGCCTGCGGGGAGGAGGGAGGTACGGCGTTGCACGACGGCTCGTACGGCGCCTTCGTCGAGGCTGAGCCGGCCTAGGCCTGAGGTGGCGTGCGCGAGCCAGAGCAGCCGGGTTTTGCGGCGGCGGCCGGTCGGGTGGAAGTACGTGCCGACCTTCTCGCCTCGCAGGGCCTCCCCCACCAGGCCTGCCGAGGTCAGCACCACTGGGATGCTGGCCTCAGTCGCGATCGCGGCGGCTTCGACCTTGGTCTGCATGCCGCCAGTGCCTACGCCGGACGACCCGGTGCGCCCAATACGCAACGCCTTAAGGTCCGAAGGCCCACGCACCTCCGTGAGCATCGTCGTACCGGGCTTGCGGGGGTCACCGTCGTACAGGCCGTCCACGTCGGACAGCAGCACCAGCAAGTCGGCATGGACCAGGTGCGAAGTCAGAGCGGCCAGCCGGTCGTTGTCGCCAAAGCGGATCTCCGTAGTGGCGACAGTGTCGTTCTCGTTGACGATCGGTACGACGCCGAGCTCGAGTAGTCGCGCGAAAGTCCGGTACGCGTTGCGGTAGTGGCTGCGCCGGGTCACGTCGTCGACGGTGAGCAGGACCTGGCCGACCTTGAAGCCGTGGGCGGCGAACGCCTCGCCGTACCGGGCCATCAGCAGGCTTTGGCCGACGGATGCGGCAGCCTGCTGGGTGGCGAGGTCGCGCGGGCGCGTACGCAGGCCCATCGGGGCGAGGCCCGCGGCGATCGCGCCGGAGGAGACCAGCACCACCTCGGTGCCGTCGATCCGCCGGGCCGCGATCGCGTCGACGAGCATGCGCAGCCGGTCCAGGTCGATCCGCCCGCGTTCGGTGAGCGAGGAGGAGCCGACCTTGACGACGATCCGGCCGGCTCCGGTGACCTGCGGCCGCAGGGTCATTCGATCGCGGCCTTCCGGGCAGCCTTGAGCGCGGCCTTCTCGGCGGCCTTCGCCTCGGCGGGGCTGAGATCGACCTCGTCCTCGACCCAGCCCTTGCCGTACTCGGACAGGTCGGCAGGCGCCTCGATCTCGCCGGCCTTGAACGCGTGGTACTCCTCGTCCTTGCTGCGACGGCGCTTTACGGCCGGGCGCGGCTCCTCGAGGCGGTGGTCCTCGCCACGGCGGGCCAGGATCTCGGCACCGGCCTGCACCTCGGGCTGGAAGTCGAACACGATCGCGTCCGGGCCGTCGCCGATGATGACCGTGTCGCCCTCGAGCGCGCCGAGTGAGAGCAATTCGCGCTCGACACCGAGGCGGTTGAGGCGGTCGGCGAGGTAACCGGTGGCCTCCGGGTTGCCGAAGTCGGTCTGCCGGACCCAACGGGCCGGCTTGTCCCCCTGCACGAGCCAACCGTCCTCGGTCTTCTTGACCTTGAACTCGGGCCCGCTGACGGCCGACGGGCGGATGATGATCCGGGTCGCCTCTGGCGCGGGCGTCTCCTCGCGACGGGTCCGGACGACCTCGGCCATCGCGAACTTGAGGTCGTCGAGGCCTTCGTGGCTCGCGGTGGAGATCGGGAAGACCTTCATCCCGGCATCGCGCAGCTCGGCCGTCACCATGTCGGCGATCTCGCGGGCGTCGGGGACGTCGATCTTGTTCAGCGCGACGAGGCGGGGCCGGTCCTCCAGCCCACCGTGGGCGGACAGCTCGGCCTCGATCACCTTGAGGTCGTTGAGCGGGTCGCGGCCCGGCTCGTACGTCGCGCAGTCGACGACGTGGACCAGGGCGGCACAACGCTCAACGTGGCGAAGGAAGTCGTGCCCGAGGCCGCGGCCCTCGCTCGCACCCTCGATCAGGCCTGGTACGTCGGCCACGGTGAACGTGGTCTCGCCCGCGACGACGACGCCGAGGTTCGGAATCAGGGTCGTGAAGGGGTAGTCGGCGATCTTCGGCCGGGCCCGGCTGATCGAGGCGACCAGCGAGGACTTACCGGCGCTCGGGTAGCCGACCAGGCCGACATCCGCGACGACCTTGAGCTCCAGCACGATCGTGCGGGCTTCGCCGTCCTCACCCAGCAGGGCGAAGCCGGGGGCCTTGCGGGCGGCGCTGGCCAGCGCGGCGTTGCCGAGGCCGCCCTTGCCACCCTGAGCGGCGACGAACTCGGCGCCCGGGCCGACCAGGTCCGCGAGGACCTCGCCTTCCGGGGTGCTGACGACCGTGCCGTCGGGGACGGGCAGTACGACGTCGCCGCCGTTGCCGCCGGCCTGGTGGTCGCCCTTGCCCTGCGCGCCGTTGGTGGCGGAACGGTGGCTGGACCGGTGGTAGTCGACGAGGGTGGTGGTGTCGGGGTCGACGCGCAGGATCACGCTGCCGCCGTCACCGCCGTTACCGCCGTCGGGACCGCCGAGCGGCTTGAACTTCTCGCGGTGCACCGAGGCACAACCGTTTCCGCCGTTGCCACCGGTCACGTTGACGGTGACCCGGTCGACGAAGCTGGGGATTGCCATTGGTGTACCTCTCCTGAGGGTTTTGCTGTTGTCTAAAGCATCTATGACAACAACGTGAAAAGCGGGCCGCGAAATTTCCGCGACCCGCCTCACTAAGGCTGTAACCGTTACCGGGTGGCGGTACTACTCCGCCACGGCCGGGGTCGGCACGATGTTGACGACCCGGCGCCCGCGACGGGTGCCGAACTCGACCTTGCCCTCCGCCAACGCGAACAGCGTGTCGTCGCCGCCACGGCCGACGAGGCTGCCCGGGTGGAAGTGGGTGCCACGCTGCCGGACGATGATCTCGCCGGCGTTGACCAGCTGACCACCGAAACGCTTCACGCCGAGGCGCTGCGAATTGGAGTCGCGACCGTTACGGGTGGACGCTGCGCCCTTTTTGTGTGCCATTTCGAGATCAGCTCACTTCTTCTTCGCGTCGATCGCGGTGACCTTGACCTGGGTGTAGTGCTGGCGGTGCCCCTGGCGCTTGCGGTAACCGGTCTTGTTCTTGTACTTCAGGATGTGGATCTTGGGGCCCTTGGTACGGCCCAGAACCTCTGCCGATACGGCAACCTTGGCCAGCGAAGCCGCATCGGTCGTCACGGTGTCGCCATCGACGACCATGACCGCCGGCAGGGTGACAGTGTCGCCCACCTCGTCGGTCAGGCTGTCGATCTCGATGACATCGCCGACGGCGACCTTCTGCTGGGTGCCGCCACTGCGCACGATCGCGTACACCGTGGATCTCGCTCTCTGTTTGTTCGGAAAAGTCTCTACACACAAACCGCGGGGCCTGCGTCAGACCTGCTCTCGCGGCCCACACAAATGAGGCACGCGAGACGCGCGCCGAAAGGCAAGTTTACGGCGCGCGTCACAAGCGGGTCAAACTGGGGCCACCGCCAGCTCCTCGGCATTGGCCGAAGTGCCGTTCGCTGCCTTGTCCACACCGGTCGCCGCGGCGATTTCGGCGAGGCGCTGAGCGGCGTCACCGGACTGCTCCGGCTGCTCCGCTTCAGTCTCCTGCTTGCCCTTACCCCGGCCACGTCCACGCCGGGAAGACTTCTTGGCGCCCTCTTCCGGCGCCGTGCCACCAGGGGCCGCCTGACCGTTCTGCTGACCACGGCCGCCACCAGCTGGGGCGGCGGCGGCGGGCTCAGAGCGCTTCTTGGCGTCCTTGGGCTCGTCGTGCAGGATCAGCCCGCGTCCACCGCAGTGGTCGCAGTTCTCACCGAAGGCCTCCAGGAGGCCGGTGCCGATCCGCTTCCGGGTCATCTGCACGAGGCCGAGCGAGGTGACCTCGGCCACCTGGTGCTTGGTCCGGTCGCGGCCCAGGCACTCCACCAGCCGGCGCAGCACCAGATCCCGGTTCGACTCCAGCACCATGTCGATGAAGTCGACCACGATGATGCCGCCGATATCGCGCAGCCGGAGCTGACGGACGATCTCCTCGGCCGCTTCCAGGTTGTTCCTGGTGACGGTCTCCTCGAGGTTTCCGCCGGAGCCGGTGAACTTGCCGGTGTTGACGTCGACGACGGTCATCGCCTCGGTCCGGTCGATCACCAGCGAACCGCCCGAGGGCAGCCAGACCTTGCGGTCGAGCGCCTTCTTGATCTGCTCGTCGATCCGGTAGTTGGCGAAGGCATCACCGGAATCCGGCGACCACTTCTCCACCCGGTCGGCCAGGTGCGGCGCGACGCCCGAGACGTACTCGCTGACCATGTCGAACGCGTCGTCGCCGGAGATGACCAGCTTCGCGAAGTCCTCGGTGAAGAGGTCGCGGACGACGCGGATCAGCAGGTCGGGCTCGCCGTACAGCATCTGCGGGGCCTGGCCGGACTTCGACTTCTTCTCGATGTCGTCCCAGTACGCCTTGAGGCGGCTGACGTCGGCGGTCAGCTCCTCCTCCGACGCCCCTTCGGCCGCGGTACGGACGATCACGCCCGCCTCGTCCGGAACGATGTCCTTGAGGATGCCCTTGAGGCGGTTCCGCTCGGTGTCCGGCAGCTTGCGGCTGATTCCGCCGTTGCCGCCGCGCGGTACGTACACGACGTACCGGCCGGGCAGGCTGATCTGGTTGGTCAGGCGGGCGCCCTTGTGACCGATCGGATCCTTGGTGACCTGGACGAGCACGGCCTGGCCCGACTTCAGCACGGCCTCGATCTTGCGGGGACCGTTGCCGGCGCCCAGCGTGGCCCAGTCCACCTCACCGGCGTACAGCACGGCGTTGCGGCCCTTGCCGATGTCGATGAACGCGGCCTCCATGCTGGGCAGCACGTTCTGCACGCGACCGAGGTACACGTTGCCGATCAGCGAGCTCTGCTCCGCCTGCGCGACGTAGTGCTCGACGAGCACGTTGTCCTCGGAGACGGCGATCTGGGTGAGGTCGTCGCGGGCACGGATGACCATCGTCCGGTCGACCGACTCGCGCCGGGCCAGGAACTCGGCCTCGGTGACGATCGGCGCCCGGCGGCGGCCGGCGGCGCGGCCTTCGCGGCGACGCTGCTTCTTCGCCTCCATCCGGGTCGAACCCTCGATGGCGGTGATCTCGTTGGCCGTGTTCTTGCTGCGCGGCTCACGGACCCGTACGACGATCTCCTCCGGGTCGTCCGGAGCAGCCGCGGCGTCCTCGCCCTTGCGGCGACGACGGCGACGACGACGGCGCGAGGACGAACCGCCCTCACCGTCTTCGCCATCCTCATCGGCCTGAGCTTCGGTGTCGTCGGCGTTGTCGTCCTGGTTGTCCTGCTCGCCCTCGGTGGAGTCCGTGTCGTCGGAATCGTCCGAGCCCTCGGCGTCACCGTTCTTACGGCGGCGACGGCCACCGCGGCGACGACGGCGACGGCGCGTGCCCTCGCCCTCCGAAGCCTCGGTCTCCTCGTTCTCGTCGTCGCTTTCGGTCTCGTCCTCGGCGTCGGTCTCTTCGAGCTCGGCGCTCTCTTCGGTGTCCTCGTCCTCGGTCTCGTCCTCTTCGGCGACGACCGGGGTCTCCTCGACCTGACCACCACGGCGCGAACGCGAACGGCGCGAACGGCGCGAGCCCTCGCGGGCCGCAGGCTCGTTCCCCGCGTCGGTCTCGGTCTCGGCCTCAACGGCAGGCGTCTCGGCGACCGTCTCTTCGACGACCGCGGCACCACGCGTACGGCGCCGCCGGTTCGTCGTCGGAGCGGCCTCGACCTCAGGCGTCTCGTCGACCTTGGCGGGCTGGGCCTTCTGAGACCTGGAAGTCTGGGCGGCCTTTGGCGCGGGAGCGTCGGCGACCGGCGGCTGGAACAGTACGGCGGCCACGGCCGGCGCGCGACGTCGCGTACGACGGGTGCTCTCCGTGGCGTCAGTGGTCTCAAGCGCAGGCTCAGCGGGGGTCTCGACGACGGGAGCCGGAGCGGCCTCAGCGGTCTCGGTGGCCCCAGCGGCCTCAAGGGCCTCAGCGGTCTTCGCGCCGCGGTTGGACCGGGTGCGGGTACGACGGCTCGACTTGACCTCAGCCTCAGCCTCGGTGGAGGTCGAAGCGGTCTCGGTGTCGGCGGTCGGCCCGTCGGTCACGGGCGAATCGGCCGAGAGCAGGTCAGGCTGCGGCGCGGCCGTCTTCTTGGTGGTGCGCTTGCGGGTGGTCCGCTTGACCGGCGCGGCAGCCTCGGCAACCGGCTCGGCCACAGGCTCCGGCGCGGTCTCAAGCTGAGCGGTCTCGACCGGGGCGGCGGCCTTCTTCGCGGTCCGCTTGGCCGCGGTCTTCTTCGCCGCGGCGCGCTTGGCGGGCGCCGGGGCCGGGTCGGCGCTCGCGCCGTCGGACTGGGTGCTGATCTGGGTCTCAGGCGCGTCGGCAGACTGAGCCGCGGCCTTTTTGGTGGTGCGCTTGGCAGCGGTCCGCTTGGTGGCGGTCTGGCCGGCGGCGCTCTTGGTGGTGCGCTTACGGGCGGGACGGGACGAGGTGCCGGACTGGCCGGATCCCTGGTCGGTCGCGCTCTCGTTCGTCGTGGTCGGCTCGTTTTCGAGCATGCGGTGCGGTCTCCTCAGGCCCCCGGCGCGCCCCGCGGCCCCTGTCACGGGCCCGGCGCAGCCAGAAGGCGGTCTCGGTTCGCCGCTCGCGACGGAGCCGGAGCGGCGGAAGCCTGCTGGATCCGCTCTCCCGCGGGTGCTAGGACGCAGGCGGAGCGGCGGCGTCGCCCTCCGCTGAATGCGTCTGGTGGTCGGGGTCCGCCTGTCCGGTCGCGGTCGCCTGGGTGGCGTCGCGGTCTCGGGCGAGCGGATCGTCCACAGTGCCGGTGTCCGCTTGCAGCGGCCCCTGCGCGAGCCTGGTCAATAAAGCCGGGCCCGTCACGGCGAGCGTCGCTACTTCGAGCACGCCGGCGAGAACGTCGTCGGGTCGAACGGACGGGGTTCCGTGCCGAACGACCACTTGCAGTATCGCACACGTCTCAACGTCCGGCTCGCCACTGCTGACTGCGAGTCGGAGAACAGCCTCCCGGCAATCGAACGAGCGAATCCCCCGTTTGGTCATGCGCTCGACCAGAACTTCTTCGGTCGCGAGGAACTGCTCGACCGCCTTGGTTGCCTCGTCAGGATCCGTACCGGGTAACCGGATCTGCCACTCACTGGCCTCCAGCCGGTCGGCCAGCGAACCCGGTCCGGCAACAACCACTTCGAGTACGTCGAGACCGGGCGGAAGCGCCTCGTCGAGCGCCCGGCGGACCTCCTCGGCGTCCCGCTCGTGTGTGAGCGAGATCTCCAGGTACTCCGCTTCGGAGGCGGCACCCGTCGGCGCGGCACCGGCGTACGAGATCTTCGGGTGCGGGCTGAACCCGTGCGAGAACGCCACCGGCAGCTCGGCGCGTCGGACGGCCCGCTCGAACGCCCGCTGGAAGTCCCGGTGCGACGTGAACCGCAGGCGCCCGCGCTTGGCGAAGCGGACCCTCAGCTTCTGAACGGCGGGCAACTGCTGTGACGGCGGAGCCTGAGTCGGTGACACCCGACCATTCTCGCAGCCTGTGAGCGGTGAGCTGACCGGGCGGGGCTGGGGGTGGGGCGGAATCGCGCCCGGGTGGGCGTGGAACCGGGCTAGCCGTCAGCGTTGATTCGTCCGAATCCGCCCGCCTGGGTCGGCGGCCAGGTGACCGGCCGCGGGAGAGGGCGAGCGGATGCAGACGAATCAACGCAAGAGTGGGAGGTGGACGGTTACCGCACTAGAGGTTGGCGCATTGGGGGGTGCGGGGGCCGGTGATGTGGTTGGGGGCTTGGAGGTTGGTGGGGGGTGCGGTGTTGGCGGTGCAGGTGAGGGGGCCGGTGATGGTGTTGCCCGCGATGGCTGCGGGTTCCGTCGTACGGCTGGTGGTGATGCTGGTCGGGCCGGTGATGGTGGAGCCGATCAGCTCGAGCGTGCCGGTCGTACCGGAGAGGGTGGCCGGGCCGGTGATCGTCGAGCGTAGGAGGTGGACTGCACGGGCCGAAGTGGCGCGGATTGGGCCGTTGATGCGCGCGTCCGTGGCGACGAGGGTGGCGCCGGCGGCGACGGTGACCGGGCCGTTGACGGTTGCGCCGGTTAGGCAGGTGACGCCGGATGCCACCGAAAGCGGGGCGTCGTGGACACCGGTAATGGTTCGGCCGCAGGCGGCGGGAGTGCGTAGCAGGGTGGCGACGAACTTGCGCGGATCGCCAATGTTGCCCGCGGCATCGATCGCGCGGTACTCGATGCCGTGGCGACCGTAGCCGCCGGCGGTGGAATCCCAGGGCACGATCCGGGCCGGGCCGAGTTTGCCGTAGACGAGGGAGTCGATGACCGTTCCTTCGGCCGTGAAGGTGAAGGGCAGACGCGCGTCCGTCGGCCAGCCGAAGTAGTTGTACCAACCGTCGCCGTTGACCCGGAACTCCGGCACCACATAGCCATCGGTGTTGTCCGAGGTGGTGAGCCCCATCGTGAACGGGCCGTTGTAGATGTACTCCGGGCCGGTCGGCTTTTGCACGGTCAGCAGCGGTTTCGACATCTTGTGCGTGACGACGGGATCGGCCCCGTCGACCGTCCACGTGCGGGTGGACGACCCGACCGAGGCGGTCAGCGTGTGCGGTCCGGTCAGACCCAGCGGAGCCAGGTCGAAGTCGCGGTCGTTACCCGGATTCGCAACCGGCTGACCGTCGACCTGCCACGAGACAGCCGGTACGGCGTCGTCGGCCTGCGTCGTCTCGACGTACACGACCTGCTCCCCCGCCACGGGCCGATCCACCGCAGTCGACGCCACGATCCCCGGCTCGGCATCGACCGTGCCGACCGAGGCGGACGCGTCCACCGTCCACGTCCGCGATGCCTTCGGGCGCACGGCTGGGTCGCGGATGAACGACGTCGGGTCGGTGATGGTCGCCGTCAACTGGTGCGAACCGGCCAGACCGAGAGGAGCCAGGTCGAGGAAGCGCCGGTTCTCCGTGCCGAGGACCGGCAACCCGTCGAGCGTCCAGGTCACGTCGAGCTCGTGCGATACCGGGTGCAGGGTCTGCAACCACACCACCTGGTCGCCCGCGACGGACCCGGTGGTCGGCGTACTCGCCTGGAAAAGGGTGGCGCGCGACGAGATCCGCTGGGTCATCCGCTCCCGCGAGACCTGGTCGAAGTAGTAGCCGAGGACCTTCATCATCGAGTGCCGGCTCGGCCGCCAAACGCCTGATCCGGCGTACATCCCGGCCTCGTAGCGCCCGATCACGCCGCCGGACTCACTCGGCTCCCCCAGCCAGCGGAACCACTTCTTCTGCTGCTCCGCCATTTGCTGTTCGGTCAACAGCGTGTGGTGGATCGAGGTCGGCTCGCCGCCTTCGTACGGCGCACCACGCTCGCCGCGGCCGTAGTAGTCGTACTCGTCTTGCAGGCCGCCGAGCGAGTGCCCGAGCTCGTGCGGCGTGATCAGCGCGGACATCGCGTTGCCACCCGAGGCGGTCGCATACGTCCCGCCAGTGCCGCCGTACGTGTCACTGTTGCCGATGGCAAGGACCTGGCGGTTGGCCGTGGTCGTGCCGGGGACTAGATCGGCATACTTGGCGGCCGCGGCGGTGCCGACGACTAGAGCGCGCTGCACGCTGGCGGGGTTGCAGCCGCCCCAAAAGCCCATGTTCAAAGGGGTTTCGACCTTGGGTGAGGTCAGATTCGGGTCGCAGTCGACACCGCTCTCGGGTGACGGGATCTCGACCGCGTAGACGTTCACATAGCTGCGGTACGACTTGAAGGGCTCGATACTCCAGAGCACATTCAAGTGCTTGTCCAACTGCTCGCGGAACTTCGGCAATTCGGCCGCCGTATAACCATCCCCCATCACGACCAGGTTGAACCGCGATGACGCCGGCCCCGTCACCTGGATCGGCACGACCTTCGCTTCAAGAGCATCAGAAGTCGAAGCTGACGCTGAGGACACAGAGGGCAGCGCCGCGAAGGCCGTCGAAGCCACCGCCGCACACGCGATCAACCGTCCGAACCTAATCCGCATGAACATCCCCTCACCCAGGCAGCTTCCGGGCGGAACCTGACTCGCGACACAGGCTACGGACCGCCACCGACAATTGTCAGCGCGTAGCGGCGAAGGGTTTCCCGCGATCTCCCGCTCTGAACCGGAGAATCCCCTCGACTTCGGCACTGCGGCGGGTGAGCATGTGCGCACAGGTCGTACCGCGATGCCCGCCCGGCACCCGCCAGCCGCGGTCCGACAGAGTGGGGGTTCACCGAATGAGATGGACTATGCGCCGCAGCACCGCCGTGGTGGGTTGCGCGGCCGCTGTCGCCGCCGTGGCCGCCGGGTTGCAGGGACTGCCCGCCCCGGCCCAGGCCGATCCACCGCCCGACAACCGGTCACAACTGCTGGACGTGAGTACGCCGACCCGCGCCGACCGCGACCGCTTGATCAAGCTGGGGTTCGACGTCACCGAACAGGCCGACGCGGACTCCGTCACGGTGTACGCCGGTGACGAGCGCGAGCGGAACCTGCTGAGGTCCGCCGGCTACAAGTGGACGGTCAAGATCGCCGACGTCGAGGAGCAGAACCGCCTCGACCGCGCCGCCGACGCGCGGTACGCCGCCGCCACGGCCGTGTCGCCGCTACCCAGCGGCCGCGACTCGTACCGGCGTCTGCCTGACTACGAGGCGGACCTGGCGCTCCTGGCCAAGCAGTACCCGAAGCTGGTCAAACCGATCACGCTGCCCTACAAGTCCGGCGAAGGCCGCACTGTCCGGGGCATCGAGATCACCACCAACCCGACGAACCTGGGCGACGGTAAACCGGTCTTCTTCCTGATGGGCGCGCACCACTCGCGCGAGTGGCCGTCCGGCGAGACCGCGATCGAGTACGCCTTCGACCTGGTCAAGAACTACGGCAAGGTCAAGCGGATCACGTCGATCGTGCAGAAGACCCGCACCATCGTCGTGCCGATCGTGAACGTCGACGGCTTCAACACCTCACGGGAGGCCACTCCCAAGGGTGACTTCTCCAAGTTCGACTACGAGATGAAGCGGAAGACGTGTGAGGTGACGGCCAAGACGCTGCCCGAGGAGCTCGGTGGCGACTGTGGCAACAACCCGCAGGGCGTGCAGCGCGGTACCGACCCGAACCGGAACTACCCGGGCTTCTGGGGTGGACCGGGCGCAAGCACCAACTACCGCAGTGAGACCTTCCGCGGCGACGGGCCGTCTGTACTGCCCGAGGTCCAGAACGTCCGCTGGGTCGTCTCCAACCGCCAGGTGACCGGTCTGATCACCATCCACACGTTCTCGAACCTCATCCTGCGTCCGCCGGGTGTACTCGCTGCAGGCGCTCCCCCGGACGAGCCCGTCTACAAGGCGCTGGGAGCCTCGATGGCGACAGCTAACGGCTACACCAACCAGCCGAGCTACCAGCTGTACGACACCACTGGTTCGACCGAGGACTGGAGCTACTGGGCGACTGGTGGTTTCGGCTTCACCTTCGAGATCGGCTCGTCCTTCCACCCGCCGTACGCCGAAGGAGTCGTCGCGCACTACCTCGGCCAGGCCCCGGCACCTGGTGCCGGTAAGGGCGGTAACCGCGAGGCCCTGCTGAAGATGAGCGAGGCCACGGGCAACGCCAAACTGCACTCGACCATCGTCGGCGCCACCGCGCCCGGCCGCGTCCTGAAGATCAACAAGACCTTCCAGACGCCGACCTCCCCGGTGGTCCAGCCGGACGGGACGACGAAGGACCCGATCATCTACACCGATCGGCTCGAGTCGACCCTGAACACGGGCCTTGGCCTGTTCAAGTGGTCGGTCAACCCGTCCACCCGGCCGTACGTCGCGGGCCGCTGGGGCCGTGACCCGGTCGCGCCGACCCAGCCGTCGGTGACGCTGGTGAACCCGGCCGGCATCCCGGCGAAGGGCCAGTCGGAGGAGGCGACGTTCACGATCAAGGCGCCGCCGGAGGCCGACAACGGCAAGGCCTCGATCAAGATCGGCTGGAACAAGCCGGACGTCGACTGGGATGTCTACATCATCGGGCCGGACGGCAAGCAGGTCGCGCAGGCGGCATCGCTGGCCGACCCGGAGGTCGCCGTACTGCTCGACCCGGTGCCGGGCACGTACACGGTCAGGGTGGAGAACTTCGACGGTGGTGAGACGGCCGACTGGTCCGGCTCGGTCGAGTTCGCGCCGCCCACCCCGGCGTCGTACACCGGGGTCAAGGAGAGCTGGAAGCTGAGCTGCTACACCAAGACCGGCAAGCTGCTCGGAACCCGCGACGTCACCGTCGACCGTGGCAAGACGGCTTGGGTCGGCGACCCCTGCCGCCGCTTCAAGGGCTGATAGCCAGGCGCCCTCTCCGGCCTGTACGGCGGAGGGGGCGCTGGTCGGTCTGGTCCGGAGGTGATACCACTGGCTGTGTGGTCTCGCTTGGCCCGGAGGGTCGGCGCCGAACCGGCCGGCTTACGGCATCATGATGGCCCAGGGGTACGTGAGGGAGAGGACATCGATGACGGAACCGGCACAGTCGCCGCGGCTAGAACCAGGCCCGGTCGACGAGGGCACCGACGCCGGCGAGGGTGACGGCAAGGGCATCTACTGGGTGCTCAAGAACGTGCTGCTCGGCCCGCCCGTGCGACGGGTCTTCCGTCCGAAGGTCGAGGGTGCGGAGCACATTCCGCTCACCGGCCCGGCGATCATCGCCAGTAACCACCTCTCGTACGCCGACTGGATCTTCATGCCGCTGGTGGTGAACCGGCGGGTCACGTTCGTGGCCAAGTCGGACTACTTCGTCGGCGGCGGGCTCAAGGGCCGGTTCCAGCGCGGGTTCTTCAAGGGCACCGGCCAGGTCCCGATCGACCGGACCGGCGGTTCCGCCTCCGAGGGCGCGCTTAAGGCCGGGATGAAGGTGCTGCAGCGCGGCGAGCTGTTCGGGATCTACCCCGAGGGCACGCGGTCGCACGACGGCAAGCTCTACAAGGGCCGGACCGGGGTCGCCCGGCTCGCCCTGGAGGCCAAGGTGCCGGTGATCCCGTGCGGCGTGATCGGGACCGACGTGGTGGCGCCGCCCGGCAAGGTGGTCGCGTCGCTGGCCTCCCCCACGGTCAAGTTCGGCGAGCCGCTCGACTTCTCCCGATACGACGGGATGGAGGGCGACCGTCTCATCCTTCGGGCGGTCACGGACGAGATCATGTACAAGATCATGGAGCTGTCCGGCCAGGAATATGTGGACCTTTACGCCACCAAGGCCAAGGAACTGGCCGGGCGGGCGGTCACGGGCGCGCCGAAGAAGGTACGAAAGGCCGAGTAAGCTCGGGGTGTGACCCAGAACGGACCGATCGCGTACCAGGGTGAGCCCGGCGCCAACTCGGCGATGGCCTGCACCGAGATGTTCCCCGGCCGCGAGCAGTTGCCGTGCACAACCTTCGAGGACGCGCTCGAGGCGGTGACGTCGGGCCGGGCCGAGCTGGCGATGATTCCGATCGACAACTCGATCGCCGGCCGGGTCGCCGATATCCACCACCTGCTGCCGGATTCCGGGCTGCACATCATCGGCGAGCACTTCCTGCCGATCCACTTCCAGCTGATGGTTGCCCCCGGCACCGATATATCCCAGATCAAGACCGTGCGCAGTCACGTGCACGCGCTAGGCCAGTGCCGCAAGATCATCCGCGAGCACGGCTGGTCGACCGTGGTCACCGACGACACCGCCGGCGCCGCCCGCGAGGTGGCGGAGCTGGGCGATCCGAGTGTTGCCGCGCTTTCCCCCTTGGCCGCCGCCGAGCTCTATGGGTTGGAGATCCTGGCGCGCGACGTGGAGGACGAGCACCACAACACCACCCGATTCCTGGTGCTGTCGCGCGAGACGAAGATCCCGCCGGTCGGCACCGGGCCGATGGTGACGAGCTTCGTCTACCGGGTCCGCAACGTGCCCGCCGCGCTGTACAAGGCGCTCGGCGGTTTCGCGACCAACGGCGTCAACATGACGAAGCTGGAGTCGTACCAACTCGGCGGCACCTTCTTCGCCACCCAGTTCTACGCCGACGTCGAAGGCCACCCGGAAGACCCGGGCCTGGCGTTGGCTTTGGAGGAGCTGCACTTCTTCTCGGTCGAGGTACGCCTGCTCGGCGTCTACCCGGCCCACCCCTTCCGCGCCTCGATCGCCGAGCCCCTGGAAAACCGCGCCCTCCGCCCCCACGACTCCCTACACGACCCAGCCCACTAGCCCTGGGCGCGTCACCGGCTGCCACGATTGCGCCCCATGGCTTATGGGTCGGTACGACGTCGGCGTTGGCCTCGCGTCCGCAGTGCCAAGACGACCAGCACGATCCGCCTGGTGCATACCGGCTGGACGTCTGCGGGCGTGGCTCCGGACGCGTTGTCCGGTTCGCTCGAGGCGCTCACCCGGTTCGCCGTACAGCGGGGATATTCGGCTCTCCTGCCGCATGTGTGGGTCACCAATACCGCCAACCACGGTCGGACGCGAAATGCGCCTCCTGTGGACAACCCTTCCGCGCGGACTCGCCGCGCACCCCGAACGACTCGTGCGGTGACCGGGTTCCTGCGCGGACTCGCCGCAGCGGATCGGTGGTGCCGCGCGAATACCCCGCAGGGGAGTCCTTCTTGCCGCGCAGGCACGCCGTGCCGAGGCGATTGAGGCGGCGTGTTTGCTGGAAGTGGGGTTACGCGGTAGATCGGGCGCGGAGCCAGTGCCGGCGCTTCGCCTGCGGCCGGCGGCAAGAGGTGCGCAGCCGGAACCCACAGATGCGACCGGAGAGCCGGATAACTCCAGCGGCCCTATTCCGAGGGTCGACATCCGGAATGGGAGGTGGACACGCCAAATTTGGAGGGTCGACTCCCCATTCCGGATGTCGACCCTCGGAATAGGGCAGGTAGTCCGGGCGGGGCCAGGCGGCGGGAGGCGGCAGAGGGCGGACGTCGTTGGCATGCACGCGTATATCAAGGTCGTCGATGAGCGCGCGCTTCACTTTGTCCTGCTGGAGTTGGACGCACCGGCTGACGATTAATCCGTCGCTAGGCGCCGGCGCTGGTGGATAGGGTTCGGCGCAATGGAGATCATCGAGATCGACGGCGTTGACGCCGCAGAGTTTGCCCGGTTCCACGCGCTGCGGGATGACGTACGGCGCCATGACCAGGAGTTTCCCGCAGGGCTCGGGATGGCCGAGGCGCGGGTGTTGTTCACTCGGCATGACGATGATCTGCGGGTCGAGGGGCTGGTCGCCGTTGACGGTGACACGTGGCTCGGGATGGCGTGGCTCGACTGGTGGCTGCAGGAGAACACGCATCTCGTCGAGGTCGAGATCGCCGTACATCCTGATTGTCGTCGCCGCGGCGCTGCGTCGTTCCTGCTCGAGGCCGCGGCTTCGCGTGCCAGGGCGGCCGGGCGGACGATGTTGTCGACGACGATCCTGGGCGATTTCGAGACCGGTGAGAGTGCCGGTACGGCGTTCGCGGCGGCGCGTGGGTTCGAGCTGAAGCACACGGAATACCACCAGGTGTTCGAGCTGCCGATGGCGGACGCGCAACTCGATGAGCTGGCGGCGCGGATCGCGGGTCAGCACGACGAGTACAAGCTGGTGCAGTGGCGCGAGCACACGCCGGACGAGTGGATCGAGCAGTTCGCCGAGGCGCTCAGCGTGATGGGCGAAGAGGTCCCGGTCGGCGAACTGGACCACGAGCCGATGCGCTGGACGCCGGACCGGCTCCGCCAGGCCGAGGAGCGACGACTCGAGCAGGGGCGGTTCTGCCACACCACGGCCGCCATCGCGCCCGACGGCACGCTCGCGGCGTACACCCAGATGGGCGGCGCCAACGGTAATCCGGAGCGGCTCTACCAGTGGGACACGCTGGTCCGGCCGGAGCATCGCGGCCGCCGGCTCGGTATGGGCGTGAAGATCCCGAACCTGCGGTCATTGCAGGCCGAACTCGATCACCCGGCCGTCCTGCACACCTGGAACGCGGTGGAGAACGGCCCAATGATCGCGGTCAACAAACACCTCGGCTTCCGCCCGGTCGCCCAACGCACCAACTGGGAGAAGACCCTCTAGCTTGGTTCTTGCCGCGAGTGGTCACATCCTGACCACTCGCGGAAAAAGGCGCGCTAGACGACGGAGAGTGGCAGGAGTTTCTTGCCGGTCGGGCCGATCTGGATCTCCGTGCCCATCTGCGGGCAGACGCCGCAGTCGAAGCACGGGGTCCAGCGGCAGTCCTCGACCTCGATACCGCCGTCGGGCTCGAGGGCGTCCTGCCAGTCTTCCCAGAGCCAGTCGCGGTCGAGGCCCGAGTCCAGGTGATCCCAGGGCAGGACCTCGGCGTACTCCCGCTCGCGAGTCGTGTACCAAGCGAGGTCGACGGGCTCGTCGGCCAGCGCGGTCTCGGTGGCGGCGACCCACTTGTCGTACGAGAAGTGCTCGCTCCAGCCGTCGAACCGGCCGCCGTCGCGCCAGACCTGCTCGATCACGCGGCCGACCCGGCGGTCGCCTCGCGACAGCAGTCCCTCGATGATGCCGGGCTTGCCGTCGTGGTACCGGAAGCCGATCGCCTTGGCGTACTGCTTCTCGCTGCGCAACGCGTCACGCAGTTTCGCGAGGCGCGCGTCGGTGCCCTCGGCGTCGAGCTGCGAGGCCCATTGGAACGGCGTGTGCGGCTTCGGCACGAACCCGCCGATCGACACCGTGCAACGGATATCGCGGCGGCCGGAGACCTCGCGGCCGGTCTGGATCACGCGCTTGGCGAGATCGGCGATGGCCAGCACGTCCTCGTCGGTCTCGGTGGGCAGACCGCACATGAAGTACAGCTTCACCTGGCGCCAGCCGTGGCTGTACGCCGCCGCGACCGTGTTGATCAGGTCGTCCTCGGTGACCATCTTATTGATCACCTTGCGCATCCGGTCCGAACCGCCCTCAGGCGCGAACGTCAGACCCGACCGCCGGCCGTTGCGGGAGAACTCGTTGGCCAGCGTGATGTTGAAGGCGTCTACACGGGTAGACGGCAACGACAGCGACACGTTGCTGCCCTCATACCGATCGCCGAGGCCCTTGGCCACCTCCGCGATCTCGGAGTGGTCGGCGCTGGACAGCGAGAGCAGGCCGACCTCCTCGAAACCGGACTGCTTGAGCCCGTTCTCGATCATGTCGCCGATCGTGGTGATACTGCGCTCGCGCACCGGCCGGGTGATCATGCCCGCCTGGCAGAACCGGCAGCCGCGCGTACAACCCCGGAAGATCTCGACCGAATACCGCTCGTGCACGGTCTCGGCCAGCGGCACCAGCGGCTTGCGCGGGTACGGCCAGGCGTCGAGGTCCATCACGGTGTGCTTCGCGGTCCGCCACGGCACACCCGGGCGGTTCGGCGCGACGCGCTTGATCCGGCCGTCGGCCATGTACTCGACGGTGAAGAACTTCGGTACGTACACGCCGCCCGAGGCCGCGAGGCGCATCAGCAGCTCGTCACGCCCACCGGGACTGCCCTCGTCCTTCCACTCCCGGATGACCTCCGAGATGGCGAGCACGATCTCTTCGCCGTCACCGAGCACGGCCGCGTCGATGAAGTCGGCGATCGGCTCGGGGTTGAACGCGGAGTGACCGCCCGTGAGCACGATGGGGTCATCGTCGCCCCGGTCCACGGCGTACAGCGGGATGCCGGCCAGGTCGAGCGCGGTCAGCATGTTCGTATACCCGAGCTCGGTGGAGAACGAGATGCCGAACACGTCGAACGCGCGCACCGGGCGGTGGCTGTCCAGCGTGAACTGCGGGATCTCGTTGTCGCGGAGAACCTTCTCCATGTCCGGCCAGACCGCGTAGGTCCGCTCGGCGAGGATCCAGTCGCGCTCGTTCAGCACTTCGTACAGGATCTGGACGCCCTGGTTCGGCAGACCGACCTCGTAGGCGTCCGGGTACATCAGGGCCCAGCGCACGGTGGCGGCGTCCCAGTCCTTACTGACCGAGTTGAGCTCACCGCCGACGTACTGGATCGGCTTCTGCACAGTCGGCAGCAGCGGCTCCAGGCGAGCGAACAGAGATTCAACAGTCATCAAAGAGGAACTTCCACCCAGGCAACAGAACCCCTCAAGCCTAACCCCCTCCCCCACCCCCTATTACCACCCACCTCACGCTCGGGCTGAGGTGGGCCAGGTCCCCTTCCTGGCGTTGACTCGCCCGCGTCCATCCCCTTGCGTTGATTCGTCTGTATCCGCTCGCCCTTTGCCGCGGCGGGTCAGATGTACGACAACGTGGGCGGGCGGATTCGGACGAATCAACGCTAATCGCCTGCGAGGTACGGACTTTCGGCCGGGTTGTGTTGGTTTCACCCGTCCCCTGAGTTCTTGCGAAGTGTCTGGTGGACCCGGGCCGCGTCAAGGGTTCCATCGGCTGACGCCGACGCATGCGCGCCCTTGACCCGACCCGGGTCCACCAAGTGCGGCGGGCTATCTCAGGGGACGGGTGAGGTATGACCGGGCTAGACGTCTCCCGTCGCGTCGACGCCCGTGCGTGCACCGGGCTAGCCGTCCCGCGGACCGGACGTGGAGGGGTTCGCGCGCCAACTCCTGGTTTCGCGTGCCGAATATACGGCCCGGAACCCAGGACCTGCGGGGATAACGCACGAATTCGGCGCGCTTCCCGAGCGGACTGGACGTTTTCAGGGCCGCAAAACGTCCGGTCCGCTCAGGAAGATGCGCGCGCGGCCTGCAAGGGCCGTCGAGACGTCGGTTTGGGGCTGGACGTCGTCTTTGTGAGTCTGCTGGACGTTTTCGGTCCTGAAAATGTCCGGTGGGCTCACAAAGAGGACCGCTGGGGCTTCAAGGTGCGTCGAGTCGTGGGTTGTGGTGGCGGGAAGGGCTTGCCGGCCGCCAAAACCCACGACTCGATGAGCCGATGAGCCGCGGCGCAGCCACAAGCCGACCGATCAAACGCGACCACTCGCGGCAAAGCCCCTCGCCAAGCACCTACGAATGACCAGACCCGACCACTCGCGGCAGAGCCCTCGCGGCAGCACGGACGAATGGCCAGTAGCGGCAGCGGTCGGCAAAGGCCCACCCGGCACCACATGCGAGTGGCCAGGGGCGGCAGCGCTTGGCGAAGGCTGCGGCAGCAGCGTGCGGCGAAGGTTGGGGCGGGAGCGGGCGGGAGACGTCCGACCCGGTCATACCTCACCCGTCCCCTGAGATAGCCCGCCGCACTTGGTGGACCCGGGCCGGGTCAAGGGCGCGTCAGCGTCACCGTCAGGTGATGAAACCCTTGACGCGGACCGGGTCCACCAGACACTTCGCAAGAACTCAGGGGACGGGTGAAACCAACACCACCGAGCCCTAGCGGAGGTGGTGGGCCAGCAGGGTGGTTACGTGCTCGGGGTGAGCGAGGTTGACCAAGTGGGCGGAGTTTTCGATGAGTTCGAACTTGGCGCCGGGGATTTGGTCGGCTACCGCGCGGACCGCGTCGACGGGGACGGACTCGTCTTGGTCTGCCGCGATCAGGAGGGTCGGGACGTCGATTGAGGCGAGCCCCCCGGTGAGGTCCATGTCGCGGATGGCCTCGCTGCAGGCGGCGTAGCCTTCGGCGGGGGTGTTGACGACCTGGTGGCGGACAGCGGCCACCAGACCCGGGTTGGCGGTTGCGAAGGCCGGGAGGAACCAGCGGCCGATGGCGGCGTCGGCGACGGCCTGCGCGCCCTCGCGGCGTACGAGGTCGGCCCGGTCGGTCCACATCTGGGGGCCGCCGCCGGGGAGGGCGGGCGCGCAGAGGATGGCGAAGGACTTGAAGCGTTCGGGCGCGTTCTCCGCGAGCCAGAGGCCGACCATGCCGCCGATGGAGATACCGGCGTACGACGCCTGCTCGACGCCGAGGTGGTCGAGTAGCGCGAGGACCTCACGGCCTAGGTCTGCCATCGAGTACGGCCCGTGTGGTACCGGCGAGGCGCCGTGGCCGAGGTGGTCGAACGCGACTACCCGGAACCGGCCCGCCAAGGCGTCCACCTGGGCTTGCCAAAGCAGGTGGGTCGTCCCCAGGGCCGAGCCGAGGAGGACGACGGGAGCATTCGCGGGACCGGTCGCCAGATAGTTCAAAGCCATACCGCCACCTTAATCAGGACAACCGACAATCAGGACAAGCGCCGCACCAGCTCCAATTTGTCGATCTTCCCGATGGGTGTCACCGGCAACCGGTCGAACGTCGCGACCTGGTCCGGGAACTTGTACGCCGCCACGCCTCGCTCTCGCAGGTACGACGCCAACTCCTTGGCAGACGCAGACCCGACGATGCATGCACACGTCTGCTCCCCCAGCAATTCGTGCGGCAACGGGATCACCGCGACCGAGACGATCGCGGGATGGGAGCGCAGATGATCCTCAACCTCCGAGGCCGAGACCTTGTCGCCACCCCGGTTGATGACCTCCTTCACCCGGCCCTCCACCACCAGATGCCCACTCGGCATTCGCCGAACCAGGTCGCCCGACCGGTAGAACCCGTCCAGCGTGAAGGCCACAGCGTTATGGGCGTCGGCGTTGTAGTAGCCACGGATCGTGTACGGCCCACGCGTATACAACTCGCCCGCGTCAGCCTCTCGACCAGTTGCGTCCAAGATCCGGATCTCGTCATGCGGCGATAACGGCAACCCCTGAGTCGTGTCGACCACCGACAACGGATCGTCCAGGCGGGTGTAGTTGAGCAGCCCTTCCGCCATCCCGAAGACCTGCTGCAGCGGTACGTCGAGAGCCGCCCGCAACGCCTTCGCCTGCGTCTCCCCGAGCTTGGCACCACCGACCTGGAGCAACCGCAGACTGCTGAGGTCCTCGGTCTGCCAGTCCCGCGCCTCGGCCCACAGCAGTGCCACGGTCGGCACCACCGCCGTATGCGTGACGCCCTCCCGCTCGATCAACGCGAACGCCTCGTCCGGGCTCGGGCTGGCCGCCATCACGACCGTGCCCCCAACCGTGAAGGTGCCGAGAATGCCCGGACAGGCCAGCGGGAAGTTGTGCCCAGCCGGCAACGCCGCGAGATAAACCGTGTCAGCCCCCACCTCGCACACCTCCGCACTGGCGCGAGCGTTGTAGCAGTAGTCGTCATGCGTACGCGGAATGAGCTTCGGCGTCCCCGTCGTACCGCCCGAAAGCAGGTACAACGCGACCGACGACGGGTCGACCGGCGGCAGCTCCACCGGCGGAGCGTCCACCGAGGCGAGCGACACGAACTCCTCCGCCTCCCCCTCGACCAAAACGAGCCCCACCTCAACCGATCGCGCCAACGACCGATAGTCGAACCCCACCACCACGTCAGGAATCGCGTAAGCGACAGCGCCGGTAGACGAGCAGAGATACGCGATCTCGTGCTCCCGATGCGCCGGCAAGGCGTAAACCGGCAACGCGCCAAGACGGAACAACGCGAAGCTCAGCTCGACGAATCCTCGCGAGTTCCCCAGCTGTACGACGACCCGATCGCCCGCGCTGATCCCGAGGCTGAGCAATCCCGCGGCCAACCGATCAACCCGCACGTCCAAGTCGTCGTACGTCAGCCGTACGTCACCCGCGACCAGCGCCAACCCGGCACCGCGCCCGCGCAGCAGAGAGCCCAACGTCGTACCGGTCCAGTAACCGCAGGACCGATAGAGCTCGGCGAGTTCCAAGGGCCAAGGCGTGAAGGCGGTCATGACGGCACGTGCCAACTGCGCGCGGCGAGCTGGGCGGACCACATCCGGGCGTACCGGCCGTCGGCGTCGGCCAGTAGGTCGGAGTGGCGGCCGAGCTGGGCGACGACGCCGTCCTCGATCACGGCGATCTGGTCCGCGCCCACGACGGTCGACAGGCGGTGCGCGATCACCACGACGGTCTTCCCGCGTACCAAGTGGTCGATCGCCTCCTGGACGACGACCTCCGACTCGGTATCGAGCGCGGCCGTCGGCTCGTCCAGCAACACGACTGGCGCGTCCTTCAGAATGGCGCGCGCGATCGAGATCCGCTGGCGCTCGCCGCCGGACAAGGCCGAGCCGATCTCGCCAACGCGAGTGTCATACCCGCGAGGCAGGCGCTCGACGAAGGTGTGCACGTTGGCTGAGCGCGCGGCCGCCTCGATCTCGGCGTCGGTCGCGTCCGGACGGCCCATCGCGATGTTCGCGCGAATGGTGTCGTCGAAGAGATAGACGTCCTGGAAGACGACGGCGATATGCCGGAGCAGCTCCCCCGGTTCCAACGTCGCCAAGTCGACACCACCGAGGCTGACGACGCCACTCGACGGGTCGGCGAAGCGGCTGATCAGCTTGGTGAGCGTGGTTTTCCCCGAGCCGGACGGCCCGACCAGAGCGGTCAGACTTCGCTCGGGCACGACCAGATTGACCCCGCGCAGCAACGGCTCGGAAGCACCGTCGTACGCAAACGTCACGTCGTCGAACCGCACCTCGAACGACGTCGGCGTACGACCACCCGGACGTACCGGCATCGGTGAAGTGGCGAGCAGATCGCCCACCCGGCTCAACGCGGCCTCGGACATCTCGAACAGCTTCACCATCACCGACGCGAGCGCCAGCGGTTCGGCAAAACGCGCGGCCGCGACCACGATGGCGACCAGCAACGGCACGGTCAGCCGGGCGTCGACGACGAGGGCCGCGCCAACGACGACCAGACCGACGATCGCCAACTGGACCAGCAACTGGGTCAGCGCGACCGGCAAAGACGCCGAGCGATTGGCCTTCGACTGCGCGTGCTGCTGATGCGTCAGCACCTCGACCAGGCGAGGCGAATCGGCGCCGGCCTGACCGGTGGCTTTGAAGACTGGCAGACCTTGGACGTACTCGACGATGCGGTTCGCCGCGTCCGCGTCAGCCTCGTCCACCGAGCGGAAGCCGGCGTTCGACAGCCGCTGGATCCGCCGGATCAACGGCACCGCCAGCAGCACCGCGATCGCGAGCACCAGACCGAGCCGCCAGTCGACGGCCAGGATGACCACGCCGATGACGGCCGGTACGGCGATGATCTGGATGAACAACGTCGCCAGCAACGCGATCGCCGTCGCCGCACTGGTCGCGTTGTTGCCGACCACGGTGGCGAGATCACCCGCAGCGCGGCGACCGAGCTCCTGCTGCGGCATCGAGCGCAACTTCGCGCCGAGCCGCAAGCGCGTGTCCTTCGTGACGTACGGCCAAGTGTCGAAGCTGAACGCCATCTCGCCCACCCGCAGGAAGCCCTCGAGCGCGACCAGCACGGCCAGGATGCCGACCCACAGCCAGGCGCGACCGACATCGATCGGGTCGCGGGCGAGCTCGGCCAGCAACGGGATGAACACCACGTATGCCGCTGCCTGGGTGGCCGTCGCCGCGGCCGAATACCGCAGCGTACGGCGCAGCTCGGCCGCATAGGGGCCTGCGGCAACGAACATCAAACGCAGGATGCGCCTCATCGAATCGTCTCCTCAGCAAGGTGTCCGGACAAGCCCCAGCGGGATGCCTGAACGTGTCGCGCCCACAACGCGGCGTACCGGCCACCGGCGGCGACCAGGTCGGCGTGCGTGCCGCGTTCGGCGACACCGCCGTCATCGATCACGACGATCTGGTCGACGTCGACGATGGTGGACAACCGGTGCGCGATGATCAACACGGTTCGACCAGCAGTTAAGCGAGCGATCGCGTTCTGGATCAGCACCTCGTTCTCCGGATCGGCGAAGGCCGTCGCCTCGTCGAGTACGACGACAGGTGCGCCGGACAGGATGGCTCGCGCGATCGTGATGCGCTGGCGTTGACCGCCGGAAAGGCGCCCGCCGCGTTCGCCCACCTGGGTGTCGTACCCCTCGGGTAGTTCCGCCTTGATGAACTCGTGCGCGGCGGCGGCCTCGGCAGCGGCGTACACCTCCTCGTCGGTGGCGTCGGGCTTGGCCAGCCGGATGTTCTCGGCGATCGTGCCCTGGACCAGGAACGGGTCCTGGAAGACCAACGCAACGTTCTGCAGCAGCTTCTCGGAGCCGATCTCGCGGACGTCGACCCCGCCGATCTTTACCGAGCCGCTGGTCACGTCGTAGAAGCGCGGGATCAGCCGCGCGACCGTCGACTTGCCCGCGCCGGACGGACCGACGAGCGCGCAGACCGAACCGGCGGGGATATCGAGATTTACCCCGGACAGGACCGCGCGATCGTCGGAATAGCCGAAGGTGACGTTCTCGAAGGTGACCGACGAGTCCTTGGGCTCGCGCGGCTCGGCAGGCTCGGGCATCGCCGGCATCGCCAACAGCTCGTTCAGACGGACAGCGCCGGCCTTCGAGTCGTTGATGTAGTTGGTCAGGTGCATCAACGGCGAGACCGCCTCGATCGGCATCGCGCCGATCAGCAACGCGACCAGCAACTCGGGCACGGTGACCCAGCCCGCGTTCAGCATCGGCACCCCCGCGGCCGCGACCAGCAACAACGTCGGCAACGGCACGATGAACAACTTGGTCAGTACGCCGGACGGGCGGGACGTGGCGGACCAGGCCGCGACCGCCTCGGTGAAGACGTTCACCTTGTCGGAGAACCGGCGGAACGAGACCCCGCCATCGTCGAACGTCCGCACCACCGGCATGCCCTGGACGAACTCGACCAGCGCGACGTTCACGTCCTCGTTGGCCTGGTTGTAGTTGTTGCGTTGTTCGCTGTAGTCCTTCGTCATCAACGACATGCAGAGCATTGCGATCGGGACGACCAGGAGTACGACGAGCAGCAGCTTCCACTGCACCACGCCCAGCGCGACCAGGGCCGCGATCGGTTGCGCGACACCCGAGCCGATGAACGGGAGGGCGTCGGCGACCACGTTGTGCAGTGAGCGGACGTCGTCCTGCATGATCTTCTTGATCCGGCCGGACCCGAGCCGCTGCACCTCGCCGAGCGGCATCTTCGCGAGCGCGTCCGCGATCATCCGCCGCCAGACCACCTCGATCTCGAAACTGGCCTCGTGCGCGAGGTGCTCGCACGTCAGCCGCAGACCGAACCCGCCCGCCAGTCCGAGCAACGCTCCACCAGACCACCAAAGCACCGGCGTCAACTCGGGTGTGCCGGTGACCAGTGTGCCGACCGCGAACGCGACGCAGACCAGGCCCACCACGCTGCTGACGCTGCCCAGCCCGGAAAGCCACAGCGCGATGCCAAGCCTGCGCCGGATCGCCGGGGCAAGCCGCACCAGGTCGGCGACTTGACCCAAACCGCTCTTACCACTCATCAAGATGCTCCATCGTTAACAGGAATCAGGTACGGCGCGACGCTGGCCAACTTCTCGCAGGTCTCCTCGAACTCGCGGTCCGGGCGTGAGTCGCCGACGATGCCGGCCCCGGCGCGCAACCAGCTGCGATCGCCTTGCTGGTAGACGGATCGCAGGACCAATGCCGCGTCGAGGCTGCCGTCCGAACCGGCCATCAGCACGGTGCCCGAGTAGAGCCCGCGCCGTTCGTCCTCCAGCTCGTTGATCAGCTGGTACGCCGCGGCCTTCGGAATCCCCGAAGCGGTGACGGCCGGAAACACCGCGCCGAGAGCCGACCAACTCGTCACGCCGGGCGGAAGCGAAGTCTCGACCCGCGACGCCAGGTGCTGCACGCTGCCGCGCGCCTTGACGGTGAGGAACTCGCTCACCCGGGTGGCCGAGCGACCGCCGACTCCGGCCAGCTCGTCGAACGCGAGCTTGACCGAGGTGGCGTGCTCGAACACCTCCTTGGCATCCGTGCACAACTCCGTGCGCAGCTCCTCGTCGAGCCCGGCATCACCGGTCAGCGCACGAGTTCCGGCCAACGGCTGGGTCGACGCCAGACCACACGGCTGAACCTCGACGACCGTCTCCGGGCTGAACCCAGCCGCCCGCCACGCACCCAGGTCGAGCAGGAACGACCTGGCCGGGGTGTTGCCCGCGCGCCCCTCGACGTACGTCGCGCAGAGGTCCACCGCGAACGGGACTTCCACCACTCGCGACAGGATCACCTTGTCCAGCCGTCCGGCCCGAATATCCGCGACGGACAACGCGACGGCCTTCTCGTACGTGCCATCACTGGTCCGTACGTCGATCGGCCGCGGGCGTCCTGCCTTTCGTCGGCCAGTGGCGAGCGCTGCCCTGATCTCGGCCGCTTTACCGGATTCGACGTGGCGGATCGTGACCGAGGCGGCCGTGATCCGGATTTCCGTGGCCGGGATCATCAGGTGTGCCAACGGCTGGCCGCCATCCCGGGTGGGATCGCTCGCCACCTCGAAACACGCCCAGCCGAAGGCGTTCCAGCCTTCCACCCCGGTTTTCGAGAGCACCTCGGAGATCGCCTGCCAAGGCGTACCGGCCCACTCGACAGCCTCGGTAAAGGTGGAACGCACGCTGGACGGATGGACGGTCACCTCCGCCAGCGGATCCCCTGCGAAATACCACGAGTGGTCGCGTTCGTACACGACGTACTGCCCGAACAGGCCCGAGCCGATCAGAGCCGCGACGGCGTCGAGTGGTTCGAACGGCCCGGGCACGACTTCTTCGTTGTAGGTGGTCACTTTTGGACCTCCAGTGGTTCGCCGATCAGGGAGGCCAAGCGCGTCACGTGTGGTGGCGTGACGCAGGAGAAATGGTTGCCGCCGACATCGGTCACGGTGAAGTCGCCAAGGCAGACGTCCTGCCAGAAGCCGAGCGTGATCTCGTCCATGCCCGGCGCGAAACCCGAGCCCTCGGTGGGCCGCAAGTAGCGGATGTCACCGAAGTACGACGGCGGGGTGAACCGGGCCGATAGGAAGCTCTGGCGAAATACCCGGAACATACCCGCCACCATCTCGGGCGGCATCGGCTTGTTGGCGATCTCGGTCGCGGCCTGCGCGTACCGGGCGAACCGCTCGTCCGGCGTACAGGCGGCCATCCGGCGGTAGAACTCGGCGACCTGGTCCAGTTCCGGGTCTCCCCCGACCTGCTGGAGCGAGCCCGCCGGCATCCGGCCGCCGTTACGCTCCATCGCCTGCATGAACCCGCGAACCGCCGCATCGCCATCGACCGGGCCGAACCCTAGCTGGTCCGCGGACAACCCGATATTGGGCGCGAAGACCGTCTCGATCATCAGGTCGTCGCCGATGTCGAACGCGACCGGATGACTGCTCGCCAGCACCAGGTCGACCACGTCGATCCCCTGCTCTGCAAGCCTTCTCGCGACTTCGAGCGCGTACATGCCGCCCAGGCAGTAGCCGATCAACTGGACCTGTTGGTGGCCCTCGGCAATGACCTCTGCCACGATCCGGCGCGCATAGTCGTCGGCGGCCGTCTCGATCACCACGGCGGGATCGTGTGAGCAGAAGACCTCGGTGTCGTTGATGACGATGCCGATCAGCGAGCCGCGATCCTGCGCGACGAGCTCGGCGGCCAGCGGGCGGTAGCACTCCATCGTGCCGAGGCCCGCGTGGAACATCACCCGCAGCGGGCCTTCACTCACGCCACCGAATGGGATCAGTACGGCGTTGCTGTCCTCGGCCTTCTTACCGGGCTGAAGCGGCGCGAGCTGTCCCGGCTTCAGGAAGTCTGCCAGCGCCGCGAGAGTCGGTGCGTTGAGCAACTGCCTCAGCAACGTGTCGAACGGAATACTCGTTGCCTCGGGCAACTCCTCGCGCAGCCGACCGGCCATTCGGGCCATGATCAGTGAATCGGCGCCGAGGTCGAAGAAGCTCTCGGTCCTGCCGACTTGGCCGACCGACAGAGCCGACGCCCAGAGAGCAGCCAGCTTCGACTCGAGTTCCGACAGCGGCTCGTCCTGGCCCGCGGCACGGTCGATACCGGTCGCGGTCGGGCGCCAGGTCTGGAGCTTTCGGCGGTCGACTTTGCCGTTGCCGGTGAGCGGCAGCGCGTCCACGACCTGCAGGTGGGACGGGATCATATGGGCGGGCAGGCGTTCGGCCAGGTGGCCGAGAAGTTCCTGCTCCGAGACGCGTGCGCGGTCGGTCTTGAAGTGGGCCGCGAAGAGGTGGAGGTTCTGCGCGGCGAGGGCGTGATCGTCGTCGGGTAGGCAGACGACCTCGTCCGCTCCGGCCCGTCGCAACGCCGCGACCCAGCCGTCGCGATCCAGGTACGACGGTCCCTCGGCCCGCAACGTGTCGCCGGGCTCGGTCATCATGAACGCCTGCGAGGCGAGGATCCACGGGTGCTCGCGCGTGGGCTCGGTGATGACCAGCCAACCGCCGGGCGCGAGCAGGTCGGTGAGGTTGGCCAGGGCCGCGTCGATATCACGCGCGTTCTCCAGTACGCCTGCCGCGAGCACGACGTCGAACGAACCCGGCGCGATGCCCTGGGCCCGGTGTTCCGCGTCCACGTCGAAGACGCCGTACCGGATCCAGCTCAGGTCGCCGTACCGGCTGCGGGCCTGTGGCAGGAAGAACGGCGACACGTCGGTGAAGAGGTAGTCGACGTCGAAACCGCGAAGCACGTCGACGACACCCTGGGTGGTGCCGCCCGTGCCCGCGCCGGCCTCGAGGATGCGGAGGCTGGGCCGGTCCGAGATGGCCGCGATCCGGTGCATCATCGTGCTGACGGCCTTGTTCAGGTACTGCGCGGCGACGTTGCCCCGGTAGAGCGAGTCGGCCGTATCGAACCGGCCCTCGGGGAACAGCAGCGCGACCGGGTCCTGCTCGCCGGCCAGCAACCCGGGCAGCGCTCGGGTGTTGCTGCGGAGATACGCGAGAAATTCCGGATCGCCGAGTCCCTTCGCCCACTCGGCCTCGGCCGCCTGCCAGGCCGCCTCGGCATCCACATCCTTCGCCTTGGAATAGCGGCCGCCTTCAAGTGCGAGCTGACCGAGTTCTACGAGTACGGCGAGCCAGCGGTGGACGAGCCACTGGAAGCGCGGGTCGATCCCTTGTGTCCGCACGACGTCGTCGGCGCTGTGGCTGGTGGCGCCGTTGAAAAGGCCCAGGCCTTGCAGGGCGGCGAGCATTTCGGCGCCGACGGCCTGGTCGAGGTGCTCGGTGTACGCGCCGACCGTCTCCGGATCGACCGGGCCGATGGCCTGGTCGGCGGCGGTTCGCACGATCGCGGTCATGCGGTCGAGGTTGAGCGGCTCGGGCGTCGTACGACGTGGTTCGACGGCGGCGAACAGGCCGCGGTCATCGCCGTTGCCGTCCACGACGACGCCCGCGGCCGAGACGGCCGGATGGTCCAGCAGGGCCGCCTCGATCTCGCCCAGCTCGATCCGGTGGCCGCGCAGTTTGACCTGGTTGTCCTCGCGGCCGAGGAACTCGATCTCACCACCCGGCAGATACCGGCCGAGGTCGCCGGTGCGGTAAAGGCGCTCGCCATTCGGATCGGTGACGAAGCGGTACGCCGTGGTCTCGTCGTCGCCGAGGTAGCCCTGCGCGAGACCGGCGCCGGAGATGTACAGCTCACCTGGCACCCACACCGGGCAATCCCGGCCCGCGGGGTCGAGCACGCGGAAACCCTGGTTCGTCAGGGGTACGCCGTACGGGATGCTCTTCCAGCCGGGCCGCAATCCCTGGTACCGGTGGTAGTTCGACCAGATGGCGGCCTCGGTCGCGCCGCCCATCGCGATGATCTCGAGACCGGGAATGCGGGCGATCATCTCGTCCGGCAGCGTGATCGGGATCCAGTCGCCGGACAACAGGACAAGGCGCAACGTCGACAGCTCGGCCTGCTCGGTCGCGGCGTACGTCGAGAGCATCTGCAGCAGCGCCGGGACGGAGTTCCACACCGTGACGCCGTGTGCCGCGATCAGCTCGGCCCAGTGCGACGGGTCGGCCCGGCGATCGGCGTCCGGGATGACCAGCGTGCCGCCGACGGCGAGCGGGCCGAAGATGTCGTACACGGACAGGTCGAAGCCGAGATTCGCCAGGCCGAGCACCGTGTCGACCGCGGTGATGCCGAAGCGGCGGTTGACGTCGTCGATCGTGTTGGCGGCCGCTCGATGGCTGAGTACGACGCCCTTGGGTTTGCCGGTCGAGCCGGACGTGTAGATGACGTACGCCGGATCGTCGGGATCACCTGGTGTGTCCTGCAAAGGCGCCACCGGCAATTGGTCGACAGCGATCGCGTCCGCTATGTCCAACCACGATTGCGTCAGGACATGCCGTACGCCGGCATCGCGCAGGATGGCCTCGCGGCGCAGGACGGGCTGTGACGTGTCGACAGGGAGATAGATGCCTCCAGCGAGCAAAGTGCCGAGTACGGCGGAGACCTGCTCGACGCCTCGGTCCATCACGATGGCGACGTGATCGCCCTTCACGCAACCGGCCTGCCGCAGAGCGTCGGCCACCCCGGCGGCCTTGTCCACCAGCTCTCGGTATGTAAGAGCAGTCCTACTCGTTTTTAGAGCCGTCGCGTCGGGGGTCAGCGCAGCCTGCACGAGTACGCCGTGGTGCAGGAGTCCGTCGGGCAGAGGTCCGGCAGTGTTGTTGGCCTCGACTCGTTCGCCGACCTGCCAAGACGGAAGGCCGAGCGCCTCGGTCGACTCCCAGGCGTCGTCCCCGGCGGCCAGGTCGATGAGCAGGCTCTCGAAGGTGGCGAACATGTCGTCGACCAGGCCGGGCGGGAAGACACCCTCACGCACATCCCAGTTGACCTGCAGCCCATCCGCGTCGTCCATCGCCTGGCAGTCGATGAACACCTGCGGCGTCTGCGTAATACCGAACCCGTCAAAGCGCCCGGCCACACCACCACCCAGGCCGATGGCGCTCGTGAAGACGATCGGCATCAACGCGGCCTCCCGACCCCGGCGCCGGGCCATCTCCCGTAGTACCTCGACGCCCGAGCAAAGCCGGTGGTCGAGGTCGTCGTACAAACGCGAGCCGATGACCCCGGCCCGATCGGCGAACGTCTTCCCCGCGGCCAGGTCGATCTCCAGCAGGCTGACGGAGGTGAAGTCGCCGATCACCTCCTGGACCTGCGGATGCAACGGCAGCCGGTTCAGCACGGTGAGGTTGAGCGTGAAGGCGGACGTCCGGCTCCAGCGCTCCAGCGCCGCGGCGTACGCCGAGAGCACCACCGACGACGGGGTCAGGTCACGCCGTTGCGCGTGCCTGCCGAGTGCGGCCCACTGGTCCGCGTCGAGCCGGAGGAACCGCCGCTTGAAAACGGCCGACGAGTTGGTCTGCTCGATGACCGGCAGATCCGGTGCCGTCGGCAACGAGTCGATCCGGTCCCACCAATAGGCGCGATCCCGCTGATAGCGCGGGCTCTCCCGCAACTGCCGCTCGGCCAGCACGTAGTCGCGGAAGGTCAGGTCGATCGGTGCGAGCGCGGCCGACGGATCGGCGTGCAGGGTCTCGAACTCGGCCAGCAACATCCAAAGGCTGGCCCAATCGGCGACCAGGAAGTCCATCGACAGATGCAGCACGGCCCGATCGGCCAACTGCGTCACGTGCAGCCCGAACAACGGCCACTGGTCGGACGCGTAGATCCGATGCCCGAAGTCCTCGCGCACGCTCTCCAGGTCTTCGCCTACACCGATGACCAATGGATCGACCGTCTCGAGAACTTGCTGATATCCGTCCGCGGAGACGACGACCCGGAGCATGTCGTGCCGCTCGATCAGACGGTTCCAGGCCAACGCGACCCGGTCCGGATCGAGCTCGGCGTAACCGACTTCGAGGTAGACGTGGCAGGCGACTCCGCCGTACCCGAAGGCGTCGTTGCGACCGAGCAGATACGCGCCCTGCACATCCGTCAGCGGGAACGGCTCGAACCGATCGGCAGGCGCCGGTACGACGGTGGTGCGCGCGGCCTGGAGCGCAGTCAGCACCTCGGCCTTACGAGCCTTCAACTGCTCGAGCCGCTCCGGCGTCATCGCCCCCTTGGGACCACGGAAACGGAGCTGGCCGGCCTCTTCCCAGAGTTGCACGCCGATTCCCTGCAATTCCGCGATGAATTCCTCGGTACTCACGCGATCCTCCCCAGACGCTGGATATTTCCGTTGGTCGATGAAACTTGGCAAATCCGCCGCCCGCGTGATTTCCTCGGCGGCGTCGGCCGACGAGAGGAAACGACATGCGCGCGGTATTTCCCGGTGATGCCGGTTATGACGCGGCCCGGCGGGTCCGCAATGCCCGGGTCGACCGGCGTCCGGCTGTGGTGGCCCGGTGCTCGTCCCCTGACGAGGTGGTCGCCGCCCTCGGTTACGCCCGGGACGAATGTCTCGGCGTGGCGGTCCGCGGCGGCGGTGCGAATGTGGCCGGCTGGGGCACTTGCGACGGCGGCCTGGTGCTCGACGTCGGCCCGATCGACCATCTCCGGATCAATGCCGCGACCGGTATCGCCGAGGCCGGGCCCGGTCTTACCTGGGGCCGGTTCGACGCCGGTACCGCCCGGTTCATGCTGGCTCTGCCCGGGGCCCGCAACACCGGGGTCGGTATCGCCGGGCACACCCTCGGCGGGGGCGTCGGCGATCTCTCCCGCCAGTTCGGGCTGACCAGCGACAACCTGGTGCACGCCGAGCTCGTCACGGCCGACGGGCGGCAACTCCGCGTCGACGCGGACACGCACCCCGAGCTGTTCTGGGCTCTGCGTGGTGGCGGTGGCGCCGGGCTCGGCGTGGTGACGTCGTTCGGGTTCCGGCTGCACCCGGTCGGCGGTGTGGTGGCCGGGCCGCTCGTGCACGCGCGCGACGCCGTACCGGCCGCACTGCGTAAGGCGCGCGACTGGCTCGAGACCGCGCCGGACGAGACCTCGCTGATCGCGATCGCCTGGACCGCGCCGCCGCTGCCGTTCATCCCGGCCGACCTGCAGTACGAGCGCGGCGCCCTGCTCATCCCGACCTGGTTCGGCGATCCCGCCCGGGCCGACGAGGTGCTCGCGCCGCTGCTGGCCGATCCGGCGCCGGTCTTCAACGGACTGCGCCCGATGACGTACGTCGAGTACCAGGGTTTGCTGCAGTCGCCGCCGGACTTCGCCGAGCAGCACGTGTACAACCGGGGCGAGCTGTTGCCCGCGCTCAGCGATGACGTGCTGGACGGGATTCTCCAGCACTGGCAGGGATCCGGGCCCAACTACTCGGTCGTCTTCGGCGCACTCGGTGGCGCGATCAGCCGCGCTCCTGCCGGGGAGACGGCGTTCGCGCATCGCGAGGCGCGGTGGTTCATCGAGATCTGCGCCCAGTGGTACGGCGCGGCCGACAACCCGGTGCACGTCGAGACCGCGCGCCAGGGTTGGCGTGCGCTGCAAGACGTGACCCTCGGGCCGTACGTGAATCTGCTGCCCGATCCCGAGGCCGAGTGGGCTCGTGCTGCCTATGGCAAGAACTACGAGCGCCTCGTCGCGGTCAAACGCGAGTGGGATCCGGACAACCTGTTCCGCTTCGGCGTACAGCTTCACGACCCTCACGACGCACCGACCAGCTGAGCGCCGTGGAGTTTGGCCGGGTCGAGCGAAGCGGTCGTCCCGGCCAGCTCCACCCCGACCACGCCCGTGCGCTCCCCCGGCACGGGCAGGAGCCAGGGGTCGCCCGCGATCATGGCGTCGTACGCCGCGCGGTCGGCCGGGGCGACGGTCATGTGAACCTTCGCGATACCGGTGGCGCCGTTCGCGTGCACGATGTCCAGCGGCCGCTGTGGCGGGTCGTACGACGAGACCACGAACGGCAGTTCGGCCGGCCCCGGTGCGAGGAATTGGTAACGCACGACCTGGCCATCCGGGCGAGTGCGACGGCCTTTCATCACCCGGGAGACCGGCATCAACGCCTTGAGCTCGGTGTGCGCGGCCCGGAGATCGAGGTCGTCGGTCTCGAGCGCGACATCCCGCCAGCCCTCACCGGGACGGGCCCAGTCGGCAATGCGGCGACCGGCGGCGGCGCCGAAGCAGAGGCCGACCGGCCAGCGCAGCGCGGCGGCCCGGGACGGCAGCTCGAAGAACTCCACGAACGGGCCCGAACCGAACCAGAGCAGGGCGTTGTGCGCCTTGCCCGGACGACTCCCCCAGGTCATCGTGAAACCCAGCTCGGTGTAATCGGAAACCGCCGTCTGAATATCATCGACTTTGCACAGAATATGGCTGCACCGCAGCATCACAAGACATTCTCCTTGCATTCCGGGAAATAACTTCGCGGCGTTGTCATCAACACATCCAGGCGCTTAAGGTGTGACCAAAGACGGACCATTTCCAGGAGCGTTCCGAGTGTTCACCGAGATTTCCGTGCAAGCCGACGAACAACCCGCCCGGGTGCTCGCCCAGCTGGAGCGCGAGGGCGCGACCCACCTGCGACTGCCGTCCAGCCTGTTGTGGCGGCTGTGCGACGAGCCGGCCGCGCCGATCACCGACCTGAGCGCCCTGCGGCACGTCAGCCACCACGGGCCGACTCCCGCACCCGGCGCCGAGGCCCGCGCGGCCGAGGTGTTCGGCGCGACCATCGAGCACGTGCCAGTGGAGGAGGTTCCCCTTGCCGAGGTGATGAGCGCGGCAGCGGACCACGCTGTTGGTGTGGTCGATCCCGCGCGGGTGCGCGAATTTCTGGACGCCTTGGATGAGGCGGTGCTCGGGTCGATGTCCTCGCTGCTCGATCGGCACGGGGTGACAGCTGCCGACGGCATCGAGACGGTGATGAAGGCGTTGTCCGCACCTGCGCAGCATCGGGTCGTGCTGCAGCGGTGGTTGCGTGCGCTGACCAAAAACCCCAGTCGCACAACAGATGTCGGCGCCGCTTGGCAGCGGGCGCGGGATGCGTGGCAGGGCGGGTTGGGCTCGGGGGCGTTCGTGGACTACCTGCGGGCCAACGCGGACCGGCTGCCGGAGCTGGTGACCGGTGAGCAGCAGGCGGCCTTGCTGCTGTTCCCCGAAGGCCGTACAGATCTGGCGGACGCGGTCTACCGCGACACCATCACCGCGCGCTACCTCAATGCCGCCGTGGCCGCCGCCGTGCAGGCGCTGCCCCGGCCGCTGCGCGTGCTCGAGGTCGGTGCCGGCACGGGCGCCACCACGGACGCGGTGATCGACGGCATCGGCACGGTCCCCACGGAGTACCTCTTCACCGACGTGTCGAACTTCTTCCTCGGCATCGCTCGCGAGCGGCTCGCAGAGCATTCCTGGATGCGATTCGGGTTGTATGACATCGATCGACCCGCCGCTGAGCAAGTGGCTGGTGGGTTCGACCTGATCATCGCCGCCGGCGTGCTGAACAACGCGCGCAATGCCGACGAGACCGTGCGCGAGCTGACCAGTCTGCTGGTGCCGGGTGGCGCGATGATCATCACCGAGCCGACCCGCGAGCACTACGAAATCCTCATCTCGCAGGCCTTCATGATGACCGAGACGACGGACGCCCGGGATGCGATGTTCCTGACCCGCTCGCAATGGCTGGACGTGCTCGCTCCGACCGAGGTCGTGGCGGTGCTGCCCGCCGAGGACCACCCGCTCGCGCCACTGGGCCAACGCCTCTTCCTCGCGCGACGGCATCTCAGCGATCGCCATCAGTGATCCCCGCGACGGCCGCGGCCAGTGCGCCCACCGGCAACGGCTGGTGGCCCTGGCCCGGGCGTAGCGCCGGATAGCCGAGGGCGCTCGTCACGTCCTGCCACATCCGGCTGAGCGTCAGGTGGTACTGCTCGGGCCGGTAGGTACTCCCCAGGATGCTGGCCCGGAACGCGAGCAGGTCCGCGCCGATCGCCGCCGGCCAATGCCGCGACAACGCCTCGCGGTAACTGGCCGGTGTCGCCGGGCCGAGGGCAATGGAACTAGCGTCGGCCAGGTGGTCCGTACCCGCGCCGAAAAAGTCGTACCGCTCGCGCACAGCCGCCGGGATATGCAGGCGCGGACTCCACAGCACCGGCCCGTGCGTATCCGTCAGGCTGAGGCTGCCGCTCGACGTACCGATGGTCACGCGATGCAGCAGGTGGATGTGGTTGTCGGGATCGTCCGGGTCCACCTCGTTCTGGATCCGGAGCGTGAGCGGTACGCCGCCGATCGTCCCGTGCAGCACGGACATCGGCGCCTCGTTGCCGACGGCAATGACCTGCCACGGGCGCAGTACGCCGAGCGCGTCGCCGAGGAGGTGCAACAGCGGGAACGCCACTTGCATCGAGCACGCGGCATCGACGTACGACGCCGGGCCTTCGGCAAGCAAGGCGCGCGCGGCCGCGACGAAGCGTCGTACGGCGGGTAGGTGGACGTACAGATCACCCAAGCGGTACGTCGTACCGGTCGCGCGGGCCGCCCGGTAGTTGTCGGCCAATTCGCCTTGATGTACGGGCTGTTCCTGCAAGACGTGGATGCCTCGGGTAAGGAATTCGCGCGCGATCTCGCTGCCGGAACCGCCCATCACGCCGGACCGGACCACCACGCAGGCCGCGTCGACCTGGGCCGGGACCTCGTCGGGCGACCGGTAGAGCGGTACGCCCATCCGGCGGGCGCAGTTCATCGTTCGCTCGCTGCCTCGGCCTACGATGCCCGCGAGCTCAAACTCGTCCGCAAGAGCTTTGACCGCGGCCTGGTAGAACTGGCCGAACGTCGTACCGCACACGACAACGCGCAGGCGCCTGCTCACAGCGCGCCCTCCTCGACCACGACCAAGTCCTCGATCGCCGCCTCCAACGCGGCGACACGCGCAATCGGACGGAGCTGGTCGATAGTCGCGATCGGGTCGAGCACGTTCGCCGCGCACCACGCACCAGGCGGCACGTCGTTGATCGCGCTCGCGGTGATGCCCGCGATGGCGCCGGTGAGAGTGGAGATGCCGGGACCGCGGAGTACGGCGGTCCGGGTTCGGCCGGCATGACGGCCTTCCACCAGGAACGTCGTACGCGCGGTCCGGCCGGCCAGGTCGAGCGCGGCCGCGCGGCACACGCCATCGACCGCTTCGGCGCGGGTGAGACCGCGGGCGCGGTCCAAGGCGGCGACGAGATGGTCGCCTTCGATGACGCTGTGCCAGGTGCCGTTGGTGAGGTCGAGGTCTCGCGCGAGTTGACGGGATTCGCCGTCCAGGAAGGGGAAAGCGGCGACCGGGTCGGTGAGGTAGGGCAGGGTGAGGTTGTGCTCCCGGCGCAACGCGTCGGGGATCGCCCGGCCATTGCGCCAGGCCGCGAGCGGCTCGTTGTCCGTGCCGAGGACGCCTTCCAGGTAGTCCTCGGCGGCGGCCTTGGTGAAACGGTCCGCGACGGCGAAGTACGCCGTCAGGTCGTCGATCGCGCCCAGGTCTGCCGCGAGCCATCGGGGTAGGACGCCGGAGAGTCCGGGAAGTGCGCCAGCGGCGAGGACGATTCGGCGGCCGGCCGTGCGAGCGCCGTCGTCAAGGGCGGCTCGGAGGTGTTCGTCGCCGCCGGCATCGACCAGGTCGACACCCGCTCGCAGTGCTGCCCTGGCGACGGTCGCCGAGTACTGGTGGGACGGGCCGACGCAGTTGACGATGACGGTGCAGCCCTCGACAAAACGGTCTAGGGACTCTTCGTCAGTGACGTCGACGCCCGTGGCGCGGCTGCCAACGCGAAGGTCGTGCGCGGACAGCACCGCCGCAGCGGATTGGCCGACTTCGCCGGTGCCGCCGAGGATGCCGATCACAGGACGCCCTCCTCGGTGTCGTCGCCGAGCAACTCGGCGAAGGCCGCCGCGACGGCCGCGAGGGTGCGGGCCGTGAACATCTCGCGCAACGGCAGTTCCACGCCGAGGCGCTGACGGGCGTTCTCGATGAAGCGAGTGGCCTGCAGGCTGTCGCCGCCATGGTCGAAGAAGCTCTGCTGCCGCCCGAAGCTGGTGACGCCGAGCAGCTCGCACCACAGGGCAGCGATGGTCTGCTCGAGTTCACCCACCGGCTCGTCGATCGTCGCCTCCGGGCCCGGCTCGTCGGCCCAGAGCGCGGCGACGGCCGAGCGGTCGACCTTGCCGTTGGCGCTGAGCGGCAACCAGGACAGCACCTCGACGACCTCGGGCACCATGTGGGCGGGCAGCCTGGCGGCGACGTGTTGCGTGAGGCAGTCCAGCCTTACTGAGTGCGACTTGGTCGCTGCCAGCGTGACCAGGAACGAGTCGGCGATCGACTCGTGCCGGGCGTCGGTCCAACCGGCCTCGGCCAGCCGGTCGATCCAGCCCGCGCCGGGCAGCATCGCCGTACGGCCACGGTCGAGCAGGGCCGCGGTGAGCATCGCGACCGGGGTGAGTTCGACCCGCTCGACGCCAAGCAGGCGGCCGCCGGGTTTGACCAGGAGGGACGCGAGCGCCGGACCCTGGCTGTGATCCGGATAGCGGTGCAGCGCGTTCGCCACAATGACCGCGTCGAACGAGTGCAGCAGCTCCGCCGGCACGCGTCCATCCGTCTGGACGTGCGCCACGTCGTACCCCAAGGCCCCGAGCGCAGCCGCCGTACGCCCGTCGCCGTCGAGCTCAGCGATCACGTCGGACCGGTCCAGCTCCGTGGTCAGGTAGTCGACGAATGCCTCGGCGCCCTGGTCGGCCGCCGCGAGGTTCGACGGCGCGAGGATGTCGTCGTCCAGCAGGATCGACGCGTCCACGCGGCCCGCGAGGATGCCGCGGTAGTCGTCCAGCCGTTCCAGCAGACGCCGGTGCGCGCGGCCGATCAGACCTGCGTAACCGCCGACCGCCAGCGTCACCTCAGTGGCGCCGAGCTCCGGGCCCTCCGAGTAGACGTCATCCCCGTAGCTGAGCACCTTGCGGTTGACGAGCCAGTCCAGCCACATCCGCAGGACGGGTTGGAACTCCTCGATAGCGGTCGACGGCGCCGGCAGCTCGAGCATTTGAACCAGCACGTCTTCGACCGCACGAGCCTCCAACTCGCGAGCGGTCGAACGCCACGCCTCGGTCTTGCCCGACGCCTCGGTACCGCCGGCGGGCAGTGCCGGAGCGACAGCCGGTACGACGGCCGCGGCCAGGCGCCGAGCCGAACCCGTACCCGCCACGGTCACGACGGCCGAACCGACGGCCGGGTGATCGACGAGCGCCGCCTCGATTTCGCCGAGCTCGATCCGGTGGCCGCGGATCTTCACCTGCTGGTCGACCCTGCCGAGGAACTCCAGCGTGCCGTCCGGCCAATACCGACCGAGATCGCCGGTGCGATACCACCGACCGTTGTCCACGGCAACGAACTGCCGGGCCGTCTGTTCCGGGGCGCCGCGATACCCCTCGGCCACACCCGCGCCGCCGATCCAGAGCTCGCCCGCTACCCAGTCCGGGCAATCGCGACCGTCCGGCCCGACAACGCGGAAGGCTTGATTGCGCAGCGGGAAGCCGTACGGGATGGAGGGCCAGGCGGGATCGACCTCGTCCACCTCGAACGCGTTCGACCAGATGGACGCCTCGGTCGCGCCACCCATCGCGATGAACCGGCAGTCCGGCCAGAGCGCGTGCAACCGGCCGGGCAGGTCGAGCCCGACCCAGTCGCCGGAAACCAGTACGACTCTGAGGCGCGCGCTGTCGGCGTCGGCGACGACCAGCAGCATGTCGAGTAAGGCGGGCACGCTGTTCCAGATGGTGACGCCATGCCGGCTGACCAGGTCGAACCAGCGCCGCGCGTCGCGACGGCCGTCCTCCTCGATCGTGACCAGTCCCGCACCGGCCGAGAGCGGCCCGAAGATGTCGTAGACGGACAGGTCGAAGTCCAGTGCCGAGACGGCCAGAATCCGGTCGGCCGGCCCGACGCCGTACCGGTCGTTGATGTCGGCAACGGTGTTGAGCGCCGCGCGATGGCTGATCTCGACGCCCTTGGGCTCACCGGTCGAGCCTGACGTGAAGATGATGTACGCCAGCTGTGCCGGATCCACCTCAACCGGTCCGGAGAGAGGAGTGCCGCTCGGTAGGTGGTCGAGGACGGTGCGTACGCCTGCCAGCCGGTGGATGCGTTCCTGTCGTGCGGCGGGCTGGTCGATCCCGATGGGGACGTAGGTGCCGCCTGCCGCGAGGACGCCGAGTACGGCGACCACCTGATCCGGGCCCTTCGGCAAGGTCACCGCGATGGGCTCGCCGGGCCGGATGTCCAGAGCGCCTGCGACGGTCAACGCCTTCGTGGCGAGCTCGCCGTACGTCAGCTGACCGCCGTCCCAGGTGATCGCAATGGCGTCGGGATTGCTGCGTGCGTGGTCGAAGAACGCCTGGTGGAGAAGGCCGTTGGGTTGCGCCGCCGAGGTCGCGTTGACCGTCGTACGGATGGCACGTTGGGACGCCGGCAGCAGGTCCGGCACATCGCGAGTCCAGTCAGTCGAGGCCAGCCAATCCAGCAACTCGCCATAGGCGGCGAACATCGCGTCCAGCAGCCCGTCCGGGAACAACTCCTCAACGGCATCCCAGTTCAGGCTGATCCCGCCCGCGACCTCGGTCACCTGATGGTCGAGCCAGACCTGTGGCGTCTGCGAAACACCCCAAACCTGATCCGCGAACGGCGCTCCCGGCGCCGCCAGTTCGCCACCGGAAACGCCAAGGGCCGACGTGAAGACGACAGGAATCGTGAATCCGGTATCACCGGTCTTCCGGCCGATATCCCTTTGCACCTGCACCGCCGAGACCTCGCGATGGTCGAGCGCGGCCCAGAGCTCTCCCTGGGTACGACGTGCCGTGGCGAGCCACGATTCGCCCGCCTCGGGACGATGACCGACGAGCAGCAACGAGGTGAAGTCACCCATGACGCGCCCCACGTCCGGATGGACCTCGCGCCGGTCGAACAAGGTGAGGTTGAGCGTGAGCTCGCGGCTCGTGCTCCACCGGCCGAGGACTTCCGCGAAGGCGGCGAGCAGTACGCCCGACGGCGTCAGCCCGTGCTCCCGCGCCCGCTCGGTGATGGCCTGCCACCGCTTCGCGTCGAGCACGGTCTCGCGCCTGGTGAACCGTGGCGTGTTTACCTCGGCCGGGTCGATGCGCAACGGCAGACGAGGTGCGGGTGGCAGGTCCTCCACCCGGTCCGCCCAGTACGCCTGAGCGGCCTCGACGGCGGCCGGCTCGGGTGGTGCGCCGACGACGTAATCCCGGAAGGTCATGCCGACCGGTTCCAGGTCCTGGTTTGGCTTTTCGTAGAGCTCGGACAGTTCGGTGTAGAAGCGCAGGATGCTCAAGGCGTCGAGCACCAGGTTGTCCATGCCCACGGCAAGCCGAGTCCCCGCGACCTTGATCGAGAACAGCGGCCACTGCGCCGGATCGAAGACCTGATGCGAAGCAACCTCGCGAAGGCCTTCCACCGTGGTGTCGAGCACCTCGACCTTGAACGCCGGCACCTCCGGCAGCACGCACTGGTTGCCTTGGGCATCGAAAACCGCCCGCAGCATCTCGTGTCGTCGTACCAACTTGTCGACAGCGGCTTCGAGCCGGGCGACATCGAGATCCACCACGTCGTACTCGCGATAGAAGTGACAGCCGATGCCGCCAAGCGTGAAGCCCTCGCCACGACCGAGCCAGTACGCGCGCTGCACGTCGGTCGGCGGGAACGGCTCGTACCGCGACGCAGGATCGGCGACGAGCGCTCGCTCCGTCCGCGCCTGACCAAACCGCAGCGTGGCGGCGAAGTCCGCCAGCACGGGATGTGCGAACAACGCCGACAGCGTGACGCCTTCCAGACCAACCGCCCGGAGTTTGCCGACGAGGCGAGTGGCGAGCAGGGAATCGCCGCCGATCGCGAAGAAGTCGTGCTCCCGGCCGATGCCCGCGATACCGAGCAGGTCCGACCAGGCCGCCGCGACAACCGTCTCGACCGGACCGGCCGGCGGCGTGACGACCTCGTCGCCAAGGCCTAGCGCCAGCAGCACATCGCGCACGCCCGGCCGGTCGATCTTGCCGTTAGGGGTCAACGGCAACTTAGGTAGAACGGCGATGCGGTCCGGGATCATTGCCGTGGGCAACCGCTCGGCCAGGAACGCCTTCAGTTCGGCAAGATCGGGCTGTCCGGTGACCGCAGCGCCGAGAGTGCGTGGGCCGAGGGCCGAGGCGATGCCCTGGTCGACGGCCGGGAAGGCGCCGAGCGCCGACTCGATTTCGCCCAGTTCGATCCGGTGGCCGCGGACCTTGACCTGGTGGTCGGCCCGGCCGAGGAATTCGAGCGTTCCGTCGGTCCAGTAGCGAGCGCGGTCGCCGGTGCGGTACCAGCGCCGACCGTCGACCGTGACGAACCGGTCCGCGGTGCGCTCGGGATCACCGCGATAGCCGCGTGCAACGCCCGATCCGCCGATCCAGAGTTCGCCCGGGACCCAGTCGGGACAGTCCCGGCCGAGGGCATCGACCACGCGGCAAGCGACGTTGCTCAGCGGCACGCCGTACGGCACCGAGGTCCAGGGCGCCGGCACCTCGTCCACCTCGAGAACGGTCGAGTGGATGGCCGTCTCAGTGGTGCCGCCGAGGCCGACGAATCGGGCTTCGGGCGCGACGGCGTGGAGTCGGTCGGGCAGATCGATCGTGACCCAATCACCGCCGAGCAGCACCAGCTTCAGTGGCAACGGAGTGCCCTCGGCCGCGGTCAGGGTCATGTCGAGAAGAGCCGGAACGCAGTTGAGGACCGTGACCTCGAAGCGCTGGATCAGCTCGACCCAAGCGGTCGCGTCGCGGCGTTCGTGCTCGCGCGGGAAGACCACGGCACCGCCCGCGGACAGCGCACCGAACAGGTCGAACACCGACAGGTCGAAGTCCAACGCCGATACGGCCAGAGTTCGATCGTCAGCGGTCAGACCGAAGCGCTGGTTGAGATCCGCGATCGTGTTCATCGCGGCCGCGTGCGTCAGCTCGACGCCCTTGGGCTCACCCGTCGAACCGGAGGTGTAGATGACATACGCCAACTCGTCACCATCGCGCGGCGCCTTCAAAGGCTGACCGCTGACCGGCCCGTCCAGGACAAGGCGGACTCCGGCCGCCTTGCAGATGCGGTCCCGGCGAAGCGCAGGCTGGTCGACCCCGATCGGCAGGTACGCCGCCCCGGCCGCGAGGACGCCCAGAACCGCGACAGCCTGCTCCGGCCCCTTGGGCAGCGACACCGCGACCACTGAGCCGGGCTCGATGCCCTCAGCAACGAGATGCCCGGCAACCGCGAGCGCCTGCGCGGCCAGTTCGCCGTACGTCAGCGCGCCGTCGTCGCCCCACAACAACGCGGGCGCGGTCGGATTGGCCAAAGCATTACGGAAGAACCCGTCATGCAGGCGATCGGTGGTCTCCGGCGTGGAGGTGGCGTTGGCCTGCGCCCGTACGTCGGCCTGACGCGTCGGCAGCAGCGCGGCGACCGGAGCGGCCCAAGCCTCGGGACCAGCGAGCAGCCGGTCGAGCAAGGCGCTATAGGCCTCGAACATGGCGTCGAGCACACCCGGCGCGAAGGCGTCCTCGCGAGCATCCCAGTTGACCAGCAGACCGCCGTTCAACTCGGTGACCTGCGCGTCGAGCCAGACCTGCGGCCCCTGCGAGATGATCCAAGACGCCTCGCCGAAGCACTCCCGCACCTCCGCCGGGAACAACTCGCCAAGGCCGAGCGCGCTCGTGTAGACGACCGGCGCGAGCACCCGTTCCCCCTTGGTACGGCTGAGATCGCGCAGCACCTCGACCCCGGAGTACGACGTATGGGCGGCGTCGGCGTGGAAGCGTTCCTGCAAGCGCGCGGCCCGTTCCGCGAAGGTGCCAGGCGTGCCGCCGTCCCAGGCGAGCAGGACCGACGACGTGAAATCACCGACGAGTTGACCGGCCTCGGGATGAACGGGTTCCCGGTCGAAAAGCGGCAGGTTGAGTACGAAATCCGGCTCGGCGCTCCACGCGGTCAACGTCTCGGCGAAGACCGCCGCGAGCGCCATCGCGGGCGTCAAAGTGTGCTTGCGCGACAGGGTTTCCAGCCGGTGCAGGGATTCCGGGTCAAGCCAGCGGTGACGACGAAGAACCTTCGTGGCGTCGCTGACGTCGGACCGGACCGGCAGTTGCGGGGCGGGTGGCAAAGTGGCGAGGCGATCCTGCCAGTAGTTGCGGGCGGCAACCGACTCGCCGGCGCGACGATCCGCCTGGTATTGCGGATAGCTGTAGCTGATCGGCTCGACCGTCTCGCCCTGGTAGAAGCGCGCGAGGTCGGCAAGCAGCACGCGCAGGCTGAGCGCGTCGGCCGCGACCATGTCGAGATTGACGTGTACCCGGGTGGCGCCGCTAGGCAAGAGCGAGAGCTGGACGTCGAAAACCTCGCCCCTGGTGATGTCGAGCGAGCGATGCGACAGCGTCGTCCGCAACGTCAAGAGTGCCGCGTCGACGTCTGCGACTTCCCGCAAGTCGTGCAAGCGAAGGCCGGGCCAAGGGCTTTCCGGCATGATCTGCTGGCGACCGTCGTCGAGAACGCGCACGCGCAACATCCCGTGACGAGCCAGCACCTGCCGTACGGCCCGCTCCAGCCGATCCGGGTCCACCGCCGTGCCGTCGAACTCGTCGTAGAAGTGCGCGGCGACCCCGCCGAGCTGCTGCCCATCGGCCCGCCCGACCCAATAGGCGTGCTGCATGAGCGCCAGCTCGAACGGCACGAACTCGTCAACCGTCGGCCCCGCGACAACGTGTGACACCGGGATGGTTGCCTCTAGCAAGGACTGCCAGGCCGCCAGGGTCGGCGTACTCGCGAGATCGGCAAAGGCGATGTCGAGACCGGCCTTGCGCCAGGCGCCGGCCAGTCGCATCAGCGCGATCGAGTCGAGCCCCAACTCGATCAGGTTGTCCTCGGCACCGATCGACGCCGGCTCGAGATCGAGTACGGCGGCCAGCCGGGCCGGCAATTCGGTGATAGCGGTCGTGACGGCCTCACGTTCGTACGACAACGGTTTCCCCACCTCAAGAAGACGACGACATGACGAGATCGAGCACGGCGGCGCGCTCGGGGACCAGGTAGAAGTGGTCCCCACGGAACTGGTGGATCCGGATACCCCCGGGCGCGTGCTCGGCCCAGCGCTCGGCCTGGGCCGGCGTCACTTCCGGATCGGCATCCCCCAGCAAGACGGTCACCGGACACTCCGGCTCGGCACCGGGTGACCAGCGATAGGTCTCGGCCAACCGGTAGTCCGACCGGATGGCGGGCAGGAAGAACGCCCGCATCTCCGGCGAACTCAGCAGCTCCGGCGCCGTACCTCCGAGCCGGACCAGGTCGGCGACGAGGCCGTCGTCATCGCGACGATGCACCTCACCGGGGACGACCTCACCCGGCGAATGCCGGCCGGAGACGAAAAGGTGCGCGGGCCGAATCCCCCAGCCCTGCAGCAGCCTCGTCACCTCGTAGGCGACGGCGGCCCCCATGCTGTGGCCGAACAACACGATCGGCCGGTCGGCCAGCGGGCGGATCGCCCGGGCGAGGGCCGGTGCCAGCTCATCCATCGATTCGATACACGGGTCGGCGATTCGGTCGCCGCGGCCGGGGTACTGAACGGCCTGGACCTCGACCTCAGCCGGTAACGCGGCAGACCAATCGGAGAAGAAGCTCGCGGCCCCACCGGCGTGGGGCAGGCAGATGAGCCGCATCCGGCTGTGCGGACGCGGCTGCCGACATCGGAACCACTCAGAGCTGATCCACGATGTGCTCGAAGCTGTGGCGCGGGCAGGGGCGGGCGACATTTGGGCGACTCCTTGGCGGATGAATCGCGACGAGATCGCAGCTGGAACGGCCTCCCCAGCGTGAATTCCGGCCGTTCCATTGCGACGTTCTGGGACTTAGGCTAACCTAACTTTTTGTTGAACGGTGTGCAACCGTGGGGCGGTTGCGGCCACTCCGTGCGGGCTGCACCCTGGAGACTATAGGTTATGAAAACCATTATCATCTAGAGGTCGGCTTAGATCTCGCCTCTCCCCCGCCCTGGAGGTTCCCCATGTCGCTCACTCGACGTGAGCTGCTGCTGTCCGCTGGTTTGTCCGCGGGCGCCGGCGTGCTGCTGTCCGGATGTAACGCCTCCGAGCCAGGCAGCGCGCCCGTGCAGGCGAGCGGTTCCGCCACCCCGCGGCAGGGCGGCACGTTGCGGGCGGTGTTCACCGGCGGCGGTGCGACCGAATCGCTCGACCCGTTCGCGGGTGGCGCTCCGGTCGACCTGGTCCGCCATGACGTGGTGTTCGACTCGCTGTTCACCTTCCGGGGTAACGAGCTCGCGCCCGCGCTGGCGAAGTCGGCCACTCCGGCCAAGGACGGCCGCTCGTTCGTGCTGAAACTTCGCGAGGGTGTCGTCTGGCACGACGGCTCGAAGTTCACCGCGCAGGACGTGTTGGCGAGCTTCAAGTACATGTCCGCCCCGCAACGGCCGTACCCGAGCGAGCTCTCCGCGTACTTCGACTTCGCGGCAGCGAAGGTCGTCGACGAGCTGACGCTGCAGGTGCCGACCCGGCAGGCCGTGGGCGATCCCGCGCTGCTCCTGGCCGCCTTCCCGGCGAAAATCGTGAAGAGCGGAGTGACGGCGACCAAGGCGATCGGCACCGGGCCGTACCGGGTCGCCGCGTTCGCCGCTGGGCGGGAGACTCGGCTGAAGAAGTTCGACCAGTACTGGGATGGCCCGGCCTTCGCCGACGAAATCGTGCTGGCAAGCCTGACCGATCCCCAGGCCAAGGTGAACGCCGTACTGACCGGCTCGGCCGACTACACCGCCGACATCCCGTACACCTCGGCGAAAACCGGGACCAACAGCCCCGACCTGGAGATCCGGACCGCCGGGGATCTCGGCCGGGTCGGTTTCGGGTTCGTGCTGAACGCGACCCGGGCGCCGTTCCGCGATCCTCGCGCCCGCAAGGCCGTCCGGCTCGGCATCGACCGGCAGGCGCTGGTCGACAGCGTGCTGCTCGGGTACGGCGAACCGGCGAACGACCTTTTCGGGGCCGGTAGCAAGTACTTCTCCAACCGCGAGCCGCTCGCGCGCAACGTCGACGAGGCCCGCAAGCTGGTCAAGGACGCCGGGATCGAGGGCGCCACCGTCACCTTCCGGACGGCCGAGTACGAGATCGGCTACAACGCGTCGACCCAGCTCCTGGCCGAGCAGCTCAAGGACATCGGCATCACGGTCAAGGCCGACGTGGTCGGCGTGCCGGAGTTCTTCGACGTGAAGGCGCTCGGCCAGACCGACGGCATCGTCTTCTCGATCGGCGCCATCCCGCTGCTGGTCGCCTACACCCGACTTGCCGCCTATCCGACCCTCGGATTGCCGGACAACCAGCTGCGTGGCGCGGTCACGACGGCGCTCGCCTCGGTCGACGAGAAGGAACGGCAGCGCGCGTGGGTCTCGGTCCAGGACGTGATGGCCGATCGCGGTAACACCGTGGTCTGGGGTCTGGCCGACACCCTCAGCATCGCCCGGAAGAACGTGGCCGGAGTCGAGGTCCGCGGCCAGGCGAAATACCCGTATCTCGGCAAGGCCGGCCTGGCGTGACGGCGGCCCATCCGGTCCTGCGGCAGATCGCGGGCCGGCTGGTGACCGACGTGTTCCTGCTCGCTGGACTGTCGTTCCTGGTCTTCGTCGGCGTCGAGCTGCTGCCGGGTGATCCGGTCACCAGCCGCCTCGGCCCGACGGCGACCCCCGAACGCATCGCCGCCATCCGCACCGAGCTCGGGCTCGACCGCCCGGTCCTGGTCCGGTACGGCGATTGGCTGGGCGGGGTGTCGCACGGCGATCTCGGCAGGTCCTCGGTCGGACAGCCAGTCAGCACCTTGCTCAGCAGCCGAATCGGCAACTCCGCCTTGCTCGCCGGTCTGGCAATCGCCTGCCTGGTCCCGTTGTCGCTCGGGCTTGGCGTGCTGGCGGCGTGGCGTCGGGGCCGGACCACCGACCGGGTCATCTCGTCGGGATCCCTGCTGCTGGTGTCGTTGCCCGAGTTCGTGGTGGCGGGATTCCTGGTGCTCGTGCTCGCCGTGACCCTTCGGCTCTTGCCTGCCGTTTCGCTGATCCCAGCGGGCTCCAGTCCATTGAGTAGACCCGAGGTGCTGGTCTTGCCGGTGCTGAGCCTGCTGCTTGTCGGATTGGCCTACGCGACGCGGATTATCCGCGCGGCCGCGGCATCCACGTTGCGCGCGCCGTACGTCGAGTTCCTGCGGTTGAGCGGGCGCACCGAGGGCGAGGTGATCCGTACGGCGGTGGTCCCGTCGGTGCTGCCGATCGCCGTACAGGTCTGGCTGATGACCGGCGTGAGCATGGTCGGCGGCGCGGTGCTGGTGGAGAAGGTGTTCGGCTATCCGGGGGTTGGCGAGCTGCTCGTCACGTCGGTGCAGACCGGGGATCTGCCGGTGGTGCAGGCGTTGGTGCTCATCCTCGGCGCTGCGACGCTCGCGGTGCTGGTGTTAGCGGATCTGGCGGTGATCGCGTTGACGCCGCGGCTCCGGACGGGCGGGGTGGGATGACGCGCGTGCGGGGTTGGGTAGTCGCTGGCGGGTGGGTGTTGTTCGGCGTACTGGTTCTTCTGATTCTGGTCGGTCCCTTGATTGCGCCTGCGACCGCTACTCACCCAGTCGGGCCGCCGTTTTCGCCACCGTCTGGTGATGCTTGGTTGGGTACGGATCACCTGGGCCGGGATGTGTTGTCGCGATTGCTGCATGGCGGTCGGCCGTTGCTGCTGACGAGTCTCGTGGCCGCGTTGGCCGGGACTCTCGCGGGCACCATCGCGGGATTGCTGGCGGCGTTGACCTCTGCCGGACGCCGTTGGCTCGACGCGCTGCTGATGCGACCACTCGACGCCGTGGCCGCCGTACCGCCGATCTTGCTGCTCCTGCTCTGCCTCACCGTCTTGCCGAATCGGACCGGGTTGGTGCTGGCCGTCGCTCTGACGAGTGCGCCTTTGTCGGCGCGCGTTGCCCGATCCGCCGCGGCTCAGGTCACTGGTCGCGCCCATGTGGAGAACGCGATCGCGCGTGGGGAAAGCTGGGCGTGGTTGCTTGGACGGGAGATCCTTCCGTTGGTAGCAGGGCCGTTGCTTGCCGATCTCGGCATCCGGTTCGTGGCCGCCGTTTATCTGGTCGCGGCAGCGGGATTCCTTGGCCTGAGTACGTCGGACTCGGATTGGGGTCTGCTCATCGTCGAGGCTTTGCCCGGCGCGGCCCTGCAACCGTGGGCCCTGCTGATGCCGGTCGCGGGCGTCGCCTTCCTGGCCATCGCGGCCAACCTCATCTCGGACCGTGTGGCCCATCGATCGCGGGGGTTGCTCGCATGACGTTGCTAGAGGCAACCAACCTGCATCTTGTCGCCGGCGGCCGGTCGATCGTCGACCGGGTGTCGTTCGCGCTCGCCGCCGGGGAGGCCGTGGCGATCACTGGTTCGTCCGGATCGGGCAAGACCAGTCTGGCGATGGCCATCCTGGGACATCTGCGCGACGGCGTACGGCATGCCGACGGGTCGTTGCTGGTCGACGGCATCGCCTCGCTACCGACTCCGCCGCCCGGCTTGCGCGGTGGACTGATCGGGTACGTCGGCCAGGATCCGGGGTCGTCCCTCAACCCGTACGCGCGAGTTGGTGCAACGTTGCTCCAGGCAACAGGTCGCCGGGTGGCACGGCCTGCGCGAGCGGGCGTTGTCGCGGCACTGCTGGCGCGCGTCGGTCTGCCGTCAGACCTGAGCACGCGGTATCCCCACCAGCTGTCGGGAGGCCAGCAGCAGCGAGTGGTAATGGCCGCGGCCTTGGCCCGCGACGCGAAACTGCTCGTACTGGACGAACCGACCACCGCACTCGATCTGGTCGCGAAGGCCGAGGTCGTCGCCGAACTGCGCCGCCTTTCCGACGAAGGCGTCGCGCTGCTCTGGATCACGCACGACCTCGGCTCGGTCCGTACCGTGGTGGACCGGGTCATCGTGATGGACGCGGGCCGCGTCGTCGAGGATCGGCCCGTCGCGGACGTACTGGATCGACCGGTCTCGTCGGCCGCGAAGCACTTGCTGGTCTCAGCCTGTACGACGGCCTCGACCGGTGTGACGGGGCCGCCCGTATTGCGCGCGTCCGGCGTCGTCGCGGCGTACGGACGGCATACGCCGGTCTTGGCCGACGTCGATCTCGACGTACGGGCCGGGGAATGCCTTGCGGTATTGGGCGCGTCAGGCGTCGGCAAGAGCACGCTCGCGCGGACGTTGGCAGGCCTTCATCCGCCGCGGGCCGGAGAGCTTGTGCTGAAGGGCTCTGCGCTCGCGTGGGATGTCCATCGTCGGACGCGAGCCGAGCGTGCCGCCGTACAGCTCGTTGGCCAGAATCCGGCCGAGGCGCTGCATCCGCGGCAGACTGTGCGGACCGCCTTGGTACGGCCGTTGGTGCGCCTGCGGGGTTTGCCGGCCGCCGAGCATGCGGGTGAGGTGAAGCTCCTGCTCGACGCTGTCCGCTTACCGTTCGAGTTGGCGGATCGGTTGCCGGGTGAGTTGTCCGGGGGCCAACGGCAACGAGTCGCACTCGCCCGCGCCCTCGCCGCCCGTCCCGAGGTGATCGTCTGCGACGAAATCACCTCCGCCCTCGACACCGTCACCGAGTCGGACGTCCTGCGCATGCTCACCGAACTCCGCACCGAACTGGGACTCGCGATCGTCCTCATCACCCACGACCCCGACGTCGCCGCCACCGTCTCCAACCGCCTCCTGGTCCTGTCCGCCGGCCGCGTCACCCGCACCGGCCCAACCTCCGAACTCCTCCCGCCTTCAGAATCCCCAGAAGCCCGCGTCCGCCACCTCCTAACAACCACCTGACCCCAGTGGCGGCGACCCCCTCCCGCCGCTCATCGGGCCCTTGCAACCAGGCGTGTCCTAGCTCATCGGGCCCTTGTGACCAGGCGCGTCGCAGCTCATCGGGCCCTTGTGACTTGAGGGTCGAGGCCGTCGAGCGGCTCTGGTGGCGGGGATTTAGGCTGGCGGGCATGGCGAATCTCGGCGTACCCCGTCTCGACTCCGTCGCACAACTCGCGGAGGTGGTCCGGAACGGGTTCGTCGAGAGCCGTCATTTCGGCATGGCGGTAGCACTCTCTCCTTCCGGCGAGGTGTTGTACGGCGCCGGGGATTTCGACGGACTGGTGCTACCTCGATCGACGGCCAAACCCTTGCAGGCAGTCGGAAGTCTGGTCGCCGGCGCCGAACTCGACCTCCCGCAGACCGCGGTAGCAGCCGGGAGCCACACCGGCGAGGACCAGCACGTACGGGTCGTCCGCGCCATCCTCGCGTCGGTCGATCTGACCGAGGACGCTCTTGGCTGCCCTCCGGATTGGCCCGAGAACGAAGGCGTGCGCTTCGGCTTGATCCGCGGATTCGGCGGACCCGAGCGGATCCTCATGAACTGCTCCGGCAAACACGCCGCCATGCTCGCCGCCACCGTAGCCTCCGGCAACAACCCCACGTCGTACCTATCCCCAGCCTCCCACGTCCAGTCGGTCGTGCAGTCTGAGCTATCCCGCCTGTCCACCCCAGGCCCAGTGGAGTCCTTGGGATCTGCCGATTCGGCGGTGGTGACGGTTGATGGGTGCGGCGCTCCGCTGTACGCGTTGCCTTTGCGTGGACTGGCTCGCGCCTTCGGCCGCCTGGCCCTCGCCGCGCCGGGCAGCCCCGAGGCGCAGGTAGCAAACGCCATGCGGACCCACCCCACCTTGGTAGGCGGAACGGGCCACCTCAACAGCGAGGTAATGCGACTCCTCCCCGGCGTAATCGCCAAGGGCGGCGCCGAGGGCGTGCTGGCCATGGCGTCTCCCGACGGGCACGCCGTTGCAGTAAAGGTGATCGACGGCAACCCGCGCGCCACCACGGCACTAGCGCTGGCGCTGCTGGCAAAGACCGGCCTGGACGTATCGCCCGCCGCGGCACTGACCGAAGTCCCCATCTTCGGCGGCGGCACCCCTGTCGGCACCGTCCGCCCGACGCTCTAGCTGGCTCCGCGTCCCTTCTTCGTGAGCCTGCTGGACGTTTTCTGGCCAATAGACGTCCGGCTGACCCACAAAGACGAGGAGCAGCCCGGAAAGCCGGCGATCTGACGTATCTTGGCGGCCGCGCGCAGCTTCGTGAGCACACTGGACGTTTTCAGGGCCCGAAAACCTCCAGTCCGCTCGGGAAGATGCACCGCCGCCCATCCGTGACGGCCCCACTCGCCGCGGTAGCGCCACGCAGCCAGCAAACCCGGTCAGACTCCACCCATCCCCCTGATAGCCCGCCGCCCTTGGCCGGTTCGAAAGAACTCAGGGGGACGGGTGCCCCGCGACGACCTCCTCCTCGACCGCATCGCGCGAGCGCAGCGACGAATGCGCCAAAGCGAAGACCAGCAGAACACCCAACAACCCAGCCGCCAGCAAGTACGGCAACACCGGCCACACCTGGTAAAGCGACGTCCCCACCACCGGACCGAACACGAACGTGAGCGCAGTAGTCGCCCCCAGCAGCCCAGCCAGCCCACTCTGCTCGTTCCGCTCCACAAGCATCGTCGGCGCCGAGGTGTACCCAGGGACCGCCAACCCATAGCCAACACCAGTCAGACCAAGCCCAACCAGCACAGACCACAACCCAAACCCCGGAACGACCAGCAGGAACCCAAAGATCGCCACCGGAATCCCAACCCGCAGCATCCGCAACGGCGCCCACCCGAGCTTCGGCACCACCGCCGCCTGCATCACCAACATCGGCAACCCCGCACAAAGCAACGCGAACCCGGTAGTCCGAGCCGTCTGCTCAGAGGTCAACCCCAACCGATCCTGCAGCAGAAACCCGATCGTCATCTGCATCAACGCCAACGACAGGAACAGCCCGAACCCGATCACCAAGAACGGCCAGATCCGCCGATCGAACGGGCTCAACCGCGGCACCACCGGCCGCTCGGCATGCCGAGGCTCGGCCGGTAGGCGCAGAGCCACCAGCACGGCCAACGGAACCAACGCGGCCGGAGCGACGTACAGCGGGATCAACAACCCAAACCGCCCGAGCAAACCACCAATGGCCGGGCCAAGTACCAACGCGAGACCAGTCACCGCGCCGATCAACGACAAGCCGCGAACTCGGGACTTTTCGTCGGACGTCACGTCAGCGACGTACGTCTGCGCGGCGACCGGGATGGCTGCCATGAAGCCGCCGAAGAGGAAGCTGCGGCTGACCAGGATCAACCCGAACAAGACCGGCAACGACCAGCGTCCATCCAGACCGAACTTGGTCACGACGGCGAACCCGGTCAGGCCGAGGATGGCGCCGGCGAGGCCCATGACGATGACCGGTTTGCGGCCAAGGGCTTCGCTACGGCGGCCCCAGAACGGGCTGGCCAGGACGACGATCGCCGCGGCGACGGTCATCACCAGGCCTAGGTGGACCTCGCTGAGCCGGAGCTCGCGGGCGAGTGGCGGCAGGATCGGCATGATCATCTGCTGGCCGAAGTAGCCGCCGAAGACGGCGAGATAGACGAGCACGAGTGGGCGTCGGGCGGGCTGATTCATGGCATTCCTTGTACAGTGTTCAACGGGTTAGGTTGACCTTACCACCGGGAGACATGATTAGGTCTGGACGCATGACACCCAGTTCGCCCAAGTCGAGGACGGCGGCCGGCCTGCCGCCGATCACCGCGGCCAAGGTCGCGGCCGCCGCGACGGCTCTCACCGCGCGCAAAGGGCTGGACGGGTGGAGCGTGCGGGACCTGGCCGGCGAGCTCGACGTCTATCCCGCGGTCATCTACCACCACATCGGCGGCCGGGACGCCGTGCTGCACGCCGTCACCGAGCGGGTGGTCGCGCAGATGCCTTGCCCGCCGGCCGACTTGCCCTGGCGCGACTGGTTCACCGAGTTCCTCTGCGAGGGGCGCAAGGTGCTGCGGAAGTATCCCGGCGTCGCGCGCCGGCTCTACCTGGCCGGCCCGACCGTGCCGTCGGCGATGCGCATCATCGACCGGGGCGTGACGGTGTTGCAACGGGCCGGGTTCGGCGACGAGGCCGTCGACATCTACAGCTATCTCGTCGGCACCGGGTTCCTGCACGTCGACCTCGAGGACGAACGGGCCGAGCGCGTAGAGGAACGGCTTGCCGCCCGCGACGCGTTCCTTGCCCATGGCAACCGTGAGGACACTCCCGGCCTGGCGGCGATGGCCTCCCAGCTAAGCACCCGCGGGCGCACGCCGGCGCAGATCGTCAAGGACGACGAGCAGGCCTTCCGCTACATCATCGACCTCTGTCTGGACGGCGCCGAGACGCACCTCGGCTAGATCGAGTTGCTGCGCAGATGGATGTTCTGGAGCAAGCCGACCGCTAGTAGGCCGGAGAACATCGAGGAGCCGCCGTAGGAGACGAACGGCAGCGGCAGGCCGGTGACGGGCATGATGCCGAGGGTCATGCCGATGTTCTCGAAGGCCTGGAAGCCGAACCAGCAGACGACTCCGGTCGCGACCAGCCGGCCGAAGGCGTCGCGCGCGTTGACCGCGATGCGCAGGCCACGCCAGAGCACGATCGCGAACAGCACGATGATGCCGCCGGCGCCGATCAGGCCGAGCTCCTCTCCCGCCACCGTGAAGACGAAGTCGGTGTGCTGCTCGGGCACAAACGCGTTCTGCGTCTGCGAACCGTGGAACAGCCCTTGGCCGAAGACGCCGCCGTTGCCGATCGCGATGCGGGCCTGGTTCACGTTGTAGCCGATACCGCGTGGGTCCTGCGACGGATCGGCGAAGGCCGCGAACCGCGCGAGCTGGTAGTCCTTCAGCACGTGGAACTGGATCGCCAGCACGGCCGTCGTCGTGGCCACCAGCACCAGACCCACCAGCCAGCGCTTCGATACGCCAGACACCGCGATGATGCCGAAGACCAGGGCGCCGAGGACCATCACCGTGCCGAGGTCTGGTTGCAGTACGACGAGGGCGACCGGGATCGCCGCCACCACTAGGGACTGGGCGAGATCGATGGTGCGGGCCTCTTCGCGATGGTTCGTCTCACCCTTCTCCGCGATCAGCAGGGCCATCCCGACGATGACCGCGAGCTTGGCGAACTCGCTCGGCTGGATCGACAACCCGGGCAGGTGGATCCAGGAGCGCGAGCCGTTCACGACGGCACCAACGCCCGGCACGAGCACGAGGATCAGCCCGAGCACGGAACCGGCGTACACGAAAGGGGTGAGGATGCGGACCCAGCGATGCGGGATGACCGCGGCGCCGACGGCCAGCACCAGGCCGATGGCGAAGTTCATCAGGTGGCGCAGGAGAAAGTCGTACTGATCGCCGCCGGTGAGCGCATCGCGCTGATAGGTGGCGGACCAGATCAGCATCGCGCCCACCGCCGACAACGCGCCGACAGCCAGTACGAGCAGCCAATCGGCCTGCCGTAGGGGCCAGCGCCGATCCAGGCGCGACCGGCCGCCGCCGTACATCAGGCTCATGGCTTCTTACCTGGAGCCGGAGCCGGGACCTTCACGTTATAGAGCGCTTCCCAGACGTGACGGACGGCCGTGCCGGAGGCGCCCGAGCCCGAACCGGCCTGCGACAGCATCATCACGACGGCATAGCGTTCGTCGTACGTCGCGAGCCAGGACGTCGTCTGCTTGCCGTACACCTCGGCCGTGCCGGTCTTCGAACGGACCGGGTGCTTGTCCAGCGGGAAGCCGCCGAACTTCCACGCGGCCGTGCCGGTCCGAGTCGTCTCCTTCAGCGCCTTGTCCATGTACGCCAGCACCGACGGGGAGATGGGCAACCGGCCGGACGACTTCGACGGGATCGCCTTGACCTTGCCGCCCGGGCCGACGAGCTTCTTGCCGAGGCGCGGTTCCCAGAGCACACCACCGTTGGCCAAGGCCGAGTAGATCGTTGCCAGCTGCAACGGTGTGATGGTCGTATCGCCTTGCCCGATGGAGAAGTTGACCGCGTCGCCCGCGCGATACCGCCAGCCGTCCTCGCAGAACTCGCGCGAGAACTGCTTCAAGAACGCGGACGTCCCCGGCTCGGGATTGGCCGCCATCTTGCAGTAGTAGTCCTTCTGCGCGTCGTAGTACTCCTTCTTCCACTTGCGATCCGCGATCCGGCCGGCGGCCTCGCCCGGGATGTCGATACCGGTCGGACGGCCGAGCCCGAAGGCCTTCGCCATCTCGACGACCGGGTCCTTCGCGTCGACGTCACCGGAGTTGCCGCCCGCGCGCAGCCACAGGTCGTACGCGATCCGGTAGTAGAAGGTGTCGCACGAGATCGACAACGCCCGGTCGAACCCGATCCGCCCGTACGACGCGGACTCGTAGTTCTTGAACTTGCGATTCCCGACCTCGAAGTACGACGAACAGTCCAGCTTGCTCTTCAGCGAATAGCCCGCGTTGATCGCGGCCGCCGTGGTGATCGGCTTGAACGTCGACCCGGGCGCGAGCTGTCCCTGCAACGCGCGCGACAGCAGCGGCGTACCGGCCTTGGGCGAGTAGAGCGCGTCCAGCTCCCGCTGGGTGATGCCGCCGACCCAGACCCCCGGGTTGTACGTCGGCTGGCTGGCCATCGCGACGATCTGCCCGGTCTTCACGTCCATCACCACGGCCGCGCCGGAATCCGCGACGTAGTTGCGGCGAGTGTTCTTGTCGTACTGCTTTCGCGCGGTCAGCATCGCGCCGTACAACTGGCGCTCCAAGACAGACTGGATCCGCGAGTCGATGCTCGTGACGAGGGTCGACCCGGGCACCGGCGCGGTCTGCTTGGCCACGCCCGTGGTCAGGCCGAGGTTGTCGACGGTCACGCTCTTCACGCCGGGCGTGCCGCGCAGCATCGCGTCGTACGTGCGCTCGACGCCGGCCCGGCCGACCAGGTCCGACCGATGGGTGACCGGGTCCTGCCCGGCCTCCTCCATATCCTCCAGCTCACCGGTGGTGATCGGCGAGAGATAGCCGAGCAGGTGAGCCGCGTTCACCTTGTACGGCGCGGGGTAGGCGCGGAGTGCGGCCGATTCGGCGTTGACGCCCGGGAAGTTCTCCCGATGCTCCATGATCTCGATCGCGACCTGTTCGCTGACGTCCTTCGCCACCGGGATCGGCTGGTACGGCGATCCGTTCCAGCAGACGGGCGGTTTGCTCGCGCCGGGCTCGCCGCAGAGCTTCGTCCGGGCGGTGAGGTCGGCCGGGGTCTGCCGGAGGACCTTCGCCAGCCGGACCAGCACCTGTTTGGCCTGCGCCTCGGGCAGTTTCACCAGCACGGTCCGGTCGACGGTGATGACGAGTGAGACCCGGTTGCCGACCAGCGTCCGCCCGGCGGCGTCGACGATGTTGCCACGGGCCGCCGGGGTGAGCACCTCGCGGACCCGGTTCTGGTCGGCGGCGTCGGCGTAGTCGTCCCCGACCACCACCTGGAGCCACCAGAGCCGAGCGAAAAGCGTTATCAGCAAGGAGAAAACGAGCACGCGGATCACGAACAACCGCAGCCGCGGCCGCTCGGGGGCGGGGTTGTAACTGCTCACGACAGCACCCGCCTGCGCTCGCCTGGTGGCACCACCAGTCGCATCACCCACAACACCAGCGGGATCACCAGCACGGCCGCGAGGAGGTCGTACCCGGTGGCGATGCCGAGGCGCTCGCCGTACGACGACCAGTCGACAGATGGGTCATGCAGCAACGACCCGGTGGCGGTGAAGACGGTCAGCGAAAGCACTGTGCCGACGACCACCGTGACGGCCGTCGCCCAGGGACCGACGAAGCTCTCCCGCCGGGCCAGGCCCGCGACATACCCCGCGAGCGCGAACGCGAGTGCCCAGCGGCCGGCGGTGTGGTCGGCCGGTGGCGCGAGGTCGAGCAGTAGGCCGCCCGTGAAGCCCGCGATCGCGCCGAACTCCGGCCCGCGGGCCAGGCCGAGCGCGACGACGACCACCAGTGCGAGGTCACACGTCACCCCGGCGATGGCCAGTTGCGGCAGCGTCGAGAGTTGCAGGGTCACGGCGACCATCAGGAACAGCGCGGCGATCGCGACGCGCAGGCCCGCCATCAGCGCGGCCCCGGTAGCGGTCGGCGTGAGCTGCGGGCGGTCGGCCCGACGACCACGCCGACGGTGTCGATCCGGCCGGCATCGGCGTACGGCCTGATCAGGGCAGTGGACCCGAGCGTGCCGGTGGCGGGGCCGACCGAGGTGATGACGCCGATCGGCACGCCCGCGACGTACGGCGCGTTGCCGCTCGAGCCCCAGGTCATCACCTTCGCGCCGACCCTGGGCCGGGCCTTGAGGTCGACCAGCCGGTATTCCAAAGTGGCGTGCGAACCGAGCTCACCGCGGCCGGTGACAAAGCCGAGGGCCTGAGTGGTGTCGAGGCGCCCGCCGACGGTGGAACCGCGGTCGCCGATCAGCAGCACCGTCGCGGTCGACGCGGTGGCTCGCACGACCCGGCCGATCAGGCCGTCGCCGTTCAGCACGGTCATGTCGGCGCGAACGCCGTCCGCCGCGCCGGCGTCGATCGTGATGGTCTGGCTGAAGCTCTGCGCGGGCCCGATCGCGATCACCCGGGCGGGCGCGATCTTGTAGCCGACGTTGCTCGCGACCCGGAGCAGCTTGTCGAGCTCGACGGCACGCTTGCGGGCGTAGTCGGTGCTTCGCAGCTGACTCGTCAGTTTGCGGTTTTCCTCGCGGAGGCGCTCGTTCTCCGCGGTGAGTCGCTCGGCCGCGGCGAACTTCGCCTTGAGGTCGTCGACCGGTTTGCGGGCCGACGTCGCGCTCGACTGCAGCGGGCCGAAGATGCCGGCCGCGGTATCGCGCAACGGATCGACCGGCGACCCGGCTGAGCGGCGGGCGTCCAGGATCATCAGGGTGAGCGAGGCCAGCACGACCAGCGCGAGCACGGTCCGGCGGCGGCGGATGTCCTTGGGCAGCCCGGCGGACCGGACCACACCCCTGGTAGGCGGTGCGCCGAGATCTTTCAGCATTCGTCGGTCCTCAGCGGCGGTCGGTGACGAGGATGCGTTGCAGGGTCTCGATGTTGTCCACGCACTTGCCCGCGCCGAGCACGACGGCGTCGAGCGGGTTGTCCGCGACATGGATCGGGATACCGGTCTCGTGCCGCAGGCGCTCGTCCAGGCCCTGCAGCAGGGCACCGCCGCCGGTGAGCACGATGCCCCGGTCGACGATGTCACCGGCCAGCTCGGGCGGCGTCTTGTCCAGGGTGGCCTTGACCGCGTCGATGATCGAGGCGAGTGGTTCTTCGATCGCCTTGCGGATATCGGCCGCGGAGACCTTCACCGTGCGCGGCAGGCCGGAGACCATGTCCCGGCCGCGGATCTCGGCGGTCGGCTCCTCGCGGGCCGGGAAGGCCGAGCCGATGGTCATCTTGATCTGCTCGGAGGTGGCCTCGCCGAGCATCAGCGAGTACTCCTTCTTGCAGTACGTCTGGATGGCCTTGTCGATGGCGTCACCGCCGACCCGGATCGACTGGCTGGTGACGATGCCGCCGAACGAGATCACCGCGACCTCGGTGGTCCCACCGCCGACGTCGACGACCATGTTGCCGGTGGCGTCGCGCACCTCGAGGTTGGACCCGAGGGCCGCGGCCATCGGCTCCTCGATGATGTAGACCTTGCGGGCGCCGGCCATATAGCCCGCGTCCCGGACAGCGCGCTGCTCGACGGCGGTGATCCCCGACGGAACGCAGACGACGATCCGGGGTTTCGCGAAGTACCGACGGCGGTGCACGCGCTGGATGAAGTAGCGCAGCATCTGCTCGGCGGCGTCGAAGTCCGCGATCACGCCGTCCTTCAACGGCCGGATCGCGGTGATGTTGCCCGGCGTCCGGCCGATCATCTTCTTCGCCTCATGCCCGAAGGCGACCGCCTCGCGCGGTTCGTCGGTCCGGGTCGCGACCACGGACGGCTCGTTCAGCACGACGCCACGTCCGCGGACATAAACCAGGGTGTTCGCCGTACCGAGATCTACCGCCATATCGCGGCCGAGCATGCTGTTCGCCATCGCGCCGCCTCCCGCCCATTGCTTCGCTCCACAGGCTAGACGCGTTCCGGCCCCCGCCCGGCGACCGACACGTCACCGCTCAGCCACTCACGCATCGTATCCGACCGACTACCCCATGCCATCATCCGGGGTCCGGAGCCTCGTTACCGAACCGTGAAGGTCAACGAGCAACTCGCGGCGAAGTTGGTGTGTCACACATCACACCAGCTATTCCCTTGGGAGGGGACCATGAAACTGCTCCGGTTTGCCGTCGCACTACCCGTTGTCCTGGCGGCCGTCACCGGCACCGTCGGCACTCTGCCCGCGTCGGCCGCGCCCAGTCACCAGTGTCTGAGCTCGATGTCGCGGCTGCCCGCGATGGGCCAGGAGACCGGGTTCGTCGGCGTGACGCTGTCGCCGAACCACCGCAACGTCGTGCCGAACTTCCGGATCAACCCGGCGCTCTGCCAGGGCGCCGTGTTCGCGATCGGGATCAGCCGTCGCGACGGCAGCCAGTTCCGCAACGCCAACGCCAGCTTCGACCCGTCGACCGGCTGGGTGCGGGCCACTCACCGGCTGGGCTGGGCCGACACCGGCGACTGGACCATCCGGCAGATCGCCGTCAGCTGGAACGGGCAGGGCGCGGTGCGGTCGCTCGACCCGGCCAAGCAGACCTCGGTCGCGCGGGTGAAGCGCGCCTCGGTGCTGACGGCATACCCGACCGGCAAGTTCCAGGCCGACAACAACGACGTGTTGTGGGTAGGCGGCTACTTGAAGGCGTACAACAGCAAGGGTGGACTCTCACCACTGCCGTGGCAGCTCGTCGAACTGCAGGGCCGTCGCTACGGCTGGGGCGGCGAGTATGGCGTGGTGAACGACTTCGAGTCCACGTCCACCGGGCGCTGGGGCGGGGGGATCAACTTCGGCTACAAGTACCCGCAGGAGATCCGCGTGATCTTCCGCTCCCGCTACCAGACCATCGCCTCCGACTTCACCTACATGGGCGTCGGAATCGGCCATCCCTGATCTTCGGGCTCAGGGGAGGTCGGGGAACCAGAGCTTGATCTCGCGCTCGGCGGACTCCGGGGAGTCGGAACCGTGAACCAGGTTCTCGCGGTTCGACAGCGACAAGTCGCCACGGATCGTGCCCGGAGCCGCCTTGCGTCCGTCGGTGGCGCCGTTCAGCGCGCGCACCACCTCGATCGCCTCGTCGCCCTCGAGCACCAGCGCCACCAGCGGACCACTGGTGACGAACGCGCGCAGCGGCGGGTAGAAGTCGCGCTCGACGTGCTCGGCGTAGTGCTGGTCGGCCTGATCGGCGTCGATCGTGCGCAGCTCCATCGCGACCAGGCTCAGGCCCTTGGCCTCGAACCGGCCGAGGATGTCACCGACCAGGCCCCGCCGAACGGCGTCGGGCTTGAGCAGGACCAGGGTGCGCTGCGACATGTCACTCTCTCCGGGTGTTCAGGCGGAACCGACTGGGACGCTCAGCCTAGCGGGTGACGCTCCCGCGACCGGCTCGCAGGTCTGGCACAACCAACCGGTCGTTCTCCGCATCGTTGCTGGTGGAGGCGCGCTTCCCCGCGCCCCACCGACCTCGGAGGACCCGGCCAGCCAGCGGTTCGTCAGCCGCCCGGACGGTTCGAAGAAGCACGGCGTCGCGTTCAACTTCGGCATGGCTTCCGGTGGCAGCGACACCATTGCCTACGGCGACGACACCTATAGCTACGGCCCGGCCGACGCCGGCACCTGGATCCTGTACGACAAGGCCGGCAAGCCGTGGCGCCGGTACGCCGCGGTCTGGGCCAGCCGTTTCACCGCCCCGCCCGCGCCGCGCGTCGTCACGGCCGGCACCACCGTGACTGTCAACCACCAACTGCTCGGCTCGACCGCCACCACCGCGCTGGTCGGCGTACCGGGTAAGCGCACCGTGACACTCACTTCGCCGATGGGCGGCTACACCCACCTCACGGCGATCGCCGGTTCGACCGGAAAGACCACCGTGACCTACACCGCGACAAGCAACCGCGCAATCGACGCGTCGTACGACGGCCGCGCGACCTGCTCGTCGTACAACAACGCGGGCTCGGCGGTCCAGATCGTCAACGTCCGCCGCAAGATCACGCGGGCGGTCAGCGACAGCACGCCGGCCGTCGGTCAGTACGTGAAGGTCACCGGCACGGTCTACCCGGCGGCGAACGGCCAGAAGGTGTACCTGCAGCGCTGGGACGGCACGAAGTTCGTGAACGTCGTCGCGGTCAGCACCACCAGCGGTAAGTACACCGCCTACTTCAAGCCCGCCAAGAAGGGCACGCACACGCTGCGGCTCTACACCGCCGCGAATACCTGGAACGTGGCGAGCGTCTCCCCCAATGTGAGCGTCAGCGCTCACTAGCCATGCTCCAGTCGCCCGGTTCCGGCATCTCCGCCGGGACCGGGCAACCTTTTGTTCACCGGCTTCCGTCTTGCAGTCGTCAATGCCAATTCACGGAGGTCTTCATGATCGGAAGCACAGGGCGGCGGGCGGGTGCCACCGTCGCCGCGATCGCGCTGGCCGGCGCCGGCGCGCTCGCCTCGGCTCCCCTCGCGTCCGCCGAACCTGCCGCCTCGCCGCAGGCTTGTCTGGACAGCATCAAGAACGTGCGCTTCAACGACACCAACGGCCAGTTCCTGCTCGGCGGTTTCACCATCCAAAGCCTGGGTGTGTGGCAGGTCGGGGTGAAACAGGCCGAGGCCGTGCGCGTCTACACCAGCCAGAAGGGCGGCGGGGTGAGGTTCATCAGCAGGCTGGGGAGCAACTCGCTGTCTGCCTCGGCCGATCACGATGCTGTGGCCTGCAAGGGTGCGGTGATGACGTTCGGCTTCAGCAAGGGCGACGGCAGCGGATACCGCAACGCGTTCGCGCACAACCTCGGCGCCCGCTATGAACCGGCCCGGAAGATGGCCGACCGGCGATTGCCAGGTGGTTCGCTGACCGCCTGGTTGCCGATCACGCCGAAGGACACCGGCGAGTGGAAGATCCGGCAAGTCGCGGTCCGCCAGGGCGCCGAACTCGTGGTCAGGCCGATCGGTGACGTCAGCACCACCGTCCGGCGAGCGTCGTACTTGGGTGCGAACCAACGGCATTGGGTGCGGATGGACCACCAGCCGCTCGTCGCCATCGAGAAGACCCGCGCACGCGACGCCGACCGGACCCCGAGGTCATACGTGATCTGGAAGGGCGAGCTCGTCGGCATCACCGGCCACCTGACGACAATCTCGACCAAGGGCGCCATGGTCGGGCTCAAGGGCCAGCCCATCGTGCTGCAGGCGCGCAAGGGTGGCGCCAAGGGCTCGTGGCAGACCGTGCTGGTGGAGCAGAAGAGCACTCACGCCAACGGGTATTACCTGCTCCAGGTCAAGCGGGCCAAGGTGGCCGGCCACGAGCTCCGGCTGCACTACCCGTCGCCGTACCAGAGCATCGCCAAGTCCTATCAATACTTGGGCAAAGTGCGTTGAGCTGACGACAGCTCACCTGCCGCGTCCCGTCTCGGGGGACGCGGCAGGTGCCGAACTTTTCCCGGCCGGTGGCGTCTTACTGGCGTAGTCCGTAAGCATCCTCGGGAGGGAATCATCATGATCACCACCTTCGGCCGGCGCGCTGTGGCGGCCGTCGCCGGGCTCGCCCTGGCCGGCACCGGCTTGTTCGGCGCGACCACGGCCATCGCGACGACTTCGGCCGCCAACTCGGCTTTGGCTTGTCTGAACGCGTTGGAGCAGCCGACGTTCTTCGACAACTACGGCCAGACCATCATCTCGCCGGCCAATCACGCCATCCGGACGCTGACCCTGGTCAACAGCAACGCCTGCCAGGGTGCGGTTGCCACGGTCGGTATCAGCAAGCCCTACAGCAACAAGGTCTACAGCGCCTACGCGCGCATCGGCTATGACGGCGAGATGCATTACCTGGCATCGAAGCACCAGATCAGCCTCGCGGATACCGGCCACTGGCGAATCCGCCAGATCGCGGTCACAAAGAACGGCGTGACGAAGGTGAAGAACTACGACCTCGCCGATATCCGGACCACCTCGGTCCGCCGGGCGTCGATCCTCACCGGTTCGCCCAAGGGATCGATTCCGGTCAACCAGTGGTTCACCGGCTACCTCAAGGCGTACACCTCGACCGGTTCGATCGTGCCGCTGAAGGGCCGGACGATGGTGCTGCAGGCTTCGCGCAACGGCCTTCCATACAAGGACATCCTGGTCAAACCGAACGCGACGCACGCCAACGGCTATTACCTGCTCGGCCGCGACCTCTCGCCGTACCGTGGCCACAACGTGCGCGCCGTCTTCAAGTCGCCGTACGAAACGATCGCCTCGTCGTACGTCTATCTCGGCGTGGTCCGCTAGCGACCCGCGTCAGCCGGCTTCGGCCGCCGCCTTGGCCTCGTCGATGCGGCGGCCGAGTTTGATCGCCATCACCCAGAACCCGGCGAAAGCCAGCCCGAGCACGAACATCACCGGCACGATGAAGCCGAGGCCGACCGCGCCGACCTGGACGATCCAGCCGAGGACGTAGCCGACCTTGTGCCGCAGCAGGCCGGCCGCGACCAGCGTGAACAGGGCCAGCCCGAGGCAGACCGCCAGGGACACGCCCTTCGAGACGTCCGCGACGGAGATCATTACCGGGGTGACCAACGCCAGCACGATCGCCTCGAAGGTCAGCACAATGGCCGCCAGTGACCTCATCGGTTCGAGCCCTTCAGCAGCACCCGGGCCTCGCCCGCGGTGATGACGGACCCGGTGATCAGGACGCCACCACTGCCCATCGGGGAGTTCTCCTCGGCCAGCCGAACGCCCTCGCTGATCGCCTCGTCCAGCCGCGGCGCGACCAGCACCCGGTCGTCGCCGAAGACCTCCATTGCGATCTCACCGAGGTCCCGCGCCGACATCGACCGGTCGAACGAGTTCTGGGTGCAGACGATGGTCTCCATGATCGGTTCGTAGGCCTCGAGCAGACCGTAAACGTCCTTGTCCCGCATCACGCCGACCACCCCGATCAGCGGGGCGAACGCGAACGCCTCCGACACCGCCTCGGCCGTCGCCTTGGCGCCGTGCGGGTTGTGCGCCGCGTCCACGATCACGGTCGGGCTGCGGCGTACCACCTCGAGCCGTCCGGGTGAGGTGACGTCGTTGAAGCCGTTGCGCACCAGGTCGATGTCGATCCGGTCGTCCTGCGAGCCGGCGCCGAGGAACGCCTCGACCGCCGCGAGAGCCGTCGCCGCGTTGTGCGCCTGGTACTCGCCGTGCAGGGGGATGAAGATGTCCTCGTACTCCGCGCCGAGCCCGCGCAACCGGACCAGCTGGCCGCCGACCGCGACCTCTCGCGTCAGTACGCCGAACTCGAGGCCCTCGCGAACGATCGTGGCGCCGACCTGGGCCGCGCGGCCCATCAGCACCTCGAACACCTCGACGGTCTGCTGCGACGTCACGGCAGTGGCGCCGGACTTGATGATGCCGGCCTTCTCCCCCGCGATGCCGACCGGATCGTCGCCGAGCAGGTGGCTGTGGTCGACGTCGATGGGCGTGACCACGGCGACGACGCCGTCCGCGACGTTCGTACAATCCCAGGTGCCACCGAGACCGACCTCGATCACGGCCACGTCGACCGGGGCGTCCGCGAACACCGCGAAGGCCATCGCCGTGATCACCTCGAAGAACGACAGCGGTACGTCGAACTCGGCGTCGACCAGGTCGAGATACGGCTCGAGCTCCTCGTAGACCTCGACGAACCGCTCTTCGCTGATCGGCTCGTTGTCCAGCGTGATCCGCTCGCGCACGGTCTCCAGATGCGGGCTGGTGAACCGGCCGGTACGCAGGCCCGCCGACCGCAGCAGCGAGTCGATCATCCGCGCCGTGGAGGTCTTGCCGTTGGTGCCGGTGAGGTGGATGACCGGGTAGGTCCTCTGCGGGTCACCGAGCAGTTCCACCAGGCGCTGGACGCGCTCCAGGGTGGGCGAGATCTTGCTCTCGGGCCAGCGAGCCTGGAGCTTGGCCGAGACATCGGCGTACGAGGTGTTGGTCATGAGGAGACCCACTGTAGTTAATCCGGTCGGAAGCACACCTTGACGGGCACTAGGATTGCGTGCATGACCGAGACGTCCCGCGTTCCTGACAAGCCCACCCTCGAAGGCCTCGAGGAGAAATGGGCTGCCGTATGGAAGGAGCAGCAGACCTACGCCTTCGACCGGACGGCCGAGCGCGCTGACGTCTACTCGATCGACACCCCGCCGCCGACCGTCTCCGGTTCGCTGCACGTCGGGCACATCTTCAGCTACACCCACACCGACCTGGTCGCGCGGTTCCAGCGCATGCGCGGCAAGAAGGTGTTCTACCCGATCGGCTGGGACGACAACGGCCTGCCGACCGAGCGCCGCGTGCAGAACTATTACGGCGTCCGCTGCGACCCGTCCCTGCCGTACGACGCCTCGTTCGAGCCGCCGGCCAAGCCCGACGCGAAGAAGCAGATCCCGATCAGCCGGCAGAATTTCGTCGAGCTGTGCGGTCAGCTGACGCATATCGACGAGCAGGCGTTCGAGGCGATGTGGCGCCAGGTCGGCCTCAGCGTCGACTGGTCGTACCTCTACACCACCATCTCGGACGACTCACGGCGTACGTCGCAGCGGGCGTTCCTGCGCAACTTCGCCCGCGGTGAGGCGTACCTGTCCGAGGCGCCGACGATGTGGGACGTCACGTTCCAGACCGCCGTCGCGCAGGCCGAGCTGGAGGCCCGGGAGTATGCGGGCGCCTTCCACCGGATCTCGTTCCACGGTCCCGAAGGCCCGATCTACATCGAGACGACCCGGCCGGAGCTCATCCCGGCCTGTGTCGCGCTGATCGCGCACCCGGACGACTCTCGGTACCAGGGTTTGTTCGGCAAGACGGTCCGCTCGCCGCTGTTCGGTATCGAGGTGCCGGTCATCGCGCACGCCGCCGCCGAGCCGGACAAGGGCGCGGGTATCGCGATGTGCTGCACCTTCGGCGACCTGACCGACGTCCAGTGGTGGCGTGAGCTGCAGCTGCCCGTGCGTACCGTCATCGGCCGCGACGGCCGGCTGCTGCGCGACACCCCGGAGTGGCTCGAGGGCTCGGAGCTGTACGGCGAGCTCGCGGGCAAGACCGTCTTCAGCGCGCGCGAGCTGATCGTGGCCAAGCTGCGCGAGAGCGGCGACCTGGATGGCGAGCCCAAGCCCACCAGCCGGATGACGAACTTCTTCGAGAAGGGCGACAAGCCGCTCGAGATCGTCTCCACACGCCAGTGGTACATCAAGAACGGCGGCCGCGACGCTTCGCTCAAGGCGGAGTTCCTCGAGCGGGGCAATGAGCTCGGCTGGGTCCCGGAGCACATGAAGCACCGGTACATGAACTGGGTCGACGGGCTGAACGGCGACTGGCTGATCTCGCGCCAGCGCTTCTTCGGCGTGCCCTTCCCGGTCTGGTATCCGATCGGTCAGGACGGCGAGCCGGACTACGAGCACCCCCTGATGCCCGCCGAGGCGGACCTGCCGATCGACCCGACCTCGCAGTGCCCGAGTGGGTACGACGAGTCACAGCGCGGCAAGCCGGGTGGTTTCGAGGCCGACCCGGATGTGATGGACACCTGGGCCACCTCGTCGCTCACCCCGCACATCGTCTGCGGCTGGGAGCGCGACGACGACCTCTTCCGGCGTACGTTCCCGATGGACCTGAACACGCACGCGCACGAGATCATCCGGACCTGGTTGTTCTCCCGCGTCGTCCGGGCCAACTTCGAGAACGGCACGCTGCCGTGGGCCCGCTCGATGATCTCCGGATTCGTTGTCGACCCGGACCGCAAGAAGATGTCGAAGTCCAAGGGCAACGCGATCGTGCCGTCGGAGATCCTCGACAAGTACGGCTCGGACGCGGTTCGCTGGCGCGCGGCGATGGCCCGGCCGGGGATGGACTCGCCGTTCGACGAGTCGCAGATGAAGGTCGGCCGCCGGCTCGCGATCAAGGTCCTGAACGCGTCGAAGTTCGTGCTGTCGTTCGGCGCCACCGAGGAGAACCCGGCCGCGGTCACCGAGGCCAACCCGGCTGCCGTGACCGAGGCGGTCGACCTGGCGATGCTGCGCCGCCTGCGTCAGACCATCGACGAAGCGACTGCCGCTTTTGACGCGTACGACTACACCGGTGCGCTTGAGGTGACCGAGCGATTCTTCTGGACGTTCTGCGACGACTACGTGGAGCTCGTCAAGGAGCGCGCGTACGGCGGGCGTGGCGAGGCTGCCGCGTCCTCGGCGAAGTCGGCGTTGGCGATCGCGCTGTCGGTCCAGCTGCGCCTGCTCGCGCCGTACCTGCCCTTCTCGACCGAAGAGGTCTGGTCGTGGTGGCAGGAGGGGTCGATCCACACGACCTCCTGGCCGGTGCCGGACGTCGATGTCGCCGTCACCGAGCACGACCCGGAGGTGCTGGTCGCCGCCGGTGAGGTGCTCGCGAAGATCCGGGGCGCGAAGTCGAACGCCCAGGTCTCGATGAAGACCGAGGTCTCCATGATCGAGGTCAGCGGTCCGGGCGAGCGGCTCGAGCTGGCCGCCCAGGCCGAGGGCGATCTGCGCGCGGCCGGCCGGATCATCGGCGAGATCATCTGGAAGAGCGATGGCGACACCATCGAGGTTGTCGCGACGCTCTAGGGTCCCGACTCGACCATCGACGAGGTCGTCGCAACGCGCTAGCGTCCGGACTTGGGGCGCCGGCGCGGTACGCCGCACGGTGTCGCGGCCCCGGTCCTCGCCTGAATGTGCGAGCATCGGGGCGGCGCGAACGCGACGTACGTCCTGAGGAGCCAAACCGATGAGCGACCCCAAGACCCCGGCGGACCCGGTAGACCCGGCGGAGAAGCCGGCAACACCGGCCTCCCCGGCCTCCCCCGCTGAGCCTGAGACCCCCGCCAAGGCGGAAACTCCGGCCACCCCGGCGGAAACCCCGGCCAAGGCCGAGCCCCCCGCTGCGGAGGAAAAGCCGGCCGAGGGTGAGAAACCGGCGGAGGGTGAAAAGCCGGAGGATGCCGCGACCGCTGAAAAGCCGACGCCTGCCGAGGCACCTGCCGTCGCGGAGAAGAGCGACGAGAAGACCGAAGCGGAGACGTCTGCCGACGCGAAGGCTGACGAGGCGAAGGCTGACGAGGCGAAGGCTGACGAGGCAAAGGCTGACGAGGCAAAGGCTGACGAGGCAAAGGCTGACGAGGCGACGCCCGTCGACACGAAGGCCGACGAGGTGAAGGCCGAAGCGGTGAAGGCCGATGAGGCTAAGGCTGACGAGGCGGAGGCGGATGAGGCCGCGGTCGATAAGGAGGACACCGGGGAGATTCCGGTCGTGCCGCCTGCGCCGCCCACCGGAACGACGCCTGCCGAGACCGGTGGCGACGAGTCGAAGCCGGTGAAGCCGGCCAAGGCCAAGCGCAACCCCTGGCTGACCGTCGGCACGATCGCGGCGGTGCTGCTGGTGCTGGCCGGGTTCGGGTACTTCGCCGGCCTCGGCCCGATGAGCCGTCTGAGCACCACGCGCGAGATCAAGGCGCCGGAGAAGCTCGGCGGGTTGAGCCGCATCACGGATGCCGAGACGCGCAATCAGCTCCAGCTCGACACCACCCGCGACACCTTGAGCCGGGTCAACGACGGCAAGAAGACCGCCGTCGAGGCGTACGGCGATCTGACCGGCGACAAGATCTACATCGTGATCGCGCTCCGCGGCAAGATCGACCTGAAGAAGACCCTCGAGACCGACGGCGCCTCCCCGGACCAGGTCAAGAAGATCGGCGAAGCCACCTGCGTGCCGACCGTCGAGAACCTGATGACCCGGTGCTACCGCATCTCCAACACCCTGACCGTGATCGCGCAGGACGCCAGCAACAAGCTGAACGTCGACGCCGTCGGCCCAATCGCCAACGAGGCCTTCGAAGCAATGAAGTAGCCAGCAGAGACGAACCGCCCGGCCCCTTGCCATAAGGGACCGGGCGGTTCGTTTTCCCGGGATGACTCTCAGAAGCCGCCGAGCACCGGCAGTTGCTTGGCGGCAGTCGGCAGCGGGTCGAACGGTTTCCGGTCCTGCTCACAGTTCGTCCCGTCGGCCGGAGCCTTGCGGTCGACCAGGTAGTCCGTGATCAGACGGTCCGCGCACTGGCTCTTGAAGAGGGTGGTGTGCCCCCAGCCGTTGACCGTGACCGTGCGGGCGTTCGGCCAGAACCTCGCGTACGGCTTGGTCGCGCTGTACGGCGTGGCCGGGTCGTACTTGGTACCGATGACCAGCACGGGCTCCTTGGTCTGCTGCTTCCACGGGCCACGGAAGTCGTCGTGGTCGCGGATCGGCAGGAATTCGCACATCAGACCGAAGCCGGACCGCGCCCGGCCGAAGTGGGGTGCGACCTTGTCGGCGGCGTCGGCGGCCGCGCCGTACGCCAGCGGCTTGCCGGTTGCCGGCGACTCGACGCAGAACTGGAGTGACGAGCCGACGCTGGTGTACTCCTCCATCCGCTTGATCCACCGCTGTAGCGACTCGGACACGGCCCCGGCCGACCGCTTGGCCTGAGCCGGCTCGGACGCGAGCGACACCACGGCGAGGAATTCCGCCAGGTCGGGATACCCGATCGGGTCGTACAGACCGAAGAAGGTGTTCATGACAGCCGTCTGGTACGAGATCGGGACCTTGGTTCCGTCCGGCAAGGTCAGCACAACCGGCTTCGTCTTCAACCGCTGCAGCGTCCGCTCGGCCACGGTGGCGGGGTCACCGAGACCAGCCAGCACGCACTGCGCCGGGCCGGCCGCCTTGCACTGCCGGTTGAACTCCGCGAAGGTCTCGTGGCCGCCCTCGCCTTGCTTGAGGCGTACGCCGATCGGCGTGCGCTTGCTGCCGTCCGAGGCGGAGTACCACTCGGGCTGCAGCGTGCCGTCGAGCACGAGCGCGCGCACGTTGTTCGGGAAGAGCTTCGCGTACGTCGCGCCGAGGTAGGTGCCGTACGAATACCCGATGTACGAGAGCTTCTCGTCGCCGACGGCTTGCCGCAGCAGGTCCATGTCGCGGGCGACGTTCGCCGTGGAGAAGTGCGCGAGGCGGTCCGGCGAGGTCTTCGCGCAGCTTCGCGCCAGCTGGATGCTCGAGATCAGGTTCTCGCGCTCCTGCTCCTTCGTAAGTGGGAAGGCCTCCTTGCCCGCCCAGAACGCGTTCTCCTCGGCAGCGGTCGGGAAACACGTCGCAGGGTCCGAGAGTCCGACACCGCGCGGGTCGAAGCCGAGAACATCGAACCGGGCCCGAACCTTCGCGGTGTAACCGACCTGCCCGATCTGGCGCAAGGTCTCGACGCCGGGACCACCCGGCCCACCGAAGTTCGTGAACAGCGTGCCGACCTTGTGGGCCTGGTCGGACGCCGGGAGCCGGGTCAGCGCGATCGTCGTCGTCGCACCCCGGGGCTTGTCGTAATCAGTGGGGACCTCCACCGTGGCGCACTGGAAGGCCTTCAGCTCGGGCTTGTCGCCACAGCTCTTCCAGTTGATCTTCGGCACCACCGGGCTCTTTGGTCCGCGGGCCGCGTTCAGCTCGGCTGCATCTGTGGCCGCGATGGCCGTCGTACCGGTTGTCAGTAGCGGTACGACGACGGCGGCCGCGAGCAGCGTGGCCGGAAGTCGTCGACTCGGGCGTCGCATGTCACTCCAAGGTGTCGGGGACATCGTGAGGCCTCAGGCTATGAACGGCAGGCCACACTCCGCGTCAGCCGCTGGGCTGGCTTGCCGCCTCCCCCTAAAGGGGGTCACGAAATGAAGCGGGCCCCACACCGGATGGTGTGAGGCCCGCTGCAGCAGACTTTCCGCGTGTCAGGCGGTCTTCTCGCGGCGCTCGCGCTTGCGCTCGATCTGGTCACGCGGGATCAGCGTCGGGTTGACGTTGTCCAGCACGACCTCACCGTTGATGACCACCTTGGCTACGTCATCACGGCTGGGCACCTCGTACATCACGTTGAGGAGCACCTCCTCCATGATGGCGCGCAGCCCGCGGGCACCGGTGCCGCGCAGCAGCGCCTGGTCCGCGATCGCGTCGACCGCGTCGTCGGTGAACTCGAGCTCGACGTTGTCGATCTCGAACAACCGCCGGTACTGCTTGACGAGTGCGTTCTTCGGCTCGGAGAGGATCTTGATCAGGGCATCGCGGTCCAGCGGCGAGACCGTGGTGATCACCGGCAGCCGGCCGATGAACTCGGGGATCAGGCCGAACTTCAGCAGATCCTCGGGCATCACATCCGCGTAGCCGCTGGATTCCTTGATCTTCTCGTCGTCGCGGGCGAGCGTGAAGCCCAGCGTCTTCTTGCCGACGCGCTGCTCGACCATGTGGTCCAGACCGGCAAAAGCACCACCGACGATGAACAGCACGTTCGTCGTATCGATCTGGATGAACTCCTGATGCGGGTGCTTGCGGCCGCCCTGCGGCGGGACCGACGCCGTCGTACCCTCGAGGATCTTCAGCAGGGCCTGTTGCACGCCCTCGCCGGAGACGTCCCGGGTGATCGACGGGTTCTCGCTCTTGCGGGCGATCTTGTCGACCTCATCGATGTAGATGATGCCGGTCTCGGCCTTCTTGACGTCATAGTCAGCGGCCTGGATCAGCTTCAGCAGGATGTTCTCGACATCCTCACCGACATAACCCGCCTCCGTCAGCGCGGTCGCGTCGGCGATCGCGAACGGCACGTTCAGCATCCGGGCCAGGGTCTGGGCCAGATACGTCTTACCGCAACCGGTCGGGCCGATCAGCAGAATGTTCGACTTGGCGAGCTCGACCGCCTCGTCCTTCGCGTGCCGGCCCGAGCTGGCAGAGCTCTGACCGTCGCGGACCCGCTTGTAGTGGTTATAAACCGCCACCGCGAGGGCTTTCTTCGCCACGTCCTGACCAACGACGTACGCGTTGAGGAAGTCGTAGATCTCGCGAGGCTTCGGGAGCTCCGTCAGACCGACCTCGGAGCCCTCGTTCAGCTCCTCCTCGATGATCTCGTTGCAGAGATCGATGCACTCGTCGCAGATGTAGACGCCTGGACCGGCGATGAGCTTCTTGACCTGCTTCTGGCTCTTGCCACAGAACGAGCACTTGAGCAGATCTCCGCCGTCACCTATGCGTGCCACCGGGAGTGATCCCTTCTCTCAACAGTCGAGGCCGACCGGCGCTCCGGGCCGAACGCGGACCCAGTTCGACGGTACCGCGCCGAGGGGCGATTCGCCGCGCCAACCCACGCGTCGATCGCTACGCCGGTGGCGAACGCCCGCCCCTCTTGACAGCACCGTCGATAACCGGTCATCCGGAATCAGACCCCGGCCGGGACCGGTGCCTTGCGGCTCTCCAGGATTCCGTCGATCAGACCGTACTCCACGGCCTGCTCCGCGGTGAGGAACTTGTCCCGCTCGATGTCGTGTGAAACCTCTTCGATCGACTTGCCGCTGGCGTCGGAGATCATCTTCTCCAGCAGCGAGCGCAGGCGGAGGATCTCGTTCGCCTGGATCTCGATGTCGCTGGACTGCCCGTAGGTGCCCTCGGTGGCCGGCTGGTGGATGATGATCCGGCTGTTCGGCAGGGCGAGACGCTTACCCGGGGTGCCGGCGGCCAGCAGCACGGCGGCGGCCGAGGCGGCCTGGCCGAGGCAGACGGTCGCGACGTCGGCCTTGATGTACCGGATGGTGTCGTAGATCGCCGTCAGGGCCGTGAACGAGCCGCCGGGCGAGTTGATGTAGATGCTGATGTCGCGGTCGGGGTCCATCGACTCCAGGCAGAGCAGCTGCGCCATCACGGCATTCGCGATCTCGTCGGAGATCGGGGTGCCGAGGAAGATGGTGCGCTCCTCGAACAGCTTGGTGTAGGGATCGACCCGGCGCATGCCGTAAGACGTGCGCTCCTCCCACTGCGGGATGAAGTAGTTCATGCTGTGTCCTTAGTGTTCAGTGGGAAGGTCAGGAGTTCGGGCTGCCGCTGCTGAGCTGCGCGGCGCTCGCGACGACGTGGTCGATGAAGCCGTACTCCTTCGCCTGGTCCGCCGTGAACCAGCGGTCGCGGTCAGCGTCGTTCTCGACCTGATCCAGCGGCTGACCGGTGTGCTCGGCAATCAGCTTGAAGAGCTGAGCCTTGATATGCAACGACTGCTGCGCCTGGATCTTGATGTCCGACGCCGTTCCACCCATACCGCCGGAGGGCTGGTGCATCATGATTCGCGCGTGCGGCAGGGCGAAGCGCTTGTTCTTCGCACCGGCGCAGAGCAGGAACTGACCCATCGACGCGGCCAGGCCCATGCCGACCGTGGCGACGTCGTTCGAGATCCACTGCATGGTGTCGTAGATCGCCATACCCGAGTCCACCGAACCACCTGGCGAGTTGATGTACAGCCAGATGTCCTTGTTCGGGTCTTCGGCGTTCAGCAGCAGCATCTGAGCGCAGATCGCGTTCGCGTTGTCATCCCGGACCTCGGACCCCAGGAAGATGATCCGGTTGGTCAGCAGGCGCTGGTAGATGTGGTCGTCGAGTCCGCCTGATCCGTTGCCGCCGGCGGCGGTGGGGATGGCTGCGTTTGTCTGGTTCACGAAGCCGACATTACTGGGCCGCATCGACAGACCTAAGCGGGTCCGGCAAGTGTTCGCTCACGGCGCACTGTGTCTGCTGTCAGCTAAGACCGGAAAGCCGGTAAAGGCGGGCCTCCCCAGCTGCCAGCCGCACGTCGAATGCGCCCGCTATCGGCCGGTAATCCCCCGTCGCAGGGGCGAATTCCGCCACCTCGCGGCTGACCGTGACCCGGGCCGTAGTTTGCGCCTGGTGTGACCGGTTGGCCACCAGGAGCCATCGCTGCCCGTCTTCCACCGCCTGCCGAAACCGTCCGATGACCACCGAACCGCCGGTCACGCTCTGTACGACGGCGTCCGCGGCGAACGGTTTGGCGCCCAGCGGCAGCGGGTTCTCGTTCGCGTGCTCGACGGATTCGCTCACCAGGTGCTTGAGTTCCCGGCCGACCGGCGCCAGAAACTCCCGGTTGATCCTGCTCGCGTCGTGATAAACCTGCGTCGGCCGGAGGTCCTTGCCGATCAGCGCGGCGCCGAACTCGAAGTCCTCGCGATTGATCGGCGTCCAATAGGTGAAGTACTGGATCCCCTTGCAGCCATAGGCCAGGCTCATCGTGATCTGCCAGAAGATCTCCGCATAGTTGGGCCGTTTGATGTTCCAGTGGTCGACCGACTGGATGTACACCCAGGTGGGCCGATTCGCGGCCAGCCCCGCAGCGCGGACGAGCGCCCAGTTGAGGAAGTACGTCGACCGCACGGTCCCGTCGGTCAGCAACGGGTAATGGTCGAACGAGACGAACGTCGGATCGACCTGCTCGACGTACCGGCGAAGGTGTTCCTCGTACGCCGCCTGCGCGGACGCCGAATACACCGGCACGAGGTTGATATGCGCCAGGTGCTGGGGCGCGGCCGCTTTCAGTACGTCCGCGATCATCCGATAGCGCGGGTATTCGACCGGACTCGGCTCATCCGCGATCCGGAACCCCGCGAACGCCGGGTAGGCCTCGTACTCGGCCAACGCACGACGGATGCCGTCCTGCCAATTGCCGCACGTGGTGGCGTGCGAGATCCGGTTGTCCGTCGGCAGCGCGCGGATGCCGACGCCGTACGCGTGCTGCATCATCAACGCGTTCGCGTCGGTCTCGGCGAGTGGCGCCGAATCGGTCTTGTTGACGTCGTTGCCACCGCTCACCACGTTGATACCGGCGGCGGCCAGCTCGACGTACCGCTCATGCGTCGTCTCGGACTTCGGCGGCGGCCAGAACAACCCGATCGGGAAGACGTCATCGGTCAGGATCGTCGGCCCGTCAGCCGCACTTGCTGTTGCTGTCATCGGGCCCAGGTACGGCGCGAGGCCGGCGCCGGCGGCCAGTTGGAGGAGTAGGCGGCGGCTGATGCGCGAATCGGTCATGGCAGGCCTCTCAGATGGACCAGGACGCCGCTGCGGGCGAGGAGGTGAACAGGTCGTCGCCCATCGGCGCCCAGGCGCTCCAGGAGCCGCCACCGAGGTGGTAGCGCTGCCACATCCGGTCGTCCGTGCCCAGGGCGAAGAGGTTGAGGGTCTCCGGGGCGTGCGAGGCGGCTGCGGGCGACTCCTTGAACCGCTGCGGCCCATCGAAGACGTACCAGCCGCTCCAGGCGCCGGCGGTGAAGCGGTACCAGTTGTGCCAGATCCGCCCGTCGGCCGATCGTGCGAAGGCCTCGAGATGGCCTTTACCCCACGACGTGGCCGCGGGCGCCGAGTCGAACAGGTCGTCGCCCATCGCGCGCCAGGCGCTCCACTGGCCGTTGCCGAGGTGGGCGCGCTCCCAGATCCGGCCGTCCTCCCCCAGACCGAAGACGTTCAGCTTCTGCGCGTCGAACGAGGCTGCGGCGGGCGCGTACTTGAACAGCTTCGTGTCGGCGGCAAACGCGTACCAGCCGCTCCAACCGCCACCGCCGAAGCGGTACCAGTTGTGCCAGATGCGCTTGTCCGTACCGGTGGCGAACACCTCGAAGTGGTCGCTGCCCCAGGAGGCCGCTGCGGGCGACGCAAGGAACTGCTGGTTGCCGAGCTGAGACCAGTTGCTCCAGCCGCCAGTGATGCCTCCGGAGTTCACGAACGCCCTGTTCTTGATACGGCCGTCTATGCCGAGCGCAACCACGTGGACGATCCCAGGGTCGTGGGAGGCGGCTCCGGCGCCGTCGCCCAGCTCACCGCGCAGGCTCTGCCAGCAGGTCCAGCCGACGCCTGCTGCCCACCACCGGTGCCAGAGGGCGTTGTCGCCGCCGCGGGCGAACAGGTCGAGGCTCGGGGTCGCCGTGGCGCGCTTGGGGGCGGCGGGCACCTCGGCAGCGGGGTGCATCGTCGTACTCATGGCTGGTCCTCTCCAATCGGCGTGGGCGCGACGGTAGGAGAGGACGCTGGCACTTCACTGGCGGAATGCAGAACAGCGGCCGCCCTGACCGGGCGACCGCTGTCTGGAGTGCTGTTGAGGTCAGGCCTTGACGGGCTCTTCCTCGGCCGGAGCCTCGGCGGCGGCGTCGGCCGGGTCGCCGTACGAGCCGTCGGGCTGCAGGGTCTTGAGCTCGACCACGTTGCCGGAGGCGTCGGTGACCTTCGCGTTCTCGACCAGGTGGGCGAGGGCCTTGCCGCGGACGACCTCGGACACCAGGCTCGGCACCAGGTTGTGCTCGACGGCGTGCTGGGCGAACTGGTCCGGGCTGACACCGGAACGCTGCGCGTGCCGGATGATGTGCTCGGTCAGCTCCTGGTCGTTGACGCTCAGCTCCTGCTGCTCGGCAACCAGGTCCAGCACGAACTGTGCGCGAATGGCGTCCTCGGACCGCTTCTTCAGGTCCTCGTCGAACTCTTCCTCGGTCTGCTCCTCGGTCTCGAGGAACTGCGCGAAGGTCATGCCGGAGTAGCCGAGCTGCTGCTCGAGGTTCTCCCGGCGGGCGGCGAGCTCGTCGGTCAGCAGACCGTCCGGCACCGGCACGTCGACCAGGGTGAGGATCTTCTCGAGCACGGCGTCGCGGGCGTCGCCGGCCTGCTCGAGGCGCTTGCCACGCTCCAGGCGGGTCCGGACGTCGGCCTTGAGCTCCTCGGCGGTGTCGAACTCCGAGGCGGTCTGGGCGAAGTCGTCGTCGAACTCCGGCAGCTCCTGCTCCTTGACGGCGGTGACGGTGACGTCGACCTGCACGTCCTCACCCTTCAGCTCACCGCCGACCAGCTGGGTGGTGAAGGTGGCCGACTCGCCGGCGGACAGACCGATCACGGCCTCGTCCAGACCGTCGAGCAGCTGACCGCTGCCGACCTGGTACGACAGACCGGTGGCCTGCGCCTCCTCGACCTTCACGCCGTCCTTGCTGGCCGACAGGTCGAGGGTGATGTAGTCCTTGTCGGCGACCGCGCGCTCGACCGGGTTCAGCGAGCCGAAGCGCTGACGCAGCGCCTCCACCTGCTCGTCGACCTCGTCGTCGCTGATCGCGATGTCCTCGACCTCGGCCTCGATACCGTCGAGATCCGGCAGCGTGAGGTCGGGACGGACCTCGACCTCGGCGGAGAACTGCAGGCTCTCCTTGTCGTTGAACTCGGTCACGTCGACCTCAGGCCGGCCGATCGCCTTGACCTGGTTGTCCTGGACGGCCTGCGAGTACAGCTTGGGCAGCGCGTCGTTGATGGCCTCTTCGAGCACCGGACCCCGACCGACCCGCTGGTCGATGACCTGCGGGGGAACCTTGCCCTTGCGGAAGCCCGGGACGACGATCTGCTGGGCGATGCTCTGGTACGCCGCGTCGAGGCTCGGCTTGAGTTCCTCGAACGGCACCTCGACGATGAGCCGGACCTTGGTCGGGCTCACGGACTCGACGGTGCTCTTCACGGTGGCGGTTCTCCTTGGTCGGTGACGCTGATCGGTACTGCGCTCGCGCAGCCGTTTACACGGCTTCGCAGAGGGTTTTGTCGGGGCGACAGGACTCGAACCTGCGGTCTCCTGCTCCCAAAGCAGGCGCGCTAGCCACTACGCTACGCCCCGGTGGCGACCGCACGAGTCTAGTGGACGCAGAGCCATGCTCGCGCCCACCCCCCTCGACCAATCGATTTGAGCGTCGCCCCGGCCATGTGGAATCATGGGCGACGCCTGCGGGTGTAGCTCAATGGTAGAGCCCCAGTCTTCCAAACTGACTACGCGAGTTCGATTCTCGTCACCCGCTCAACCGAAGGCCCCGGCCACCTGGCCGGGGCCTTCGTCATGCGCCGGCCGCCGACGCCACGATCCGATCAGCGGTCTCGTCGGGGGTGAGGGCCGCGGTGTCGAACCACCAGCCGGCATCGCCGAGCTCCCGCTTCATCTCAGCCTCGAGCCCGTCGTACCCCTCGAAGTCGAACCGTTCCCGTGGATCCCTGATCGTGTTTCGGTACTTGCAGACCTCGATGCCCGGCGTGAGGACAACGAACAACACCTCGCGCGGCGCCAAGGATTCGAGGAAGAAATCCAGCTGCTTGCGGGAATGGACCAGGACGTCCATCACGGGGGTGAAGCCGGCGTCGGCGAAATTGGTCGCCAGCGTGCTCAGATTGCGGTGCAACAACTCCACTTGCCGCGCAGCCTCGTCGGCGGGCTCCCCCAGAGCCCACACAAACCCGCTGACAATCATCCGGTTGACCTCATCGCCATCGAGCCTCGCGGAACGCGACAGCCGCTCAGCCACCAGCCTGGTCACCGTCGACTTCCCAGCCCCCGGCATCCCCGTCACCCGCTCGACCGAAGGCCCCCGCCAGCCAGTGGCGGGGCCTTCGTCATGCGGACACACTGAGGGTGTGCCGGACCGGGTCCCCGCTTTCGCTCGTGATGCCGCGACCGCTGCCTACTACGAGCAGCGCGCCGAGGAGTACGACGAGTGGTATCTGGGGCAGGGCCGGTTCGCGTCGCTCAACCCGCCGGGCTGGCAGCTGGAGGTTTCGCGCCTGGTGGACCTGGTGGGCGGGTTGCCGGCGGCGCGAACTCTCGACGTCGCCTGCGGCACCGGGTTCTTGACGCGTCACCTTCACGGAGTCGCCATCGGGCTGGACCGGAGCCCCGCGATGGTCGCCCGAGCCCGATCGCGACTCCCGGCGGGCATGGTCATCGTCGGTGACGCCCTGGAACTCCCGTTCGCCGACGGAGCCTTCGACCGAGTGCTGACCGGCCACTTCTACGGCCACCTGGCGCTCGACGAGCAGACGGCCTTCCTGACCGAGGTACGGCGCGTAGCCGGTGAGCTGATCGTCATCGACACCGCCCTGCGGGCCGGAGTCGAGCCCGAGCAGTGGCTGGAACGGACGCTCAACAACGGCTCTCGGCACCGCATCTACAAGCGCTACCTGACGAGCACACAGCTCGCCGACGAACTGGGCGGCGAGGTGCTCTTCGAAGTCCGGAGCTTCGTCGCGGCCCGCGTGAAGTGGTGAGGAGGCCGAATGCCCATCGATGCGGAACTGCTGGCCAGGTTGAAGCGGCATTGGGAGTATTCCGGTAGAGACGAGGACATCTCTCACGAGATCTACCACGAGGACGCCATACTCGAGTTTCCCCAGTCGGGCGAGCGCTTCGAAGGCGTCGCGAACTTCCGGGAGTGGCGGCGTCGGTATCCGGCGTGGTTGCAGTTCCATACCCGGCGCATCACGCATCGCGGCGACCTGGTGGTGGTCGAGAATCTGATCAGCTACAACGGCGCACCGTGGATGGTGACTGTCAACCTGCTCGAGTTCCGCGGGGACAGGGTTGCCCACGAGCGCATCTACATCATGGACGCGTGGAAACCCGCGGATTGGCGTGCGCCCTGGCGCTCGAAGCAGCTCGCGGACCAGCCGCCTCCCCCTCCCGCGCCGCCGCCCACTCCCGCGCCGCCACCAGCGGCGACCGTCCCGGGGAACCAGGACCGCTGAAGATTGGCGACGAGGAGGCCCAACGTGGAATCGCGTCGCGTATCTGTTGGGGACGCGGAGTTGGAAGTCGATGTTCGCGGCGCTGGTGAGCCGGTGGTGCTGATCCAGACCGCGTTGACGGCCGACGAGTTCCTGCCCCTCGCCCGTCATCCCGACCTCGGCGACAACTATCAAGTCGTCCTGTATCACCGGCGCGGCTACGCGGGCAGCAGTCCCGTCGAGGGTCCGGGGTCAATCGAACGCGATGCCGCCGACTGCCGGCAACTACTCGCGGCTCTCGGCATCGAGCGCGCGCACGTGATGGGAGTGTCGTACAGCGCCGCTGTGGCGTTGCAGCTGGCCGCCACGTCACCGGAGTGTGTCCACAGCCTGTGCGTGATCGAGCCACCGCCGGTGCACATCCTGCGCGCCGATGAGTTCTTCGCCGCGAATAGGCAACTCCTCGAGGAGCACCGGCGACTTGGTCCTGCGTTGGCCCTCGGGCGCTTTCTGGGCCGGATCGTCGGACCCGACTGGCGGCGCGATATCGAACAGCACGTTCCAGGCGGCGTTGCTCAGACTGAACGAGATGCCGAAACCTTCTTCGCCACCGACATCCCCGCACTCATGACCTGGCGCTTCGCCGCAGAAGACGCACGCCGCATCAGCCAGCCGGTCCTGTGCGTCGGTGGCACGGTGAGCGGAGCGTGGTTCGAAGAGGAACTGCAAGTCGTCCTGGGCTGGCTCCCGCAAGCTGAACAAATACTCATCCCCGGCGCCGACCACTCCTTGGCCCTAACCCATGCAAGAGACCTCGCGGCCGCTACCAACGCGTTCCTGCGCCGCCATCCCTTCGTCGGCTAACGGGCCACTAGAGTGACCGGTCGTGGAGTACTTCGTATACGGCCGCGACCTGCCCGGCACCGCCGAACTCAAGGCGAAACTGACCGAGGAACACTGGGCCTTCATGGACGGGTACGGCGAACAGCTCATCGCCCGCGGCCCGACGTTGACCGGCCAGGACGACGACGCCGAATCGACCGGCAGCATGCACATCGTCGGCCTTCCGGACGTGGAGGCGGCCCGCGCGTTCGCCTTCGAAGAGCCGTACTACAAGGGCGGCGTCTTCGAGTCGGTCCAGCTCTACCGCTTCCACAACACCCTCGGCCGAACCATGTGGGACTTCACCGACGCCGTCGACAACTACGGCCGGTACCTCCTACTCACCCTGGACGAGTCCACCCCCGCGCCGACCCCGTCGAAACACCTGATCGTGTACGGCGACCTGCTCGCCATCGACACCGACGTACGACTCGGCCGCGCCGTCCTCGCAGAAGCGCCGGACCGCGAAACCGCCGCCACCCTCCTCCCCGCAGGCGCCAACACCCCCACCGAAGTCCACCACTGGTCCTTCGGCGGCCGCCGCTAACGCCCAAATGAAGTTCAGTCCCGAGGAACTCGCACAACCCGCGCCCGACCTCAGGTACGCACCGAACAAGCTGCACGGTGATGAGATCCAGGCCGGCGACGGTACGACGTACCAGCCAGCGCAACCGGACGAGTGGCTCGACGGCGACGAGGTCGAGGCGTTCATCAGGCGCTCCCCCGCGATCGAGCTGCTCCTCGTCGACGACACGGCCAACTACCCGCCCCCGGTCTACAGGATCGCGGGCAACACGACGGCCGCCTGGACCCGGCGATTGTCCAGCCTCTACCTCTCGGACGACGGCCTCCCGGACCCAACGACCGGCTGGGGCCTAGAAGCCCGGCGATGGACTACAACCGACGGTCGCGACGTACTGGTCTTCCGCGTCAGCTGCTAGTCCGCACCTCTTCGAGCGCGGCCGTCGTACGGCGACTCGAGCCCCAGCGCGCCCGGTGAGGGGTTTGGGGGTTGGGTTGGTGGGGCGGGAGGATGCGGGGGTGACGAGGATCGAGTTTTGGCCGGATTATGGGCCGGGGCCGTTGTGGGATGACGGTGGGCGAGCGGTGGACCTCGACGGGCTGGGGTTGGCGCCGGGGCTGGTCGAGCGGATCCGGAGTTGGCACGCCCGGTACGAGGAGGACCGGATCCCGGCCGAGGGGCCTGGTGATCCCGTCTGGCTGGCGGAGGGGCGGGAGTTGCTGGCCGAGATTCGCGCCGCCCTGCCCGATTTCACCGTGGTGGTCGACGAGCCGTGGTGGGACGAGCCGCCCAAACAAGCCGCCCAATAACGAGCCTAGAAACAACCCGCCTGAAGTCGCCCGCTGATCACCGATTGCCGTGGAGGACGCGGTAGTGGAGGTGGGTTACGCCGGCTTCCCCCGTGAGGACGCGGGTGCGTTCCAGCTCGCTGGGGCCTAGGTGTTCGAAGAGGCGGGTGCCGTCGCCGAGGAAGACCGGGATCAGGTGGATCTCGAGTTCGTCGAGGAGGCCCGCGGTGAGGGCGCGTTGCGCGATACCCGATCCGTGCACCAGTACGTCCTTGTCACCGGCGGCGTCCTTGGCGTCCCGAATGGCGGCCTCGAGATCGCTCACGTAGTGCACCAAGGGCCAGTCCGCCGCCCAATCAGGTGCCGGGTTGCGGCTGAGGATGTAGATCGGTACGCCGTCATGGTGGTCGCCGCCCCAGCCGCCCGCCGGTTCGAAGGTCGCCCGGCCGGCCACCACGGCCCCGGTGGACATGAACTCGTCGTAGAGCTGGCGATTCACGCCTTCCAGCCGCTGGACGGCCGTCTCGAAATCGTCGCCGCCCGCGAGGACCCACTCATGCAGCCGTTCACCGCCGTCGCCGAGACCGTTGTCCGGGCGGACGTTGGGCCCCGTGATGAACCCGTCGAGGGACATTGACATGTACAGCACGGTCGAGCCCATCGCTCCACTCCCAAAGGTCGAGGTGATCTCGACATTGTCCCAGCGAGATCCGCTCAGAGGGGGCGGTTGGCGAGGAGGCGAGTGGCGAGGGCGGTGACCTACGCAATCTCAGCCGCGCGAGTCGGCCCGCCCAGGGAGGCTGGGCGGGCCGACTCGCGACCTGGGTGGTCCGGGTTAGCCGACTATGCCGGAATCGGCGTGGGAGATTTGGATGGTGGTGTTGAGGGCGGTGATGCGGAGTTCGACGGCGGTGACCGAGACGAAGCCGGTCTTGCGGCTGAGCTTGTTGAAGGTCAGCGTGCCCAGGCCGGCGACGTTGAGCTGCTGGTTGGGTGCGGTCGGGATCGGGACGGACTGCCCGTTGATGACCAGTGAGCCGATCGACGTACTCCAGGCCGTGTAGTACTTGCCGCCGGTCTTCGTGGCGGCCGTCCGGGCTGTGACCGCGGTCAGTTTGACCTTGCCGTTGCCAAGGTTGACCGAGGCAACCGATGCCGACATGTTGCCGGTGGCAATGGTGGGCCGCAGCGAACCGGCTTGGGTGGTGGTCAGACCGTTGACGGTGGCAACGTTCGGCACGGTCAGACCGGCCACGTTGACCGTTCGCAAGGCGCCGTTGGTGCCGAAGCAGGTGGTCTGCAACGACGTCGGGCCCGAGGTGATGACGTTGCCGACGTTGACCTGGGTCGTGTACGCCTTGCCGCGGAGCAACGCCGTACTGGGACCGCCAACCGAGGCGCTGGTCAGCAGTAGAGCCACTGTCGCGCCCTTCGGCAGGTACGGGTTCGACACGGTCGAGTGGATCAGCACCGCGACCGAACTGGCCGTCGCGCTCTGCGGCGTCTTGGTCTTGATCGTCCGGTTCAGCTGCAGGAATCCCAGCCCTGGCACGGAAACGGTCGTGTTGGGAGCAGGGTTCGCCAGCCCGGGAACCGGGACACCCGCGATCTTGACCGCGGCGAAACGCGAGCCCGCGACGGTCTGGAACGCGCCGTTCTTGTACACCGCCTGCGAGTAGCTCTGCGCGCCTACCAGCTCGAACAGCAGCCCGAGTTTGATATTCGCGGCAGTGCCGAAGCTGGTGGTGCCGTCACCCCGGGAATCGTTGTGCGTATAGGTTTTCGTCGCCACGGTGTGCGCGAACGTCTGACCATTCACGACTGCCGACGCCGCCGTGTTCGCCCGGTAGAGCGATACTTGCCTGGTGCAACCGAAGAAGCTCGCGACCTGAGGGCCGGAGTTCACCAGTCCACTGGCGACGAGTGTGCCGTGCGAATAGCCGCTGTACCCGAAACGGGTGGAGGCCTGCGCCGGCAGCGTGCCCGCGACCAGACTTGAGCCCGCGACCACCAGTACGACGGTTGATGCGACGACTGCCTTGAACCTGGTTCTGAGTGTCATGGCGTGCCAACTCCTTATGGAGCAATATGTGCAGGCCCCACGCACGAACCGGGTGAGTCCGGTCCGTGGCACGGTGAAATCCCCGACGCAGCACTGCTCTGCTGCTGAGTGACACCCGCACTGGCAGCGCGAAGTGTCAGGAGCCCCGTTCGCTGAGCTTATCGCAATTCCGACACGAATCGTTACAGAGTGTAACGATTCGACTGTCACTCACGCCTGAAAACTGGTCAAAGCGGCCTATTCGCCAGCAATCGAGTGGCGAGGGTGGTGATCAGCGAGCCGAGGGTCATGCCGACGGCGATCATGGCGGCTCCGACGACCCAGAGGCCCGAGTCGTCGCCGCCGACCGCGTCGATGGACCAGGCGGCCGTGAAGACCACTGCCATCACGGCGACCACTGTGACCAAGTGCAGCCGGAACGACGCGACGATGGCCACGGCCACCAGAGTCGCCAGGCAGCCGACTACCTGCCAGGGCTCGTACGGCCCCGTGGAGTGCTGCGTGATCGGGTCGATCGTCCGCTGCGTATCCCATCCGAGCCAGCCGTACCACGTAGCTCCAGTAGCCACCGCGAGGGCCAACGCGCCCGCGAGCTCAGAACCAGCCTTGCGCTTCGCAACTGTTGTCGTGTTCATACCCACAACCCTGCGGCTCAGGCATCCCTCGGCACATGAGTAGCACTACGCAACCTCACGACGATTACTGGTTCAGAACCCACGCGAGTACGGCGCCGAGGCGGTCGGCGGCGGCAGCGGCTTGGGCGACTACCTCGTCCGGGTCGATCACGTCGCCCATGCCCTCGCGGACGGTGACGACGGACAGCCCGAACAGCTCCAGGTCGAGCGCCCGGGCGGCGAGGGCCTCGACCACAGTCGACATGCCGACGATGTCCGCACCGAGAACGCGCAGCATCTTCGTCTCGGCCAGCGTCTGGTACTGCGGCCCCGGCAACATCACGTAGACGCCCTCGGCCAACTCCGGAAAAGCATCCAGTACGGCGTTACGCAGCCGCGGGCTCCACGCGTCGGTCAGGTCGACGAACTCCGAGCCGGTGAGAGGCGTCGCGAAAGTCGGGTTGAGGTGATCGGAGATGACCACGCCCGTGCCGGTGTTCCACTCCGGCCGCAGCGAGCCATTCGCGTTCGTGAGTACGGCGAGTCGCGCGCCGAGGGCCGCGGCCGTCCGGATCGGGTGGGCCACCGCGGCCGGTCCGTGCCCCTCGTACAAGTGGGTCCGGCCGAGGAACGCGAGCACCGAGCGAGAGCCGACCCGATAGGCGCGAGCCAATCCGGCATGGCCGTCGGCCACCGGCGGATGGAACCCCGGCAGCTCCGCGACCGGCACCTCGCCGAGCACGTCGCCGAAGGCTGCCGCGGCGCCGGTCCACCCCGAACCGAGCACCACCACCGCGTCGTACGACTGGACTCCTATAGCGGTTCGCAATGAGTCCGCTGCGGTCTGAGCGAGCTCCGAGGCCTCATTCATCACGGCGCGAGTCTGCCAGATTGCAGCTAGTGGAAATGTCGGGACAAGCGCTTACCTCGTAGGCGATACTGGAAAGTGCGCCGTTTTCCGGTCGCCGATCCCCACTGCCGAGCATGATGGGAAGTGCGCCCCTCCAGATGCCGTCTGAGCAACCAGCCCACGCGCCGTCGATCCGACCCGTCTCCAACCGAACCCCTCGCCGCAGCCGCAATCTCCTCCGGCTCACCCCCTACCTCCGGCCGCACAAGTGGCGGCTGATCACGATGTTCAGCACCGCCATCGTCGGTGTTGGTGTCAGCCTCTCGATCCCCCTGGTCACCCGGGCCGTCATCGACGGACCCGTCAGCCGCCGGGAGATCGACCTCCTCCTCCCGCTGGGCCTGCTGGCCCTCGCCCTCAGCCTCGCCGAAGTCCTCCTCGTCCTGATCCGCCGCTGGGCGCAGTCCCGGGCCGTCAGCGACCTCGAAGCCACCCTGCGCCACGACCTGTACGTGCGGTTGCAGGCCCTGCCGATGGAGTTCCACACCCGCTGGCAGAGCGGGCAGCTGCTGTCCCGCGTCACCGTCGACCTGTCCACCATTCGCCGGTTCATGGGTTTCGGCCTGCTGTTCCTGGTGATCAACATCCTGCAGCTGATCGTCGTGACGATCCTGCTGCTCAACCTCTACTGGCCGCTCGGCATCATCGTGCTCGCCGCGGCCGTGCCGATCATCGTGATGTCGCTCCGCTTCGAGAAGAAGTACCTGGCCATCTCCCGGCGGGTGCAGGACCAGCAGGGCGACCTGGCCACCTCGATCGAGGAGTCCGCGCTCGGCTTCCGCGTGATCAAGGCCTTCGGGCGGCGCGAACACGTGAAGTCGCAGTTCAACGACGGCGCGGTCAAGCTGTACGGCACGTCGATCGAGAAGGTCCGGCTGGCCTCGAGGTTCTGGACCTTCCTCGAGGTCATCCCGAACCTGACCCTGGTGATCGTGCTGCTGCTCGGCGCCCTGGCCGTCGGCAACAACACCATCACCTTGGGCACGCTGGTCGCGTTCATCACGCTGATGCTGTCGCTGATTTGGCCGGTGGAATCGCTCGGGTTCATCCTGGCGATGGCCCAGGAGGCAATGACCTCGGCCGACCGGATCACCGAGATCCTCGACACCGAATCCACCATCACCTCCGGCCCGGACGAACTGACCGAGCCGCACGGGCACCTTCGCTTCGAAGGCGTCGGCTTCCGGTTCGCCCCGGACTCCCCCGACGTACTGCACGACATCAACCTCGACCTGCCACCCGGTACGACGCTCGCCCTGGTCGGCGCCACCGGCTCGGGCAAGACCACCCTGACCGCCTTGATCCCCCGCCTGTACGACGTCACCGCCGGGCGGATCACCATCGACGCTCACGACGTGCGGGATCTGACGCTGACCTCGTTGCGGTCCGCGGTCGCCTCGGCGTTCGACGACCCGACGCTGTTCTCGATGAGCGTCCGGGAGAACCTCACCCTCGGCCGGCCCGACGCGACCGACGAGGACATCCAGCAGGCTCTGGAGATCGCCCAGGCCACGTTCGCCAACGAGCTTCCCTGGGGCCTGGAGACCCGGGTGGGCGAGCAGGGCATGTCCTTGTCCGGTGGCCAGCGGCAACGACTTGCACTGGCCAGAGCGGTTCTGGCGCGTCCTGCCGTGCTGGTACTGGACGACACGCTCTCGGCGCTCGACGTACACACCGAGGCACTGGTCGAGGAGGCGCTTCGCAACGTGCTCTCCGAGACCACTGGCATCGTGGTGGCGCATAGAGCGTCCACGGTGATGCTTGCGGATCAGGTCGCGCTGCTCCAAGGCGGGACCATCACGCATGTCGGGACCCATGCGGAACTACTCGCCACGGTTCCGGCGTACAGGACTCTTCTTGCGGCTGAAGAGGAGGTCCTCGCATGACGCAGACGGCAGAGCAGGCTTGGCGCGGTTATGCCGAGGAGAACGGCGATGACCTCCCGCAGGCGGCGTCGCTCGTACTGAAAGAGCAGTCGCGCAAGCTGCTTGGAGAGCTCCTACGCCCTTACAAGAAGCTGATCTGGCTACTAGTACTCATCGTCGTCATAGAGAACGCTGCCCGTCTTGCCGTGCCGTACCTGGTGCACCTCGGCATCGACAACGGCATCCCGCCGATCCTGGCAGGAGAAGGCGCTACCACCCTCATCACGGTGGTGAGCTTCGTACTGGCTATGGCGCTCATACAGGCCTTTGCCCGGCAACTGTTCCTTATGCGGTCGGGGAAGCTCGGGCAGACGATTCTGCTCGGACTACGCCGTAGGGTGTTCGACCACTTCCAGCGGCTCAGCCCGTCGTTCCACGACAAGTACACGTCTGGCCGGGTCATCTCGCGTCTGACGTCTGACGTGGACGTAATCGACGAGATGCTGGAGACCGGGTTCGACGGTCTGGTGACGGCACTGCTCACGCTGTTCGGTACAGCGATCCTGTTGCTGACGCTGGACCTCAAGCTCGGGCTTGCCGCACTACTGTCGTTCCCGATCCTCTTCATGATCACGGCCTGGTTCCGGCGCCGTTCGGCCCAGGTCTACCGGCGGACGCGCGAGGCCGTCGCACTCGTCATCGTGCACTTCGTCGAGTCGATGACCGGTATTCGCGCGGTGCAGGCCTTCCGCCGGGAGCCGCGCAACGAGGAGATCTTCCACGGGGTCAACGACAAGTACCGGGCGGCCAACCTGGAGTCGTTCCGGATCAACGCGATCTTCATGCCGTCGGTCAAAGGCGTCGGCAACATCACGATCGTCGCGATCCTGGTGTACGGCGCCTGGGAGGCGTACCACGGACGGGTGACGGTCGGCGTACTGACGGCCTTCACCTTGTACCTGCGGCAGTTCTTCGAGCCGCTGCAGGAGATCTCGCAGTTCTACAACACCTTCCAGTCGGCCAGTGCGGCGCTGGAGAAGCTGTCGACGGTGCTGGCGGAAGAGCCGGACGTGCCCGAGCCGGTTGAGCCGGTCAAGCCTGGTCGAGCCCGCGGGCACCTGGAGATGCGCAATGTGCGTTTCTCGTACGTCGACGGAGTGGCGGTGCTGCCGGGGCTCGACCTGGAGATCCCGGCGGGTCAGACGCTCGCCCTCGTCGGTACCACCGGCGCGGGTAAGACCACCATCGCCAAACTGGTGGCCCGGTTCTACGACCCGACCGGCGGACAGGTGCTGCTGGACGGTATCGACCTGCGCCGGTTGACCGAAGACGACCTGCGGGAGCGGGTGGTGATGGTGACGCAGGAGAACTTCCTCTTCACCGGATCCGTCGCGGACAACATCCGGTTCGGCAAACCGGACGCGACGATGGCCGAAGTGGTCGACGCGGCGAAGGTGATCGGCGCGCACGACTTCATCTCGGCGTTGCCAGACGGCTACGACACCTCGGTGGAGAAGCGCGGTTCGCGGTTGTCCGCCGGCCAACGGCAGTTGGTCGCTTTCGCTCGGGCCTTCCTCGCGGATCCGGCCGTATTGATCCTGGACGAGGCAACGTCCAGCCTGGATATCCCGAGCGAGCGGCTGGTCCAGCGCGCGCTCCGGACCATCCTCACCGACCGGACCGCCATCGTCATCGCGCACCGGCTGTCCACGGTCGAAACGGCCGACCGGGTGATCGTGCTCGAACACGGCCGCATCATCGAGGACGGTTCGCCGGACGACCTGATCGGCACGGGCGGGCAGTACGCCGGGCTGCACCAGGCCTGGGTCGATTCGCTGGCCTAGAGGCCTAGTTTCCGTGGCTCTGCCGGGACGCCTTGTTCGAGGTAGTCCCGGTAGAGCTGCGGAAAGGCCCGCGGGGAGAAGAACGCGTCTCCGTCGTACTCCTCGAGCTCTTTGAGCGACCACCACTTGAGCTCGGTGAGGTTCTCCGCGGCCAACTCTTCGTCGGTCAGCGCGCCACGCGGTTCGAATCGTGGCACCCGGACCAGGAAGTACGTGTTGACGACGCCGTCATATCCCTTGGCGTACCGCGGGCCCTCCGCCTGCTGGCGCCAGAGCGGCTGCGGAACCAGATCCCGGAGTGACAGGCCGACCTCCTCCATCAGCTCCCTCGCGAGGGCGTCCTGGAGGGACTCTCCCAGTTCGATTCCACCGCCGGGAGAGGTGAGGATGACCTTGTCGGCGTGATCGGTCAGTTCGAGCCGGCAGAGCAGGACGTGGTCGGACTCGTCGACGATGAGGGCGCGGACAGCGTGGCGGAAGGTTGGCACTCGGTCACTCTAGAACTGTCGGAGGGCCTGTGTACGTTGCTTTTCATGCTCACCACGTTGGCGATCGAGAACTACCGGTCACTCCGGCGGCTGGTGCTGCCGTTGGGCCGGTTGAACGTGGTGACCGGCTCCAACGGCACGGGGAAGTCGAGTTTGTACCGGTCATTGCGGCTACTCGCGGATGCCTCGCGCAACGGTGCGGTGGCGGCGCTCGCGCGGGAGGGCGGGCTGCCGTCGACGTTGTGGGCCGGGCCGGATGTGATCAGCAAGGCCGTACGACGTGGGGAGCATCCCGTGCAGGGGACAGTCCGCGCCGGGCCCGTGTCTTTGCGGATGGGGTTCGCGTCGGACGACTACGGCTATTCGGTCGACTTCGGTCTGCCGCGACCACCGGCCGGCGCCTTTTCGCTGGATCCCGAGATCAAGCAGGAGGTGTTGTGGGCCGGGCCGTTTCTGCGACCGGCGGCGCTGCTGGTCGAGCGGAAAGGCGGGCGCGTTCGGATCCGCGGTGAGGACGGCGGGTGGACGGATGGCGGGCATTTGCTGCAGACGTTCGACAGCATGCTGAGCGAATTCGCCGATCCGCAGCGGGCGCCGGAGCTGCTGACACTGCGGGAGCGGATCAGGTCGTGGCGGTTCTACGACCACTTGCGGACGGATGCCGATGCGCCCGCGCGACAGGTGCAGATCGGGACTCGTACGCCCGTGCTCGGGCCCGAGGGCGCTGACGTGGCGGCGGCGCTGCAGACGATCCGGGAGATCGGGCCGCCGGGTGCGCTGGATGATGCGATCGAGCAGGCCTTTCCTGGCAGCCGGGTGCAGATAACCACCGACAGCGGGCGTTTCGAGGTTGCCTTTCACCAGCACGGATTGCTTCGACCGTTGTCGGGCGCCGAGCTGTCGGATGGCACCCTGCGGTACCTGCTGTGGGTCGCTGCGCTGCTCACACCACGACCGCCGGCGCTACTCGTACTGAACGAGCCGGAGACGAGCCTGCACCCGGATCTCCTGCCTGCGTTGGCGAATCTCGTCGTCACCGCGGCCAAGGACACCCAGGTCATCGTGGTCACGCATTCCCGCCCGTTCCTGGCCGCCCTCCAAGGCGGATCGGACGAACTCGGCATCGACCTTCGGCTGGTAGAGCTGATCAAGTCATTCGGCGAGACCACCATCGACGGCCAGCGCCCCTTGGACGAACCACCTTGGAAGTGGCCGACCCGATGACTGGCGCCACCCTCGACTATGCGACGAGTGGACGCGTTGTGCACCCGTTCCAGAGCCGGGTGGACTTCTGCGCCGGGGTATTCCCGGTGCGAGTTGGGGTGCACAACGCGTCCACTCGTCGCATAGTCGGCCCCGGGCCCCGCAGGGTCGAGGGACCGCTAGGCCGGGGAGCCGGCTTCTGCGTCTGCTCCGTTGTCGGCCTCATCTGGTGCCTCGTCGCGGACGCGTTCGAAGCGGACGAGGATCAGGGCGCCGGCTGCGGTGATGGCGAAGCCGGCGATCGCGCCGACGGCCCAGCCCGGGCGGATCTCGTCGCTCAGGAGCAGTACGCCGACCGCTGCGGGCGCCACGGTCTGGATCGCGATCATCGAGGCAGTCGCGACCGTTACCGTGCCGCGTTGCAACGCCATCGAATACAGCAGGAAGGCCAGTGCCGCGCTGATCGGCATCGTGTAGGCCGTGGGCCCCCGCACGATCTCCGCGAGCCCGCCTTCCGGGAGCAGCCGCGCCGAGATCGCCACGCCCGCGAAGCCGAAGCCCGCGAGCACTCCCAGCACTGCGGTCGCGATCGCGTGTAGCGAGCGGCTGACAACAAGCCCGAGCACCGCGATGACGATCAGACCGACCACCAGACCAACGATCAAACCAGTGCCGGCCGTGTCCACACCGGCATCACCCGAGGAGGCAGCCAGGAGAGCCAGGCCAGCGCACATGCCGACGACGGCCGACCATTCGACCGCGCTCAGGCGATCGTGCATGACCCGGGTGGCGAGCAGTGCGGTGACCGCCAGGCTGCCCGCGATACCGGCCTGCGCGAGATACAGCGGGAGGTGCCGCAACGCCACGAAGTGCAGGCCGAAACCGGCCAGGTTCAACGCGAGCGCGCCCAGGAAAGCAGGTTGCCGCAGCAACTGCCCGACGAACGCGACCAGGATCCGCGGGTCCAGCTCGGAACCGGTCGGCACCTTGCGCGAGCCGATGGCCTGCAGGATGGCCGCCACTCCGAACAGAACGGCGGCCCCCAATGCGGCGCCAAGTCCCAGGACCACCGGTCAGTCGCCCGCCATCGCCGCCTGCGGCTCGCGCTTTCTCGAAGCACGCGCGGTCAGATAGAGGCTCAGCCCCGCGTAGTACGCGAGGTAGGCCAGGGAGATCGCGATGACGATGGTGCTCGGGTCCGGCATCTGGGTCAGCAGTACGGCGTACGCGATGAGCCAGACGCAGGTGGTGAGCAGGTTCAGCGAGCGGAAGGCCTTGGTCCGCGACGGATAGACGTACTTGACCGGGACGAAGACCAGCACCGAGCAGACCAGCAGGATGATGCCGGTGGCGGTCGGGCTGAGGCTGAGGATCACCACGTAGAAGGCGACGACGTTCCAGTAGCTCGGGAAGCCGAGGAAGAAGTGGTCATCGGTCTTCGCGTCGACCCGGCAGAACTGGTAGCTCGAGGCAAGCAACGGCAGCGCCGCCAGCACGGCCCCGATCCAGCCTTCCGGCAGGTAGTCCCCGGTCCAGAGCAGCACGATCGGCGCGAACGCGTAGGTCAGGTAGTCGACGATGTCGTCCAGCCGCGCGCCGTCGAACCAGGGAATGGTCTCCTTGACCCGCAACCGACGGGCGATCATGCCGTCGGTGCCGTCGATGATGAGCGCGGCCAGGCCCAGCCAGAGGGCCCGGACCGCGTCACCGTCGATGGCCGCGATCACGATCAGCAGTGCGAGCACCGAGCCGCTCGCGGTATAGGCATGCAGGGCGAGCCCGGCCAGTCGCAGTCTCGTCGAGACGGCGAACGGTTCTTGCACCGCGTCGTGTGTGGTCAGGAGGACTCCCAGATCTCGGTCGACGCCGTGCGCCGGACTACGCTTCTCAGCGTCTCACATGGGTGAGCTCAGCCCTTGGCAGGCTCCAGCACGAAGACCGGGATGATGCGATCGGTCTTCTTCTGGTACTCGGCGTAGTCCGGGTAGGCCTCGACACCACGCTCCCACCACAGCTCGCGCTCTTCGCCGAAAATCTCCCGCGCGACGAACTCGCCGATGTTCGGGCCGTCCTGCAGCGTCACGTTCGGATCGTTGACGAGGTTGTTGTACCAAACCGGGTTCTTCGGGGCGCCGCCGAGCGAGGCCACCGCCGCATAGACACCATCGTGCTCGACCCGCATCACCGGAACCTTGCGGATCGCGCCGGTCTTGGCGCCCTTCATAGTGAGCAGTACGACACCCATGCCGTTGAAGCCGGTGCCCTCGGTACCGCCGGAACTCTCGATCGCCTCGACATTGTCCCGGACCCACTTCTCCGGGCTGGGAACGTATTCGTTTTGAGTGGTCATACGGGCTGCAACACCTGGCCATGGCGAAGTGTTCCAGGGCAGCACTACCTGCTCAATCAGGCATCTACTCCGGGGACTCCGACTCGCTGGGCTCCATAGGCTCCAGCAGAAACACCGGCAGCTCGCGCGCCACCTTCTTCTGGTAACCGGCGTAGTAGCGGAAACCTTCCACGGCCCGCTCCCACCACTCGGCACGCTCGTCGCCGGCCAACAGCCGCGCAACTACCTCTAGCCGCTCAGGCCCGTCCTGCAGGGTCACGCGTGGTCCCGCCAGCAGGTTCGCCACCCAGGCCGGGGGTTTGACGGAACCGCCGTTGGACCCCACCGCGACGTACCGCCTGTCGTGCTCGATCCGCATCAACGGGACCTTGCGGATCAAGCCGGACTTGGCACCGCGCATCGTCAGCAAGATGACGGGCTTGCCGCCTGCGCTTGTCCCCTTGGTGCCGCCGGATTCCTCTATCAGGCGAACCTGGTCGCGGACCCACTTCGCCGGGCTGGGCTCGTACTCGTTCTCGTTGTCAGCGGCCATGCCGCCAGCATTTCGGCCAAAGCGGCCAGCGCCGGTCCGCTACTGCCACGCTCACGCTGCGGCGGCCTCGCGGGTGGCTTTGGCGCGGGCGACCTTGGCGGCGCGCTGGCGTTTGAGCTGGATGCGCGGGTCGAGGTGGTCGGGCAGCTGAGCCGGGCCGTAGATGTGCAGCAGGATGTACTGGAATCGCCAGAAGAAGCGGTACCCCAGGCTCAGGCCCTCGTTCTCGGGTTTGCTCATCGCGTCTGCTCCTCAGATTCTTGGTACACCAATAATTTGTGTACCAACTGTTACTCTAGTCAACAGCACCCGGAGGTGGGAAATTGCCCGAGCCGCTCGAGATGACGGTCACATCCGCGGACGACCTGCTGGCGCTCGATCGCCAGGTCTGTTTCGCGCTGGCGGTCGCGTCCCGCAACGTCATCGCGCTCTACCGGCCGCTGCTGGAGCCGATGGGTCTCACTCATCCGCAATACCTGGTGATGCTGGCGTTGTGGGAGGACTCGCCGCTCACGGTGAAGCGCCTGAGCGAGCTGCTCGCGCTCGACCCGGGCACGTTGTCGCCATTGCTCAAACGACTCGAAGCCGTCGGCTATGTGACCCGCCAGCGTGATCCCCGCGACGAGCGCGCGCTGGCGGTGACGCTGACCGAGTCCGGTCGGGCGCTGCGCGAGGAAGCGCTCAAGATCCCGCCGGCCATCATCAGCCGACTGGGCATGTCCCTGCCCGAGCTCGAATCCCTGCACACCGCCCTGACCCAGGTCATCAAAGCCGCCGCCAAATAGGTCAGGCGGAGGCTTCGCATTGCTGGAGTTGGGCGGCGGTGGCGATCTTGCCCTCGATCCAGCGGCGGCGCAGGAAGTGGGCCTTGGCGAGCCGGTGCACGCCGTCGAGCACGACGAGGCGACCGCGATAGGCGACCAGGTGGATCGGGAAGTCGAGATCGGCCTCCATCACCCGCTCGTAGTGGGGACGGAAGTTCATCGGGGTGGCGGTGACCTGGTTCGGGGTGACCTTGTAGCGCTCACCGTTCAGCTGCCACAGCGGCAGATCGAACATCCAGATCAGATCGGCGACCTCGATGGGCTCGACCTTGAGGTCCAGCGCCCAGAGTTTCTCGATCTGCCAGCGGGTGGTCGGAAAAGCCTCCCGCACCGCGGCCGGCATCAACGCGACCAGTTCCTCGAAGGAGACGTCCGGCGCGATCCGGTCCGCTCCCACTCCCTCACCCATCCCAGGACCCATCACAGCTCTGCACGCTACGCCATCCCACCGACAACCGGCACAGAACCAATCAGCTGACGCGTACGGCAGTGACCACGGTATTGCTCAGGTAGACCTTGCCGGTCCAGTCCTCACACGTCACCAGGACAAGCCGACCCGGCACGCTCTGACTCATGACTTTGGCCGCAACTTTCGCGAGGGCCTGCTTGCGATAGATCACCACGGTCCGTACGACGTACCGAATCGGGCCGCGAGTAGTCGCAACCGTTACGGCATCACCTGGCTTGAGGTCTTCCAGATCGTCGAACGCACCACCTCCGGCATGAAGGGTATGCCCCGTGATGACGGCCGAGCCCTGTCGCGCACCAGGCATCGCGCCAGTGGACCACCAGCCGACCGTGCGCGGGTTCGAAGGCGGCGTGAGCGAACCGCCGTCCATCCAGATCGGCACCACGGGCGCGGTGATGCCGAGCGAGGGCAGCAGCAGCTTCTTGGGCTTTGCCGGCCGGGGCGCGGGCGTTGCTTTGGTCCGCGACGGAGTCCTGGTCGGCTTGGTGGCCGGTTTCGGCGTCGGCTTGGTGCTCGTTCGCGGTGTCGGCGTACTCACGACCGGCCGGGAGGACTCAACAGATGGCCCGGCGACGCCGCCTGGTTTCGATGATGGCGTGGTCTGACCGAATTGAAGGTAGCCACCGATCGCGACGGCGACCAGTCCCAGAACAGTGATCAGCCCGCCGCCGATGAAGGCGGCGGGCCGAGCATGTTTCATACGGGCCATCCTCAGACCGTGTGACGTCCACGGCGACGGAGGCCGAGGTAACCACCCGCGGCCAGCAGGAGACCGCCCAGGGAGAGCAGCGCGATCCCGGCCGGGCTGGTCGGGCCACCACCGCTGGATCCGTCGTCACCCGAGGTGCCACCCAGACCCGCGTCGAACGAGGTCGGTACGGGCGGCTCGGTCGTCTCTTCCGGCTCCGTCGGCTGAGTCGTCGGCGGCTTGGTCGTCGGCGGCTTGGTCGGCGGCACGGTCGGCTTGGTCGGCGGCACCGTCGGCTTGGTCGTCGGCGGCACAGTCGGCGTCGTCGGCGGCGTGGTCGGCGGGGTCGTCGGCGGGGTCGTCGGCGGAGTCGTCGGCGGGGTCGTCGGCGGCGTGGTGGGCGGTGTGGTCGGCCCACAGCCCTCTACCCAGAAGACCTTGTGCTTGGTGTCGGCGCCGATCGAGCCATCAGCGTGGACCGTCAGCTTGATGTGGAAACCCTGGACCGGATGCGGCTCACCCGTGAAGTCCAGCGTGTAGGTTTCCTTGGCGTCGAGGTCGGTGCCACCGCCTGCGGCGTCCTCACCGATGTCCAGGACAGGGCTGCCGGAGACGATGTGAACGCCACCGTCGGCCGTCGGCGCCTGGTCCGTGAAGGACACAGTCGCCTTCAGTTCCTTGCCCTCTTCGGCCTTGTCGTAGTTGTAGAACTCGATGGTGAAGGTACAGCCCTGATGTGGGTTGTTGTCCGGCTGCGGGGACATGACGACCCCTTCGACCTTGACGAACCCGTTATTGCCTGGCGGGGCCTCCGCCAGTGGAATTTCAGCGGCCGCCATTGCTGGTGCGGCCAGTGCCAGTGCCCCCAGTAGCACAGCGATCGATCCACTCGTGGCCAGTGTCGTCACCAGACGTTGTCCAGAAGATTTCTTGGTGGACATCAGGCCTCCCTCCCTAAGCATGGTGACGAAATGTCACCGACAGTTGCAGTATGGCCCCATCGTTGCCCGAATCAACCACTCAGGGTGACGTTTCTGCAACGACTCGGGCAGTATGGCCGAAACTGTTGCTGTTGGCATCAGTTCGCGCGTCGCGAGGCAACTAAATCCTCGACGACGATTCAGCGACCGGAAAGGGCCCAGCGGACGACCTTCAGGCGGCGGTCCGGGACTTGATCCGGATCAGGGCCGAGCGGCGCCTGCGCAAGAGCGATTGGGACTTCACCCGGCGGCAATCGGTGGGCAGGACCAGGTCGGCCGGGTTGACCTGGCGGTGGATCAGCACGAGCGCCGAGTCATCGCCCGGGCCGCCGATCTCATGGACGAGCTCCTCGGCGGCGTTCTTGAAGCCGGTCCCGACGAGGCGCTCGGCATGACCCGCCAGCCGGTCCGTACCGAGACCGATGTCGCGGCGCCGGGTCTCGACCATGCCATCGCTGTAAAGGAACAGCGCGTCGCCCTGCTTGAGAGTGCCGTGATTGCTGGCGAAGACCGGGTGGTCGACCAGACCGAGCAAGGGCCCGTCGGCGTCCCGCGTCTGCCAGCGTCCTGACCACGCGTCGAACTGGATCGCCGGCGGATGGCCCGCCGTCCGCACCTCGAACTCCCCCGTCACCATGTTGACCGAGACATGCACCACCGTCGCGAAGTCGTCGTCCCAGTCCTGACGGCGCAGATAGTGGTTGGCGGCCGGGAGGAACTCCTCCACCGGCACCACTCCGAGCAGCCCGCCGAACGCGCCGGACAACAGCAGCGCCCGCGTGCCGGCATCGAGGCCCTTGCCGGAGACGTCGACGAGCGCGACCTCGAGGATGTCGCCGTGGGTCGAGGACACGACGAAGTCCCCCGCGAACGACGCTCCCCCGGCCGACCTGATGGCGACCTCGGCCCGCCAGCCGGCCGGTAGGCGGGGCAGCTCCCCCTGCATCGTCAGCTGGTCCCGCAGTTCGATCAGCATCGACTCGCCCCGGGTGCCCTGGACGCCGAGCCGGGTCCGCACCTTGGCCCCGGCCAGCACGATCCAGGAGACGACCGCGAGTACGGCGATGCCGACCTTCGGCTGATACCAGTCCGGCGCGGTGATCGCGTACGACCCCAGCGCGAGGCTCAGACAGGTCAGCACCACCAGCGCCCGGAACTTCAGCAGCAATCCGCCGATCAGAACAGGAATGATCAGCGCGGATACGGGTATCACTAATGGCATCACCAAGGCGGCGACGCCCAGGAACACGGCGAGTGACATCAACCCGACCGCGGCCAGGGCGTGGCTTTCGCGCGCACGACGGACCAGCGAACCGGACAGATATCCGGCTCGTCGCATGCTCATGCCCACTGAAGCAGGCCCGCCGCGGCTACTCATCGTGAGAAGAAGATAACGGCACCGCTCGGTCCGCGCATCAAGTCGGCCGAATTCGCTCTCGCTTTTCTGCTTGAACTCAAGCTTTTCTGGTCAAACCGGTGCGCTGGCACTTCGGGCACCAGAACAGATTGCGCCCGGCCATGATTTCCGTACGGACCACGGACTGGCACACGTAGCACCGCTGACCGTGCCGGCGATACACGTAGACCTCGCCGCCGTGGTCGTCCTTGCGCGGGTCGCGGCCCATCGCCTCGGGGGTGTGGTCGTCGCTCACGGTGTCGATCCGCCCGGTCTCAACGCCGTACTTCATCAGCTCGACCAGGTCGGCCCACATGCCGTTCCACTCGCGCTTCTTCACCAGCGCGCCCGGGGTGAGCGGATGCAGCCGCGCCCGGAACAGCGTCTCGGCGCGATAGACGTTGCCGACCCCGCTGAGCACGTGCTGCTCCATCAGCAACCGGCCGATCGGCAGCTGGCTCTTGTGGATCCGCTTCCAGGCCAGTTCCGGATCGGCGTCGTCGCGCAGCGGGTCGGGCCCGAGCCGGCCGAGCAGTACGTCGCGCTCGCCGTCGGTCATCAGCTCGCAGATGGTGGCGCCGCGCAGATCGGCGTACGCCAGGCCGTTCTCGAGGCGGAGCCGGACCTGACCGACCGGTTCGGGCGCCGGTCCGTCGCCGAAGCCCATCTTGCCGATCAGGCCGAGGTGGATGTGCAGCCAGCCCGCGCCCTCGAACTCACCCAGGAAGTGCTTGCCGTGCGCCTCGGTCTGGACCAGCAACCGGCCGTCCAGCCGGGCGGCGCCGTCGGCGAATCGGCCCTGCGGGCTGCTCGCCCGGACGGGCCGGCCGCCGAACGCCGCGAAGACGTCGGCCGCCAGGCGGTGCAGGGTGTGACCTTCAGGCATGATGCCTCCATGGGTGATAAGAGAGGCGCGCCGACACCGGCCGTCGTCGGCACGGCGCGATCCATGCGGGCCCGGGATGTCTCACGTCCCCATACCGTTCCCACCGAGGGCCCCAAAAAGAAGAAGGCCCCCGAAGCACCGAAGCCGCGAGCCCCGGAACAACAGGCTCAGCAACAGCGGAGTCAGGAAGCGGACGGCGGCAAGGGCGGCAGCTCGCCGGTCTCCTCGTAACCGCTGAGCATCTCGATCCGGCGGGTGTGCCGGTCCTCGTCCGAGTACGGCGTCGCGAGAAAGGTCTCGACGAAGCTCACCACGTCCTCGATCGGATGCATGCGAGCGCCGATGCCGACCAGGTTCGCGTTGTTGTGCTCACGCGCCAGCCGGGCCGTCTCGACGCTCCAGGCCAGTGCGGCGCGAGCGCCCTTGACCTTGTTCGCCGCGATCTGCTCGCCGTTGCCCGAGCCGCCGATGACGATGCCGAGGCTGTCCGCCTCCGCGACCGTGGCCTCGGCCGCCCGCAGGCAGAACGGCGGATAGTCGTCCACGGCGTCGTACACGACCGGGCCGTGGTCGACGACGTCGTGACCCGCCTTGATCAGGTGCTCGAGGAGGTGGTTCTTCAGTTCGAAACCGGCATGATCGGAGCCGAGATGCACACGCATGCCCGAAGTCTCGCATGCCGCCTACTGGCAGTCCGGCACCCCCGGCAGCTTGGCCGGGCCTGAGCCGACGTACACGTTGGTGACGTAGCCGCCGTACTTCGGCAGGTACGCCCACCACTCGCTGGTCCTAGGCGGCGCCGAGATCACCTGGCCTCGCTTCTGACATGAGACGAGTACGTCGACACCAGACGGCAGTGTTCCCAACACCTCGCCACTGGTGTTCGGAGCGGTCCGAACTCGCACCCCCGCGCCGTACGTCGTGTGCCACGAACCGGGTGCGCGTATCCCGCCTGGAACGTTCAAACCACGAGTAAGACGCGTGAGATCGGTATAAGCCTTGCCGTACGGCGTACCGTCCGGGTGCAACGTGTAGACGGCAATGATCGACCGGTCGTCCGTACCGACCGTGCCGGTGGTGTGCAAGGCCTCCTGCACCAGATCCACCCCAGCGGCCTTACCGGGGATCGCGCAACCGCCGGAGTTCTGGAAGCCGGACCAGCCCTGCTTGACCGAGTACGCCAGGTCGAAGACGGACGCGATCCCGAAGTACTGGTCGAAGCCGTCCGTGCCACACCGGGTCGCCTGGTAGAGGTTGCCCATCACGTACTGCCGAACAGGCGCCGGCGCACGGTCCAGCAGGTAGCGGTAGATCCGCACGGTATCGGCGGGCGTGATGGCGACGTACCCCCAGAAGCCCGGGTGGCTCGCCGGCGGCCGGGCCGTATGGGTCAGGCCCAGCCGCGGCACCATCCGGTCGATGATGTCGCCGCCGCCGAGGGTGTCCCAGTAATAACTGGCGGCCGAGTCGTCGCTGCTCTGCAACATCACGTCCAGCCGGGCGCGGTCGGCCACGGGGATGTCGTACGCCGGGGCGCGGTTCCACAGGTAGTCCAGCACGATCAGGAGCTTCACCACCGAGGCCGACCGGAATTGCAGGTCCGGGTTGAGCCGCTCGGTGAACGTCCCGGTCCGGCGGTCGAACACGGCCACTCCGGCCGTCACACCCGGCGGCACGTCGACCGCCTCGGCATCGGCCCCGGCCGGCAACGAGTTCATCGCGGCCGCCAGCAGCACACTCGAGCCGGCCAGGGCCATGCTGAGACCACCACGCAGTAATCCCATCTCGTAACCCACCTACCGCTAGACGTCGGTTGTTGGTGGATTACCTTCACGTAAGTCCTCGCCAGGTTCAACCTTTGAACGTCAAACGAAAAGGCGCCGTCGACCTGCACCTTTGCCACGGGCCACCCGGACGAAACCTGCGATCAGTCGAAAATCGGGTCCTTGTCGCGGGTCCTCTTGATCTCGAAGAAGCCCTCCGTACCGGCGACGAGCAGTACGCCGTCCCAGAGCTTGCCGGCGGCATCACCCTTCGGCGCGGGCGTGACGACCGGGCCGAAGAACGCCATCCCGTTGACGGAGATGACCGGTGTGCCGACGTCCATGCCGACCAGGTCGATGCCGGCCTTGTGCGACTTGCGCAGGACATCGTCGTACCGGTCGGTGTCGGCGGCCTCGATCAGCGATGCGGGCAGACCGACCTCGTCGAGGGCCTCCACGATCACCTCACGGGACAGGCCTCGGCGTTCGTTGTGGATGCGGCGGCCGAGAGCGGTGTAGAGCGGCAGCAGCACCTCGTTGCCGTGGGCTTGCTCGGCCGCGATCAGGACCCGGACGGGCGCCCATTGGTTCGACCGGTCCTGGTCCCGCTCCTCGTTCAGCACTGCGAGGCTCATCACATGCCAGGTCGTCTTCACGGTCCGGACCTGCTCGACCTCGAGCATCCAGCGAGACGTCATCCAGGCCCAGGGGCAGGCGGGGTCGAACCAGAAATCGGCGGATTGGGGGGCGGTATCGGGGATTGTGGTCATGTCCCCAACCGTACAAACCTGGGGCAATACGGTCACCCGGTGAGGCGGTTCGATCACGGTGTGAGATAGCGGCCGGGCCGATTGAGAACGCTTTCAATACGAAGGTGATGTCACGGGGAAACCCGCGGGTGCGGAACTGAACAGGTGCATAGGATGCCTGCATGCCTGGAACCAACCTGACGCGCAATGAAGCGCGCGCCCGTGCCGGACTGATCAGCGATGTCCGGTACGCCGTCGACCTGGATCTCACCGGTGCCGCGGGGGGCGCCGCGACGTTCCCGTCCATCACCACGGTGAACTTCACCGCCGAGCCCGGGGCCGCCACCTTCGCGGACCTGATCGCCTCGACCGTGCACGAGATCACCCTGAACGGCCGATCGCTCGATCCCGCCACCGTGTACGACGGGGCCCGGATCCAGCTGGACGACCTGGCGACGAGCAACGAACTGCGCGTGGTCGCGGACTGCGTCTACTCGCGCACCGGCGAAGGGCTGCACCGCTCGGTCGACCCGGCCGACAAGGAGACCTACCTCTACACCCAGTTCGAGGTGCCCGACGCGCGCCGCGTGTTCGCCACGTTCGAGCAGCCGGACCTCAAGGCCCCTTTCACCTTCACGGTGACCGCGCCGGCCCGCTGGGTCGTCATCTCGAACGCGCCGACGCCCGAGCCCACGACGTACAAGGGTGAGAACGGCGAAGAGCTCGGCCGTTGGGAGTTCCCGCCGACCAAGCCGATGTCGACCTACATCACCGCCGTCGTCGCCGGGCCGTACCACGTCGTCACCGATGCGTACGAGGGCCCGCACGGCACTTACCCGATGGCGCTGCTGTGCCGGCCGTCGATCAAGCACGCGCTGGACACCGAGGACCTGTTCGAGGTGACCAAGCAGGGCTTCGAGCTGTTCGAGAAGGCGTTCGGCACGCCGTACCCGTTCGAGAAGTACGACCAGGCGTTCGTCCCGGAGTACAACATGGGCGCGATGGAGAACGCGGGCTGCGTGACCCTTCGCGACGAGTACCTCTTCCGCAGCCGCACCACCCAGGCCGAGCTGGAGAGCCGCGCCAACACGGTGCTGCACGAGCTCGCGCACATGTGGTTCGGCGACCTGGTCACGATGACCTGGTGGGACGACCTCTGGCTGAACGAGTCCTTCGCGGAATGGGCCAGCCACTGGGCGCAGGCCACCGCCACCACCAAGTACGCCGATGCCTGGACGACGTTCTGCAACGCCCGGAAGAACTGGGCCTACCGCCAGGACCAGCTGCCCTCGACGCACCCGATCGCGGCGGACATGGTCGACTTCCACGCGGTCGAGGTGAACTTCGACGGCATCACGTATGCCAAGGGCGCGTCCACGTTGCGCCAGCTGGTCGCGTTCGTCGGCGAGGAGACGTTCATCGCCGCGCTGAAGGAGTATTTCGCGGATCACGCCTTCGGCAACACGGAGTTGACCGATCTGCTCAAGCCGCTGGAGAAGGCGTCCGGGCGCGACCTGGACGACTGGACCGAGCGCTGGCTGCGTACGGCCGGCGTGAACACGCTGCGCGCCGACTTCACCGTCGACGCTTCTGGCGCGTTCTCGAGCTTCGCGATCGAGCAGACCGCGGCGGCGGAGTTCCCGACGCTGCGCCCGCATCGCCTCGCCGTCGGCCTCTACAACAAGACCGATGCGGGTCTGGTCCGGACCGAGCGCTTCGAGGTCGACATCGACGGCGTGCGGACCGAGCTGGCCGAGCTGGTCGGCGCGACGCAGCCCGACCTGGTGCTGCTGAACGACGATGACCTCACCTACGCGAAGATCCGGCTGGACGAGCGGTCGCGGGAGACCCTGGTCTCGTCCGGCGGCGCGCTGACCGAATCGTTGCCGAGGGCATTGACCTGGGGCGCGGCCTGGGACATGACGCGTGATGCCGAGATGCCCGCCAGCCAGTACGTCGCGTTCGTGCTCGGCGGTATCCGTGGCGAGTCCGACCTGACCGCCGTCCGGTCGTTGCTGCTGCAGGCCACGGCCGCGATCAACAGCTACGCGGCGCCGGAGAATCGCGCCGACCTGCGCGCGCAACTGGAGTCGGCACTGGCCGAGCTCGTCGCGAGCGCGGAGGGCGGCAGCGACCACCAGCTCGCGTTCGCCCGTGCGTACATCGCGTCGGTCTTCTCCGCCGAAGGCGCCGACCGGCTGGCCGGCTGGCTCGCGGGCACGGAGTTGCCGGATGGTCTGGTCATCGACACCGATCTGCGCTGGACCCTGCTGGCCGGTCTCGCCCGGCTCGGCCGGATCGACGCGGACACGATCGACGACGAGCTGACCCGCGACACCACCATCACCGGTCAGGAGCGGGCCGCCCAGGCGCTCGCCGCCCGGCCGACCGCCGAGGCCAAGGCCGCCGCGTGGCACACAGCCGTCGAGTCCGAGGACACCCCGAACGAGACGCAGTTCCGCACCATCATGGGCTTCACCCAGCCCGGCCAGGAGGAGCTGCTCCGGCCGTACGTCGGCAAGTACCTCGAGGCCGCGAAGGACGTCTACGGCCGGCTCGGCTCGTCCATGGGTGAGAACGTGCTGGTCTATCTCGCGCCGAAGGGTCTGCCCGAGCAGGCCACACTCGACGCGCTGACCGGCTGGCTCGAGACCGAGTCGTCCTCGGTCGACGCGCCCACCCTGCGGTACGTCAGTGAAGCCCGTGCCGATCTCGCCCGGGCGCTCGCGGCCCAGGGGTGCGACGCCGCCCGGTGACCGACCCAGAGCTCACGGGCGCATCCGCGGCGGCGCGGGACCGTACGTTGGCCGGTCTGGCCGGGGCATACCGGCCACGACCGGTCACACCGCTGATGCCGTGGCGGTTCGCGCACCGGCTGGTCAAGCCGTACGTGATCACCGCCCCGCGGCGACCGTGGGACGACCTGATGGTGGTGAAGGTGCGCGACTTCTCCACCCGTCAGCTCGACTTCGACGAATCCCAGGGCGGGTTGGGTCTCGCCGTGGTGGTGCTGCACCTCGGCGCCGACTCGGCGTACGTGGTGATCCAGACGTGGTCGCAGGACTTCCAGAGCCGCCTCAGCCTGTTCCGCGGCCAAGACCTCGACACGCTGCGCCCTGCTCCCAGCGGCGTCGGCCCGTGCGTCTGGGAACAAGAAGTCCTCAGCCACGAACGCTCGGCGTACATCGCCAACATCCTCACCGGCAACGTCAACATCGAAGCCTGGCTAGACAACGTCCTAGACACCCGCCCCACACCCCCCACCGACGGCTTCCCCTCCGGCGTCTAACCCACCCCACACGCCGACCACCCGCCCACGTTGCGTCGAGCAACCATCCACCTTGCGTCGATTGGTCTGGATTTGACCGCTTCGAGCGGCGGGTCAGGTCGATCGCCTACGGTCTGCGGGCAAATCCTGACCAATCGTCGCCTGCGTCCGCCACGCATCACCCGGTCCCGCGAAGCGCCGTACGGGACATCTCGGCTTCGGTCATACCGGGCAGGCGATGGCGACGATTGGTCAGGATTTGCCCGCCGACTGTTTGTGACCACAGTGGCCCGCCGCGGTAGCGGGCAAATCCAGACCAATCGACGCAAGGTGGACGGTTGCTCGCCGCAACGTGGACGGCTGGGCGCCGTCGCGGTGGACGGTTGCTCGCCGCAAGGTGGAGGGTTGCTCGCCGCGGTCAGTGGGGGGACGTGGCGTGGGATAGGAGGCCGTCTACTAGGGCGCGGAGGCCGGGGGGGTAGGTGTTTTGGGCCGACAGGGTGGCCCATTGGTGGGCGATGGCGGATAGGTGGGGTAGGTGGGTGGTGTCTAGTTGGTTGATGCGGGTGGTGATGTCTAGGTCGCGCTCGTTGGTGGCGCGGTCGGGGGCGGAGCGGGCGCGGACGAGGATTTCGCCGACCGTGTAGTACCAGATGCTGCGGAAGATGTGGACGCTTTGCGCGGGCGTGCATCCGTAGCCGACAGCTCCGGCCAGGATGGTTTCGACGAACCAGAGGGCCGATTCACCAAGCCGGCCGATGAACCCGTCGACGGTGAGGACCTCCGCCGCCCAGGGCCAGGCCGCGAGGGCGTCGTGGGTAGCAATGGCGGCCACGATGATCCGGTCCCGCGGCTCGCTCGGCAGCTCGGGATGCGGGATCTGATCCGCATACTCCGTGATCAGCAGAAGTAGCAGATCCTCCTTATCCCGCACGTGGTGATACAGCGTCGTCGCCCCGATGCCGAGCTCTGCGGCCAGCTGGCGAATCGTCAGCTTCTCCCACCCATCCCGGTCGATGAGCTGGCGAGCGGCCGCCAGGATCTGCGCACGAGACGTCAGGCGTGGCCGGCCGGTGCGGCCTTGCGGTGCTGGTGGTCGGGGCATCGTCCCATCATCCTTTCCCCCCTCCCATCCGTGGAACCGCCCCTCCCAGCCGTGGAACCGGGCCAACGTAGTCGACAGCGGGTTGATCTCGATGCTACTTTCGGAACATGTTCGAAAAGTCTACTCGCCCCGCCCTCGTCCTTGCCGCGGTGGCCGTCGTGCAGTTCATGGTTTCGCTGGATCTGTCGGTCGTGAACCTCGGACTTCCGCAGATCGCCGCCGCCCTCGGCTTCACCGAAGTGGGCCTGACCTGGGTCATCCACGCGTACGCCCTCTCCTTCGGCGGCCTGCTCCTCCTCGGCGGCAAGCTCGCCGACCGGTACGGCCGCAAGCGCGTGCTGCTGCTCGGGCTCGCGTTGTTCGGCCTCGCCTCACTCGTCGGCGGTTTCGCCCAGGAGGCCGGTCACCTTGTCGCCGCCCGTGCCGCCCAGGGCGTCGGCGCCGCCGCATTGGCGCCGGCCGCGCTGTCCCTGCTGACCTCGACCTTCCCCACCGGCAAGCCCCGCGTCCGGGCGTTTGGCGTGTGGAGCGCGATGAACGCCGCCGGCGGCGCGCTCGGCGTACTGATCGGCGGCGTGCTCACCGAGTACGCCAGCTGGCGTTGGGTGATGTTCGTGAATGTGCCGATGGTCGCCGTCGCACTGGTTCTGACCTGGCGCAGCGTCCCCGCGGATCCGCCCGCTGCGCGCCGCGGCCGCCCTGACGTACTGGGTGCTGTCCTGGCCACGGCCGGAATGACGTTGCTCGTGTTCGGCGTCGTCCGCACCGACCGGTACGCGTGGACCTCGCCGGTCACCTGGGCGACCCTCGCAATCGCCGTCGCCTTGCTGACCGCGTTCGTGTACGTCGAGCGGACCACCACCCGAGACCCGCTGATCCGGCTTGGCCTGTTCACCAATCGCGCGGTCGCCGGCGCCAACGCGTACAACCTCCTACTCGGCGCCGCCATGGCCTCGGCCTTCTATTTCGCGTCCCTCTACCTTCAGCGAGTGCTCGGGACCGGCCCGGCCATGACCGGGTTCCAGTTCCTGCCGCTCGCACTCGGCGTGGTCGTCGGCTCTGTGCTCGCCGTCAAACTCGGCTACCGTTTCCCGGCCCGGGTCCTCTTGACCGTGGGCGGACTGCTGACCGCGGCCGGGTTCGCCTGGTTCGGATTCATCAGCGCCGACGGCTCCTACGTCGTCGACGTACTCGGCCCGTCGATCGTCATCGCCATCGGCTTCGGGCTCTGCCTCGGACCGGTCGTCTCCACCGCCACCATGGGTGTCGCGCCCCACGAGACGGGCACCGCCTCCGGCTTGCTCGCCAGTTCACGTCAGATCGGTGCCTCGCTCGGACTGGCCGCCCTCGGCACCGCCGCCAACGAGCGAACCGGCGCGACCCGCACACTCGAGGCCCTCAACGACGGGTACGCGCTCGGCCTGTCACTCGGCGCCGCGCTCTTGGCCGGTTCCGTCCTCATCGCCCTCACCGTGCTGCCCCGTACGAGCGAAGAGGCAGCGGCAGGCGACGTCGCGACGAAGTTGACGAAGACGGGAGCGCGATGACCACGAGGCAGCTGCTGCGCCCTTATTTGCCAGGCTTCGCGGCCGTGATGGTGCTGCAGGTCGTCGGCGCTGTCGCGGGTCTGGCGCCGCTGCTCGCGGTCGTCGAGGTGGGTCGCGCGCTGCTGGCGCCCGAACCCGTTAATCGCGATCACGTCTGGCTCGTCGTGATCGCGGGCGCGGTCGGCCTGTTCGTCCGGCTGCTGTTCACGGCCGCGTCGTCCGGCATCGGGCATGTTCTGGACGACCGAGTGCAACTGTCGTTTCGCCGCCAACTGGCCGCGCGACTTGGCCGCGTACCGATCGGCTGGTTCTCCCGGCGCCGTACGGGCGAGCTGGCAAAGGTGGTGGGCGATGACGTCAGCGCCGTACATCCGTTCATCGCACACACCCCTGGCGAGGTCGTCGCCGCATTCGTGGTGCCGCTGGTGTCACTGGCCTATTTGTTCACCATCGACTGGCGGCTCACCCTGATCGCCCTGATCCCGGTCGCGCTGGCAATTGCGCTGGTCCCCCTGATGATGACGCCGACGCGGCTGCGTGAGCAGGAACAGTTCGACGCGGCCATGGGACGGATCACGAGTTCCGTCGTCGAGTTCGTGCAGGGCATCGCGGTGGTCAAGGCGTACGGCGGATCCGAGCGCGCCCACCGCAAGTTCCTCGCGGCCGCCGACGATTTCGTCAGCATCTTCTTCCGCTGGGTGCGCGGTATTTCGGGGATCGCGGCCGGGATGCAGCTGGCGCTCGCACCGCCGTTCGTACTGCTGGTCGTCCTGATCGGCGGAGCGACGCGGATCACCACCGGCGGCCTCGACCCGGCGGACCTGTTGCCGTTCCTGCTGCTCGGGCTAGGCCTCACCGCTCCGGTCGCCGCCCTCGGCCACGGCTTCGACGACATCCAGGCGGCCCGCCGTGCGGTCGGCCGGATCCGCGACGTACTCGACGTGCAATCACTACCCGAGCCTGCGCATCCGGTCACACCACAAGGTCACCGGGTGGAACTGCGTGACGTTCGATTCGGGTACGACGCCGATCACGAGGTGCTACGTGGGATCGACCTGGTGCTCGAACCCGGCACGGTCACCGCGATCGTCGGGCCGTCGGGCAGCGGAAAGTCCACCCTGGTTCAGCTTTTGCCGCGCTTCTTCGATCCGACGCGTGGTTCGGTCACGCTGGGCGGTGTCGATCTGCGCGAGCTCGGCAGCCGGGAGCTCTACCGGACGGTCTCGTTCGTCTTCCAGGACGTACGTCTGCTGCGCGCTTCGGTCGCGGACAACATCGCGCTGGCGGTACCGCATGCCGACCTCGGCGACGTGATTCGCGCCGCCCGGTTGGCGAATATCCACGACCGAATTCTCGAGCTGCCGCAGGGATACGAGACGGTCATCGGCGCCTCGGACTTGTCAGGCGGAGAGGCGCAGCGGATCGCGATCGCGCGCGCCTTGCTCGCCGACGCGCCCGTACTGGTGCTCGACGAGGCGACCGCCTTCGCCGACCCACAAACCGAACAGGCGGTACGACGTGCCCTGGCGACGCTTGGCGGCTATCGGACGATCCTCGTCATCGCCCATCGGCTCGAGACGGTCGCGGACGCCGACACCGTCGTGATGCTGGAGAACGGGTCGATCGTCGAACGCGGCAGGCCGGCCGACCTACTCGCGCAGAACGGAAAGTTCGCCGCGTTCTGGCAATCCCACCAAGCGCCCGACGACGTACGGCAAGGAGTTGAGCCCCGATGATCCGAATGCTGCTGCGCGTGTTGGGCAACGAGTACGCCAAGCCGATGCGACGAACTGTCGCCCTGATGACGCTGACCGCGATAGCCGAGGGGTTGTCGTACGCGCTCTTGGTTCCAGTGCTGCGGGCGTTGTTCGGGAGCACGCCCGGGGACGCCTGGCCGTGGCTGATCGCGTTCGGGGTCGCGGTCGCGGTCTACGCGGCGTTGCGCTATCGCAGCGACTTGTCCGGGTTCCGCGTCGGGACCGTGTTGTTGCGGGGGATGTATCACCGGCTTGGCGATCACCTGGCCCGGCTGCCGATCGGCTGGTACAGCGCCGGCCGCGTCGGGGAGGTGTCGGTACTGGCCGGACGCGGCCTGCTGGAGGTGATGGGGGTGGCGGCGCATCTGCTGGCGCCGTTCATCTCCGCCTGTGTCACTCCGTTGACGATTGTGGTCGTGATGCTGGCCTTCAATTGGCAACTGGGGCTGGCCGCGTTGGTCGCCGTACCGCTGGTGATGGCGATCCAGATCTGGACCGGACGCTCAATGGCCGCCGCCGACGCGGAGCGCGCCGAACGCGACCACGAGGCGACCGGGCGAGTCATCGAGTACCTGCAGGCTCAACCGGTATTGCGGGCCGGTGGCCGGACTGCCGAACGCTTCCGGTTGCTCGATGACTCGTTGCAGGAGGTCCAGCGCGCGTCCCGCCGTACGACGCTGTCAGCGCTGCCTGGCGTGGTGGGCTTGGCGCTCGTGGTGCAGGCGATGTTCACCGTGGTGTTGGTCTTGGGTGTCTACCTTGCGCTCGGCGGGAACATCGGTGCGGCAGAGCTCTTGACGATTCTCGTACTGGCTTCCCGTTGCGCAGATCCGGTTCTATCGCTGGCGGATATCGGCGGGAAACTCCGCGGAGCGCGGGCCGAGTTGGCGAGACTCGACGCGGTGTTGCGTACTGAGCCGCTGCCGGAACCTCGCGAGCCGATCCAGCCGGAACGCTATGACCTGTCGTTCGAGTCCGTTGGTTTCCGGCATGGCGATCGGGTGGTGATCGACGACGTCTCGTTGTCCGTGCCGGCGGGGCAGCGGCTTGCGATTGTTGGGCCGTCGGGCGCTGGTAAGAGCACCTTGCTGCAGTTGCTCGCGCGGTTCTATGACGTGGACGCGGGCGTGGTGTGTGTGGGCGGGGTCGACGTACGCGCGATCAGTACCGAGGTGTTGATGGCGCAGATCGCGATTGTCTTCCAGGACGTCTATCTGTTCGACGGCACGATTGAGGAGAACGTACGTCTCGGCCGTCCCGACGCGAGTGTTGCCGAGGTGCGGGCGGCCGCGACCGCGGCGCGGTTGGACGACGTGATCGAGCGACTGCCCGGCGGGTGGGCGACGAACGTCGGCGAGGGCGGCGCGCTGTTGTCAGGTGGTGAGCGCCAGCGGGTCTCGATCGCGCGAGCAATGCTGAAGAACGCGCCCATCGTGCTGCTGGACGAGGTGACGTCCGCGTTGGATCCGGTCAACGAGGCGGCAGTGCACGACGGTATCGAGCGGCTGATGGCGGGCCGGACCGTGGTAATGGTGGCGCACCGCATGCGAACCGTCCAACGCGCCGATCGCGTCGTCTTCCTGGACGCCGGTCGGGTCGTCGAGCAGGGCACCCACGACGAGTTGGTAGGTGTTGGCGGCCGCTATGCCGACTTCTGGGAGCTCTCCCTGACACCGGCCGCAAGCGACTGAGCCGCGTCTAGAGGCGCTACAGGTCAGGGATCCCTGACCTGTAGCGGCCCTCAGAACAAGGTGTAGCCGCCGTCGATGGTGACTACTGAGCCGGTCATGAAGCTAGAGGCGTCAGAGGCTAGGTAGACGACAGTGGGGGCGATCTCTTCAGGGAGGGCGTAGCGCTGCATTGGTGCGTCATCGATCCAGCGCGGCTTGAACTGCGGGTCGTCGACCGGTGCCATCTCCGTCTTGACGTAGCCGGGGGCGACCGCGTTGACACGAATGCCGAGCGGCGCCCACTCAGCAGCCAGTGACTTCGTCAACTGATGTACGGCGGCCTTTGAGGCGTTGTACGCCGGTTGCCACTGCGGGCGGTTGACGATCAGCGCCGAGATCGAGCCGATGTTGACGATGTTGCCGGCGCCCTGTTCCGCGAAGTGCCTACCTGCGGCCTGGCACATCAGCCACAACCCGTGCACGTTGGTATCGAAGACCTCCCGCCACTCCTCAATCGGGACCTCGAGCGACGGCTTGTGGATGCAGGCGCCGGCGTTGTTCACCAGAATGTCGAGCCGCCCGGTGGTCTCGAGCGCGGTGGCGACCACGCGTTCCGCGGACTCCGGGTCGGCCACATCGAGCGCGGTCCCCACCACGGTACGACCGGTCTCAGTGGCCAACGCTTCGGCCGCCGCCACCGACGCCGCCTCATCTCTTGCGCCAATCACAACATCCGCGCCCGCTTCGGCCAGCCCTCTCGCAAAAGCAAACCCAAGCCCGCGATATCCACCAGTAACGATCGCCGTCCGCCCCCTCAGCGAGAACGCCTCAAGCACACTCATCCGCCCACCACCCCCAAGATCGACAAGCTCGACCGGGTCCGCGATCCGGCCGGCCTCTTCCTGCCCCGCGCGTCGGTATCCCTTCCCCCACGATCTCCTTCGTCCTACTACCCGCCATCCCCTCGCCCTCTCCTCGACCCACCCCGACGAACCCCGCCGAGGCCACTACCCAGCACCCTATGAACGCACAACTCGCCATCGCCATGAACGCACGGCTCGCCATCGCCTCGACCGCTCCCCCAGCCCTTTCCCCCACCTCCACCCGCGAACACCCCTCTCCACCTCAGCCCGCGCCCCCTCCCCCGGCTGCGTTGATTCGTCTGCATCCGCTCGCCCCTTCCCGCGGCGGATCAGACGTACGGCAACGTAGGCGGGCGGATTCGGACGAATCAACGCCGACGCCTGCCCGGTATCAGCCTTCGGGCCGGGGTCTTTTGGTGGGCACCCGTCCCCCCGAGTTCTTCCGAATTGTCAGGCCGGCCCGGGCCGCGTCAAGGGCTCCATCGGCTAGCGCCGACGCTGACGCGCCCTTGACCCGGCCCGAACCGGCCAATGGCAGCGGGCTATCAGGGGGACGGGTGAAGTCTGACCGGGCTTGGTGGTCGCCTGGCGCTGCCGCGTCGAGTGGTGCCGTCACGGATGGTCGGCGGCGCATCTTCCCGAGCAGACTGGACGTTTTCGGGCCCTGAAAACGTCCAGTCCGGTCAGGAAGATGCGCGCGGCCCTCCATGTGCGTCGAGTCGTGGATTGTGGTGCGGGAAAGGCTTTGCTGGCCGCGCAAATCCACGACTCGGCGAGTGGCGGACCGCCACGCAGGCACAACCCGCGGGTGAAGCGGTTCAACCCGGCGAAACCGCACTTGTGCCTGCCTGCCGGTCCGGCCCGGACACCAGCGCAGCCACAACCCTCGAGTTAAGCGCTTCAACCCGGCCGAATCGGCGGTTGTGGCTGCGCTGGTGACCACAGGCGGACCGCCAGCACTACACAACCCACGACTGAACCGTTTCAACCAGGGCGAAACGGCACTTATGTAGGGCTGGCCGTCCGCTGCGGACCTGCACAACCACACGACGCCCCGAAACGCCCGTCTCGGCAGGAAACCGGCCGTCGTGTGGGCGTGCACGTCCGCGACCGACCGCCAGGTCCACAAGCCGACCGACCAAACGCAACCACTCGCGGCAGACCTACGCGCAGGCACGACAAAGCCCTCCCGCAGCACAGACGAATGACCAGACCCGACCACTCGCGGGCAGAGGCCTCGCGCCAGCACAGACGACTGACCAGACGCGGCCACTCGCGGGCGGAGGCCTCGCGGCAGCGCAGACGAATGACCAGGGCGGCAGCACTTGGCGAAGAGCCAGCGCGGCAGCGTCTCGCGGATCGCGGCGCGGCAGCGTCCCGCGGATCCCGGCGCGGCAGCGTCCCGCAACCACCGCACCCGGTCAGACTCCACCCGTCCCCCTGATAGCTGCCGCCCTTGGTCGGTTCGGGTCGGGTCAGGGGCGCGTTAGCGTCGGCGGTAGCCGATGGAGCCCTTGACGCGGCCCGGACCGGCCTGACAATTCGCAAGAACTCAGGGGGACGGGTGCCCACCAAAACCCCGGCCAACAAGTCGATATCGGGCAGGCGATTAGCGTTGATTCGTCCGAATCCGCCCGCCTACGTAGGCGATCAAGCGACTCGCCGTAGAGAAGGGGCGAGCGGATGCAGACGAATCAACGCAAGGAAGGGAGAGGCGCGAGGGGAGTCGTTAGAGGGTGCCGGTGGTGGTACCGCCCGAGCCGGTGGTGGGGGTGGTGAAGGTGTTGTTGGGGTCGGGGCCCCAGGCGTCGGCGGTGTTGGGGTAGTTGGACTCTTGCCGTTTGATGCATTTCCATTCGACGAGGGTGTTGGGCGGCAGGTTGGGGATGGTGGCGGTCCAGGTTGGGTACGCCGTGGGGGATAGTTTGACGGCGCTGGCGACCGACCAGGCGCCTAGTTGGGGGATGTTGCCGACGGCGTAGACCGACTGGCCGGAGGTCGTCGTCCCGTTGGCGCAGCTGAAGGTTTTCGAGACGACGGCCTGGCCCAACGTGAAGACGAAGGACTTGGCCGTTGCCGTGGACAACGATGCCGACTTGGCGATGATGAGGTTGCCGCCCGCGTTGTACCAACCACTCGACGCGGCGTCGAAGGCGGCCTTGTTCGCGTGCTGGGTAAGGGCCGAGCCATTGAGCGTCACCGCTGACGCCTGCGTGTCGGCGACCAACTCGACGACATTGGCACGACTCGCCACGGCGCCGGCGTACGTGCCGGAGGATGCGGCGATGCCCACGGTCGCAGTGGAACCTGAGCGCGACTGAGACAGCAACGTCGTGCGCTTGGCCCCGGTCTGATAGCCGGTCGACGCCCCGTCGTCCTCGGCCAAAGAGAACGACGTTGAGGTGGTATCCGAGTAGACCCGAGCGATCAGCTCGTCGCGACTACTACCGTCGGCCCGTTTGCCGAGCACGTTCATGCTCTGGTCATCGATATGCATCTTCGGCAGGATTGCCCCCGCCCGAGCGTAAACCGGCAGCTGGAACTTCCCGTTTCGCCAGAGCGGTACGTCGGCCAACGTCTGTCCCGTGCTGACCGTCTTGGTGTTCGTGTAGTAGTCGAACCACGTCCCGGCCGGAAGATAGACGTCCCGCTTGCGCTGCCCCGCGCCGGCCACAACACCAACCAGCAGGTCCTTGCCGATCAGCTTCTCGTGACCGATCTCCCGCACATTCGGGTCGTTCTGGTAGTGGTAGACCAACGGCGGCACCAACGGTTCGCCCGTGGTGTTGGCGCGATGCGCGAGCGAGTAGTAGTACGGCGTTAGCTCATACCGCTGGCGCAGGTTGGCCAGGTTGCTCGCCACATCCCCAATCGAATCCGGCGAGGTCTCCAAGCAATTGCAGAGATTCTCGGTATGCGGCCGGATCGGTACATCGAACCAGGACGAGTTCGCGAACCACTGCGTGTAGAGCTCGTTCAAATCCGTGTTGAGCATCTCCCGGCGGAACCCACCGATATCCGACCCGAAGTAGTCAACCCCGGACATCGACATATGCATCTGCGCGTTCTGCTGCGCCGCGAGAGCGGTGAGCTTCGACCCGATATCCCCCGACCACATCGCCGCACCAGTCCGCTGGATGCCACCCGCACCAGCCCGAGCCAATAGGAACGGCCGCTTCGTCGAACCACTGTCCGTATACCCCTTAGCGATCCCGCGAGCCCACTCAAGGTTGTAGAGGTTGTGGTAGTCCGAGTGCGCGTGCTTCCCAGGCAGCAGGCCGGCCGTCCAGTCACCACCGTCGTACATCTCGGGCTCACCAAGGTCGAGCCAATGCCCCATCACACCCGTGTTGATCAGCGGAGTGCGCTGAGTCGCATGCCAATGAGCACTCGCCGCAGGCTGAGTCCAGTCGATCATGCCGCCGCGACCCCACCAGTCGTTACTGGTCAGGTAAACCGGCGAGCAGCTGGAACACCCCTGCCGAATGAGATACCCCGTACCGGCCAGGTCGGCATGCTCCGGCAAGTTCTTGCCGACGTACGACTCCTCGATCGCCATCACGCCGACGCCCTGGTTGCTCTGGTACGACGCGAGCTTCCCAGCCGGGTCTGGGAAGTTGACCGTGTCCCAGTCCAACGACCCCATCCGCGTGTTGTCCGAACCCGCGGTCACCCCACCGAACCAGTCCACGTCGAGCATCACGCCATCTGTGGGGAACTTGGCCGCACGCAATCCCGCCAGCGTGGTGTCGATCTCGGCCCAGTTGTCGTAGCCGAATTCCGACATCCAGAGCCCGAAGGCCTTCTTCGGCGGTACCGGCGGACGGCCGGTGAGTTCGAGGTAGTCCTTGCGCAAGTCCGGCAGATCCGGGCCCGACATCACGAACCACCGGAGCTGATCGCCGAAGGTATCAACGGTCCACGGATCGCCGGTCAGGTTCCAGTCCTGCTTGTAGACCTGGTCCACGAACAGCCCGTAGTTCGCATTCGCCGCACCGACCGCGAACAGAACCGGAATCTGCGTATTGCCCACCGGCCCGTTGTCCGTGTCATAAAGCATTGCGTTGCCATAGGTGCCAGAAGTCCGTTGCCGACCCACCCAATCGCCGTCGGCGCTACCGCCCATAAAGAACTGCTCACCCAGCCCATAAGCGTTCTGCATCGACGACTTGGTGAACGACAATCCCTTCCAGGCTCGGGAAAGATTGCGCGGACACGTTGTGTTGAGCAACAACTGCGGCACCCGAGTGGTGTCATAAACCGTCGCGCACAACGTCGATGTATTGACGTCCACCTTCAGACCGGGAGTGGTCAAAACCCCACCGCTCTGGGTCAAACTCGTCGGCCCGGGATAGTCCGACTTCGCGATCTGCGTAGTCGTGAACAACGGCGACCCCGTGCCCGGCCCAGACCCCGCACCCAGCTCGAAATGCACCAGATCGTCGTCGAGGAACTCCACCACCAGGTAGTTGCCACCAGCAAGGAACTGCACCCGCTGTACGGCGGCCTGCGCGACCGTCGGCGGTACGAACAACGTAGCGGCGACCAACGCCAGAACCAGCATCAGCCGCTTCATGGCCGCGCCACCGTGATGTTGTCGAGGTTAATCCCGAACGAGCCGTAATTGACCTTGACCGTGCGTTTACCCGCAGTCAGGTTGACCGTCAACGTCGCCGTCCCCCAGGTATCCCAGTTCGGCAACGTCGGCAGATTGACCGTCCCAACCGTGACCCCGTCCACCTGGATCGAGCGCGTCGCCGTACTGCCCGAAGCGTTCGCGTAGCGGAACTTCAGCACGTGGCTACCGGTCACGGCCGCATTAACGTCGACCGATACCGAGTCACCAGCAGTCTCAAAGCCGTCAACAAATCCCGTACCAGTGAAGCCCGGGTGATCGGTGTTCACAGACGTACCGACGTTGCTGCCGAACTCCGCCTCGTACGCCGCCTTGTCGACGCCGTTGAGCACGATGCTCCGGGCCGACGCACTCGACGCGGTCTTGACGAGCGTGAGCTGCTGAACCGGATCCCAGTACCAGCCATCCGTCGCCGCCTTGAGCGCGGCCAACGTGGCGTGAGCGGTCATCGCAACACCATCGCGCGTGACCGAAGTCGGCTTGCTCGACGCGACCTGCAGCGTGCTCTTCGTCGTCAGAGGCGGCACGCTCACCGTCACCTGGTGACTCGCAAAAGCCTCAACACTGGAGACCGTCCGCATCAACCCGGCCGAGTCCTCGAAGTAGTCGTAACTGGTCGTGCCCGACGGATAGACCCGGAAGGTCAAGTTCGGATAAGTCGTCACGCTGTTGCCAATAGTGCCGCCGAGCTCGTAATCCGCGTTGAGGTTGAGCGGCACGATCGCGCCCGCCTTCGCGAACACCGGGATGGTCTCCGTGCCCGCGTTGTAGACCTTGGTCCCAGCCCCTTGCGCCCGGCCGCCGTTCCAGAAGTCGTACCACTCGCCGGCCGGCAGGTAGACGCTCTTCGAGGTCGCGCCCTGCGTGGTGATAGGTGCCACCAGCAACTGCCTGCCGAACATGTACTGCTGGTCCTGCGCGGCCGCCGTGGCGTCGTTGCCATAGGCAATGCTCATCGCCTGCATGATCGGCAGACCGGTCGTGGACGCGTTCTTCGCCTCGGTGTAGAGGTACGGGATCAGGTTCATCCGCGTGTTCGCGAACTTCTTAAACTTCGGTACGACCGTGCTGTCGCCAGAGCGCGCCTGCACGTTCCACGGCGTACGGGCCTCGGAAACGCCCGGGTTCGACTTCTCCGAGTGGTACTGCATGATCGGCGAGAACGTCGCCTGCGCCGCCGACCTCAAGTACAGCTCACTCGACGGGAACGATCCCGTGAACCCGGCCAGATCCCAAGACCAGAAGGGAATTCCGGACTGCCCAGCGCTGATCCCGGCTCGCACAGCCTCCTGGAAGGCGCCGAACGTCGAAGCCTGATCGCCCGCCCAGAAGATCGAATTACCCTGCGCCCCCGACGTACCGGCGCGACTGAAGAGAGTGCCCTGGCCGGCCGTCTTGGTTTGCACGAAGTCGTTGTAGGCCCGGGTGTACTCGTTCGGGTACGCGTTGTGCAGCTCGTCGCCCTTGCGCCCGCTGCCACTGGTGACGTTGCGGCCGAACACCGCCTCGCTGCCGTCGGTCTTGAGCCCGTCGATCCCAATGTCGTCGAACAGGTAGGACCGCTTGCTCATCCACCAGTTCGTCGCGGTCGTCTTGGTGAAGTCCGGCACGGTCCCGTCGCCGAACCACTGCCCGGTCGGCACCCGGTACGGACCGCCCGCGCCATCGCCGAGAACGTAGCCCTGGGCAACGGCATAGTCCCGGTCGTTGACGTGTTGCTGCGGAGCCGTCGGTGGATTGCTGTCGAAGTTCTGCTTGAGCACAGGGATCTGCCAGAGCACGACCTTGATGTTCTGGTTGTGCGCCGCCGTGACCATGGCTTTCGGATCACTCCACGCAGATCCCGGCGGGAACGTCAGATCGCTATAGGCCAACGCCTGCGCACCAGGCTTCGGCGTGTACGTCGCACCGTGCCAGAGGTAGAACGTTGCCTCGTCACTCCATTGCTCAAGCACCATCGCGCTGTGCGGAATCCCGGTCGAGGTGACGTTTGCGAGTTCGGTGTTGACCTCGGCCTGGGTATTCCACTCGTTCGCGGACATCCACAGGCCGAAGCTCCACTTCGGCGGCAGCTTCGGCCGAGCCGTCACAGCCGTGTACTGGTCGAGCATCTGCGCCCGCGTACCGGTGAAGAAGTGGTAGTCCACGGTGGAGTTCAACGCGCCACCCGTATCAACCGTGAAGCCGGCCATATCGGCGAAATGCGTGCCCAGGTTGAAGATCGAGTAACGCGTACTCGGCACGTAGATGCCATAGCCGGCCGAGTTCGTGAAGAACGGCACGGACAGGTACGTCCGATGGGTCGCACCCTGATCCTGGTACTGGTTGTAGACATAGTTGTGTACGTCGCGACCGCGTTGGTCGAGCTGGTCATACCGTTCGCCGAGGCCCTCGAACCGCTCCCCCGCGGGCGAATGCCAATGGTCCTCCACCTTGGTCACACTCGTACTTCCGTCACTCGCCCAGCCGACATTCCGGAACGACGCAGGGTCGTACTGGCGCGCGATCAACGTCACGCCGTCAGCCTTGTAAACCGACACCCGGTACGGCGACTTCTGGATCCGCACCTGGATTTGCGAGGTGGCGATCTGCAGTTGCGAGGCGGTGTTCGTGATGGTGTACGCCGCTCCCCCGCTGATGTTCAGGCCGAGACCGCGCGGCGCGATCTGCACATGAAACCGGTCCGCGGCCGGGAAGGCGAACCGCACCTTCGGCGTGAAGCTCCCGGCGCTATCACCAGTGACGACGTCGACCGAGGTCCCGTTGTCGACGTACGAGCCGACAGCCGTCGGACCGCTCCAGGAAGTGACCGCGAACGAGAACGGCCCAGTGGTCTTTTGCCCAGCACCATCCACATCGGCATTGACCGTGTACGTGATCTGGTCGCCGCGGGCGAACGTGCCGAGCGTGAGCTTCCAATAGGTGTTGTTGCCGCTGTTGTAGTCGAAGGCGGCACCAACCGGCGTCTGCGCAACACCGTTCTTCGTCCACGTGACCCAGAGGGTCTGGCCGGATGAGATCGGCCAAGTGGTCGCCTTGATCTGGACGGCCTCACCGGCCATCGGGTCACGCGGCAGCCGTTCGGTCGGCTGCGCGGCGTACAACTCGTCGGCACCGGTCGGTGCGTGGAAAACGCCGGTCAAAGTACCGGCCCACGCCGGGGCGGGAGCCAACTGGAAGACCAGAAGCGCCAGCACCAGGATGGCGGCTCTGAACCTAAAGCGGGACATAAAACGGGACCTCACAACGGCCTCACTTCCCGACCCACCAGGGGCCGACGTCACAAACGGTCAGCTGGCCGAACGGGCTGTCAAAGAAGGCCTTCCGGCCTCGTCTGGCCGCAGATTCGGCTGGAAGAGCTCCCCCAGGAACAGACCCGCGGCACCTTGCGCCCAGGTCTCGTCATCCCATTGGCCGATCACGATCTCGAGATCCCGCTGCAGGCCTTCGAACACGGTGGCCCGCAGGGTCGAGTCGAACTCGGCCTTGAACAGATCGCTGAACCGCGTGCCCTCACCAGCGAGCACGATCAGGTTCGGATTGAGCAGATTGACCAGATTGCCGACGGCCATCCCGAGGGTGCCGCCGAGTTCAGCAAAGACCTCCACGAGTCGCTCATCACCTTCACGAGCCAGCGCCGCCGCCTCGTCCAGGGTGACCTCACGACCAAGCAAATCAACAGCTTTAGCGATCAGCGCTGGTTCCCCGATGAGGGTTTCCAGGCAACCCCGGCCGCCGCAAGGGCACTCGATGCCGTTGGCAACAACCTTGGTGTGGCCGAACTCGCCCGCACCACCACCGGCACCGCGGTAGAGCCGGCCGTCCAGCACCATACCGAGACCGACACCACGCCCGATACTGACCACGGCCACGTCGGCGACACCCCTCCCGGCGCCGAACCACTGCTCGTTCGCGACCAACGTGTTCACGTCGTTGTCGACCACGACGGGCAGCTCGAGCTCTCGATGCAGCAGCCCGGCCAGGTCGACGTCGTGCCAGTCCGAGTACGTGCCGTGCCGGACCACGCCCGCGGCCCGGTCGATGACGCCGGCCAGGCCGACCCCGACGCCGTACAGTCTGCTGGGCACGTCGGCCGCGAGGGCGTGGACGGCCTTCGCGACGGTCTGGATGACCGTCGGCACGGACGTCCGCGGCAACGCGAGAGTCAGGCGACCCAGGATCCGGGCGTTCAGGTCGGTGAGGACCGCGATGACCTGGGTCTCGGTGAGTTTGATGCCGACCACGGCGCCGGCGTCCGGTTTGAGGGCCAGCAGGATCGGGCGACGGCCGCCGCCCGATAGCCCGGTAGCCCGTTCTTCGATGATGCCGGTGTGCAGCAGGTCGCCGGTGATCTCGGAGACCGTCGGCAGGCTCAAGCCGGTTCGCTTGGCCAGCTCCGTGCGGGACAGCAGCGGTTCAGCGCGGAGCTCGTGCAGAACGTGGGCGGCGTTGATCTCGCGGATCAGCTCCTTACTGCCGGTACGGACCGGTTGCACCGCGTCACCGCCTTACTAAGGTCACCGAAGGAACTCGGACGCTAACGGCCAGTTTGCTGCCGAGTCAATGGCTCGGTGTAGAGATTCGCCGCATCTCAGATCGGCTCACGCGGCAGTCTGCTGCGCAAGTTTGGTCCGCCAGACCGGTGACGACACTCAGTACGCGATTGCCGGTGCTGCCTCGATGACCAAGACTGGAACCGGCTCAAGGACAGCGCTGAGACGCGCCGGGGGAGGTCGATTTGGACGTCGAGGTCCTTGCTGGAGACGATTGGAAGATCCTCCAGGACGTTCGTCTGCGTGCCCTCAGGGACTCCCCGGACGCATTCCTATCGAAGGCCGAAACGTCCTGGGGTGAGGCGGAATGGCGCGCCTTCGCTGTCGAAGATGCCTGGATCGTTGCTCGGAGCGGGGATCAGGTTATTGGTGTCCTGCGCTCCGTTCGTGTTGATGACCGACCGGCGGAAGAACGACATCTCGAGTCGGTCTGGGTCGATCCCTTGCACCGCAAGAAAGGTGTTCTGCGCGCGATCCTGCGCTACCTGGCCGAGTTGGAGCCGGAAGTCCGCACTTGGATGGCGTGGGTTCTCGACGGCAATGACGAGGCCCGTGCGGCTTACGAACGCTTGGGCTTCGAGACCACCGGGATGCGTCAGCTTCTGGCCGGTACTCCGCGCCGCGAGGAGCGGTTGAGGCTGGATCGCAAGGCAGCGATCAGCGACTCGATCGATCCCTGATCGGCGTCGTAACCGCAGGCAATCCAAGTCTTCAGCCCAAGCTCGTTCATGGCCTCGCGTTCGCTGAGAACAGTGCCAGTACCTGGCAAGACTTTCTGCCAGCGGTCGTTGTCCTCCCGCCACTTCTCGATGAAGTCGACGCAGAGATCTGGTGTGAAATTCTCCAGTTGATTCGCAGCCCGGCGCAGGGCCTCCTGCGCGGCCTGCACCGTCGTCGAAGCCGTCGAGGCACTGATGTACCGCGCAACTGAAAGACGATCGAGCGTCTCGGTAATCATGGAATGCCGGTCCTCTAAGAACAGTCGCCAGTGACGTCCGCTGGCCGCGGCTCTCAGTTGATCCATCAGGTCCCAGCCAGGCGTCCCACTGAACAACGCGTAGAGGCCCTCGGCAAGGACGTCACCCAACTCCTCGCGGGCTGCCCGCTCCGGATCGGCGTACGGCTCGTACTCGTCCTGCCGGACCTCGCCCACTTTGGGTAGTGAGCGTGCGGCCGCGTGCTGAGCGAAGAAGAACCAGTCTTCGTTGTAGATGTCGGGAAAGAACGACAGTGTCGGGCGCTGCGTGTTGACGCCAAGCACTGCTCCGCTGACGAACACGTCCTGTCCCAGCCCGGCCAGACGTCGCGCGTGACATACAACCGAGTTGTCCGGAAAGTACTTTGTGGCCATCGACGCGACCGGATGACGATCGAGCGAGCCGGCCAGCCGCGAAATGTCGTGCGGCCGCAGTTGGTAGATGTCGTCGTCGACGAAGAGGATCTTCTTCCACCCCCGTAGACGGGCTAAGACCAGTCCGATGTTGCGCTTGATGCTGAGATCGCTCGAACGTTCAGCGCTGGCTTTCCAAAAGGCACGATCGGAGGTGAGATGGCAATGATCCAGCAGTTGATAGTCGTCGGGCACATCGATGACCAGGGCCCGCGCACCGAACGTGTCCTCAACTCGTTCCGCGACCTTCTCTGCTTTCGCCTGTCGGCTACACAGCACTACCAGTGGAATTGACAGCTGGGCGGACAGTGAAATGAGGCGATGCAGCGATGGTCGCGCTGCAGGGACCACGATGGCATCCAGACGACTGCTCGCGGCCGACGAGGACACTGCCGACACATCTTGCAGAAGTGAAGCATGTGACGGCACATGCTTGGTCTGATGGTTCACTCGGCCTTCGCCTTCTTACTCGGAGACCATTCGTAGAGTCGGTACGAAGCGATCTCCAGATCCGGTGAGAGCGCAGCCCCGCTCACGACTGGTACTCGCATGAGCAACGCGAACGATCCGCCCGGAAAGTGTTCGGCGAGGTAGGCCTCGTTGCGCTCGCGGACGTTGAGATCGGTGAGGGCTCGCACGGATCCCAGCACGCCGCGGCTGTGAATGCCGTTGCAAATGGTGACCGTTCGGCTGTGATTGAAAGGATTACGCAGGCGTGCCAGCAGCGCGACGTCCTCGACCAGCACCCGACCGTCTTCCGCTTCTTCCCACAGCGGACGGAACTCCCGGCCGCCCGCTCCGCTGGACCTGAAGATCTCCCCTGTGTCCAGGTCCGCAACCTCGACCTGGGATACCGGCAACTCGCGGAATGTTTTCAGTAGCCGCTTCGCCAACTCGTTCCAGGCGATGCCACCGAGCACGACAAGATGACCGGACAGGTGGTCGGCAGTTACTTCTGAAGGCAGCCGATGGACCACAGTCAGGTCGGGGTTGACAGCGCGGATGTGCCCCCATAGTTCGATCAGTGCGTCAAGGTCGGCGTACCGATACATCCGTGTGTAGTTGGGGTCCTTCTCGTTTGCCAGCGGAGGCCAGTCCACTCTCGGGGCCTCTGGGCAGATGATCGTGATCGGCCCGTCCTCGAACTTCCATGTGGAGGAGCCACTCAGGGAAGAACCGCGTGCACCACCATGGACTGCGTCGCGTAGACCGATGAGCTCCTGGTGAAGGTCTTGATAGTGCCGGAGCTCATCTGCCGAGAGCTCGGTCTCCGGCACGAGTTGCGGTCGATCCGTGCAGAAGAACAGTGCGTAGGAGTGCAGTCGCTCGGCCGGCGGCAGCTTGGGAGTGGTCAACGACTCCCACGAACTGATCGTCGCGACTGCCACCGGTCTTTCAGCGCTCAGCGCATCGGCCAACATCGCCTGAGTCAGCCTCGGCTCATGCGATTCGCGGAGGTCACGTAGCTTGCTGGCAAGACGAACGGCCTCGGCTGAAGGGGCCAAGATCACTCCCGGATTGTTGACTTCCCGCGCACCAATGTGGTCGATAACCGTACACCTTGTATATACACCCGAAGACACCCGAAGTGCTGTAGGAGCGTGCCATTTGAGACCTTGCGGAGAGAAGTCAGGCTCAGCTTCGGGAACTTCCTCAGCACTCCGTGAAGAGAGACCAGCACACAGTAGCCACCTGCCACCGGTTCACACCAAATCGACTCGCCGCGTTGCAAGTCGACCATACCGGCTCTACTCTCTATATATGAAGTCTACTGACTTCAGGTGTAGTCAGCAGTAGCGGTAGAGGAGACGACAGGACCCCACTCAGCCATGCGAAGCGCTCATGGAGTCCTGCCCTGACTGGTCGGTTCGTCGATCACAGTGGGCGCCCACCGAGCGACGCAGCCGACGTGGCGAGTTCGTCCAAGTCCAGGCCTACGCCGATCTCCGACGGCGTTGCTGGTCCTCCATGCAAGTAGGAGGTGGTGACAATGCTGAAATCCACGCGCGGTACCTCTCGCTCCGCCACCAGCATGTGGGTCCTGATGGCTACCGATCTGATGGCAGTCGTCTGGATGCACACCTTCGGTCCGTGGCTGGACCACTCGTCACGGCTCACATCTACGGCAACGCTCGGCGGGCATCACCTGATCGTGATGGTTTCCGCGGGCATCGGCTTCGGCATGCTCGCCACTCTCGCGATCCTGACCGAAGGCTTCACGAAGTCGGACGCCAAGCTGGCCATGGCCACGAACGTCGCTTGCGTCATCTCGGTGATCGCCTTAGCGGGGCTCATCGCGCTTGTTCTGGCCGCTCTGCTTAGTCGGGTGCTCTTCGGGAAGCTGCGGCCCTGATGGGGGGCCCGTCCGGACTGGACGGGCCCGACGCCGAAATCTGAGATCTGGCGGATCTCGACCACTCGGAGGTCTTGACGTGCGAGCCTGGGTGACTTAGTTTCTGGCTAAATTTAGTAGCGAACTAAGTCGGATGGCGGTGTGCAGTGGCGACAGGACAGGGCCCGATTCCCCGTGGGGATCTGGTGCCGGCGGGCATTGTGGGCCTGCTCGGTACCCGCGGGCCGACCTCCCGGGTGGACATCTCCCGTGAGCTCGGGCTCAGCCCGGCGACGGTCACCCAGGTGACGAAGGACCTGATCGCCCGCGGCCTGGTCGAGCAGCTCGAGTCCGTGCCGTCGAACGGCGGCCGCCCGGCGCGACTGCTCGGGCTGGTCCAGCAGGCGGGCGTCGCGCTCGGCGCCAAGGTCACCGCGGACCACATCGCGATCGTCACGGTCGAGCTCGACGGCTCGGTCCGGAGTTCGACCAGCCAGCCCTTCGACCCGACCACCCCGGACGCGGCCCACGCGCTCGGCCGGATCCTCGCGGCGGAGGTCGACGGCCTGACCGAACGGCTGCTCGGCGTCGGCGTCGGCGTGCCGGGTTCGGTCGACACCCAGGCCTCCGGGATAGTCGATGCGCCAACGCTCGGCTGGCGCGCGATGCCGATCGGGCAGACCCTGCGGGAGCGCCTCGGCACCCCCGTCCTGGTCGACAATGACGTCAACACGTTGGCCGCGGCGGAGCGCCTGTACGGCGTAGGGCGCGCGCATTCGTCGTACCTGGTGGTGACGATCGGGCGCGGTATCGGCTGCGGGATCGTCGTCGACGGTTCGGTTTATCGCGGAGCGGCCGGGGGTGCCGGGGAGATCGGGCACATCCCGGTCACGGCCGACGGCCCGGTCTGCGGTTGTGGTGCGACCGGTTGCCTGGAGGCGTACATCGGGGCGGCGGCGTTGAAGGGCCGTGGCGTTGAGGCATTCGCTGAGGCGGGCGAACTGCTCGGCCGGGTCCTCGCGGGGATCGTGCACACGGTCGACCCCGAGGTCGTCGTACTGATGGGTGAAGGCGTCGACGACTGGCAGCATTGGGAGCCGGCGTTCGAGGCCTCGCTGCGGAGGTGCCTGCTGCCCGCGAGGCGTGGGCTGCCGGTCGTGGTCGAGCCTTGGACCGAGGACCAGTGGGCTCGTGGTGCCGCATCGCTCGTGCTCGCGTCGCCGTTCGACTCGTCCGGAAACGGCGGCGAACAAGGCCGTCTCGTTCGGGTGCGGCTCGGAAGGTCGGGCGCGTGAGGGGCGGGCACGTGAGGGGCGGGCACGTGAAGGCCGGGAGGCGTAAGCAGTACGGCTGGGTGCTGTTCTTCCTGTTGCCGAGCGCGATCCCGTTGCTGATCTTCACGCTCATCCCGATGGTGTCGTCGATCTGGGTCAGCCTGCACAAGTGGAACCTGATCTCGCCGATGGAATGGGTAGGCCTCGGCAACTACCGCAACCTGCTCACCGAACCGGCGACCGGTCGCGTCTTCCTGCACACCCTGCTGTACGTCGTCGGCTATCTCCCACTCGTGTACGTCGGCGGGCTCGCTCTCGCGCTGGCGTTGAACCGCAAGCTCAAGGGACGCGCGTTCCTCCGGGCGACGTACTTCCTGCCGGTGGTGACGAGCTGGGTAGTCGTCGCGCTCGTGTGGAAGTGGTTGCTCAACCCAACCAACGGCCTCGTCAACCAGATGCTCGGCGCGATCGGTCTGCCGGAGCCCGGCTGGTGGACCGATCCGGCCTGGGCCTTGCCCGCGGTCATCCTGTCGTCGGCCTGGAAGGACCTCGGTTTCGTCATGGTCATCCTGCTGGCCGGTCTGCAGTCGATCCCGGCCGACCTGTACGAGGCGGCCGAGGTGGATGGGACCAGCCCCTGGCAGCGGTTCTCCCGGATCACGCTGCCGCTGCTGTCGCCGTCGACCTTCTTCGTGGTGGTGATCTCGCTGATCAACGGGTTCCAGGTCTTCGACCAGGTCTACGTGATGACCGGCGGCGGTCCGTCCGGATCGAGCCAGGTGGTGGTCGGGCAGATCTACGACCTGACCTTCCGCTACGGCCGGGCCGGCGAAGCGTCCGCGCTGTCGTGGATCCTCTTCGCGGTCATCCTGATCATCACGGTCTTCCAGATCCGCGGCCAGCGTCGGTGGGTGCACTATGCGTGAATCTCGCTCTACGACAGGCCGGATCCTGCTGTACGTCGGCGTGGTGGCGGGCGCCGCGATCATGCTCTTCCCGTTCCTGTGGACGGTGATCACGTCGATCACGCCCGAGGGATCGCTGGCCGACGGCCCGAAGCTGTTCGTCCAGGACCCGACGCTCGACGCATATCGCACGCTGCTGGACGCCGTACCGATGTGGCGGATCGTGCTCAACTCGCTCGGGATCGCGATCGCGTCCACCGCGTTGCAGCTGGTCACCGGATCAATGGCGGCGTACGCCTTTGCGCGACTGTCGTTTCCCGGGAAGAACATTGTTTTCGGGTTCTACCTGGCTACGTTGATGGTGCCGCTGCAGGTGCTGGTCGTGCCGTTGTTCATCGAGATGAAGACGCTCAACCTGCAAGACACGTACTTCTCCTTGCTCGCGCCGACGATCGCCTCGGCCTTCGGGGTGTTCCTGCTCCGGCAGGCCGTGGCCGGCGTACCGGTCGAGCTGGACGAGGCCGCCACCCTGGACGGCGCGGGGCATCTGCGGATCTTCGCCGTCATCGTTCTGCCGCTGATCCGGCCGGCCCTCGCGACCGTCGCCGTGTTCGCGTTCATGGGCAGCTGGAACAGCTTCCTCTGGCCGCTGGTGGTGATCCGGTCGCCCGAGTTCATGACCTTGCCGCTGGGTCTGTCCACCCTGCAAGGCCAGTTCACCACCCAATGGGACGTCGTGATGGCGGGTTCCGTCGTCTCGATCGTGCCGATCGCCGTGGTCTACCTGCTCGCGCAGCGCCACATCATCGCCGGTGTGGCTCACACCGGTATCAAGTGAAGGGATCCCCTGATGCGCAAGATCAAAATCGCTGCCGGTCTGGTGACTGCAGCACTGGCGCTGACCGCCTGCGGGCAAGGTTCGGCCACCAAGCAAGAGGCCGGGCCGGACGGTAAGACCGTCGTCCGGTACATGAACTTCTCCGCCAACGACGGCCACGAGAAGGACCTCGACGCGATCGTCGCCGCGTTCCAGACGGCCAACCCGGACATCACCGTCCAGGTCGAGACGATCCCGTACGCGGACTACTTCACCAAGTTGCAGACGGCCGTGGCCGGTGGCACCGCCGCGGACACGTTCGAGCTGAACTACGAGAACTTCGTGACGTACGCGAAGAACGGTTCGCTGGCCGAGCTGAAGGACGTCGACTCAGCCGTTTACAAGAAGTCGCTGTACGACGCGTTCAATGACTCGGGCAAGCAATTCGGTTTGCCGGAGTCGTTCTCGAACGTAGTGCTTTTCTACAACAAGGCCCTCTTCAAGAAGGCCGGAGTCGCCGAACCGACGGCCGAGTGGACCTGGAAGGACGAGCAGGCCGCCGCGCAGAAGCTGACCAGCAAGGGCATCTGGGGCGACTACCAGCCCGTCTCGTACAACGAGTTCTACAAGGCGCTTGCCCAGGCCGGTGGCTCGTTCTTCAACGCCGACAAGACGGCCGCTTCCTTTGACTCGCCTGAGGGTCTCGCTGCCGCGAACTGGCTGATCGGCAAGACCGGTAAGACGATGCCGACCGAGGCCGATGGCGCGGGCACGCCCGACTTCGACTCGAAGCTGTTCAAGTCCGGCAAGCTCGCGATGTGGCACACCGGCGTGTGGATGTTCAGCGCGATGGCCGAGGCGCCGTTCGACTGGGACATCGTGGTCGAGCCGGGTTCGACGACGAAGGCCTCCGCGATGTTCGTGAACGGCCTCGTCGTTTCGGCCGCCTCGAAGAACGCCGCGGCCGCGCAGAAGTGGATCACCTTCCTGTCGTCGTCCGAGACCACCACCAAGGCCCGGCTGGCCACCTCGTGGGAGCTGCCGCCGATCGCCGACGAGGCCCAGCTCTCGTCGTACCTGGAGCAGAAGAAGCCGGCCAACCGCAAGGCCGTCCTGGACGCCCTGGAGGCGACCGTACTGCCGCCGGTGATCGAGCGTCAGCAGGAGATGCAGGACATCGTGACCGCGGAACTGACCGCCGCCGCGGCCGGCCGTAAGCCGGTGGCGAAGGCGCTGACCGATGCCCAGACCAAGGTGAACGGGCTGCTCAAGAAGTGACCACTATTGATCTGGCCCAGCTCGCCGTTCACAGTCATGCGGTGATCGTGGCCAACCAGGATGCCGGTGGTGCCTATCCGGCCGCGCCGACCTTCTCCGCCTACCGGGGTTACGCCTGGTTGCGAGATGGGTCCTTCACGGCCGAGGGTATCTCGCGGTACGGCGACACCGGGTCGGCGGATCGCTTCCACGATTGGGTGAACGGCGTGCTCGGGCGTCGTCGCGATCAGGTCACTGACCTGGTCGCGGCGGTTGCCCGGGGCAAGCAACCGGCCGTCGAGCAGATGTTGCCGACGCGGTTCACGTTTGACGGCAGCAACGGCTCGGACCCGTGGTGGGACTTTCAGACCGACGGGTACGGCATGTGGCTGTGGTCCGTCGTCACGCACGCCTCGCGTTTCGGCTTGAGCCTCGAGCGCTGGCGTGAGGGTATCGAGGTCGCGGCCGACTACCTCTTCGCGTTCTGGGATCGGCCTTGTTATGACTGGTGGGAGGAGCACGTCGAGCATCGGCACGTGTCGACGCTCGGCGCGATCTACGGCGGACTCATCGCCGTCGCACCCGCGCTGGATGAGGAGCGTCGTACGACGGCCTTGAAGGTGGCCGCCGAGATCCGGTCTTTGGTTGTTGCCGAGGGCACCAGTCGGGGGCATCTGTCGAAGTGGCTGGGTAGTCCGCATGTGGATGGCTCATTGCCTGCTTGTGTGGTGCCGTTCGGGTTGGTCCCTGCTGACGACTCGTTGGCTGGGGCAACGCTGGACGCGGTGGCGCGTGATCTCGATGTGGATGGCGGGGTGCATCGGTTCACCGCGGACGTCTTTTATGGTGGTGGCCAGTGGATCCTGTTGTCGGCGTTGCTCGGCTGGAACCTCGCGGCGCGGGGTGACACCGAGGGCGGGTTGAGGCATCTGCGGTGGATTGCCGCGCAGGCGTTGGAGAATGGCGATCTGCCTGAGCAGGTGCCGCATCACCTGTTGCACCCGGATTCGCGCGACGAGTGGATCGCCCGGTGGGGCGAGGTGGCGACACCGCTGCTCTGGTCGCACGGCATGTACCTGATTCTCGCCGACGAACTCGGCATCATCTCGAGGGATAACGTTCGATGATCCAGCACCGACCGCACGGGATCGAGCACCCGTACGCCGCCTCACCCGACCAGCGCATTCCGGTCATTCCGTTGGCCGGTTCCGCCGTCCGGCTTGGTGTGATCTCGTCTTCGCCAGTTGTTTGCGAATGGTCTACTGACGGCGTTGTGGCTTCGTTGCCGATGGCTCCTGGTTCAGTGGCTGCAGCTGACGCGGCAGCGCTTGCCGGTGGCGAAGGGCATTTGAGCGAGGCGCAGGCGAAGGCGCTTGGCGGGGATGACGCGTGGTCGGTGGAATCACCTGCGCTGGTTGACGGTACGACGTACCGCTATCGGTTTGTCGCCGAGTCGGAATCGACTGAGTGGTTCGAGGTGGTGCCGGCGGTGTGGACGTCGGAGCCGCGTGGGACCCTCACCGGCGCAAAGGTTGTCGGTGCGGTCGAGTGGCTCGTGGCCGGCCCTGTCGTCCATCGCGCGCGGTTTGCATTGGCGTTGGCGGCGGGCGATCACGTGGTGGGCTTTGGCGAGCGGTACGACGCGGTGGATCAGCGCGGACGTCGGCTGGATGCGGTGGTGTTCGAGCAGTACAAGTCGCAGGGCGTGCACGGGCGGACGTACCTGCCGATGCCGTTCGCTCAGGTGATCGGTGCTGACGGCAACGGGTGGGGCTTCCATGTTCGGACGTCCCGGCGGACTTGGTACGACGTGGGTGTTTCATCGCCGGATCGGCTGGTGGTGGAGGTCGAGCTTGGGGACTCCCCTGTGGTCGATCTGGGGATTTACGAAGGTGGGCCGGGCAAGGTGCTGACGGCGTTCCTGGATGAGGTCGGGCGGGCCGAAGAGCTGCCGTCGTGGGTCTTCCGGTTATGGGCCTCGGGCAACGAGTGGAACACCCAGGAACTCGTGATGGGTCAGATGGACACGCATCGGGACAGCGATATTCCCGTTGGCGCGGTGGTGATCGAGGCCTGGAGTGATGAGGAGGGCATCACCATCTGGCGGGATGCGACGTACAGCGTCTCCGCTGATGGCGCGGCGCATGCGGCTGATGACTTCACCTATCCCGCCGGCGGTGCGTGGCCGGATCCGAAGGCGATGATCGACGAGTTGCACTCACGTGGGATCAAGGTCATTCTCTGGCAGATTCCCTTGCAGAAGACCGATCCCGAGCTGACCGGGCAGGTCCGCGCGGATGCCGAGGCGATGGTTCGGGACGGCCACGCGGTGCTCGAGGCTGATGGTTCGGCGTACCACAACCGGGGTTGGTGGTTCCCGCAGGCGCTGATGCCGGACCTTTCGGTGCAGCGGACGCGCGACTGGTGGACGGACAAGCGGCGCTATCTCGTCGAGGACCTGGACGTGGACGGGTTCAAGACCGACGGCGGCGAGCACGCGTGGGGGCACGACCTGCGGTACGGCGACGGGCGGCTCGGTGCCGAGGGCAACAACTTGTTCCCGGTGCACTACGCCCGGACCTTTGGCGACTTGTTGCGGTCTGCCGGTAAGGCGCCGGTGACGTTCTCGCGTTCTGGTTTCACTGGATCGCAGGCGCACGGCATCTTCTGGGCGGGTGACGAGGACTCGACTTGGGAGGCCTTCCGGTCGTCGGTGACCGCCGGTCTGACGGCTGCGACTTGCGGGATCGTCTACTGGGGCTGGGACCTTGGTGGATTCTCGGGGCCCGTGCCGGACGCCGAGTTGTACCTGCGGGCGGCAGCGGCGTCGGCGTTCATGCCGATCATGCAGTACCACTCCGAGTTCAACCATCACAAGCGGCCACTGCGTGATCGCACTCCGTGGCACGTCGCCGATACGACTGGTGACGAGCGGGTGATGCCGGTGTTCCGGAAGTTCGCCAAGCTGCGGGAGGACCTGGTCGACTACCTGACCGAGCAGGCCCGCATCACCGTGGGCACGGACCAGCCGTTGATGCGGCCGTTGTTCTTCGACCACGGGGACGACCCGGCGGTATGGGAACACCCGTTGCAGTTCCAACTGGGCGACGACTTGCTGATCAACCCCATTACCCAGCCCGGCGCGACCACCTGGACGACGTACCTGCCGAAAGGTGATTGGATCGACGTGTGGACCGGTGAGGCCGTGCGCGGTGGGCGGCTGATCGAGCGGGAGGTGCCGATCGACGAGTTGCCGGTGTACTGCCGGGCGGCCGCCTGGTCGCGACTCGCGGGTGTGTTCGGCTTGTGACGTTCCACTCGGGAGTTATTTGCCAGGTAAGGTTAGTCACCTTGTCTGTCGGATTCTTTGGGTAGTTCTGTAGCACCGGCGCCGGTGCTCGAGAGGGGCTGAACGTGGCTCGACCGGCCGGTTCGTCGCGGCTTCTGCGAACCATGAACGAGACCGCCGCGCTGGCGTTACTGTTCGAGCGTGGTCCGCTCACGCGCAGTGACCTGCGTGATCTCACCGGGTTGTCCAAGCCCACGGCCTCCGAGGTGCTGCGCCGCCTCGAGGACGCGGGCCTGGCGATCGTCGTCGGTCATGCCAGCGGCGGCCCCGGCCCGAACGCGGCGATCTACGCGGCCAACGCGGCGGCCGGTTTTGTCATCGCGTTGTCGATCCGCGACGTCGGCGATACCGACCGGCCGACGGTCGCGGCGTCGATCGCCGACCTGGCCGGCGAGGTGCGGAACAGCGTCGAGCTGTCCGTCGACTTCTCCCTGGTCGATGCCGTCGACACGATCGTGGACCTGGTCGGCGACCTCTGCCGCAAGTCCAAGGTCGCCCGGAAGAACCTGCTCCAGGTCCAGCTCGGCGTGCCCGGCTCCCCCGATCCGCGCAGTGGCGACATCCGCTACATCGACGTGCCCGGCTTCGAGCGGCCCGGCCTGATCAAGGATCTGCGCACGCGGTTGCGGACCGAGGTGACGGTCGACAACGACGTGAACCTCGCCGCCTTCGCCGAACGCGCGCACGGGGTCGCCGCCGACGTGGACGGCTTCACCGTGCTCTGGCTGGCGGAGGGCGCGGGCTTCGCGATCGACCAGGGCGGCACGCTGATGCGCGGCGCCCACGGGTGCGCGGGCGAGCTCGGCTACATGCCCGTCCCGGCGACGAGTGACACGCCTGCCCGCGAGTTCCAGGACTTGGTGGGCGGCTCGGCCGTGATCGAGCTCGGCCAACGCTTCGGCCTGACGGGCAGTACGTCGCCCGAGGTCGTCGCTCAAGCCGTCAGTGACGACGCGCCCGCGGGTGCCGAGCAGTTCCTCACCGAACTGGCCGACCGCATCGCCATCGGCCTGATGACCGTGGTGACCCTGATCGATCCCCCGTTGATCGTGTTGGCAGGCGAACTGAGCCAAGCCGGCGGCGAACCCCTCCGCGACGCCGTGGTGGAAGCCCTATCCCGCCGCTCCCCCCTCGAAACCGAAATAGCCGTCACTGGTGTCCTCGACGACGCCGTCCTCCGAGGCGCCCTCTCCTCCGGCCTAGCCACCCTCCAAGACCGCCTCCTAACCGGCCTAAGCACCCCCACCCCACCCCGCGCCCTCACCAACTAACGCCTCCCGCGCGCCCGTCGACTCTTTGCGTTGATTCGTCTGAATCCGCTCGCCCCTTTCGTGCGGCGGGTGCGTGTGGTCACCGGCGTAGGCGGGCGGATTCGGACGAATCAACGCTAATCGCCTGCCCGGCATGCACTCTTCGCCGGGGCTTTTGGTTACCCGTCCCCCGAGTTCTTCCGAATTGTCAGGCCGGTCCGGCCCTCGTCAAGGCTTCAACCCGGCGGAAACCGGACTTGGGTATGCCTGGCGGTCGATTCCTGGCGGGCCTCTAGCGTTGATTCGTCCGCATCCGCCCGCCTGCGTCCGCTTCCACCTGACCCGCCACGGGATGGGCGAGCGGATACAGACCAATCAACGCAGCAAAGAGGTAATGGGCGCCGCCCGACTGTGGTGCTGGTTGGGGGTTTGTGGTGGCGTTTGGGGTTTTCTGGTCACGGATCTTGACCGGGTGGATACGCCAGGTCATCATCGGACGAGCGAAATGGTTAGGCAACCTTCCTGACCAAACCTGATCCGCCCGCAGGTTGGAGCACGTCATGCCCACTGTGTCCTGGCTGCGCCGTTGGTTGGCAGCCGTCCTGATCGTCGTCCTTACCGCTACCGTCCTGAGCCCGGTTGAAGCGTCGCCCCGGGCCGTGGCCGAGCTGCAGCATCCGCGGCAGCAGTTCCTTCGTTCGTCGACCGCGGGGTTGTTCCTGCACTGGGGAATGCGGACCTCGCCCGGTTACACCAGTTGCAGCGCCTGGGAGAACGCCGTCAAGGCCGGCGGCTGGGATCCGGCGTACTGGGTGACGGAGGCCCAGAAGCTGCACACGCAATACCTCGTACTCGCCACGTTCCACAGCCGACTTGGGTACGCACGGCCTTGGCCATCGGCGGTGCCGGGTAGTTGCCGGACCACGCGGGACATGGTGCGCGAGGTCATCGACGCGGCCACGGCCAAGGGGCTGAAGGTCGTGCTCTACCTGACCGATGACCCGCAATGGCATGCCGAAGGGCTGCCGGACGGGAAGAGCTGGCTCAATTCGCAGGCGTATTCGGCGTACAAGGGTCACAACGTGGACCTGACCACGCGGGATGGGTTCGGCGAGTTCAGCTATGACCTGTTCGTCGAGGCGATGCAGCGGTATCCCGACCTGGCGGGGTTCTGGATCGACAACGACAACGCCTACTGGGAACGCAACGGCCTGTACGAGCGGATCCGCCGCGACCGGCCGAGCTTCACCTTGAGCAACAACAACGAGGACACGCCGATCATGGACATGATCAGCAACGAGCAGAAGACCGGCATGTCCCCGGCGTACGACTATCCGCAGGCGGCGTACACCGCGGCGCCGAGGCTGATCGAGGCCGACTTCAAGCTCCCGTCCTCCGGACCCTGGTGGTACGGCGGCTCGGACCAGTCGGTCGACTACAAGCTCACACTCGGGCGGCTGATCACGAATGCCGGGTCGTCGATCAAGGCGCTGATGGCCGAGACCGCAATGGTCAACGGCAAGTTCCCGAGCAAGCAGGCGGAATTCAACAATCTCGCTGACAAATATCTCGGCGCCATCTGGCCGTCGATCGGCGGCACCGAGGGCGGCGGGTACTCGTTCGGCGGGTTCAAACCCGGCTTCTGGAACGACGGCGCGCACGGCGTCACCACGATCAGCAAGACCGATCCGAACCTGCACTACTTGCACGTCCTCACCCGGCCGTCCGGCAGCTCGCTCCGGATCAGGGACAACGGCTATCGGGTCACCCAGGTGACGAACTTCCGCACCGGCGCGGTCATCGCCCACAGCCAGAGCGCCGGCATTCTCACGCTGACCGGCATCTCCTCGTGGGACCCGTACGACACCGTCTTCCGCGTCACGACCAACGGCCGCGCCGGGATCATCCCGCCATCGTCGTACGTGATGAGCGCGTCGGCCGGGTCGTCGCCGAGCAACGTGGCCGACGGCAACTATCTGACGTACTGGGACAGCAACAAGACCACGCCGGTCTCATTGAGGTTCGACCTGGGGACCGCCCAGCGAGTGCAGTACGTCGGGATCAACCAGCGCGAGGATTCCGTCAGTTACGCCCGCTCGTCGACTGAGCAATCGGCGCGGATCCGTGACTACAAGGTGTACGTCAGCAGCAATGGCACGTCGTGGGGTAGCCCGATCAAGACGGGTACTTTGCCGAGCCGGCGAGGCGTCGTCTTCATCGACCTGCCCGTTACGACCACTCGCCATGTCCGCCTGGAAGTCGTCAACACCCATGCGGCCTCGAGCGACACCACTCGCTACAAGCGTCTGCGCATCGACGAAGCCTGGCTCGGCACGTCGTACTAACCCCACCCTCGAACGCTAGCCACTGGAGGAAGCTGTGAAACGACGATGGACCAGCATGACCCTGGCAGTAGCGGCTTTAGTCATTTTCCCAATCGGCCCGGTGGAGTCGTCGACCGCAGGCAGCACCGGGATGGCCGAGTTCAACGTCCGCGATTACGGTGCCACCGGCAACGGTTCGACCAACGACACCGCGGCCATCAACCGGACCATCAACGCGGCGAGCAGCGCGGGCGGCGGCACGGTCCGGTTCCCGTCCGGCACCTACCGGTCGGCGAACTCGATCCATCTGAAGAGCAACCTCACCATCCAACTGGACGCCGGATCGACGATTCTCGGTTCGCCCAACGACACCTACGATCCGCCCGAGCCCAACCCGTACGACGACTACCAGGACTACGGGCACAGCCACTTCCGCAACGGCATGATCACCGGCGACCGGTTGACCAATATCGCGTTCGTCGGCAGCGGCACCATCGACGGCGGCGGCAACCTCATCACCGGCAATCCAAAATCCGGTGAGGCCGACAAGATCATCTCGCTGACCCGCTGCGAGAACTTGACGGTCAACGGGATCCGGCTGCGCCGCGGCGGGCATTTCGCAATGCTCACCAACGCGTGCAACAACATCACGTCCGACGGGTTGCGGATCGAGACCGCCGACGATCGCGACGGCTGGAACGTGATCAACGCCAAGCACGTCCGGATCGTCAACGCGAAGATCGCGGCCGACGATGACGCGCTCGCGTTCAAGAGCGACTGGGCGCTCGGCAAGACGTACGACAACGGGGATGTCCGGGTCAGCGACTCGGACCTGTCGGCGGGCTGCTGCAACGCGTTGATGTTCGGGTCGGAGACCTGCGGTGACTTCACCGACTACCGCTTCGAGCGGATCAGGATCACCGGCGCCAGCAAGTCCGGCCTCGGCATGGTGTCGATGGACGGCACCACCATCTCCGACGTGCACTACCGCGACATCACCATGAGCGGGACACGCAGTCACATCATGCAGAAGATCGGCACCCGGCGCCGTTGCGGCGACAACCCAGGCGTCGGTTCGATCCACAACATCACCTACACGAACGTGACCGGGACGTACGACGGTGCGAGGGGTACGGCGTACAGCCCGACGTTGTGGGGTGAGGCGGGAGCCGCCAACCGGATCCGGAACATCACCTTCGACAACGTCGATCTGACCGTGCCCGGCGGCAGTCCGACCATGAGCACAGGGGTGCCGGTCAACGACCCGAACGACTACAACCCGAAGGCGATCGGCACGCGGCCGGCGTACGGGTGGTACCTGCGGCGGGTGGACGGGGTGCGGTTCGTCAACAGTTCGGTCCAGTTCACCGCGAACGACGGACGGCCCGCGGTGATCGCGAACGAGAGCGCGAACGTCGTCCTCGACGGCATCATCGCCGAACGCGGTACCGACAGCCCGCACGACCTCGGCTTCCAGACCGTCAACGGGTATTGCGCCACAGGCACCAACACCTCTGGAGGCATGCTCAGGATCTACACGAGTAGCTCGAGCCAGAACTGCGCTCCCGCGGGCAATCGCGCCGAGGCGGAACAGGCCGTCTGCCAGGGGTCGATCGACAGCGACCACGGCGGCTTCTCCGGCAACGGCTTCTGCAACACCACCAATGCCGTCGGCGCCTCGGTCGAGTGGACGGTCAACGCACCAGCGGCCGGGACCTACACACTCGCGCTCCGGAATGCCAACGGCACCACGACCAACCGGCCGATGAGCGTCGCCGTCAACGGCACGGTGGTCGCGCCCGCGCAGGCTTTCGCACCGACCGGTGCGTGGACCAACTGGCAGACGGTTCCCGTGACGGCGACCCTCCAGGCCGGCGCCAACACCGTACGGATCAGCGCGACCACAGCCGCCGGCGGCCCGAACATCGACTACCTGGAGAGGCAGCCATGAAAGTGAACGCCGACACGCCACGTCACAAGAGTCCGATGAACGGGGACACGCCGGGTCAGAAGGGTCCGATGAGCGGGAGGTGGTGGGGCACGAGGTTCGTCACTGCGGTGGTTGTCCTTGCCGCGGGGCTTACCGCCGTGGTGACGAGCTCACCGGAGCCGGCCGTTGCCCTGGACAACGGGTTGGCCAGGACTCCACCGATGGGCTTCAACAACTGGAACACCACCCACTGCCGGGCCGACTTCAACGAGGCGATGGTCAAGGGCATCGCCGACATCTTCGTCTCCCGCGGGCTGAAGGACGCCGGCTACCAGTACGTCAACCTCGACGACTGCTGGGCACTCCCCCAACGCAACTCCCAAGGCAACCTCGTCCCCGATCCGGCCAGGTTCCCGAACGGCATCAAGTCTTTGGCCGACTACGTGCACAGCAAGGGCTTGAAGTTCGGCATCTACACCAGCGCCGGAACGAAAACCTGCAACACCGCGGGCTTTCCCGGCGGGCTGGGCCACGAGCAGGACGACGCGAACCTCTTCGCCTCCTGGGGCGTCGACTACCTCAAGTACGACAACTGCAACAACCAGGGCGTCGACGCGCAGAAGCGGTACACGGCCATGCGCGACGCCTTACGCAACACCGGGCGGCCGATCGTCTACTCGATCTGCGAGTGGGGCCGGACCGGACCACCCCGCGTCTGGGAGTGGGGCAAACCGGTCGGGAACCTCTGGCGCACCACCGGCGACATCAGCGACAACTGGACCAGCATGATCGGCAAGGCTCAGGCCAACCGGGTGCTCGCCCAGTACGCCGGACCCGGCCACTGGAACGACCCGGACATGCTCGAAGTGGGCAACGGCGGCATGACTCCGACCGAATACCGCACTCACTTCAGCCTCTGGGCGATCATGTCGGCGCCGCTGCTGATCGGGTCCGACCTGCGCAAGGTCAACGAGGACACTTTCACGATTCTCAAGAACACCGACGTGATCGCGATCGACCAGGATAAGCTCGGCCGCCAGGCCACGGTGATCAGCTCATCCGGTGGACTCGTTGTCTACGGCAAGGTTCTCGCGAACGGTGATCGGGCCGTTGCCTTGTCCAACGAAACCACCAGCACCGCGACGATCGGCACCACCGCGGCCGCGCTAGGCCTCGGCGGCTCCTCGTCGTACACGCTGAAAGACCTGTGGAGTAAGGCGATCCGGACCACGACGGGTTCGATCAGTGCGTCGGTCCCGGCTCATGGCACCGTGCTCTACCGCGTGAGCAGGGCCGGTACGACGACGCGCCACGAAGCCGAGGCGGCGACGTTCACGACTGGCACGACGGTCGACAAGGATCACTCGGGCTTCTCCGGCCTAGGGTTTGCGAACACCCCGAACGCGGTCGGCAGTTACGTCCAGTGGACGGTCGAGCGAGCTGAGGCCGGACGAGCGACCTTGGTGTTCGACTACGCGAACGGGACCAGCACCGACCGCCCGATGACCATCGCCGCCAACGGCACCCCCTCGGCAACAGCGAAGTCCTTCCCCGGCACCGGCGCCTGGTCGTTGTGGCGAACCGCCCACCTGACCGTGGACCTGAAAGCCGGGACGAACGTCATCCGCGCCACCGCCACGAACAGCGGCGGCGCGCCCAACCTCGACTACCTGGAGGTGGCCACTCCCTGACTGCGGTTCCCGCCCAGCCGAACAGTTGAGAGGAAAGCAATGAAGCGCTACACAGCGGCCTTAGCGGCCGTCCTCCTGATCATCCCCACTACGGCCAACGCAATACCCGCCGCCGTTGACTACCAAGCCGAGAGCGGCACGATCTCCCAAGGGGTGGTCGAGTCCAACCACACCGGCTACACCGGTACGGGGTTCGTCAACTACAACAACGTGACCGGCAGCTACGTCCAGATCTCGGTGAACGCGGCCGCCGCCGGACCGGCGAGCCTGGTCTTCCGGTTCGCCAACGGCACCACCACCGACCGCCCGATGACCATCGCGGTCAACGGCACCAGCGTCGGCGCGGCCAAGTCGTTCCCCGGCACCGGCGCGTGGACCACCTGGCAAGAGGTCACGATCAACGCGACGTTGAACGCCGGCGCCAACACCGTGCGCGCCACCGCCACAACCGCGAACGGCGGCCCGAACCTCGACCGCCTGCGAGTAGACGCACCCGTCGACACCCAACGGCCGACCGCACCAGGTCAACCGGTGTGCAGCGATATCAGCTTCGACTCGTTGACGCTGACCTGGCCGCCTTCGACCGACAACGTCGGAGTTGTTGCCTATGACATCTACAACCAAGGCCAGAAGATCGCCGAGGCGCCGAACACGCCGCACCGGCTGACGGGTCTCCGGCCGAACGCCACCTATGAGCTAAGCGTCTTCGGTCGCGATGCCGCGGGCAACGTGTCGGAGACGAGCCCGGAGGCGATCTGTACGACGACCTCGGACCCGGGCGATCCGACCCCGCCGACCGCGCCGGGCCAACCGACCGCGTCCAACGTCGGGCAGACCTCCGCGACCTTGAGCTGGGGCGCATCGACGGACAACCGGGGTGTCACGCGGTACGACATTCGCAACACCACCGACACCGTCGTCGACTCCGTCACCGGCACCCCGCCGGCCACGACCAAGCAGCTCACCTCGCTCGCCTGCAACACGGCGTACACCTTGCACGTGGTGGCGAAAGATGCCGCGGGCAACACTTCGCCTCGCAGCGGCACGGTCAACTTCACCACCGGAACGTGTGCCGGGGGCAACAACCCGGGTACGCCGACACAGGTGTCGAGTGGCTGGTCGATCCCGTGGGACGTCAACTTCGCCCCGAGTGGCGCGTTCGCCCTGGTGACCGAGCGGGACAACTTCCGGGTCTACAAGATCAACAAGGACGGCTCCGGCAAGACCCAGGTCGGCACCGTGCCGAACAGCCAGACCACCAGCGGAGAGGGCGGCCTGATGGGCGTCGCGTTCTCCCCGACCTGGAACGGCACCACCGACCAGGAGGTGTTCTTCATGCACACCTCGACGGACAACAACCGCATCGCCAAGATGAACTTCAACGGCACCAGCCTGTCCGGATACAGCGTGGTGCTGAACGGCATGCGGAAGAGCCGCTACCACAACGGCGGCCGGCTGCGCTTCGGTCCCGACGGCTACATCTACGTCGCGATCGGCGACTCGCAGCAGAGCAACCTGGCCCAGGACAGGAACTCGCTGAACGGCAAGATCCTGCGCATCACCAAGTCCGGCGCACCCGCACCGGGCAACCCGTTCGGCACGGCGATCTATAGCCTCGGTCACCGCAACCCGCAGGGCCTGGCCTGGGACTCCGCCGGCCGGCTCTGGTCGTCGGAACTGGGCAACTCCAGCGTCGACGAGCTCAACCTGATCCTGCCCGGGCGCAACTACGGCTGGCCGACATGTGAGGGCAACTGCAGCGTCTCGGGTATGACCAACCCCAAGCGAACCTGGTCGACCTCGTCGGCCTCACCGAGCGGGCTGGCCTTCGCGAACGGCGCGCTCTACATGGCGGCACTCCGTGGTGAGCGGCTGTACCGGATCGTGCTCAACGGAGAGAGCGTCAGCTCCGTCACCTCGCATTGGACCGGCACGTACGGCCGCCTGCGCGCGGTCAACAAGGTGCCGGGCGAGAACGCGATCTGGTTCGGCACGACCAACGCCGACAACAACGGCGGCGAACCCGACGGCTCCGACAAGTTGTTCCGGTCCAACCTCTCCTAGGGAGTGCGTATGTCGTCGACCAAGTTCCTTCGCCGCGGTCTGGTCGCGGCGTTGACGGTCGGCTCCCTGGCGGCGGGCGTCCTGCCCGCCGCCCAGGCGAGGCCCGACCAGAGCACAACCCACGTGACCACCACCGAGACCGACTGGTCGGTGCAAGTGGTCGAGTCCACCATGGCCAGGTATACGCCGGCCACGCTGGGCGGATGGTCGTACACCCGCGGCCTCTATCTCTACGGCCAGTACCTGGTCTACCAACGCACGAAGGACCCGAGGTACTTGAACTACCTCAAGGCCTGGGTGGACCGATTCGTCGACAGCAGCGGCAACATCACCAACAGCTTCAACAACCTCGACAGCATGTTGTCCGGCCGCCTACTGGTCATCCTGCACAAGGAGACGGGCCAGGACCGCTACAAGATCGCTGCCGCCAAGATCCGCAACCGGCTGAACACGTACCCCCGCACGGCCGACCGCGGGTTCTGGCACGCCACGAGCCGGGAGCACCAGCTCTGGGCGGACGGCGTGTTCATGGTCAACCCGTTCCTCGCGGAGTACGGCCGCCAGTTCGGCGACTCGACGTACGCCGACAAGGAGACGGTGGACCAGCTACTGGTCTACGCAAAACGGCTGCAGCGTTCGACCGGTCTGCTCCGGCATGCGTACGACGAGGCGCGTGAGCAGTCGTGGGCCAACACCACGACCGGCCAGTCGCCTGAGGTGTGGTGCCGCGCCGAAGGCTGGTACGGGATGGCCACGATCGACGTACTCGAAGTGATCCGGCCGGACCACCCGCGCCGGGCGGAACTGCTCAGCGTGCTCGGGAAGCTCATCGCCGGGTATGCCCGCTACCAGGATCCGAAGACCGGTAGGTGGTTCCAGGTTGTCGACAAGGGCAGCAGGGCCGACAACTGGACAGAGACGTCGTGCTCCAGCATGTACGCGTTCACGATCGCCAGAGCCGTGCGACGCGGGTACGTCGCGGCGTCGTACCAGGCGACAGCTGATCGCGGCTACCAAGGGGTGCTCGCGAAGATCTCCCTCGGCACCGACGGCCGGACCAACCTGAACGACATCTCGATCGGCACGAACGTCGGCAACTACGCCTACTACATCGCCCGCGAACGCGCCACGAACGACTTCCACGGCCTCGGCGCTTTCCTGATCATGAACGAGCAGCTCAGGCCGAGGGCGAGGTGACTACTTGGTCTGGGCGCCTTGTTGGTGGATCTGGTCGGCGTGGAGCATCGGCAGCTGGCGGGCGTGCTCGCCCAGCTGCTGGACTCCCGTCACCAGACCACCGGTGAGGTCGCCGGCCGCGAAGGACGCCTGCATGGTCAGCGCGGCCAGGCCGGCCTGTACGTCGGTCACCACGCGCTTGGCCTGCGAGCCGGTCACGATCTCGAGCCGACGGCCGGCCGGGTCGACGTACACCAGGACACTGCGGTCCGGGTCGTCCAGCTGACCGAGCAACTCCAGCGCGAACGGCCGGGTCTCGGAGTCGGCACCGCCGACGTAGACCGAGAAGTGCAGCCCGGAGGCGTTCTCGGCGTTGCGAACCGCACGCTCGAGGTCGTGCAGCTGGTCCGGGGAGAAAGCGTCACCAGCTGGCACTTGCGCCTCCAGGGCTCTGAACGACGACGGTCTTGGCAGCCGCTTCGCCTGCGGTCAGTTCGGGTGCGGTCGTGGTGGTCCGGTCGCCAGGTCCACCGATCCAGACCGGCGGGGCCCACCAGGACAGGCCCGGGCGGTAGCGCGGGCCCTTGGCGATGGACGACGCGTACACGAGCAGCGCCACCACGGCAACGATCAGGGCCGGTATCCCGACGAACACCGCCACGGTGTGGCCGGAGAGCTGAGCAATCACGGCTACAGACTAGAGGCCGCACTGGTCCCCACGAAGCACGGGGGCCGGTGCGGGCTCAGGTCCCGGCGGTGTCAGCAGCCGCCGCAGTTGAAGTACGTGACGTCCCAGTGGTTGCTCTCGAGCGCGTAGATGTTGCCGGCGCCGGAGCGCCACTGTGCCGCGCCGTCACCGCGGTCGGCGATCCGGGTGAAGTTCCCCCGGATGTAGTTGCCGATGCAGGTGTAGAGCGAGAAGTCGACCTTGTAGCCGTTGCGGTGGCTGTAGGTGCCACTGGCGTGGCCGACCTCGGTGCCACCGGTGATGTTGAGTGCACAGCCGCTGGCCTGCTTCAGCGTCCGGGCGCCGTACACGGTGGTGTCGTTGATGTTGGTGAACGACGTACAGGTGCTGACGTTCCAGTCCGAGCAGTTGCCGGTCGAGGACCAGGTGATACCGGCGGCACGGAAGATCGAGGCGGCTTGCGAGTGGGTCATCTTGGTGACCGCCTCGGCCTGCTGGACCGCCATCACGCCGGGCAGGAACCCGACGAGGAGGGCGGTGAGCGGAACGAGAATGCGGCGGACGATGCGGTTCATGATGGTCTCCTCCGGGCGGGAAAAGGTTACCGATCCAACACTGCCCTCGAAAGATACTGGCGAAGTGTGGACCTGGCGAGCCCTCGGCACGGAAAAGCCAGATGAAAACTGGGGATAACGGACGATCCGCTATCCCCAGCCGGGATTACCCGAAGTTCACATCCGAACACTGGTAGAACGCGTTGGCCGTGTCATGAATGGTCCAAACCGCCAGGATGAGATGACGCCCGCTCCTGGACGGAATGGTGCCGGGGTGTTGCGGGTCGGTCGACGGTTGCGCGCCGTTGAGATTGACGGTGAGGAAGGGCGTGAGATCCAGTGCCGACCGGGTCAGTGGCGCGTTCGAATTCCAGCCCTGCTTGGTGATGTAGTACTTGAAGTTCGTGGTGCGATGAGGCGCCGTGAGGTGCCAGCGGAACGTGTAAGACTGTCCCGACCGCACCGAGGTGGTGGGCCAGGCGCCACCGCGCGGGTCGTCCAGTTGGGCGAACTGGCCGAGACCGGCGGAGCAGAGCTTTCCATCGGCGGGACCGGCACCCGGGAAGCCCTTCGGGCCTTCCACGCTCTGCGGCTCCCACTGGATCTGGCCGCAGTTGCTGACGGTGCCCTGCTGACAGAACTTGGCACGACTGGTCGGTGCGTTGGTGAAACCGTGACCGTAGGCCAACGGCACCGACGTCGTGACCATCAGGGACGCCGCGCCGAGGGCGATACAGGCCGAACTGAGCTTGCGCGAACGGAGCATTGCTGACCACTCCTTCTGTTTCCCGAACATGGGGGCAAGGGGGAACACAGGGGGTTAGCAGGGGATAAAGAAAGGGTTCTTGCACAAAGCGCGCTGGTGAATAGGTAACAACGTTGCCTTTCTGCTGTCAACCGTTCGACAAGCAGATATGCGGTGTTCATCCAAAACCTGCGGAGGCAGTTGCACGCCCTGCAATACAAGGCCTGCAATACAAGGCGGTTCAGATGGAAAGCGTGCCCACCAAGCGACGCAATCGGGCGTTGTTCGGCAAGTCCTCGAGCAACACCGCCGTACCGTCCGGCCCGCCCAACGGCACCCGCCAGTTCGGGTACTCGTCGGTGGTGCCAGGCTGATTCTGCGTACGACGCTCGCCCACAGCGTCAGCGAGCGCCACGCCGAGAAGCCGCGACGGCGTCTGCGCGACGTACCGGTGCAGCGCCTCCACCACGCGCTCGACGTCGGTGTCGTCCGGCCCGAGCAGCTTGCGATCGCGCAGCACCTTCAGCCAGGCCTCGCGCTCGGCCGAGTCGACCGCGATCTCGGTCTCGAGGTCCCGCGTGAGCAGGCCGAGGTCGTGCCGCAGCTGCACGTGGTCGCCGGCGAGATAGCCCGCGGTCGGCGGCAGGTCATGCGTGGTCACGGTGGCAAGGCACAACTCGCGCCAGCGCTCCGGCGCGAGCGGCTGACCGTGTTCGTCGCGCTCGAACCACAGCACCGACGTACCGAGAATGCCGCGCTCGGTCAGGTAATCCCGCACCCACGGCTCGAACGTGCCGAGGTCCTCCCCGATCACCACGACACCTTCGCCGCTGTCGGCTCGGGTTGCCTCGAGGACGAGGATGCCGAGCAGCGCCTCGTGGTCGTACCGCACGTACGTGCCGTCGGTCGGCCGATCCGGCGACGTCACCCACCACAGCCGGAACAACCCGAGGATGTGGTCGATCCGCAACCCACCGCCATGCCGGAGCACGGCGCGGACCAGGTCCCGCCAGGCGGCGTAGCCCGTTTCGGCGAGCGCGTCGGGACGCCAAGGCGGCTGCGACCAGTCCTGCCCCTGCTGGTTGAACGCGTCCGGCGGCGCACCAACGTGCATGCCCGCCGCGAGCACGCGCTGCAAGGCCCAGGCGTCCGCACCATCGGGATGTACGCCGACGGCGAGGTCGTGCACAACCCCGAGCGCCATCCCGGCCGAACGCGCCCGCGCCTGCACCCGTCCGAGTTGTTCGTCGAGCTGCCACTGCAGCCAGCAATGGAAGTCGACCAGCTTGGCGTGCTCCCGCCGGAAGGCCACCACCTCGGGCCCGACCGGATCCGACAACTCCTCGGGCCATTTGCTCCACTCGGGCCCGTGCACATCCGCGATCGCGGCCCAGGTGGCGAAGTCGATCAAGCCCTGGCCCTCGCGATCGCGGTAGGCGCCGTACTCCGCGATCCGGCCGACCGAGGGCCGCACGGCGAAGAGCAACTGCAGGGCCTCGCGTTTGGCGGCCCAGGCGACATCGCGTTCGAGCTGGGTGGCGTCCTCGTTGAGCGCGCGCGCCTGCAGACCGAGGGCCCGCACCTGGTCGCGCTCGGCCGGCGCGAGATCGCCGTACTCCTCGATGTCCTCGACGCGCAGGTAGATCGGGTTACCGAAGCGGCGCGAGGCCGGCAGGTACGGCGAGGGCTCCATCCGACCGGCGGTCTCGGCCGCGTGCAACGGGTTGATCAGAACGAACCCCGCGCCGAGGTCGTGCGCGGACCACGCGGCCAGATCGCCGAGATCGTGCAGGTCGCCGATCCCCCACGAACGACGCGAGCGCACCGAATAGAGCTGCAGCACCCAACCCCAGCTGCGCCGCCGCTGCCGGGCGTTCGGCTCGATCCGCTCGGGGGTGACGATCAACGAGCAGACGGCGATCTTCGTCTGACCGGCGACGCGGGCGTGGATCCGGTGGTACCCGAGCGGCAGATCGCCAGGCACCTGGTACGTCGCTTCGCCGACCTGCATGCCGTCGATCCACTCGGGCTCGACCCAATGCTCCTGCTGGGCGACATCGCGCCGCTGGCCGCCGTCCTCCAGCTCGATCCAGACCTCGGCGGTCGAACCATGCGGCAGATGTACGGCGAACCAGGGCGTCCAGCCTTCGCGGATGACCAACGTGGCCGGCAACGTACGACGCCAACGAGCCTGGCGGTGATCGACCAGAGCCTGCGCCGCGCGGTCGGGCGTGGAGGCGTCGACACCGAGGGCGGCGAGCACGGCCGCGACCACTTCGGTCGAGACGATGACGTGTTGCCCCTGCCAGTCCCAGTACTCGGTCGCCACTCCATGCGCGACGGCCAACTCGACGAGGGCGGGCGTAGGTGCGGTCACCGGCACGAGTCTGCCCCATCCCCGCACCCCGGGTGAACTCCTTCGCGCTGCGGGGTGTCGAGGAAACCTGGATTACCGATCGGAAGGCCGCTATCGGTCGCGGCGGGAGAGCACGATGACGGTGGCGATCAGGGCTGAGCTTGCGATCAGCAGGCCGATCGCGACACCTGCCACGTTGTCGGTCAGGCGGTAGAGGCTTGTCGGCCAGACCACCAGCAGGATCGAACACCCGACCACGACGTACGCCGGGGCGCGGTGGCGGGAGTAGGCCAGGAGCACCGCGGCCGAACCAGCGGTGCCGACGGCCAGGGCCATCAGCTCGCCACGGTCTTGGACCAGCCAGCACATCGAGGAGCCGAAGGCCGCCGCGCCCGCCAGCGTCCAGGCGGTGACCCGGTCGCGGACCAACCCGAGCAGGCCCATCACGGCCGCGACCAGGATGAACCCGGCGCCGGCCAACCCGGCCGTGTCGTTGCGGCTGCCGTTCTGGTCGATGAGGTCGAACACCACCTCGAAAACGCCGACCGCGAGGATGGCGAAGGTTGCCGCCAGCAACGACGTACCGCGTAACAACCAGAGCCCGATGCCCGCGACGATCAGGGCGACCAGTACGCCGATGAGGCGGCCCGGGGCGTCGGCGATGATCACCGAGGTGGCGAACCCGGCGGTGCACGCGCCGAGGGCGGCCAGCGCGGAGGACGGCTGATCGCGGTCGCGGATGTACGCGACGACGGCTGAGGCGCCGAGTAGCACGAGGGCGGACACCACCGCTGTGGTGATGCGGGCGCCTTGGCCCATCAGCGACCAGTTCGCCACGGTCAGTAGGCCGACGGCTCCGAGCAGTAGCACTCCGCCGATATAGCCGAGGACTTCGATCAGGGCGGAGGTTTTTCTGGGACCAGGGATCGGTGCGGGTTTTTCCGGCTTGGCGAGGCCGAGTGGGATCTGGCCGACGAAGGGCTCGGCGCGGCTCGCGGCCGCGTCGGCTTCCGCCGCGGCGCGCAGGGCATCCGCCTGGTAGATCCGCAGCACCCCTGCGCCGACCAAGCGGCGCAACTCGTCGTCGAGACGGCTCGTCATCCAGCCCCTTCCCGAGTACCCCTGGTCCAGCCTCTATACAGTAGGGCGACGAGATGGAAAAACTGCTGATACCCCTCGTGTCCAGCCTCGAATTCCCGACTCTGTGGCGAGTGGGCAACGACGGCAAGCTGGAACTGACCGACCAGGTCATCGTGTTGCCTGCCAAGATCGCCGGCCTGTTCATCGGGTTCTTCGTGCTGCGCTGGTTCCTGCACCGGGCGATCCACAAGATCGGCCGCCGTACCGGTAATGGCAATGGTCATGTCGCCGGTCTGCTGGCCAAGTCGAAGCGCGGCAGCCAGTTCGTCGAGTCCACCCTGCAGAACGAGCGCCGCGCGCAGCGGGCCGAGACCGTCGCGTCCCTGCTGTGCAGCGTCGTCACGATCGTGCTCAGCGCCGTCCTCCTGGTGATGCTGCTCAACGAACTCGGCTTCAACGTGCTGCCGCTGGTGGCGTCGGCCAGCATCATCGGCGTGGTGCTCGGCTTCGGCGCGCAGACCCTGGTGAAGGACTTCCTCGCCGGCATTTTCATGATCTTCGAAGACCAGTACGGCGTCGGCGACCTCATCGACATGGAAAAGGCAACCGGTGTGGTCGAGTCCGTGGGCCTCCGCATCACGCGGCTGCGCGGCGATGACGGCACCACCTGGTACGTCCGCAACGGCGAAGTCCTGCGGGTCGGCAACCTCAGCACCCGCTCCCCCGACCAGGTCGCCGCCGCCGAAACCAACGCCGAGGCCGCCGCCAGCGCGCGCGAATCCGCCGCCAACGCCCCCGCGCCGTACGAGGCTCCCGCCGAAGGCCATTGACCTGTTATGACGACAGCCCCCGGCCAGAAGGCGCGGGGGCTGTCGGTTAGAGCGAGGTCAGGCGGTGAAGGTGACGTCCAGGGTGATGGTCGTCCCGGTCAGGGCCTGGCTCACGGGGCAGTTCTTCTTGGCGTCCTCGGCGAAGCTGGCGAACTCCTCCGCGGTCAGGCCGGGCACCTTGCCGTTGACGGCGAGCTTGATGCCCGTGATGCCCTCGCCGGGCTGGAAGGTGACGGCCGCGGCGGTGTCGAGGGCCTCCGGCGGGTTGCCGGCGGTGGCCAAGGCGTGCGACAGGGCCATGTTGTAGCAGCTCGAGTGGGCGGCGGCGATCAGCTCTTCCGGGCTGGTCCGGCCGCTGGCGGCTTCTTCCGTACGGGCGGCCCAGGTGACGTCGAAGGTACCCAGTCCGGACGACTCGAGGTTCACCTGACCGGCGCCCTCCAGCAGCGAACCTTCCCAGTGGGCCCTGGCATTGCGGGTAGCAGCCATGCTCGTTTGTTCTCCCTAAAGATCAGCGATTAGCGGTTCTCGGACACGTCGATCGCGCCCGGGTGGATCGGCTCGTCGGCGTTCACCATGCTGTGCGCGGCCATCACCATGTACTTCCAGATCTCCTCGTCCCGGTCCGGGTCGAGCTTGATCCCGTCCAAGGCGTCGCGCATATGCCCCAGCCAGCGGTCCCGAGCGGCCGGTGTCACCGCGAACGGGTTGTGCCGCATCCGCAGCCGCGGGTGTCCGCGCTGTTCGGAATAGGTGCGGGGTCCACCCCAGTACTGCTCGAGGAACATCCGGAACCGCTGCTCGGCCGGTCCCAGATCCGCCTCGGGATACATCGGCCGCAGGACGGGATCCTCGGCCACGCCGCGGTAGAACGCCGCCACCAGCCGGTGGAAGGTGTCCGCCCCGCCGACGGCGTCATAGAAGCTCTGTGGTTCGGTCATCAAGATCATTGTCTCAAGTACCTGGTAAGTGCCGAACGCTCGGCATCACCTAAAGCCCGTTTCACGTGCGTGACGGCCTCCACCGCGACCAGCACGGACGTGGCCTTCGCGTACACAGCGTCACCGTCCACGATCCGGGATCCCAGCGTGTATGACGAGTTGCCGACCGCGTCGACCCAGACCTCCACGTCGTACGGCGGGTGGCGCAACACGATCGGCCGGAGGTAGTCGACGGTCTGGCTGACCAGCACGCACGGGTAGACGTCGAAGAAGCCCGCGTCCGGGAGCTCGGCCACCTGCGCGAGGAACGCGATCCGGGCCTCCTGGAAGTAGTCGAAATAGCGCACGTTGTTCACGTGGTCGTACGAGTCGATATCGGACCAGCGGACCAAGGCGGGATAACTGAAGGTCATGAGGACACCAGCTTCTCCAGCGCCTCGCGCTCGATCGGGGTGATCCGGCGCAACCGGTTCGCGGTGAAGTCGAACGGCACCAGCCGCGTGCGCGCCTCGACGTACACCTTGCGCTCGGGCTCGACGTCCAGGATCTCGTAGTCGACCTCGAACGAGGCGGCCCGGATCCGGCTGATCCAGAGCTCGATCCGCACCGGCGCCTCCCGGTAGACCAGCGGCGCGCGGTACTGCACCTCGTGCCGGGCGACCAGCAGGCCGGTATCCAGCTCGTCGGCGCCGAGCTCCTTGGCCGTCCGGAAGAGCAGATCGACGCGGGCGTCCTGCAGGTAGTCGACGTACCGGCTGTTGTTGACATGGCCGAGGGAATCCATGTCACCCCAGCGCAGCGGACAGTGATAGACGTGACGTGTCACACGCAGATCCTCCCACTCGTGTCACAGCGAGCACGAGCAGGCGTGAGTAGTCTCATGCCGAACCCCATCAGACTTGGTAAGGAGCATGGCCTCAATGAGCGAGCAGCAGAGCCGGGTAGCGATCGTGACCGGAGCGGCCCGCGGGATCGGCGCGGCCGTGGCCCAGCGCCTCGCCGCCGACGGTAACGCGGTCGCCGTACTGGACCTGGACCAGGCCGCCTGCGAGGCGACCGTCAAGGCCATCACCGAGGCGGGCGGCAAGGCCGTCGCCGTCGGCTGTGACGTGAGCAAGTCCGACCAGGTCGCCGCCGCGATCGAGCGGGTCGTGGCCGAGCTGGGCGCGCCGACGATCCTGATCAACAACGCGGGCGTCCTGCGCGACAACCTGCTGTTCAAGATGTCCGAGGACGACTGGGACACCGTGATGTCGGTGCACCTGCGCGGCTCGTTCCTGATGTCGAAGGCCTGCCAGAAGCACATGGTCGACGCCGGGTACGGCCGGATCGTCTTCCTCTCGTCCACCTCGGCGCTGGGCAACCGCGGCCAGGCGAACTACGCCTCCGCGAAGGCCGGGCTGCAGGGTCTGGCGAAGACGCTGGCGATCGAGCTGGGCAAGTTCGGCATCACCTCGAACGCGATCGCGCCGGGCTTCATCGAAACCGACATGACGGCCGCCACCGCCGCCCGGGTCGGCGTCGACTTCGAGGAGTTCAAGAAGGCCACCGCGGCGCAGATCCCGGTCAACCGCACCGGTAAGCCCGAGGACATCGCCGCCGCCGCGTCGTACTTCTGCAGCGACGAGGCCGGGTTCGTTTCCGGCCAGGTGCTGTACGTCGCCGGTGGGCCTCGGAACTGATTTCCGACTGGGTTGAGGAGACTCCTATGGCGCACGAGTTCACGGGGATCGATGAGGTCGCCCATTCCGTCGGGACCCAGTTGGGTGAGACCGAGTGGCTGGAGATCACGCAGGAGCAGGTGAACCAGTTCGCCGAGGCGACCGGTGATCACCAGTGGATCCATGTTGACGTGGCGCGGGCGGCCAAGGGGCCGTACGGCGGGACGATCGCGCACGGGTATCTAACGCTTAGCCTGATCGCGCGGTTCGGCGAGGAGCTGTTCTCGGTCAAGGGCGCGACGGCGAAGCTCAACTATGGGGTGAACAAGGTCCGCTTCCCGGCGCCTGTGCCGGTTGGGGCTCGGGTTCGGGCCAGCGCGCAGATCTCGGGCGCCCAGGAGACCCCGGCCGGCGTCCAGGTCTCGCTGCAATGGGTGATCGAGATCGAGAACAGCCCCAAACCGGCCTGCGTCGCCGAAACCGTCGTCCTCCTCGTCCGCTAACGCTCCCGCCTGCCTCTTGTTGCGTTGATTCGTCTGAATCCGCTCGCCCCTTGGTGCGGCGGGTCAGATGTACGACAACGTGGGCGGGCGGATTCGGACGAATCAACGCTAATCGCCTGCCAGGTACGGACTTGGGCCGGGTTGTGTTGGTTGCACCCGTCCCCTGAGGTCTTGCGAATTGTCAGGTGGACCCGGTCCGCGTCAAGGGTTCCATCGGCTACCGCCGACGCATGCGCGCCCTTGACCCGGCCCGGGTCCACCAAGTGCGGCGGGCTATCTCAGGGGACGGGTGAGGTATGACCGGGTTGGACGTCTCCCGTTGCGTCGACGCCTCCGCCCGGCAAGTTCGGCGTGCCACCTGGCTGCGTGTGAGTGGCTAGCCGTCGCGCGGGTGGCGCCTTGTGAGCTCGTCGGTCAGTTCGCGGCCCGGAAACGTCCAGCCCGCTCACAAAGGCGCCGACCAGCCCGAAACGCACCACTTCACGCAGTCCGACGGCCGCGCGCGCAGCTTGCTGAGCGGACTGGACATTTTCCGGGCCGAAAAACGTCCAGTCCGCTCAGGAAGATGCCCGCGCATCCTCGATGGGCATCCGCCCGCCTCTGTCCGACTTCAAACGACCCGCCACCGACAGGGCGAGCGGACGCAGACGAATCAACGCAAGGGAGGGGCGGGAGCCTTTCGGGCAGGGTGGAAGGGATTCCATCGTTGTAGGGCGGTGGCCCAGACTCCCTAGGGGGTCAAGGGGAGGCAGATATGCGTGGGATGAAGTTGGCGGCAGTGGTCGCCGCGCTCATGGTTGGTACGACGGTGGTGGCGCGGTCGGCACCCTCGGCGCCGAGTGGGACGACGGCTGGGGCTGCGGCGACGACGGTCGCGGCGTCGTACAGCAGTAATGCGGGGGTTCTCGACAAAGGCGTGCTGCTCAATGCGTCGCAGGGTGGTTACCTGACGATGCAGAACCTCAACTGGTTCGCCGACCAAGCGCCGGCCTTGGCCGAAATGGGGCTGAAGCAGGTCCGGCTCGACCACGTCTTTGACGACGACTTCTATGGCGTGGTGACCAGTGCCACGACGTACGACTTCCGCAAGCTCGATCGGGTCATCCTGCCGCTGCTGGAGAACGGGATGACGCCGTTCATCAGCCTCTCCTACATGCCGAAGGCGCTCGGGCCGGCCTGGAACAGCCCTGCGCGTGACAACAACCAGTGGGCCGCGGCGGTCACCGCGATCGTCAAGCATTACAAGGATCTCGGCCACACCGGGTGGAATTGGGAGTTCTGGAACGAGCCGGATCACGGCGACTTCTGGACTGGTACGCCCGCGCAGCTCCACGCGATGTACGCCGCGACGGCCACCGCGGTGAAGGCGGCCGATCCCACCGCGAAGGTCGGCGGCCCGGCGACGTCGAACGCGGACAACCCCTGGATGGACGGGTTCCTCGACTACATCGCGGCACGGACTTTGCCATGCGACTTCATCTCCTGGCATGACTACGACCTGACCACCCCGAACTTCAACCGGGTCGCCACGATCCAGGCCAAGCTGGCCGCGCGACGTTTGACGGGCAAGCAGTTGTACGTCACCGAGTGGAACGCCGATTGGCGGATGGCCCAGGGCGCGGGCGCTCCGCAGGACACCAACCTCAATGCGGCGTACGTCGCGCAGCGGCTGCACGACGCGTCGAACCGGCCCGGGCTTACCGGGGTGTTCTTCTTCAGCCCGGTCGAGGGATACAGCCCGAGTACGACGTTCAACGGCGACCTCGGTCTCATCACGGTCGACGGTCATCGCAAGGCTGCCGCGAACGTCTTCGAGATGGTCAACCGCCTCGGCGGCACCAAGCTCGCCACCAACGGCACAGCGCTCATCAGCAAAGACCCGGGCAAGGTCACCGCCTTGCTCTGGAACAACACCCCGAACGCGACCTCGACCGAGTTGGTACTCGACGATCTCCCGTTCACGACCGACTTCACCGCGACGCACTCGTTGCTCGACGCAACTAATGGCAACTACGCGTTCGACCATGGGACGGGCATCCACAACCAACGCGCCGGGCCCAACGAGAAGCTCAAGCCGCACTCGCAAACCATCCACGCCGCGTCGACGAACTGGTCGCGTTCGATCGCGATGCCGCCGCATTCGGTGCACCTGGTCGAGCTCGGCACCACGCCCGCCGAACCGCAGCGCGCGGCCGTCACGAACCACGCGCAGGAAAAGGCCGTCACGAGTACGTCGAACTACACCGGGCAAGGGTGGAGCCCGGAGGCACTCGTGGACGGCAGGCGGTATTCCTTCACGACGGCCAACGTGGGCCCGACGACGATGGGCTGGACCTCGACGAACCACCCGAGCGCCGTCGCGACGGAGTCGGTACAGGTGGATCTCGGCAGCAAGCGTTACTTCGACAACGTGACCCTTCGGCCACGCAGCGATCAGGCCTGGGAGGGGCATTCCTTCCCGGCGGATTTCGTCATCGCCGGGTCGAACGACGGCAACAGCTGGACGCCTTTGGTGACGAGGACGGGGTACGGCGCGGGGCAACCCGTGCTGGGGAAGCAGACGTTCGCCACGGCCGGAGCGTCGTACAGATTTGTGCGAGTGACCGCGACAAAGCTCGGGCTGCCCGTGACCGAGGGCGTGCCGACCTGGCGGTTCCAGTTGGCCGAGCTGGAGGTCAATCGCTGAACGAGCGGATGACCGTGGACTGGGTCGCGACCCGGTGGTAGCCGAGCCATTGGTTGACCGCGAGCATCGCCCGGTTGGCCTCGTCGTTCGCGGTGTAGGCGACGGTCGCTCCGGCATCGACGGCTCTGCGCAGAGCTGCCGCCTTGACGATCTTGGCCAAGCCCTGGCCGCGATAGGCCGGGATCGTGCCGGTCATCGTGGACCAGATCCGTTCGCCATCAGTGTCCACCGCGGTGAAGCAGACCACCTCATCCCCGGCGACGACTGCGACGCTCAGTTCGAGATCGGGCGACGGCCCGTGCCAGAACGAACGCAGCCACTCGTCGAAGGCGATCGCGTCCGTCGGTGAGTCGGCCGGCTTGTCCCGGTTGGCGATCACGTCGGCGGCGTACACCTGGCGTGGGTCGAGCTCGGCCAGCGCCACCAACCGCAACCCGGGCGGCGGTTCGAGCACCGGCGGCGAACGCAACTCGAGCCCGGCGAAATGGATTTGCCTGGTCTCGGCATAACCGCGGGCCTGGGCGAAATCCAGGTACTCGGACTGGACCCAGACCCGCACCCGGCGCGCGCCCGCCTCGCGCAGATGTCGTTCGCCGAGATCCGCGAGAGCGGTGCCGAGGCCTTGGCAGCGGTGATCCGGATGCACCGACAGGCCGAGATACGCGGCACCTCGCTCGCTGCTCCACCGTTGCAGGCCCACTGACAGTACGGCGGCCAGCCCGGTGTCGGCCTCAGCGACGTACATGCTGAAGCGCTCCTCCGGCGGCCGGCTGGCGAGGGCATGCCGGACACTGTCGGCGGGATGCACCAGGTACGGCGTCACGATTCGGCGCAGGGCGCAGATCGCCTCAGCGTCGCCGGTAACCGCTTGTCGTATAGAGGTCACACTTCACAGTGTGCGGGTCAAACCCGTATGCGTCGCGACTCGCCGGTACCCGAGCCACTCGTTCACCGCCAGCATCGGCCCGTTGACGTCATCGTTCGAGGTGAACGCGCCGACCACGCCGGCCTCCGCCGCGCGGCGCAACGCGACCGACTTGACCAGTTTCGCCAGACCACGACCGCGGTACGCCGGGATCGTGCCGGTCATACCGGACCAGACCCGATCGCCGTCCCGCTCGACGGCCGTGAAGCTCGCGATCTCGTCGCCGGCCATCACCGCGGCGCTGAGTTCTTTGTCGAGGCCGGGCGCATCCCAGACGTCCTTCACCCATTGCTCGAAGGCGACCGCGTCATTGGGGGAATCGCCCGGCTCGTCGGCACCCGCGACGACGTCGGCTCGGTAGGCCTGCTCCGCGGTGACGGTCGCGATCGAGACGATCTCCAGGTCCGCGGGCGTCGGCGGCATTTCCGGCAGCACGCGTGGGTCGGCGCCCGAGTAGTGCACGAGCCGGGTCGGCTCGAATCCCTGCCTGGTGGCGAATTCGACGGCGGCCTCGGTCGCGAACGCGCGGATCTTCTTCATCCCGGCCGCTACCAGATGGTCCTGCGCGATCCGGGCCAGCTCGGTGCCGAGACCGCGACGGCGGTACCCAGGATGGACGTACACGTCGATCATCGAGACGCCCTCGTCGCTGGTCCAGGTGTTGGAACCCCCCGAGCCCCAACCGACGACCTCACCATCTTCCGTGGCGACCCAGGCCTCGCGATGCTCCTCAGGCGTCCGCGTGGTCAGCGCGTACGACACCAGTTCGGGCTTCATCACGAGGTAGGGAAAGACGATACGACGCAGCGCGGCAACGGCCTCAGCGTCTTCGGGTACAGCGAGTCTGATGTCCACCTTCGGACAGTAGCGCCGGGCCATCGAGAACGGCCACGCGTTTTCCTGCCTGCGGATGGGCTGGCTTGCCGTTAGGGTGTGGGCCGTGCCCGTGATCGCGACCCAGTCGCTGACCAAGCGCTATCCCCGAGTGACCGCCCTCGACGAACTGTCGGTCGAGGTTGGTACCGGAGTCACCGGACTGGTCGGTGCGAATGGCGCCGGAAAGTCCACCCTGCTGAAGATCCTGCTCGGCCTGATCGCCCCGACCTCGGGCAGTGCCGTCGTGCTCGGCCACGACGCGGTCACCGGCGGCGAGGCGGTCCGGGCGCTGGTCGGGTACATGCCCGAGCACGACTGCCTACCGCCGGACGTGTCGGCCACCGAGTTCGTCGTACACCTCGCCCAGATGTCGGGGCTGCCCGCCACGGCCGCCCGCGAACGCGCCGCCGACGTACTGCGGCATGTCGGTCTCGACGAGGCCCGTTACCGGCCGATGGGCGGCTACTCCACCGGTATGAAGCAGCGGGTCAAACTCGCGCAGGCCATCGCGCACGACCCGAAGCTGGTCCTGCTGGACGAGCCGACGAACGGCCTCGACCCCGCCGGGCGCGACGAGATGTTGCACCTGGTTCGGCGGATCGGCACGGAATTCGGCATCCCGGTGCTGATCACGTCGCATCTGCTGGGCGAACTCGAACACGTCTGCGACCACATCGTCGTACTCGATGGCGGCCGGTTGTTGCGGTCGGAATCGAAGGCCTCGCTCACCGGCGAGACCGGCGTACTCGCGGTCGAGGTCCGTGACCTGAGTGGACGCGATCGCCTCTGCGCCGCGCTCGAACGCGCGGGTGCCCGGGCCCGCGCGGATGGGCCGTTGGTGCTGGTGGAGATCGCCGGCGACGAGACGTACGACTTGGTGCGCGACACCGTCGCCGATCTGGGCCTCGGCCTGGTCCGCGTCGAGCAGCACCGCCACCGCCTGGAAGAGGTCTTCAGTGTCTGAGCCCATTAACCCGGCGAGCGGTGTCATCCACGACATCGGCTATCGGCATTACGACGGCCCGCGCCTCGGCCGCGCCGCGATCACTCGCGCGCTGACGGTGAACAGCTTGCGGCACGCGTACGGTCTCGGCCGGTCAGGCAAGTCCAAGGTGATGCCGATCCTGCTGCTGGCCGCGATGGTGGTACCGGCCGTGATCATGGTCGGCATCATGACTGCGATGAAGATGCCGGACCCGATCATCAATCCGATCGAGTACGCCACCATCCTGCAGATGGTTATCGCGTTGTTCCTCGCCGCGCAGGCACCGCAACTGTTCTCGCGCGACCTGCGGTACCGGTCGATCGTGCTCTACCTGGCCCGGCCGCCGCATCGCTCGGACTACGCCTTGGCGAAGTTGATCGCCCTGATCGGCGCTCTCTTCATCCTGATCGGACTGCCGGTGTTCGTCCTGTACGCCGGTTCGCTGCTCGCGAAGCACGACTTCGGCACCTCGACCAAGCAGTTCCTGCTGGCGTTGGTCGGAGCCCTACTGCTGTCGGTGCTGCTCGCCGCCATCGGTGGACTGATCGCCGCCGCGACACCCCGACGCGGGTTCGCCGTCGCCGCGATCATCGCCGTACTGCTGGTCTCCTTCGCGGCGACGAACATCTCGATCGGGATCATCAACCAGGACATCGGCGGCCCGATGAAAACCGCCGCCCGGTACGCACACCTCGGTTCGCCGTTCACGCTGGTGGACACGCTGCAGACCTTCCTGCTCCGGCAGGTCCCGGACGGCGGCTGGATGCCGACGACCGAGCAGGGCATCGTGTTCGCCGCGGTGTACGTCGCACTCGTCGCCGTGTGCGTGTGGGGAATCAACCAGCGTTACGCGAAGGTGGCCCGCGGATGAGCGTGATCCAGATCCAGCAGGTCTCCCGCTGGTACGGCAACGTTGTCGCGGTCAACGACGTGACGATGACGATCGGCCCGGGTGTCACCGGTCTGCTCGGGCCGAACGGCGCCGGCAAGTCGACGCTGATCACGATGATGGCGGGATTCCTGCCGCCATCGGTCGGGGTCGTCACGCTGGACGGCGTACCGGTCTGGCGCAACGAGGGCGCCTACCGCCACATCGGGCTGGTGCCGGAGACCGAGGCGGTGTACGACACGCTGAACGGCTTGCAGTTCGTCCGGGCCAACGCCGAGCTCCAAGGGCTGCCCGATCCGGGTGCGGCCGCGGCCGCCGCGATCGACGTGGTCGCGATGGCCGACGCCGCCGACCGGCGCATCTCGACGTACTCGAAGGGCATGAAGCAGCGCATCAAGATGGCGGCAGCACTCGTGCATCAGCCGTCGGTGTTGTTGCTGGATGAGCCCTTCAACGGTATGGACCCGCGGCAGCGGCTGCACCTGATGGAACTGCTGCGCAAGATGGGTGCGGAGGGCCGGACCGTGCTGTTCAGCTCGCACATCCTCGAGGAGGTGCAGCAGGTCGCGACACATATCGAGGTGGTGGTGTCCGGGCGGCACGCGGCCTCGGGCGACTACCGGACGATCCGGCGGTTGATGACGGATCGCCCGCACCTGTACCGGATCCGGTCCAGCGACGATCGCCGGCTCGCCGCCGCGCTGATCGGCGACGGCTCGACTTCCGGCGTACAACTCGAAGGGCCCGCAATCCACGTGCAGGTGACGGATTTCGAACACTTCAGCAAGGTGCTGCCAGGGATCGCGCGCGATCTCGGCATCCGGCTGTGGGAGGTCTCGCCGACCGACGAGTCCCTCGAAAGCGTCTTCTCCTACCTCGTCGGAGGACGGGCATGACCGCGACCATCGCCCGGCTGACGTACTCGACCTTGTTCGGGCATCGGCGTGGGTTGCTGATGTTCATCCTGCCCGGCGTGATGCTCGGGCTCGCGTTGTTGTTGCGGTTGACCGTCGACGACAGCGCGTCCTTCAGTACCGACCTGCTGCAGCAGTTGGCGCTCGCGGTGATCCTGCCGTTGGTCGCGCTCGTCGCCGGGACCGGGGCGATTGCGACGGAGATCGATGACGGCTCGATCGTGTATCTGCTCAGCAAGCCGATCAAGCGGCACACGATCGTTTTGACCAAGGCCGTTGTTGCCTTTGCCTGCATCGCGGTGTTCGGTGCGCTGCCGACGTTGCTGTCCGGGGTGATCCTCGGCGCGTCGTTCAAGGTGTCGCTGGCGTTCGCGATCGGGGCGTTGGTGGCCGGAGCGGCGTACACGTCGATCTTCTTGGCGTTGTCGGTGATGACGGGGAATGCGGTCACCATCGGGCTGCTCTACGCGTTGCTGTGGGAGAGCGTGATGGGCAGTTACGTGCCTGGGGCAAGGACTCTCAGCGTTCAGCAGTGGGGGTTGTCGGTGGTGGACAAGCTTGCCGGGGACAACGTTGTTGAGCCGTCGGTGAAGCTGCCGCTCGCGCTGATCCTGCTGGTCGTCGTTACCGTCCTTGGTTTGGCGCTGGCTGTTTCGCGGCTTCGCTCGCTCACTTTGTCTTCGGCTGAATAGGGTCTTTCGGTTTGTAGAGCTCGATCACTTCGTTGGCGAGGCGGGTCAGGTCGTGCCGGAGGTCTTCGGGCTCTAGGACCTCGACGCCGTTGCCGAATCCGAGCAGTACGGCGCATGCGGCTTGCCTCACTCTGAACCGCATTCGCAGCTGGACCCACTCGTCGTCGGTTTCGATCTCTTCGGGCCGCTGGCCTTCGGTGAGCAGCGACGTACTGACCTGTCTCAATCGCTGCGCCAGGTCGGGACGGACCCTGACCCGCATTTCCGTTGCCTCCGGCATCGTTTGCTCCAGCCCTCGCCGGAGCCGGCGCCACTCTTCTTTCAGGTCCAAGTTGTCTGGTTTGGTCGCGGGTTCCTCGAGTACGTCAACGCGCTCGACCCTTGAAACGCGGTACATCTTCGGTTTGCCCTTGTACGCCGCGACGAGATACCACCGTCCGGCGTGCTCGACGAGCCCCCAGGGATCGACTGTACGACGTTGCGTCTTCCCCTCCGACGCCGATCGGTAGGCGAGCGCGATCCGCCTACCCGCCACGACCGCCTGCCTGAGCACGGGAAGCGCGTCGTTGTCCTCGGTCTCGCTGAACCACCTGCGCCGGTCCACCACCACGACCCCGGACAACGCCTCGGCATCGTCCTGAAGCTCGGCGGGCAGGGTCGACGCCAACTTCCCCATCGCCGACCGTAACGCTTTGTCCAGCCCAAGCTCCCCCATGACCGCCCGCCCCGTCCAGGCGAACAATGCCTGCGCCTCCCGCGGCGTCAACTCACTCACATCAGCGCGATATCCCGGCAGCAGCACGCACCCCCCATTGCGCCCCCGCTCGGTATAGACCGGCACGCCTGCAGCCGACAACGCCTCCATATCCCGCTGAATCGTGCGCCGCGAGACCTCCAACCGCCGCCCCAACTCCCGCGCACTCATCCGCTCATGCCGCTGCAACAACAACAACACCTGCAACAACCGATCCGCCCGCACACCCCAATCCTCCCACCCATACCCGACACCCTCTGTCCGGTATTCCCACCCCCGCTCTCCCCACCCACCCCCGGCGCCCCCGGTCCTCGGCCCGGCCCCGGCCACCCCGGCGTGTCGGTATCCCACTCATCGGGCCCTTGTAACGCGGCGCGTCGCCCTTCATCGGCCCCTTCTGACCAACCCCCGACGCGTCATCGGGCACTTGTGACGCGGCGTGTTGCCGTTCATCGGTCCCTTCTGACCACCGCGGAAGCGTCAGCATGAACGCCAGCCAGACCCCTTTGCATTCATTCGTCGGAATCCGCCCTCTCAGCCACAGCGGTCCGGTGCAGGTCAGCGAACGTAAGAGGGCGGATTCCGACGAATGAATGCAAAGAACGGACGGCTCGCCGCGGTGGTCAAAAGGGACCGATGAACGCCGACACGCCGCGTCACAAGGCCCGATGAACGGGATACCGACACGCCGGAGGCGCGGGAGCGCCGGGGCCGGCGGGAGCGGCGGGAGCGGCGGGGGCGCGCAGGCGCAGTGGGCGGGCGGTTAGGGGAGGCCGAGGTGGCGGTAGCGGGTGTGGCGGGTGGTGGTGCGGGATGACGGGGTTTGGGTGGTGAGGTGGTGGAGTTCGTGTTCTAGGGCTTGGCCTAGGCGGAGGCAGAAGGGTTTGGGTTCGTCGGCGGCGTCGGGGTGTTCGGGGATTACGCGGTCGACGATGCCGTGGGCCAGGAGGTCGGCGGAGCGTACGCCTTGGGCGGCGGCCATTTCGGGAGCGTGGGCGGTGTCTCGCCAGACGATGGCGCTCGCGCCTTCCGGAGGTAGTGGCGAGAGCCAGCCGTGCAAGGCGGCGAGGACGCGGTCGGCTGGTACCAGGGCCAGCGCGGCACCGCCCGTACCTTGGCCGAGCAGTACCGAGACGGTGGGCGCCTCGAGGGTGACGAGTTCGGCGAGGCAGCGGGCGATTTCGCCGGCCATACCGCCTTCCTCGGCGGCTTGGGATAGCGCGCCACCTGGCGTGTCGATGATCGTCACGAGGGGCAGACCGAGTTCGGCCGCAAGTCGCATCCCGCGCCGCGCTTCGCGCAACGCCGCCGGCCCCATCGGCTCCAGCTCGGTTTGGGCGCGGCGGTCTTGGCCTAGGACTACGCAAGGGGCTGTGCCGAAGCGGGCGAGGGCCAGGAGTAGGCCGGGATCGGTTTCGCCTTGGCCGGTTCCATTCAGTGGTACGACGTTGTTGGCCGCGTAACGCAGCAATTGGCATACGCCGGGGCGATCCAGTCGACGGGAGATCGTGATCGAGTCCCACGCCGGTATGTCGGGGAGTTCCTCCTGCGGCAAGTCCTCAAGAGACGGCCCGCCGCCGCGCGGACCCATCAGGACCGAAAGCGCCTTATCCGCAACGGCTGCGAGCGCCTCGGGTGGTTGGACCGCGTCGACGATGCCGTGGCGGTAGAGGTTCTCAGCGACCTGCACGCCTTTGGGGAACGGCTCGTCATAGAGCGCCTCGTACACCCGCGGTCCGAGGAAGCCGATCATCGCGCCGGGTTCGGCCACGGTCACATGCCCGAGCGATCCCCACGAGGCGAAAACGCCGCCGGTGGTGGGATGGCGGAGATACACGAGGTACGGCAGGCCCGCCGCCTTGTGCCGGGCGACGGCGGCCGCGATCTTCACCATCTGGAGGAACGCGACCGTACCCTCCTGCATCCGCGTACCACCCGACGCCGTTGCCGCGAGCAACGGTAGGCCTTCCGCGGTGGCGCGTTCGACGGCAGTCACGAGGCGTTCGGCCGCGGCCACGCCGATCGAACCGGCGAGAAATCCGAACTCGCAAGCGACCACCGCCACCCGGCGCCCACGCAGCAGCCCCTCCCCCGTGATCACCGACTCGTCCAACCCGGTCCGCTCCCGCGCCGCCGCCAACTCAACGCCATACCGCGCCGAAGCGTCATACCGGTCCGACGCGTCGGACCGTGTGGATACGCCAGACCCCGCCGAAGCGACGGCTCCGGACGACGCGGCGGACGCGGGCGGAGCGGCGGAGCGGGTGTCAGTTGGTACGGCGACGAGGGGTGTGTCCCAGCGGGTGAAGTCGTCGAGGACTAGGTCAAGGAGGGCGGACGCGCTCAGGCGATCCATGCGCGGACCTCCTGCTCATCCCCGTTAAGCAAGGGCGGTGCCGCATGCGCGGTCCGCGTCGTCTCGGCGCCACTGGAATCGAAGAAGCGCAACGGCGGCCCCGGCAGGGTGAGCGTCCCAGCCGACGCGTGGTCGACGTCGATCAGCAAACCCTGCGACCGCGTCTGCTCCCACTCGTACACCTCATCGAGCCGCCGCACCTTGCCCGCCGGTACGCCGATCTCCGCCAGCCTCGCCAACAACGCCTCCGCAGACCAATCCGCAAAGGACTTCTCGATCAGCGCGATCACCTCATCCCGAGCACCAACGCGCTCGGAGTTGGTCGCAAACGCGGCCGGGTCCAACCCGAAGCCCGCGCAGAACCGCTCCCACAACCCCTCGCTCCCAACAGCGATCTGCACCGCGCCATCGCGGCAGCGGAACAACCCGTACGGCGCGATCGACGGATGGTGGTTGCCCTGGGCAACGCCCACCTCGCCCGCCACCGTCCACCGCGTGCCCTGGAAGGCGTGTACGCCGACGATGCTCGCCAGCAACGACGTACGGACGACTTGGCCGCGACCCGTTCGCTCCCGTTCATACAAGGCGGCCAGTACGCCGTACGCGCCGTACATCCCAGCGAGCAGATCCCCGATCGGTACGCCGACGCGCTGCGGGTCATCCGGCCCCGGCCCAGTGAGCGACATCAGGCCGGCCTCGCCCTGCGCGATCTGGTCATACCCGGCGCGGCCGCCCTCCGGCCCGTCGTGCCCGAAGCCGCTGATCGACAGGATGACCAGGCGCGGGTTCAACTCGAGCAGCCGCTCGGCGGGGAACCCGAGGCGATCGAGTACGCCGGTGCGGAAGTTCTCCAGCAGCACATCCGCCTTGAGAACAAGGGCTTCCAGCGTTTCCCGGCCGTCGTCGGACTTGAGGTCGAGCGCGATCGACTGCTTGTTCCGATTGCACGACAGGAAGTACGTCGACTCACGGCCGCCATCCGGCGTCGCCACGAACGGCGGACCCCAGCCGCGCGTGTCATCGCCGGTACCAGGCGTCTCGACCTTGATCACCCGTGCACCGAGATCGCCGAGCATCATGCCCGCGTGCGGCCCGGCCAAGGCCCTGGTCAGATCGACCACGGTCACGCCGTCGAGCGGACCCGTCACGGCAGTGCTCCGGGCAGGACCAGCACCGTCCACGTCAGGATCGGCGCGACCACGACGATCGTCATTCCCCAGATCATCAGCTTCTTGAACACGACATCGCGTTGATCGAGATCGGAGTTCGCGACGACCAGTGCGCCATTGGTGGAGAACGGGCTGCAGTCGACGACCGAGGACGAGATGGCGAGGGCGACCACCAGGCCCACCACGCCGACCTGCCCGGTCTGCAGGAACGGAACCGCCAACGGGATCAGCGCGCCGAGGATGCCTGTGGTGGACGCGAACGCCGAGACCACCGCGCCGATGAGACAGATCAGGAAGGCCGCCAGCAAAGGCGATCCGACCTCGGCCACGCTGTCGCCGAGCCACTTGACCGTGCCCTGATCCTCCAGCAGCGAGACGTACGTGACGATGCCGCCGATCAGCAAGACGGTTCCCCAGCTGATCTTGTCGACCGCGCCACGTGCCGCCGACGGGAAGATCAACGTCAGTGCAACCGCGACGGCCAGCGCCAGGAAGCCGACGTCTAGGTCGAAGATCAGGGCGCCCGCGGCCAACGTGACCAGGCCGACCAACGTCATCGCGCGCTGCGGGTCGAGCCGGAGCCGGTCATCCGCAGGCTCATCGGCAGGACCGGGACCGCCGAGGCCGCGCTCGACCGCCGCGCCGGGCGTCCCGGTCACTGGGGCGCGAGTGGCCGCCGTACTGGTCTCAGCCGCGACAGTCGCGACGGCAACCACCTCGTCCTCATCGCGCCCGCGGCGGATCAGGTCGCGGCCGCCGAGCAGGATGAAGGCAGTCAGGCAGATGATCAGGGACGCGACCAGCGATCCGCCGAACAGGACGGCGGCATTGCTCTCCAGGTTGCTCTTCTCGACCACGCCGTTGGTGATCGCGCCGAAGATGCCGATCGGCGAGAAGCTGCCGGCCGTCGCACCCTGAACCACCATCAGGCCCATCAACACGGGGTTGATCCGGTAGCGCGCGGCGAAGCCCATCGCGATCGGCGCCACGATCGCGACCGCCGCCGGGCTGACCGCGCCGATGCTGGTCACCAGGGCGCAGACGAAGAACATCACCCACGGCACCAGCGCGACCCGGCCGCGGACCAGCCCGACCGAGGCCTGGACGATCCAGTCGACCGTGCCGTTGTTCTTGGCTAGCGCGAACAGGTAGGTGACACCCACCAGGATCACGAACAGGTTCGCCGGGAAACCGCCGAGCACGTCGGCCGCCTCCACGCCGTACGCGGTGGTGCCGACCACGAACGCGGCGACCAGCGCGAGGGCGCCCATGTTCACCGATCGCACGCTGGCGATCAGGAACACGAGGACCAGGACTATCAAAGCGATGACTTCGGTGGACATGACAACACCTCGCGGTCAGAATCGGATTGGCCTAGCCTCTTGGCCACTGAGCCAACTGTCAATAGGCTGTGCCAGTGAGCAAGCCGGAAAGCCCCAGCCCGGGTCCGTTACAACGGCCCCGGCTGTACGAACAACTCGCGGACCACATCGCCGCGTTCATCGACGCGCAGGGCCTGTCCCCTGGCGACCGCCTACCGCCCGAACGGCGCCTGGCGGCCGAGCTGGGAGTGAGCCGTGCGACGCTCAGCCGCGCCCTGGTCGCGCTCGAGGTGCAGGGCCGGGTCGAGGTGCAGCACGGCAACGGCGCGGTGGTGCGCGACCCGAATGCTGTCGCCTGGCCGTTCGAGAGCCGCGACCCGACATCGATCGCGCTGGCCCGCGAAGCCGTCATGGCCGGCCTCGCCCGGGACGCGGCAGCGCATCCCGACCGGAGTCTGCGCATCGCCTTGCTCGGCCCCGACGGCCGAAAACCTCAGTTGGCCGAGGTCTGGCGCTGCGTCCGGCGACTGGCCGGTACGTCGCTACTCGCCGAACTGGACGACGTCCTCGCCCCCGCCACCAATTCGCCCGACACCCCGCTCCAGCGCGAACGGGCAGCGGCCCTCGCGAAGGCGATCGTCGCCGGAAACGGCCAACTGGCCTCAACCGTCTGCCACCGCATGCTCACGGGAGAGCCAGACTGAGCCTTCCTTTTCATTCATTCGTCGGAATCCGCCCTCGCTCAGCACAGCGGACCTGCACAGGTCCGCGGTGGTCGAGGGCGGATTCCGACGAATGAATGAAAAGGAAACCGGACAATGGGTGTCGTATATACCTCGCGAGAGTGGGTGTCATCACCGAATCGATCGAGGAGACACCCTGATGAGCACCACCACCGATCCCCGCCCCGGCTTCGCCCTTGCCCTCGACCAGGCGGGCCGCATCATCGACGCGGTCGACCCGTCGCAATACGGCCTGCCCACACCGTGCGACGACTACGACGTACAGACCCTGCTCGGGCACTTCATCGCCGTCATCCGGCGGATCGACCTCGCCCTGAACGGCGGCATTCCGATGGAGCTCCCGACCGTCGTCACCGGTATCGACGACTACCCGGCCGAGTGGAAGACCGGCCGCGAGGCACTCGACCACACTCTCGCGCCGGACGACGTACTCGCCCGAACCTGCACGTTGCCCTGGGGCGTCGCACCGGGCGCGGCCGCGATCGGCGGCTACACGGCCGAGTTGACCACCCACGGCTGGGACCTCGCGACCGCGATCGGCCGCACGGACCTACTCAACGAAGACCTCGCGCGCGCCTGCCTCCCGATGATCCGCCAGTTCTTACCGGCGGACCCGCGCGGCGGACCCATCCCGTTCGCCCCGGTGGTCGACGTACCGGCGGATGCTCCGGTGTACGACCAGCTGGCCGGCTGGATGGGCCGCAACCCGCGCTAAAGCTAGACCAGCCCGCCGGTCAGCGTGACGCCACCATCAACGGTGATCGTCTGCCCGGTAAGCCAGCCGGCCTCGTCGGAGAGCAGGAACCACACCAGCCCGGAGATGTCGTCCGGCGTACCCAGCCTCTTCATCGGGTACGTCGCGGCGACCTCCTTCTCGCGCCCCTCGAACAAGGCGCCGGCGAACTTGGTCTTCACCACCGCGGGCGCGACCGCGTTGACCCGGATCGTCGGCGCCAGCTCCATCGCCAGCTCGGCCGTGACCCGGCTGAGCATGGCCTTGGTAGCGCCGTACCAGCCGATGCCCGGCGACGGCTTGAGCCCAGCGATCGAGGACAGGTTCACCACCGCACCACCGTTGGCGCCCATCCACGCGTTCCGGCAGGCCTTCACCCAGGCGATCGTGGCCAGCACGTTGGTGTCGACCATCTTCGCCGCCACCTCGGGCTCGATGTCGAGCAACGACCCATAGATCGGGTTGATCCCGGTGTTGTTGACCAGGAAATCGACCGAGCCGAACTTGGCGACGGCACCCGCGACCACGCTGGCCCGGTGCGCCGGATCGGCCGCCTTACCCGCGAAGGCGATCGCGTTCTCCGGGCCGAGCGCCTCGACCGCCTGGTCGAGGGTCTCCTGGGTCCGGCCGGTGATCACCACCTTCGCGCCGTCGGCGACGAGCCGGTGCGCGATCGCCAGCCCGATCCCCCGGGAGGCGCCGGTGATGATCGCGGTCCGGCCCTTCATCGTCGAAACGGGCATCAGCTCAGACGCTCGAGAATGATCGCCATACCCTGACCGCCGCCGACGCACATGGTCTCCAGACCGAACTGCTTGTCGTCGGTCTGCATCCCGTTGATCAGCGTGGTCATGATGCGCGCGCCGGTCGAGCCGAACGGGTGACCAAGAGCGATCGCGCCACCGTGCACGTTCAGCTTGCTCTCGTCGATGCCGAGCTCGCGGGCCGAGGCGATCACCTGGACCGCGAAGGCCTCGTTGATCTCGACCAGGTCGATGTCGCCGATGCTCATCCCCGCACGGGCCAGCGCCTGCTTGGTGGCGTCGACCGGGCCGAGGCCCATGATCTCCGGGGACAGACCGCTGACACCGGTGCTGACGATGCGCGCCAGCGGGGTGAGGCCGAGCTCGCGAGCCTTGGTATCGCTCATGATCACGACCGCGGCGGCGCCGTCGTTCAGCGGGCAGCAGTTGCCGGCGGTCACGGTGCCGTCGGGGCGGAAGACCGGCTGCAGCTGGCTGACCTTCTCCAGCCGGGTGCCGGCGCGAGGACCGTCGTCGGTGCTCACGACCGTGCCGTCGGGCAGCGTGATCGGGGTGATCTCGCGAGCGAAGAAGCCGTTGTTGATCGACTCCTCGGCGAGGTTCTGCGAGCGAACACCGAAGATGTCCTGCTCCTCGCGGCTGATCCCGCGCAGCGTGGCGACGTTCTCCGCGGTCTGGCCCATCGAGATGTAGACGTCCGGGATCTGACCGTCGGCGCGCGGGTCGTGCCAGGTCTCGTTGGTCTCGGCGTACTTCAGCGTGCGCTGCTGCGCCTCGGCGAAGAGCTCGTTCTGCGAGCTGGGGTCGTCCACGCCGGCCGAGCCGAAGCTCTTGTAGCGCGAAACGCACTCGACGCCCGCGCTGACGAAGATGTCGCCCTCACCGGCCTTGATCGCGTGGAACGCCATCCGCGCGGTCTGCACCGAAGACGCGCAGAACCGGTTGACCGTGGTGGCCGGCGTCGAATCCCAGCCGAGCTGTACGGCGATGCGGCGCGCCATGTTGCCGCTGTGCTCCTCGTGCGGCTCGGCGCAACCGACGGCGACGTCGTCCACCTGATCGCCGGTCAGGCCGATCTTGTCCATCGCGGCCTGGATCACCTGCACGGACAGGTCGTCCGGCCGGATGTCCTTCAGCGAGCCCTTGTAGGCGCGGCCGATCGGCGAGCGCGAGGTCGAGACGATAACTGCTTCAGGCATGTCCTTTTCCCTTTTCTACAAGGAGTTTTAGAGACCGAGATCGCGGCCGATGAGTTCCTTCATAATCTCATTCGAGCCGGCCCAGATCTTGGTGACACGGGCGTCGCGCCAGGCGCGGGCGACCCGGTATTCGTTCATGTACCCGTACCCGCCGTGCAGCTGGACACATGCGTCGAGGATCTCGTTCTGGATGTGCGCGCTCCACCATTTGACCTTGGCGGCGTCCACGGCCGACAGCTTCTTCTCGCTGTGCGCGACGATCGCGTTGTCGACGTACGCCTGGGTGACCTCGGCCTTGGTGACCAGCTCCGCGATCAGGAACTTGTTGTACTGGAAGGAGCCGACCGACTGACCGAAGGCCTTGCGCTGCTTCACGTAGTCGATGGTCTCGTCGAGGATCTGCACCGCGTGCGCGATATTCGAGACGGCCGCGCCGATCCGCTCCTGCGGCAGCCGCTCCATCATGTGGATGAAGCCGCGGTCCACCTCGCCGAGCACGTTCTCGTCGGGAACGAAGACGTCCTCGAAGAAGAGCTCGGAGGTGCCCGATTCGGTCTGCCCGGCCTTGTCGAGTTTGCGGCCGCGGGCGAACCCCTTCATGCCCTCCTCGATCGCGAACAGCGTGATGCCCTTGGCACCCTTGCTCGGATCGGTCCGGGCGGCGGTGATGACCAGATCGGCCATATCGCCGTTCGTGATGAATGTCTTCGAGCCGTTCACGATCCAGCCGCCGTCCACCTTCTTGGCGGTGGTCTTGAGCGCCGCGAGGTCGGAACCACCCGACGGCTCGGTCATTCCGATGGCGGTGACGAGCTCGCCCGAGCAGAACTTGGGCAGCCAGCGCTGCTTCTGCTCCTCGGTGCCGAGATCCACCAGGTACGGCGCGGAGCAGTCCGAGTGGATGCCGAAACAGCTCGAGAGCGAGGCGGAGACCTTGGAGACCTCTTCGGCCCAGATCGCGTTGAACCGGTAGTCGCCGACCGACGAGCCGCCGTACTCCTCGGGCACGTCCACACCGAGGAAGCCCTGCTTACCGGCCTCGAGCCAGACCGCCCGGTCGATCGTCTTCTCGTCGAGGAACTGGTCCATCCGCGGGATCAGCGAGCGCTCGGCGTACTCCTTGGCGCTGGCGCGAAACGCGTCGTGGTCCTCGTCGAAGATCGTGCGCTGCATCTGGTGACCCCTTCGGCCTGTCGACGTACGGCAGCGCTCCGTGGCCCTTACATGAGACGGGTCACTAAGCGCTTGCTTAGCTTCGCCAATCTGAGGCAGGGTGTCAACGTGTCCGCGATCACCACTGCCCTGACGGACTGGGAACACGTCCAGCCGCCGGCCGCCCGCCGCCTCCTCACGGGCGCCATCGCCGCCTTCGCCGAGCGGGGCTTCCAGGCGACGACCACGCGCGATATCGCATCGCGAGCCGGGATGAGCCCGGCCGCGCTCTACGTGCACTACCCGTCGAAGGAGCAGCTGCTCTTCGAGATCAGCCTGTACGGACACCGTGCCGCGCTGGACGTCCTGACGTCAGTGCAGGGTTCTACTCCGGCCGAGCGCCTACGGGGAATGGTGTCGGCCTTCACGATCTGGCACGCGGAGCACCACACAGTCGCGCGAGTAGTGCAGTACGAGCTGGCAGCCCTCTCCCCCGAACACCTGGCCGAGGTAGCCACCTACCGCCGCTCGATCAGCGCGGTGATGGAAGAGGTCCTCGCAGACGGCGTACGCGACGGCACGTTCCAGGTGGACGACCTACCCGGTACGGCGCTTGCCGTGCTCTCGCTATCGATCGACGTGGCCCGCTGGTACGACCCGGCCCGGCAGGCGCCTGAGCTTTTAGGCACCCTGTACGCCGACCTGGCGTTGCGAATGGTCCACGCCTGACGTTTCACGCCCACGGATGCGCGAATGGCCCTGGGGATACGCGAAGGCCCCGCGGCCACCCTGGACTGGGGGCGCGGGGCCTTTCGGTGGGCGCAGCCGTTCTGGCCGAGCACGCGGAGGGGTGCGCGCGGGTCAGGTCGGCCTGCGCCGAGGGGGTCAGGCCTGGAGGGCGGCCTCGACGATGAGGTGGATGTCGACCTTCTCGCCGATGACGAGGCGCTCGCCGGCACCCGGCATGTTGAAGTCGACGCCGAAGTCGTAGCGGTTGATCTTGGTCTTGGCCTCGAAGCCGGCCACGGTCTGGCCGTACGGGTTCTGCTCGACGCCGAGGAACTCGAACTCCAGCTCGACCTGCTTGGTGACCTCGCGAATGGTCAGGTCACCGGTCAGGATCCAGTCGTCGCCGTTGGCGCGGACCGAGGTGCTGACAAACGTCATCTTCGGGCTGGTCTCGATGTTGAAGAAGTCGCTCGAGCGCAGGTGGTTGTCGCGCGTCTCGTTGCGGGTGGTGACCGAGTTCAGGTCGATCTCGACCGAGACCTTGCTGTCCTCGACCTTCTCGGCGATCTCGATGGTGCCGCTGTACTCGGCGAAGACGCCGCGCACCTTGCTCATCAGGTGGCGAACGGTGAACCCGACCTCGCTGTGGGCAACGTCGATGGCCCAGGTGCCGGCGACGACGCCGGGGAGGTTCGCGATCGGGGTGGCGGTGCTGGTCTCGCTCATTACTGACCTTTCGGAGAGGGTCTCAAGGTTTGATCTGGACGCCGGGGATGCGACCATTGCTTTAAGCTTCAATCTTTCCCCGACACTAGAGCCAAACGATTTAAAAGTCAACTACATTCCCGGTACACTGGTCCCGTGACGATGATGACTGGCACCCGATGGCTGAACTCCGAGCAGCAGGTGGCGTGGCGCGCCTACCTGCTCGGCACCGCGCGGCTGATGGCGAAGCTGGACGATGATCTCCGGCAGTTCGGCATCGGCATCAACGACTACGAGATCCTGGTCCGGCTCTCCGAGGCGCCCGATCGGCGCCTGCGGATGGCGGATCTGGCCGACCGTCTGCACCAGAGCCGCTCGCGTCTGACCCACACGGTCGGCCGCCTCGAAGCCGCCGAGCTCGTCCGGCGTACGTCGTGTAAGAGCGACAAGCGCGGAGTCTGGGCGGAGCTGACCGAGGCGGGCTTCGGTCTGCTCGAGCAGGCGGCGCCGCATCACGTCGAGGGCGTTCGCGAGAATCTGCTCGATCTCGCCGATCCGGAGGACTTCGCCGCCGTCGGCCGGGTCTTCGACGCCGTCTCCGAGCACATCGGCCAGCGCTGACCTCTCAAACGACGACGCCCGGTCCCACCGTGAGGTGAGACCGGGCGCCTTTCGTTTGCTTCGTTCGCGGTTTTAGTCGCGGGTCAGCTTGCGGTACGTGACGCGGTGCGGGCGAGCCGCCTCCGGGCCGAGGCGCTCGATCTTGTTCGCCTCGTACGACGCGAAGTTGCCCTCGAACCAGAACCAGTTCGACGGGTCCTCGTCGTTGCCCTCCCAGGCCAGGATGTGGGTACACACGCGGTCGAGGAACCACCGGTCGTGGGAGATCACCACGGCGCAACCCGGGAACTCGAGCAGCGCGTCCTCCAGGGACTGCAGGGTCTCGACGTCCAGGTCGTTGGTCGGCTCGTCGAGCAGCAGCAGGTTGCCGCCCATCTTCAGGGTGAGGGCCAGGTTCAGCCGGTTGCGCTCACCACCGGAGAGCACGCCGGTCGGCTTCTGCTGGTCCGGGCCCTTGAAGCCGAACGAGGCCACATACGCCCGGCTCGGCATCTCGAAGTTCGCGACCTTGATGTAGTCGAGCTCGTCCGACACCATCTGCCAGACCGTCTTCTTCGGGTCCAGCCCACCGCGCGACTGGTCGACGTACGAGATCCGGACGGTCTCACCGATCTTCAGCGCACCCTTGTCCGGGGTCTCCTCGCCGACGATCATCCGGAACAGGGTCGACTTGCCGACGCCGTTCGGGCCGACGACACCGATGATGCCGGCCCGGGGCAGGCTGAAGTCGAGCCCGTTGATCAGCGTGCGGTCGCCGAAGCCCTTGACCAGGCCGTGCGCTTCGAGCACGGTGCTGCCGAGGCGCGGACCCGGCGGAATGGTGATCTCCTCGAAGTCCACCTTCCGGTTGCGCTCGGCCTCGGTCGCGAGCTCCTCGTACCGCGCGAGACGGGACTTGCTCTTGGTCTGCCGGGCCTTCGCGTTCGACCGGACCCACTCGAGCTCGCGCTCCAGGATCTTCTGCCGCTTCTGGTCCTTGCGCCCCTCGACCACCAGCCGCTGCTGCTTGGTCTCGAGGTACTTGGAGTAGTTGCCCTCATACGCATACGTCCGGCCGCGGTCGAGCTCGAGGATCCACTCGGCCACGTTGTCCAGGAAGTACCGGTCGTGGGTGATGGCCAGGACGGCACCGGAGTACTGCTTGAGGTGCGCCTCCAGCCACTGCACAGACTCAGCGTCCAGGTGGTTGGTGGGCTCGTCGAGCAGCAGCAGGTCGGGCGCCTGCAGCAGCAGCTTGCACAACGCGACCCGGCGGCGCTCACCACCGGACAGGATGTCGACCGGCGAGTCCGGTGGCGGGCAACGCAGCGCGTCCATCGCCTGCTCGAGCTGCGCGTCGATATCCCACGCGTTGCGGTGATCCAGGTCCGTCTGCAGATCGCCCATCTCGGCCAGCAGGGTGTCGTAGTCCGCGTCCGGGTCGGCCAGCTCGGCGGAGATCTCGTTGAACCGGTCGAGCTTCGCCTTGGTATCGCCGACGCCCTCCTCGACGTTCTCCAGGACCGTCTTGCCCTCGGTCAACGGCGGCTCCTGTAGCAGGATCCCGACGGTCCCGCCCTCGGCCAGCCGGGCCTCACCGTTGGAAACCTGATCGATCCCGGCCATGATCTTCAGCAGCGACGACTTACCCGTACCGTTCGGCCCGACGACGCCGATCTTCGCACCCGGCAGGAAGTTCAGGGTGACGTTGTCGAGCACGACCTTGTCGCCATGGGCCTTCCGCACGCTACGAAGCGTGTAAATGAATTCCGCCATGCCCCGAAGACTATGCGCTCACACCCGCCGCATCCCAACCGGCGGCCCCAGCCGGACGGGCCAGGACCGCCACGAATCCCGTCAGGCGGCCCGCCGATCGGCCTCCAGAGCCTCGGAACCCTGCGGCGGGAACGGATTCGCCTCAGCCTGTGAGTCGACGAACTCGGACAACTCGCGCATCTCCTCCTCCAGCGAGCTCGTCTGCACGCCGACCTGAGGTGCACGCTTGGTGAACATGGCGACACCCCTGGTCAGGTCATGACCGATCGAGGTCGCCTCCAGCACCGTCTTCGACCGGGGATTGCCCTCGGCGTCCTGCCACTCGGTGGTCTTCAGCTTGCCGAACACGACCACCGGCTGGCCCTTGCCGACCGATTCCTTCACGTTCTCCGCGAGACCGCGCCAGCACTCGACCGTGAACCAGGTCGTCGGCCGGTCCACCCAGCCTTTGTCGCGGACGAACTGGCGCGGATTCGACCCGAGCCGGAACGACGCGATCGACACTTGCCCGGCCTGCCGGAACTCCACCTCGCTGCCGACCCGGCCCTGGATGGTCACATAGATCTCATTCACGACGTCCACCTTCCGTTGATCGTGTTCTGTGGGGACACCAGAGAAGATGCACCCGAGAACACCCGCCGGCAGACCCGATCTGAAACCTGTGGATGACGGCCAAAGCCCTCGCCTCCGAGAGGCCATCGCCTTGCACCTTCCTGCAACGGCAGACATTGCGAGCAACTTTTAGCCCGAACACCCCGTCACTGTTGGTACGAGGTCGAATCGGGGGCGGAAATGGAAGCGGTACAGGGGGGAACAGCGAGGGTCGACTGGTCACGGTTCGTGCCCGGCGTGCTCGTCTGGTTCGCGACGGCGCTGGTGCTGACGAAGTTCGGGACCACGGCGCTGGACGTCGTGCGCTACTCGGCGTACCTCGCCTTCTGCGTCACGCTGCCCGGCATGCTCGTCTGGCGTGTGCTGCGCGGAAACGTCGACGGATTCGCTGCCGATCTCACCTTCGGCACCGGCCTTGGCCTGGTCGGCTCGATCCTCACCTATCTCCCGGCCCGAGCGTTGGGTGTTCCGTTGGCTGGTCTGGCGGTGCCGGTGGCGGTGATCATCGCCTTCCTGGTGCTCCCCTCGCTGGCCATTCACTGGCGAAGCTGGGGGCCGGTCCTGCCACGTTGGTGGTCGTGGGGTGTGGGCGTGGCGTGTCTGCTCGGCTTGGCGGTCGTCACCCGGTTCGCGCTCGTCATGGAGCCGATGAAGTTCCCCGACGCCTCTTATCAGTACGTCGACATGCCCTTCCATCTGGCGCTTGCAGGGGAGCTGAGGCACCACTTTCCGGCGCAGATCCCGTACGTCACGGACGAGCCGCTCTACTACCACTGGTTCGTGCATGCTCAGGCGGCCGCGTCGAGTTGGCACACCGGGATCGAGCTCGACCAGTTGCTCCGACGGCTCCTCCCGGTCACGATCACGCTTCTGACGGTTCTCGCGGTCGCCGTGCTGGCAACCCGGCTCGCTCGCGTGGCCTGGGCCGGCCCGGTCGCGGGCGGGCTCCTGCTCCTGGTGACGACCTTCGACGCTTACGGCTGGAACGGCACCGGCTCGGTGCTGGAGATGGGCTTCTCCAGCGGGGTCCTGATCTACAGCCCGACCCAGGCGTTCGGGATGTTCCTGGCGATCCCCGTCGTCTGGCTCGTCATCGCGCTGCTACGGGGTGACGGCGCCAGGGCCGGCACCTGGATTCTGCTCGTCGTCGGACTGGTCGGCGTATCGGGTGCGAAGGCGACCTTCGTGCCGATGGTGACCGCGGGCCTGCTCGCGGTGGTCGTGGTCCGGTTGCTGCTGACCCGGCGGTTCGACCGGCTCGCGGCCTGTCTCGCGGCATCGACCGTCGTCATCCTGGTGTTCGCCCAGGCCGTGCTGTTCGGTGGGACGACGGCCGGCACCTCGGTGCGAGTCCTGCGTACGTTCGTCGATCTCGCGCCGCGCTACGGGCTCACCGCGAAGCCGGGCGAGGTCTTTGCCGTGCTGATGACCGCGCTGGTCTCCTGGGGCCTTGTGGCCGCCGGAATGGCCGGACTCGCGCGCGGACGAAAATGGCGTGAGCGCGACGCGATCTTCCTGGTGGGTTTCGTCGTCTCCGGCCTCGCAGCCGCCGCGGTCGCTTCGCAGCACGGCCTCAGTCAGGTCTATTTCCTTCGAGGACTGTTCCCGGTTGCGATCGCCGGCTCAGTCTGGGGTCTGAGCCTGCTTCTGGCCGGGCGCTCGTTCCGGGTGATGGCGCCGTGGCTCGTGATCGCGTTCCTGGCCGGTCTGCTGATCGGCTGGCGCGTGACGGTCGCGACGCCCGACAAACCCGGTCCCGGTGGTGGTGGGACGGTGGTGTGGCAGGTGACGTGGCCCTGGCTTGTCGTTGTGGGCAGTGCCTTGATGCTGGTCTTCCTGAGTCGGCTCACGCCACCCCGGTGGCGGTTGCGAGGCCTAGGCGGCGCCGTCGCCGTCATGCTGCTGTTCGGAGCCAGCTCGCTCAATGTGCCGACCAGGGTCGCTGACCTGGCAAAGGTCACGCTGTGCACAGCCGGTCCCGAGCGGCCGGATTGCTACAACCCGCTGCAGCGCGTCCCTCGTGATGGTCCCGCAGCCGCGCGGTTCATCCGCGACCGGTCAGCGCCGTCGGACGTGCTGGCCACCAATTCGCATTGCACCCCCACCTCACCACCCAAGCTCTGCGACTCCCGGAACTTCTGGCTCGCCGCCTATGCCGAGCGCCGCGTGTTGCTGGCCGGCTGGGCGTACACGCCGACGGCGAACGCGCGGGCGAGCTCGGCGTACGAGGCGATCTTCGGCGCCTACTGGAACCCCGGCCTACGCAAGGCCAACGACGCGGCGTTCCGGACGAATCCGTCGAGAGCCGACCTACGGTTGCTGCGCGAGCGGTACGGCGTGCGCTGGCTGGTCTTCGACACCACCCTCGGCGAGGCGTCGCCCGTGATCCGGAAGCTGCTGCCGCGACGGTTCAAGCAGGGCAGCCTGGAGGTCTACGAACTGGTCGAAATCCGCGACGGGATGCCGGCCACGCCCTCAAAGCACGTCGAGCGGGATGGCCGGGTTCCGTGAAGTCCGTCAGGAACGCGCCTTGCTGAGGTTGTCGCGGCAGGTCGAGTAAGCGTCGAGCTCGGCGAGGGCCGGGTTGATCACGTGGCTGTCGGCGACCGTCGCCAGCTCGGCCCGCATCGCCTTGTCCACCGCCGACGCACGACGCTTCGCACCCACGGCCGCGAACAACCGGCAGGTCACCGCGACGAGCACGCCGAGCACGACGCCGCCGATCAGCATGATCGTGGCGTACGGAATGCCCTGCCACTCGGGCAGCGACGGCTGATCAAGCTGGAGATAAGCGAAGCCGATCAGCGATCCCAGCCACAACGCACCGCCCAACGCGACCAGGAACAAGGCCCACTGCACGAACCGGGCAGCACTCCACCACCGCGGCACGCGCTCAGCGCCGAGGTCCGTCCGCGCGACCGCGGTATCGAGCTCATCGCTGAGGCCCTCCTCGCCGCGACGAATCGCCGAGCGGACCGAATCGGCCCACGGGCGGGACAACCCGGCCGCGGCCTTCGTCGTGATGTTCCGTACGGCGGTGTCGACTCGTGCGCGCTGGACCGGAGTCGCCGCCGGCAACGAGGTCCGCGCCAACGTCACTTCCTCGGCCGTCGTACGCCGCAACTCCCGGCGCCGGTCCTTCGGCACCCGGTCGAGGTGCAACCGCCGCAGCGGGTCGGGCTTGAACCGCACCAGCCACTTCGTCACCGGCCAGCCCGTCGCCCCGCGAGCGCGCTGCAGATACGAGCGCCGTACGGCGTCCACGACAACGGGCACACCCGCGGCCTCGGCCAGAGCGTCGACCAGCGTGGCGGTGTCGGCCTTGTCGAGCGCCGGCGTCTTCGCCTCACCGCACTGCGCGGCCATCCGGTCGGCGACCCGTTCGACGTCCGCGCCCAAGCGTTCGCGGGCGGCCTTCTTGTCCTTGACGCGCTTGACCATGAGCGTGCGGAGATCGTCGAGGCCGTCGCCGGTCGTGGCCGAGGTCGCGACGATCACGGCGTTGGTGATGCCGTCCGCCTTCAGTAGGCGGGTGAAGTCCGACATGCAGGTCTTGCGCTCTTCGTCGCTCAGCTCGTCCGCGTGGTTCAGGACGAAGATCATCACGCCCGCATGTGACGACAGCGGCTTGAGGTAGCGGTTGTGCAGTGCGGCGTCTGCGTACTTCTGCGGGTCCACCACCCAGATCAGCGCGTCCACCAGCTCTACAAGCCGGTCAACGATCAGCCGGTGCTCCATCTCGGTGGAGTCGTGGTCAGGCAGATCGAGCAGCACTAGGCCGTCAAGCTCCTCGGACCGCGCATCCTCGAGTGAACTCCGGTGAGCCACCTGGTGCCGCCGGGGAATGCCTAGCCAGTTCAAGAGCTCACCGGCCGGCTCGTCGCCCCAGACGCACGCGAGCGGCATAGACGTCGTAGGACGCCGTACGCCGACTGCAGCAAGGTCTAGCTCAGTGATCGCGTTGAACAGCGAGGACTTGCCTGAGCCAGTAGCGCCGGCCAGAGCCACCACTGTGAGCTCGCCGGACATCTTGAGCCTCTGACCGGCTCTGTCCACGATCTGCGCCGCCTCCGACAGCACGACCGGGTCAAGTCTCCCCCGGCCCGCCGCCGCAGCGTCTTGCAGTGCCTCGATTTTCGTCAGGACGTCGGCAGAGCCCCTCACCAGGCCCTTGACCGCCTCCACAATTCCCGTCACGTGCAGTCCTCCACCGCGCGCGCGGCCTCCGTCAGTCGTCTTGGGGCGTCGGGGTCGACCGGATGCTGGTCGAGCACCGTCAAATAGCGGGACAGCTCTGCATCCATCAGCGAACGAACTCTACTGTCCAGATCGCGGCGTGCCTTGGTAGCCAGCGTCCGGACGGCCTGGTCGCCGAAGACTGCCTCCAGCAACTTCTGGCCGACAGCGGCGGTTCCAGCGCCTACACCCACCTCTGCGCCGGTCGGGATCCCCGCGGTGCTGGCGAAGATCACGATCATCAGGGCGATCCCTAGACCGTTGAACCCGTACGCCAGGATCCGGGCGGTCGAACGCTTGTCCGCGCCTTCCTTGCGAACCAGCTCCAGCACGTACCCCTGCCAGTCACGGACCATCCGACCAGCCTGGGCGTTGAACTCGCGGGACGACCGGCCGAGGTCGCGATCGCCGGCCTCGAGCAGCTGGCGCCCGGCGACCGTCGACTGCCAGGACTCCTCGGCCCGCTCGGCGGCGGCCTCGGCGTGCTCGCGCAGCAACGACTCCAGCCCGGACTCCACCGCGTCGGCGACATCCCGGGTCGGCATCTGCTTGCCGCTGATCGCCGTACGCATCTTGTCGCGGAAGCGCCCGACGTTCGTCTGCAGACCCTTGAGCAACTCGCCCGTGCCGACGAACTCCTGCCAGCGCGCGAGCACCTCGCCACGCAGCATCGAGCCGTCCTGCGTGGCCTTGCTGATGTCCTTCACGGCTCGCACGTACGCCGTTTCGGCGGCAGAGCGCAGCTCGATGACGGTGTCGGCCTGGGCTTGTACGGCAAGCGCGAAGGCCGGCGTCTTCTTGGTCATCGCCGTGACCGCGCCCTGCAGCGTCCGCCGTACGACGGCAGCGCGAGCGCCCGCGTCCTCGGCGAGTTCGGACAGCCATTCCTTGACCGGGGCAACGACCTCGGGCGTCAGCAGGCCGCCGTCCGATACCTCCGACTCGGTGATCGCGAACATGGGCGAATCACCCAGACCACGCTCGAGCAGCATATGCGCGAGGTGGCCGCTGATGTCCTCGACGGACCCGGGCGGTACGCGATCAAGCACAACCGCGATCGCCGTACTCCGCTCGGCCGCGTCCTTCAGGAAGTCCCACGGTACGGCGTCCGCATAGCGCGCGGCCGTGGTGACGAACAGCCAGAGGTCTGCCGCGGCCAGGAGTTGTGCGGCCAGCTCGCGGTTCGCCTCGACGACGGAATCGATGTCGGGCGCATCCAGCACGGCCAGGCCTTGCGGAATGGTGTCAGCGGCAACTAGTCGCAACACGCCCGCATCTTCCGTGCCGCCGGGGGCGTCGCCGGTGGAGCGGGCCAGGCCGGGCAGCACCCGGTCGCCGGTGAACCAGTCGGTGTCGGCCGGGTTGTGCACGAGGACTGGGGAACGGGTGGTGGGACGCAGCACGCCGGGCTCGCTGACGACTCGGCCAACGAGGGTGTTGACCAGGGTGGACTTGCCCGCGCCGGTCGAACCGCCTACGACCGCTAGGACCGGGGCCTCGAGTTGGACCAGGCGAGGGAGAACGTAGTCGTCGAGCTGGTCGAGCATCGCCTTCTGCTGCTGCCGCGCCTCATCCGCCCCGACCACGTCGATCGGCAGCCGGCTGCTGGCCAACGCCTCCCGCAAACGCATCAGCGCCGCGATCAACGCCATCGCCACCTGCTCAGCGGGCGTCTGATCGTCCCCGGCGCCCCCAGCCGCCTTGCCAGCAGCCACCTTCGCACCAGCCGTCTTGGCGCCGGCGGTCTTCGCCCCAGCCGTCTTGCCCCCGGCCGCCTTCGCACCAGCCGCCTTGCCGCCGGCTGCCTCGCCGCCGGCTGCCTTGCCGTCAGTGGTCTTGACTTCGGCAGTCTCGGCGTCAGCTGCCTCGGCGTCGGTGGTCTTAGCTTCGCTGGTCTTGACGTCGGCCGTCTCGGCGTCGGCTGCCTTGGCGTTGGTGGCCTCGTCGTCGGTCGTCTTAGCGTCGGCTGCGTTCGCTTCGCTGGTCTTGGCGTCGGCCGACTTGGGGTCGGCTGCCTTCGCATCAGCCGACTTGCCGCCAACTGCCTTGGCCGCGACTGCCTTACCTTCGTCCGCCTTGCCAGCTGACTTGGCCTCGGGCGACTTGGCGTCGGTGGTCTCAGCCTTGGTCGTCTCTGCCTCGGCGACCTCGGCAGTGGCTTCGGCCGACTTGCCCTCGGGCGACCCGGTTTCGGCGGCCTCGGCCGTGGCCGACTTGGTCTTGGCGCCCGTCTTGCCATCCGTCTCGGCGTCGCCCGTCTTGCCGTGCGCCTCGGCGTCGTCCGGCTTGGCGTCCGCCTTGACGTCGTCCGGGTTGGCGCCGTCTGCCTCTGCCTTGGCGTTTGCCTCGACGGCGTGGGTGATGAGCGCTTCTACGGTTTCGGTCTCGGCGGCTGGTACCTCGACGGTTTCGTCGGTTTCGCCCGTGTTCTCGGCCGCATCGCCTTCGCCGGTGCCGGCGGCGTTGGTCTCGGCGTTCGCCGCTGGGGTGGGCTTGGCGGGATCGACCTTCGGTTTGGGCAGGCCGATGATGATGTCGTCGTAGTTGGGCGGGAGGTGCTCGGCCAGCTGAGATTCGTCCAGCTCGTCGTCCGCGCCGACCTCCGAGACCTTCGCGGATTCGACGGGCTTGGGCAGGCCGATGATCATGTCCATGTAGTTGTCGGGCAGACCATCGTCGAACTCGGCCTCGGACGTGCCCGATCCCCCGGCCGTACCCCCGACGGACGCTTCCTCCTTGGCCTCCACGCCCTTCGCGTCAGCCTCGGCGACATCCTCGTCATCGCCCGCTTCAACGGCCTCCGCCTCAGCGCCATCTTCTTCAACCGCGTCCGCGCCAGCGGCTTCTGCCTCAGCCGCGTCCGCTTCGGCCGCGGCTGCATCTGCTTCGGCGGCGTCTGCTTCGGTGACCTTTGCCTCAGTGGCGGTCGCCTTCTCGACGGTACCCGCGGCGGGCGCAGTCGGCTCGGCCTCGGACGCATCGCCGTCTTCGCCGACTTCGGCGGCGGCGTTGGAGGCGTTGGAGGCTTCGGGCTGCTTGGTGCCCGGTGCGGCCTTGGCGTCCTTGCCGTCGGCAACGACTGGGACCGGGCCGGGGGCCGGGACCATCGGTTCGCTTGCCTTGGGCCCGCTTTCCTTGGCGGCGGTCATAGCGGGTACGTCCGCGGCTTGCTCGGCCGGCTCCTCGGTGGAACTGACGTTTGTCGAGGTTTCATCGGCAGCGGTTTCGCTCTCGTTCGCAGAAGCCGCGGCCGCCTCGGGCGAGGCGCCTCCGGTCGTACCTTCCGACTCGTCGGCCTTCACCGCTTCGCCAGTCGAACCAGACTCCCCGGCCTCGTCGCCGGACTCGCGCGCATCCGCACCAGCCTTCACAGCCGGATCCACCTCGGCTGCGACGGCCTTCACACCCGGATCACCGTCAGCCGCATCGGCCGCGACGACTGGATCCACCTGAGCCGGATCGGCTGCGGCGACCGGATCCGCGTGAGCCGGATCGGCCTCGGGCGTCGTACGGGCTGGGCTCTCCGATGCGGTGTCACCCGAGGCGTTGGACGACGTACCAGCTGGGGCTGCGGACGACGTGTCGGCGTCGGGTGGGGTCTTACCCGGGTCGCGGACTGCCCAGGGCGACGGGTCGGCTGAGGGCTGCGGCGTACCGCTTGAGGCTTGTTTGTTCTTGCGGCGGAGTTTGCGCAGCAGTTTGCTCTTCGGCTGGTCCGGCTGGGCAGGCTGATTCGCGGCCGGAGCGTTCGGCTCATCCGAGCGCTCTGGACCGGCACCGGACGATACCGGCGTGGTGTCAGGCACAGCGTCCACCCACGAGCACAGAGTGCCCGGTCGGACAGCGCAGAAGCAAAGTCATCTTGATCCCGTGATGGCTCGGGCGGGCGGGGTCACTGCGACGGTGGGAACTGCGATGGTGGATACGGACCGTACCCTCCGGGTGGTCCCTGGTAGCCAGCGGGTCCCGGTGAGTAACCGGACTGACCAGGCGGCAGTCCCATCGCGGGCTGGGGTGGGCGGAAGACGGGCATCGGCGGGAACGGCACACTCGGACGCCGGGCGCGCAATTCGTCGAGCAACTTCTTCTCCACTGGCAGGGCCTCCGGGCCGATCACCTGGCGAACGATCTTGTCTCGCAGGTAGGCGAGTTCGGTCGCGGTGTGCTGGAAGGCCTTCGCGGCGGAGGCGGGGCCGGCGCCGTACCGCTTGGCGTTCTGGCGGAGCGCCTTGCGGCCGCGCAGCGACGCGATCAGGGGCACTTCGGGCGCGGTCAACCAGCCGAACCGCACGTAGTCGTACAGCCGGGACGCGATCATCTGCGACTCCCGCGCGCGCATGACCAACGCGAAGATGACGAGTCCGATGAAGATCGGGACCATCAGCACCAGATAGGTACCGAGGAAGCCGGCGGCACCGGCCCAGCTGGCGACACCGTTCCAGAGGGCGTGCGCGAAGACGGCCGCGAGATACCCGACGATCGGCGCGAGGTAACGGACCGCCGTGTTGCGATGACGGACCGCGATACCGATACCTATCGCGGTGAACGACGTGAAGAGTGGATGCGCGAACGGCGACATCAGCCCGCGCAACACGAACAGCACCAACGCGCCCTGCAGCCCCTTGTCGCTTCCGCCTTCTTCGGCCAGCTGCGTATAGATACGGCTGTAGTAAAGGATGTTCTCCGTGAACGCAAAGCCGATGCCGACCATGCCCGCGTACACAAGCCCGTCGATGATGCCGTCGAACTCCTTGCGCCGGATAAGCGCCAGCAACAAGATGACCGCGCCCTTGGCGAACTCCTCGACGGGCGGAGCGACGAAAACCGCCGCCCGCGAACCACCGGCGGCACTCTCCCCCAGCAGCCTGCCCGCCTCGGTGTTGATCCAGAGGGCCATCAAGGTGGCTATGAAAGCACCCCACGCGAACGCGAACATGATGTACTTGGCTGGCTCCGGTTCGTAGCGATCCAGGAGCAGGTACAGCAACACGATAATCGGCACCGGAATGAAGGCGAGAAGGATCACCCAGCCGAGCCCGCCGGCATCGGCCCCGGACAAGATCCGCCAGAAGACCGCAAGGCCCGCCACCGCCATCACCACCACGATCAAGGTGGCGAGCAGCACATTGCGGTTGCGCTGCTGTCCGGGCACGGGATGATCCCCGAGCACGTTGGGCTGCGGGTACGGGCTGCCCGGCGGATAGGCCGGACTGCCCGCCTCGGGAGGCTCGGGCGAAGCCCCCGACGGGATACCTGAGGGGTAACTCATGGCCGAAGCCTAGTCATGACCAGGCCCGAGCGCCCCGACCGCCACCAGGCGTTATGCGGATGGAACTCCCGCCACCCCGACACCACCCGTCACAACCGGGAGGTTGACGAGCGGGACAGGCCCTCGATCTGAGAGACTCTGAGCGGGTCACCGGGCCACCGGCGACCAGGCGCCCGTAGCTCAGCTGGATAGAGCGTCGGACTTCTAATCCGTTGGTCGCAGGTTCGAATCCTGCCGGGCGCGCCCTTCTCTGACCTCGCCATATGCCTCAGCTGACATCTTCAACTTGAGGCCCTTGGGAACAGTTTTGGGAACACGCGCCCCTAAACTGCCTGCATGGCAGGGCAATCCAAACAGCGCGGTCACGTCGAACCACACGGCAAGAAGTTCCGAGCGGTCGTCTCGGCCGGGAAGGATCCCCTGACCGGGCGACGTCGATTCCTCAAGGAAACGTGGCCAACTGAAAAAGAAGCCGAGGTCGCGAAGACGCGCCTCCTGAACCAGGTGGATGAACAGCGCCATCCCCGAAGCAAGATCCTGGTGCGCACTCTGATCGAGAAATGGTTCGAGGTCGAAGACCACGAAGACAGCACTAGTCAGCGGTACGCCGGTTTGAACGCCAAGTACATAGAGCCAACGTTTGGGTCTGTGCAGGCGGCCAAACTCGACCCCGAGCTACTGGAGACGTACTACGCGCGGCTCGGGCGCTGTCGAGAACTCTGCGCCGGAAAGCGCAGCGCGGCCGGCCATCAGTGCCGGCCATTGTCGAGCAGCTCTATTCGACAGATCCATTTCGTCCTTCGCGGCGCCCTCGATCGTGGGGTGCGGTGGAAGTACCTGAGCGTTAACGCAGCCGCGCTGGCTGAACCGCCGGCCGCTAACAGAACGACACCTGATCCGCCCTCAGCGGCCGAGGCGGCCGCCATACTCAACGAGGCTTGGAAGAAGCCGGCCTGGGGCACGCTGCTCTGGCTCGTCATGGTCACTGGTTGCCGACGCGGTGAGCTCTGCGCGGTGCGATGGTCAGATGTCGATCTGCAGCGCGGAAAGATAAGCATCGAACGATCCCTGCGCAGGGATCTGAGCGAGAAGCGGACGAAGAGCGAGCAAGACCGCCGCCTCACGCTTGATCCGTACACCATCAAGCTGCTCGAGGCGCACCGCGCAGCCAGCGAGGAACAATGCGACGCGCTGGGCATCAAGTTGAGTCCGCATGCGTTCGTGTTCTCGCTGGAGCCTGACTTCTCCGAGCCAATGAAGCCGGACACCGTCACGCAGAGGTACGCCCGACTGGCTCGGCGGAACAATCTACGCAGCACGAGGTTCCACTCTCTCCGGCACTACTCCGCGACGGAGCTGCTTGGCTCGGGCGTCGACCTGAGGACGGTGTCCGGCCGGTTAGGGCACGCGAGTGGTGCTACCACCCTCCGCTTCTACGCCGCGTGGCTCGAAGAAGCGGATAAGAACGCAGCCAGCAACATCGCCGAGATCATGGCTAGGCCCGAGCCACTGAAACGGACACCGCGCAGCCCATACGAGCTCATCGCCACGGAGCTTCGCATCGCGATCGAGCGAGGCGACTACCCTGTCGGCGCGCAGTTGCCTGCAAACGAGGAGATCCGAGCGCAGTACCGGGTGGCGACCGGCACCGTCAGCAGGGCGATTGCATTACTCAAGGACTCAGGCTTGATCGCTGGCCCCCGCGGTAAGAAGCCCAAGGTAGTCGCAACGAAGGCTCGCGCGCCCAGGGACGGCTAACGACCTGCTGCCAGCAGGAGGTCAGGCAGCCCCCACTCGCACCCACCGGGGCTACCAGAGCGGACGACCCGCGTGGCAACCTTGCCCCGTGCGAGTCGTCCTGTCGGCGCCCTACAGCGGTGCCCTATACCGGTGGTTCCGGGAGCTTGCCGGAGGGCGAACTCCGGACGCGCAGCCGTACTACAGCGCCCTCTACAAGGAAGCGGGGGCTGCAATTGACATCGCGTTAACGAGTCTCATCGTCTATGAGGAGATCGTTCTGCCTTTCGCAGATAACAACCTTCCGGGGCACGGCGACCTCCGCCATCTTGGGCTCGAGGAACTCGGTCTCTCGGTCACGCACGAGCCCGTCCACCGCGCAAGCGCAATTGCCGAGCGGTGGCTCGAGGAACTAAGCAACGACGGCAACCTGCAAGGGCTGTTGCACACTCAAGGCTTCTCCAGTCGGGAGGCGCCCATCGAGATCAACTACGCCATTGCCGACATCCTCATCTCGCAGGAGGTAGATGTCGCGGTGGTCGCTTCGCCTGGGCGGCAGCAAATCGCTCGACGAATAATCGAGCTAGGTGTGCTCGATGACGAGATCAGCGACGCCAACCGTCTCACGTTGACAGAATTCCGCGAAGGCCCAGCTGATCCAGTTGCCGAGTATGTCGACCTTATCGGACTCACAATCCGGCGAGATGACTACAACGCGATCGTCGATCTGAAGCACGATCCCAATATCGCCCGATATAGCCGCACCTTCCGAGATCGTCTCGGACCATCAGGTGCGCGGGAACCGATCGACTTCTCCGACGCCCTGGGGGAGGTTCTCGAGAAGCAGGCTGCGCAAGGAACTGTTCGAGGCGTCTTCAAGCATGGAGGTAGGGCGTTGGGTCTAGCGGGCCTGATACCAGGTGTCGGGACCGCAACCGGGCTTCTTGGCATCGCGGGTGACGCGGCCGAGGCTGCTCTCGAAGGTCGTCGCTACACGCTCTGGCACGAGCTAGGCACAGCCATAAAGGCACGCGAGTTCGATGTGGCAATGCGGCAGCGCGTTCAGAAGGCCCGAAAGCAAACGACCGATGAGCTCCTCACGGACCTCGGCTTCAGCGACGGCTAATGTCCCACTCAGGCGGTTCCGCCCTACGACGGTGCCGCCATCCGCTGTCCCCGCGATTGGGGGTGGCGACGGCAAGGTGTCGAGCCGCCGACCAGGGATTATGAGTCCGCAGTCATTGCTACCACTGGGAAACTTCAGGCTGCAGGAGTGACGAACCCAAGCCCATCAGTCGCCTTAACCCACTTTGATAGACGTGAGTTGATGGCACAAGGCATGGCACGTGTGAGCACCACGAGGCGGCGGTGTCGCCAGCGTAGAGCTCGGATCCTCGACTGACTAGGCAGCCTTGCGACCAGGGACTCTGCGGATCACCAGCGAGGCACTAGCAGGGTGCCAGCGGCCCGAGGAAAGGCACCGCGGTCTCCCTGTGATCTGCGAGTCATAAGCGAGCCGAGGGCGCGGCTCTCAGGATTTTGGCGGTTCCGATGAGGGCGACCCAGTCGCGTCCAGCAACGTACCCGAATCCTCGCTGAGCCGTTACCGGCCCGGGCTGGTGTACACAGGCAGTGACAAGGCAAGGTGTAGCAGGTCGCCCTGGGGGGATCGGGGACAAAGGGCACATCCGAGGGGAATTAAGCATGAAGCTGGCCGAACTACAAAACACGATCGAGCATTCGAGCGCCGAGAACTGGTCAAAGCTCTCGCACCATGGCTTCCGGTACAGCCTGCATCCGGCCTCGATCAGTGCCGTCGGCATGGTAGAACTCGACGCCGACTTCCACCACACGCTCCTCACCTATCGCGACGACATCGATATTCAGGTGGCGTACGGGATCGATCAGAACTTCGCCGGCACAGGGCAAGTACAGCACCACGCACCCCAATTCGACTGGGCCGAAAAATTCATACACCCCAAAGCCACAGTCGTTCACGTGGACTACCTGTACCGCGGAAACATCGTGGACAGCATTTGGGTTCTCTCTTTCGACGGAGCATGGCTGCCCTTTCCGGAACGTTCCGACGAGAACCCCGACGGTCAATTCAGCGGGCGGTCACTCAGAATCGCCCGACTCCTGCAGAAAGTCGACTACTCCGTCCATGACTTCAGCGAGCAGGAGAGCCTGATGAGGCAGTCCGACTTGCCTACCGTCGAGGACTGAACGGCCCGTCGTATAAGTGGAGCGCCCGCTCCTCTGATCGGGGAGGTGGACGCCTTGCTGGGTCTGTCAGAGCGGAACCATTCGCCAAAATGCTGCGTCGAACGCGCACCGTCGCGCTGCGCAGCAGAAGGAACATCATGGACGTCGTAACGCTCATCATCGCGATCTTGGGCTTCGTGATCGCCCTCGTCTCATGCGTCTGGCAGATCGCGACCTGGTTCTGGTCGACGGCGCGGCCACGGGCGACGATGATGCACGGCATCCTCATTGGGTCGGGGGCAGGCATGACAGTGACCCGGTCGGTCGGCAAGAACGGCAATCCTTACCCCGTCGAGCAGATGCGACGGCAGGGCTACAACGGTCCCGAGATCATTGGCATCGAGGTCGTCAACCACGGCCGAGCGCCAATGAGCATCACGAAATTCGAAGTAAAACACGAGTCTGGCGCCAGCTTTGTGCCGATCGGCGAAGCGATCGGCCCGGCCTTCCCTCACCGGATCGAGCCGGGTGCCTCGCAGAGCTGGTTTGCCCGCATGGAGATGATCCGCGAAGCAGCCAGCGCTGCGTCGGACGTGTGGAAGACAGGCCGTACAGTCTCCATCGAGGCGACGCTGGCCACGGGCAAAACGATCAAGACACGGCAAAGCATGCAGGTCTAAGGTCGCCAGCCCCCCGACCTTCGTTGTGTTGGGACCTCGCTCCTCGACGCACTGCGAGCGGCGGCAGCGCCGGGCAGTGTGGGAGCGGAGGCTGGCTGCTGCAGCCGACCTCACGTGCACCGCCGCCGGAAACAAGGGCACCCGAGCAACAGCCGCGCCGGTCATCACCTCAGCGAATCAAAGCAATATTGACATGGCGGGCCAGAACGCGCCTACGACGGGGGCTACAGTTCGCAAGGTTGTCGGAGTTGCTGATGGCACTGCCGCGTCTGTGGTGGTCAGTTGACTGCACCAGCTTGGGTTCGGGTTGTCATCCTCGTGGAATTGATGATGAGCTGCCGCGTAGTCGATGGCAGTCGCCGACGTCAGGTGAGCCACCGACGGACTGATCGTTCTGCCCCGGCCTGACGCCCTGATTAGTGGCACAGTGGAGTCTCTTTTGTGGCTGGTAGCAACTCGCGCTCCACGCCGACAATTATCTTGCCAACGCGCTGGAGCGACCTTAATAACTAGGCCTCCGGAAAATGCGCACGTCGAGGGCAATACGGGTACGGTTAGGCTCAGGAACCGAAGAAAGGTGCCCCAGCCCATGAGCGATAACGAGCGGATCAAGTCGTTGGCAGACGCCGCGATCAGCGGAGGTTCAGCCATCCAACAGTTGCAGGCTGCCTATGATGAAGTCGGTTGGCGAATTCAGGAACCGTCGTGGGCCAAGGCACGGCACCTTCTATATCACCTGCTGTCTGCAACCACTGAGCTGGCGCTGTTGGTCGAAGAGGTTGAACATGCCGAAGACCGTGGCGAGACCGTGACCAGCGACGAGTTCATCAAGACGATTTCCGAACATGCAAGCGTCAGCGCACACCTACTTTTCCACGCCGCACAGATCGCTAACATGGCCGGCGCGGACCTCGGCGCCGAGTTAGTCAAGCTTCACCACGGGAACGCCCAGCGCTTCGCCCCCGATTCTGGGTTCGCCCAGCTCGACCTCTGAGCGCGACTCACGTCACTGTCGCCCGCGAGAGGTCCCCCAGGGCATCTGAAACGCGCCTGTGATCCTGCGTCCGACGAGTAGATCCGGGATCCGCGATTCGCCTGCCGAGAAGAGCGCAGCACAAGACACCTGATAGCCAAGTCCCTCTAGCTCGACGCGCACAGCAGCTTGGGCATCTCCAGTCAGGACCCGATCATCCACCAGGGCGATTCGGTATCCGATTGGAAGATGCCTCAGTGCTCCGGGCAGGTAGATAGACCACTTTGATGTTTCGACATGAAATCCATTGCTTATCCGTGTCGCGCGGGCGAACTGACGCTCCACGTCGGATTGCGTATTGCGTCGAGGGAAAGTCACTGCCATCACGACCGGGACGTCACGCGGATTGAACTGCATCATGTAGCAGGCCGCGAAGCTCCCCGGCCCGGACATGGTGATCACCAGGTCCGGGCTGAGTTGCTGCTCAAGTGTGCGGTGGAGGTCGCGGGCGCTTCGTTCTAGCGCATCGAAGCTGAGATGGATCTCTGGTTCTAGTGAGGCAGGCAATGCGAGTGCGCCCACCCAGGCACCAAGGAAGCCTGCGAAAGCGCGGAGGAGACCGTCCTCATACTTCCTCCGGAACTGGTCCCAGCTGACGTTGTAGACCTGGCCGGCGTGGGTGCGGAGGCCGCCGGGTCCGTTCAGGACGCGCTTGCCTCGATGACTGTCCAGGTCGAGAAGTTTCTCAACCGCTAAAGCATCTTTAGGGGCCGCATCTTGCCATGCGACAAGCGCGGATTTGATCGTTCGCGCGAGGATGCGGCTGCCGGTTGCGATGTCCGATGTACCGCCAGCATCGATGAAGGGTTGCCACGCACGGAATACCGTGAGTGTAGGAAACGAAGCCCACACTCCACGCTTGACGACATCGTGGAGTTCAGACTCCAACGTGTTTCCCATTATCCGAGGATAATCCCAGATACTCCGCGATTTTTCCATGTTTACTCCGCGTGCATCCCAGTTCGGACCGCACACGCTGGCTTTGACATTACCGAAGCCGTGGGAGCACAACATGAGTACACGAACACAAACACAAACCAAATCCAACCGGGCGCAGCGATCAAACGCTTGGGCGACCTTGGTTTTAACCGACACCGAGAGGGACATTCTGGCCACCGCCGCAGGGTCAACCGCGCCCGACCCGCACCTCGCGCCGTCGGCGTTTCGTGCGATCGCGCAGGCGGCCTGGAGCGAACTCCGGAGCAGCACCCGCGACCGTTTCATCGAGCTACGTACCGGGACCTCCGAGCGGCCTGAGCTCCACGTTCAGAACCTTCCCCTGGTGCCGGCACTGCCGCCGACACCGCTCGCATCGTCATGGTCGCGAACAACCGCAGGGCACTTCAGCGAGCTGCTGATGATCGCGTTTACGACTGAACTCGGCTATCCCATCTCCTACGCGGACCAGCGCGACGGGGCGCTGTTTCACGACATCTACCCGACGCGGGCCAACGCCACGAAGGTGTCCAGCCAAAGCCACAAGGTAGGCCTCGGCTTCCATTCCGAGATGTTCTTCCACCCGACCCCTCCTGCCTTCCTCCTCCTCCACTGTCTCCGCCCTGATCCGGCCGGAGTAGCGCTCACCAGCGTGGCAGATCTCGCGACCATCGAGAGGTCATTGTCCTCAGGCGACCGCACCGCATTGCGTCAGCCCGCCTACGCACTCGACCTCGCTCGACTGCACGGCAGCTACACCTATAAGGGACGACCAATCACCAAAGACGACCCACGCCCATGCCTCCCGGTCATCTCTTCCGATGACCGGGCAAAGTTCCGGTTCGAGCCGGCGTTGACCACCCCCATGACGCAGGTTTGCAGCGACGCGTTGCTGAACGCCGAGCACGCTGCAGATGCCACCGCCGTGCACGGCGCTCTGCGGACGGGCAGTCTGCTGATCATCGACAACCGCCGTGCAGCTCACTCTCGATCCTCGTTCCCAGCTCGCTTCGACGGCTCGGACCGCTGGTTGCGCCGAATGATGGTCGCCGCCAGCCCGGCGGACCCCGCAGATGGCGTGGTCCGGTCGGAGAATTTGGATCTGTTCACGCCCTGGCAAGACGCCGGTGCATCCTTCGCTCACGTTCCGTACGTCGCGAACTGCGGAGGGCAGGCATGAGCAGCGTGTTGGCTCCAGAACTCGAAACCATCAGCTGGAGGCGGATGGACGGCCCCGAGCTAGTACATGCCGCGCGCGCGGCTCTCGCGGGCCCAGGTGTCCTGCGTGTCAGTGAATTCCCCACCACGACAAGGGAGTACCTGCGGTTCCTACGAGCATTCGGCGAGCCGCTCAGGTACTACGGCAGCGACGCTGGCACGCATCCAGAAGCCAGTGAAATCTGGCAGATTAAGTACGACCCGGAATCCGCCGCACGCGGCGAGACCCACGCACTCGCCGGACCGCTGTCCGCCCATTCGTCGCAATCCCTCAGGGACCCCCGCCCTCGATTCTTCAGCATGCTCATGGTCAACGCCGGCTGGCAGCATCTGCCGCTCAGAACAAATGGGGAGTCTGTACTGGCGCCATGGCGGCTCGCCGTGGAAACGATGCGGGCCGACCTTGGGGCCGCATTCGACTCGGTTCGCCAAGCGCTACTGGACGAGGTCCCTTTCCCAGACGGATCCAGCCGAACGGTCGCTTACCAGCTCGCATCTGCGCGGTCCGTGGACGACCTCGGCATCCGTCTCAAGAGCGACCTTCTGCCGTTCCTGGAACAGGCTTGGCCCATGCATCGTGGTACCCACGCCGTGCGGCACCTCGTAGATGCCGCCCAGAAGACCGCGCTTCGGATCAGCCTCCAGTCCGGGGACCTGGTGCTCCTCGACAACGACCGATGGGGCCACGGAAGGGAATCAGTCGTCGGTACGGCGCAGAACTTGGGTGGCGAATTGACGCTCAACCCGCGCGAGCTGTGGAGCGTGACCATTGACTAGCGAACGCTCGAACCGGTGATCGGGCGTTCGAGGTCGTTTGCGTGACATGTGTTGAATCGCCAGCTCACCCAAAGGAGGCGAAGGCGCCTGCATCTTCTGCTCGCACACAACCTCGACTTGCACCCACCACCGACACCGATCGTCACGCGCGTTCGGTCGGCCGCCGCAGCGCGGGTGAGGCCCCAGGCAGCGTATGCGGCTGCCTGAGGCCTCTTCGTCGTGCTGCGGGGCAGGTCATCGTCGAGAGCGCGGGTTGTGGGCTCCTGCCGTCAGTCCTGAGTTGATGGCGCGTTCCGCTTCGGCCCTGGGTAACCCGACCCGACCGGCCGCCGAGATCAGCTCGTCGCGGGTGCTGACTTCGTCAAGCATGCCGGCACCGACCAGCGTGCCCAGCACGAACGCTGCGCCGGTGAGAGCGTCGCAATGGTCACGGCACCGCCGCAGCTCCGCGTAGAAGGAATCGGTGATCTCGACATCTATCGCGCGGACCTTCTGCGTACCGATGCACCTGAGGATGTGCTTGTCCGCCTGGCTGCGGTAGTTCTTGCAGTCGTGAGGCCGAGCTTCGCGTCGGCAAGATGGCGCTCGATGAGCTGTTCAACGGTCGCGTTCGTCCGAGGGTGGTGGCGCTCATAGCTCGTGCCGGAATCAAATCGATGACCTTCTCATTACGAGGAAGATATTCACTGGCGCATATGGCCTCTCCAGGCGCAAATCCTCACAGCCGAGCTGGTGTTGCGCCCCTTATTCCTCATGTCTGTCCGCGTTGGGGTCCACGGAAGGATCCACGGGCTAAGGCTCGGCTGGCGACCTGCAAACTGTCGGTGGCGGGTGGGACCGTTGAGGTATGCAGATCACGAGCGAGGTACTGGCCGGTGTGCCGGCCGAGAACGTGCGCGTGCCGGTGGAGGACTTCGGCGCGGTATGGCGGCGGGCCGAGAGCGAGTGTGTGCGGCTCGTGCTGTCGTCGTCGAGGGATATGCGTGCAGCGGACTACGCGTCGGGTGTGATGGGGGCGTGTCGCTGGCTCGCGGCGGCCGACGTACCACTTGGCGGTGGTGGCGGGATGGAGCCGTTGTGGACACCCGCCTCTGCACCGATTCCGGTGGATGGCCAGTGGCCGGCGGCCACGCCTGCGACGATCGAGGCGGTTCGACGTGAGGGGTGGTCGTTGATGGAGCGGTTCCCGGGCGGTTACGTGCGTCGGCCTGGTGCTGAGGCGCGGCCGGGGTTCCTGGAGGGCATCGTGGACGCGCTCGTCTGGGCCTACGGCCAGGGTCCACAACCGAAGCTGGGAGCCACCGATCACCACCACGCCTGACCACTGCTCTGCCGCTCCCTGAGGGGCTTCCACCACCGACCTGGTGCTGGAAGCCCTTCACTGCTTCATGAGTCCGTAGGAGACCGATGGTGGCCGGAGGCGGGAATCAGGCTTGCGCGATGGACCGGGCGCGTGCCTACCCTGGACAGATGAAGGGGGCTTACGGCAACGAACCAATCCAACAGACGGCCACCAGGCAAGGGAATCCACCGGCCATTCCCGTACCGCAGCCAGTGACACGACCGGGTGAAGCAGGCCGCGGGATTGGTGTGCTTCCTCCACTACCTCGACGTTCAGGCGGCTTCGAGGCGTCCGGCTGGACCGACCTGTGGCTCGCACTCCCGTGGGCGCTGTGGTCATACCTGGCGTTGACGGCGGTGTTCGGTCTAGTCGTCGACCTGGACGAGACGCCGACACTGTCGATGGTGATCGCACTGTGGATCGTCTCGGGCCTGGCCGTGCTGCACCCGCGCACCGAGGACCTGATCGCCCGGTGGGTGTACCGGCTGCGGGATCTCACGGTGAAGGAGGAACTCGCCGTGCGTCCGGCGTGGCAGGAGGTGTGCGCCACGGCCGGCGTCGACCCGAGCGCGTACCGGTTGTGGATCTACGAAGGTCAGCAAGTGACAGCGCCGGCCACGGCCGGCCGCACGGTCGCGGTGACGAGCTGGGCGGTCGAAGAGCTGCCGCCACGGCCGTTGCGGGCGGTGCTGGCGCACGAGCTGGGCCACCACCTTGGTACGCCGCCGCGATGGTCGGTGCTGGTGCTGTGGTACTCGATCCCTGCCCGGCTGGCAGCGGTCGCGATCCAGCGCGGCGTCCCCGCGCTACGGCAGTTCCCCGCCGTGGCCATCGCGGCCCTGGTGTTCCTGACCACCGCGCTAGTTGGCCTGATGTTCTACGTGTTCTTCCTCGACGTGGGCGCGGCTTCGCTGCTGCTGATGCTGTCGCCGTTGGCCGGTCCGCCGATACTCGGTCTGGCCGGCCGCGCAGCCGAGAGGTTTGCCGACCGCAAAGCCGCCGACCTCGGCTACGGCAACCAACTGCAAGACGTGTTCTACGGCTGGATGCGGCAGGCCCGCACAAGCGGCACCACCCCCGGCGTGATCACGACACCGGTAGATCCGAGTATCCCGCGACGCCTGACCGCACTGGAAGGCCACCTGGGAGATGTGGCATACCTGCCGTTCGGTGGCCGTCCCGGCGCACCATGAAGCGGGACCGTCACTCGGTCCGCGCGGGATGCCACGTGCACCGCAGCGTCAGTTCCCTAGTGCTTCGTCGGTTGTTGCGGCCGCAGCTCTAGCTCGGGGCTCGTCCATCAGTCAGACTCCTCAACAGCAGCTCGTTGCAAGGGGGGCAGATGGGAAAGAAGGCGCGAGACGCTCGTCGGCGCGAGAGGCGCGAGCTCGATGCTCAGAGGGCTGGACAACTTCGGATCGCGGTGGCAACGTCACCGAGGATGACCAACGGTGAGATCGATGCTCGCCATGACGTCGAACTCGCAAAGGCCGCGTTGCTATACGCCGATAGCGTGGAGATGTACAGCGCCACCATGACGTTGATAGGCCACTCGGAGCTGTTTGCCAATAGCGGACCAGGCGCATTCGGCGACCTGCTTGCTGGCCTCACTGACGCTGAGGCGACCCATCTGATCCGCAGCCAGCTAAACCCCGATTGGCGAAACGAGCTGTCGTACCTGCGGAATCCCCAGACTCCAGCGCATCGTCGGCTGGCGCGGGAGATCGAGGAAGAACTACAGAAGGTCATCCGGACGTTTGTTCATGACTCGGGGGCTATCGATCTCGCACCAGCTTTTCGCGCTGGCATCGTGACGCAGTCCGACACGGTCTTGAGCATAAGCGGAGACCAAGCTGAAGCGTTCCTCGTAGAACTTCAGCGTCTATTGGCCGACAACTCGGTGCGGCTGCTTGTTGACGCTGAAACCGGCGAGTTTGCTCAGGCGTTGATCGATGAGGGCCTCGTCCAGCCTGGAACGCTCAGCTTGAAGCACGCAAAGGAAGCGTTGGTAGGTAGTGGTCTCATAGCGCGGCTTCCCGCGTTCCACCAAGCACCCACCGACGAGCTGCTGAACCTGAGGTCCGACCTCGGCGGTCCGCTTGCCAGGTATCGATCGGCAGTCGTGCAACTCTCCCAGACGCTGACGACCCCAGCGTTCGACACGGCAGCGGCCGAAGCAGTCAACGACCTTTGGACATCGGATGTGGCGCCCGAGCTAGTCGAAATTCGCGAATCCCTAGCCGATCACGGGTTAGTACGCGAGATCGTGAAATCCGCCGGCCAGGATGTCGGCTCAGTTATCAAGGGTGTTGCCGCCTGGCCGGCGATTTACATGGGACTTGATCACATGACGAATCTCAGCACGTGGGTGGCAGCTGCAGCCACAGCAGTCCCGGCGGCCAGCGCCCATGTCGGCAAGGGGGCAGTGGCTCGGTACACCGGACGTCGCGCCATCACGCGACACGAGCTCTTCTACCTGTACGAGACCAATCGTCGGCTGACTCACTAGACGAGTCGGGTCACCGTGGCGGCGTTTAAAGGTCACACCTTCAACGCCACTCGGGATCACCTGTTGGCGGGTAGTACTGGAACGTCCTTCGGCCCGAGGTCTGCACGTATCGCTGGGAGTAGGCGTTATCAGAGCGCTGCAGTATGCGTCCGTGGGGTAGAGCAGACGCACTGGGCCACTCCTGTCGAGCGGTCGGCAGCCCGGCGCTGGGACAGTCCTTCGCCGGGTCGCGTTTCTGGAACTCAGCTGCACAGTCGTTTGTCCGCTCACCCATGTTGAGACATCGTCATCGAAAGTCGCACACAATGGCCGCGCAATTGGGCAGGACTGCCAACAACTGTGCTATTCCACGACTCCCGGATCCTCCACCACCGCTATGCATCGCCCGAATCGTTGATCGAGTTGGAAGCGCCAAACATTACGGCCATCGGAGCCTCTGAATCTCGGCCGTTCGAGCCCCCGACTGAAGACGACTGGGAGCCTCCCAAGCGTGCGCCATGGCGAGTAACGTCGCTTGGTGTACATGATGTCTGTTACGTACTTATGCCCTTCGTGACAGAGCCCTAGCCAATGTCCGACTTCGTGGGCGAGCGTGAATCGACCCGTCGCAGCGGCAGTGGCGTTTCTCGGCCACAGATACGATACCGATGCTTGCCGAACGGCACCACGCTCGTCTACACGCGCGGTGACGCAACAGTTGTCGTCGCGATCGGCAGTCTGGCACGAGTTGGAGGGGTCGACAATATTCAGACCGAGCGTGACACCGCGAACGGCACCCGAACTTTCACGCCAGTTGGTTGGAGGATGTCCACTCAAGAAGGGAAACAGGACTCCGAAGGCAGCCAAGTCGCAGCCGTCTTTGAATTCGTTGTTATCCAAGAAGTCTGCGTGCTCGCGGCCCCCAAACCAGAACATCGGGAAGTCGTTCGAGACAGCTGAAACCTGCAGTCGATTCAGTTCTGTGTCACTCCACTGAATGAGAACGCCAACATCCTTAGCGATACGGGAGGCATATCTCATTGATCGGGCAGCATATTTGGGATGCATTGACAAGATCCTGAGGTCGGGAGCTCCGGTAGCCAAGTAACTCTCGATTTCCTCACGACTGGCTCTATCGCCAATTGCCGGAGAATACTCCGGTCCCCTCAATCTCTGCACCATCGCCTCTGGAAAGTCCTTCGGGTTCGACGGATACCTAAAGCCACCGAGTCCCAACAAATCGACTCCCCTCGCCCGGAGCAACTCGCGGAGGTCGGTGTCGAAGTCGTAGGTGTCGAAGCTGAGCAGATGATGTGATGCCTTCACGCGAATTCCCCACGGCGACCGGTCGATCCCCGCTGCCCTTCGGGCCGCATCCCTTTGACGGATGTCATCGGCATACGTCCGATCGATCAGGTCGGAGACAAATTGCCGAAGTCGATTTCGCTCCCAGTGGCGAGCCGACTCGTCAAGTGTCCTAAAAATACTGCTAGCGCCTTCGATACCTAAGATTACTCCGTCCGCAGTTGCCTTCAGGATATCGTCGAGAGAGTCGCGCCACCTGCCTTGGAGTGCGTGACCGAGCGAAGATCCAGCTGACTCGACGATCCGTCCAGAGATCCGAAGGGAACCTCCCAGAGAACTACCCAGGCCGGAAAGAATTCCGCCGCCAAACGAGCCGGCCACGCATAAAGCTTCACCATCGATGGAGCACGCCTGATCTGCGATCCACCCGCCGGCGCCCTCACCCGCATCCTCCACAGCATTCGCGGCTTCCTCCACGGCGCCCCCGACAGTCTCCACACCGTCGCGAATCGCACCGCCAACGGAGTTCGCGCCACTCTTGATAGCGCCCCATAAACCCACGTCAACCGCCTCCCCCCGCGTTGCACGCTTCAGCGCGAGCGCTTACATCCCTTGGTGGATAGAAAGCATATGAATGTCTTGATTCTGGCCGCCTTGAGCGAGCGCTCATTGTACCCACCACTACCGGATGAATTCGCGAAAAACCTCACGGTGCCTTCGCGACTAAGGATGCCCGCAGTTTATCTGAAAAGCGCTCCGACACCTTGACGCCTTGGGCGAATTCGACTCTGCGTTCAACCCCATGCCGACAAGCACGGCAACTCTGAAGCTAGCAGCGGAGTCTGCATACCGCCAGGGCCGCAGCCGATAGCGACGCTTCAGAAATCGAGCGTTTGCTGGATCTAGGTCAAGTTCTCAACACACCCCACCACGCAGAGAATAGGAGCGGGAAGGGCACCCGAGTGTGCATCCCTGATCAATGGGTCGCGCCAAGACACGACGTCAGTTGTCGCTAGTCGGCGGCCGGATGGCTGCTGTGCGCTCGAACGACGCTGCGGCCTGACAAATAGCCGGAGCTCGGTTAGACGAACTCGCCCCTGGGAGGTGTCGGAACGTCAGCGTCAGCGCTGATCTTGTCGGTGAAGTGCAGCTCCTCAACCGCGGGCTGATGAAGCTTGCGCGAGATGGATAGGTTGAGCGGATCGTGCTCTACGGGATCTACAAGTGGCGACTCCGGCGGCAACTGGTCGGCAAGCCGAGGGCGCAGCACGTCGGACTGGTGATGGACGGCAACCGCCGCCGGGCCCGCTGTCAAGGGCATGCGAACCCGAGCGTCGGTACGACGCGCTTCACGTCGAGAACGCCCTCGGCTGGTGTCAGACCGCTGGAGTTCAGCACGTCACAGTCTTCATCTGCTCGACCGAGAACCCGATCAAGCGCGGCAGAGAGAAGTCGCTACTTGATGCAGATGATCGGAGAGGTGGTCACCACCCGGCTGATCGAGCCCGGCGGGCGCTGGCAGGTCCACGTCGCCGGATTGGTCGACCGGCTCCCCGACACCACCGCGCTCGCGCTGAAGCAGGCCGTCGAGGCCACCAAGGAGATCGCTACCGGCAACCACGTCACCATCGCCGTCGGGTACGGCGGCCGGCAGGAGCTCGTCGAGGCCGTCCGTTCCCTGCTGGAGTCCGAGGCCCGCGCCGGCAACGACCTCGACTCTCTCGCTGACACCCTCGAGGCCGCCGGCATCACCAGCACCTCTACACCGCCGGCCAGCCCGACTCCGACCACCAGCGGCGAACAGCGGATGTCGAATTTCCTGCTCTGGCAGAGCGCCTACTGCGAGGTCTGCTTCTGCGACCCGTACTGGCCGGCCTTCCGCGAGATCGACTCCCTCTGCGCGCTCCGCTCCTACGCCGCCCGCCAACGGCGCCGCGGTGCATAAGGACATCAAGGGGGCGCCCGGTCCTCGCAGATTAGGGCTGTGCGGTTGCCGAGAACTTCGAGCATGGCCCGAGCTTCTTTCCCGCATCCGACACCGTTGCATCGAACACAACATTGATGCGTCGTGGCTAGGGCTACGGACGATTTCCATGGTCACAACGAGCATCGGGCCCAGGCGAGGCGATCGCATCACTCGTCGGCACCGGTACCAGGAAGTGTCGGAACGTCTTCCGGCTGCAACTCTGCTCGGATTCGGATGAGGCGCAGTGGGTGTCGGTATTGGCCAGCTTGCATGGCGGCGTCGGCGGCGACTTCGATCACGAGGCGTGGCTGCACCTTCAGCAGCGGCACCTTGGTGTCCTTGCCGCCCCAGCGGTAGGCCGGGATCTCGTCCGGCCACGGATGCGAGGGCCCGGCCGGCTTCAGTACCTTGGCCAGCTCGGCGGCCTGCGCGTCCTTCAGCGCCACGGTCCGCCCGACCGCCTCCAGCACCTTGCCGCGGTACCGACCCGCGATCACCGCCTCAGGTCGCGTCAGAGAGCCGGTAACCGCGCCCACGACCACCTCGACGGTGTCGCGATGACGGATCTTTCGTCGGGTCTCTAGGCGTGTCGCGCACTGTCGTGTTGAGCGTGTTGATCAGTACGTGTGCGACACCCATGTCGGGAAGTAGAGCTGCCTGGGTCGACGACAAGCAGGCGCCTGAATGGGGCCTCGCGCTGGCCGGATCGCCATGTGCGGACGCGGGGCTCCACCGATGTCGATCCATCGATTGCAGACCGGGGCTGCGATGATGGGCCCGGGTCGATTCGCTTGCGAGGCGGCTCGACTTGGGAGAGGTTGACGCAATGAAGTACACGCGTCTAGGGAAGACCGGCCTCAAGGTTAGCCGCATTGGTCTCGGGTGCATGAGCTATGGAAGAGCCGCGTCTGGTATGCATCAGTGGACGTTGGATGAGGCCGCCGCAGCGCCGTTCTTCCGACAGGCGGTCGAGTTGGGCGTGACCTTCTGGGACACCGCCAACGTCTACCAGGGCGGCACCTCCGAGGAGTTCGTGGGCCGCGCCATCCGTGAATTCTCCCGACGCGAGGACATCGTCCTCGCAACCAAGGTGCACGGGAGGATGCACGACGGTCCCGGCGGGAGCGGCCTGTCGCGAAAGGCCATCCTTGAGCAACTGGACGCGTCACTTCGCCGCCTCGGCACCGACTACGTCGACGTCTACTACATTCACCGCTTCGACGATCAGGTGCCGGTCGAGGAGACCATGGAGACTCTGCACGACGTCGTGAAGGCCGGAAAGGTGCGGTACCTCGGAGCGTCGTCGATGTGGGCATGGCAGTTCGTGAAGATGCAGCATGCCGCGGAACTGCACGGGTGGACACGGTTCTCGGCGATGCAGGATCAGTACAACGTGCTCAGGCGTGAGGAGGAGCGCGACATGATCCCGCTCTGCCTCGACCAGGGTGTCGGCCTGACTCCCTACTCGCCGCTGGCCAAGGGGCGTGCTGCGCGGCCCTGGGGCGAGCAGACCGCCCGGTCGTCTACCGACACGGTGGCCCAGGCATTCGACCGGGACGTTGACAAGCCGGTGGTCGACGCCGTTCACCAGATCGCCGAGGATCGTCGCGTCCCGATGGCGCAGGTCGCTCTGGCGTGGGTGCTGTCCAAGCAGGTCGTGTCCTGCCCGATCGTCGGTGCCACCAAACCCAAGCACCTCGAAGATGCCGTGGCGGCGCTAGAGGTGAGCCTTTCCGCGGACGAGATCGCGCCGCTAGAGGCGCCTTACACGACGCAGGACAACTACTGGTGGTGACACGTTGCCCGGCCGCTGCCGCGATCCGCCTCGACCGCTACCTCGCGGGAATCGCTCTGCTGGCCTATCTCGCCTTCACGGTTTCGCACCTGGTCTTCCACCTCGGCCATCTGGAAAGCGGCGAGCCCGGCTGGTCGATCGTGCTCGCGGTCTCCGTGAGTCTGATGGTCCTGGTCCCAGCCAGCGCCTTGCTCGGTGCCCGCAAGCTGACTTGACCACTGCGACAGACCTCGCGAACTGTTGGGACCTGAGTCTTCGCTATGTTTGACCGACTTGCCGATTCGCGTACCCCAGAATGGGCGGCGAGACGACTCCCTCTTGCCTCGAAGGGATCGACCACCCGAATGGCCGAGAGGGGCTGTAGTTGTGCGGGCAATACTCCTGAGCGGCGCGCTGGCCGTGGTCTGCTCGCTGCTGGGGACGCGGATCGCCGTCGGATGGTTCGCCCGTCACGGCTTCGGCCAGCCGATCAGGCACGACGGACCGACGACACATCATGTCAAGCGGGGTACGCCGACCATGGGCGGTCTCGTGATCCTGCTGAGTGCCGCTGCGGGATATTTGACGGCAACGATCTTGACCGGCGGGTGGCCGAGTGCCAGCGCTTGGCTCCTGATGTTGCTGTTCTTCGGCTGCGGGGTAGTGGGATTCCTCGACGACTTCATCAAGGTCTATACCCAGAACAATCAGGGTCTGAGTAGTCGGGCCAAGATGGCGGGTCAGACGCTGGTCGCGCTCGTCTTCGGGGTCCTGTCCACGCAATTCTTCGCCGACGAGCGCGGTGTCAGGCCGGCGTCGCAGTACATCTCCACCACTCATGACTGGGGGATCAAGCTGCCCCTGGTCGTGGTCCTGCTGGTGATCTGGTTCATCGTCACCGCGACCTCCAATGGCGCCAACCTCACTGACGGCGCCGACGGGCTGCTCGCCGGCGCCTCGGCGTTGATCTTCGGCGCGTACATCATCGTGAATGTCTGGCAGAACAACCAGCTGTGCGACTCCTCGCGGCCCACTGTGGTGCAGGCACAGTGCTACCAGGTGCGCGACCCTCTCGACCTCGCGGCCTTCGCGGCCGCCATCGCTTTAGCTTGTATCGGCTTCCTTTGGTGGAACGCCAAGCCCGCACGGATCATCATGGGCGATGTCGGCTCCCTCGCCATCGGTGGCGCCTTGGCCGGGCTGGCGATCATGTCTCGAACCGAGCTCCTGATGGCCGTCGTCGCCGGACTGTTCGTGCTCGAGACCATGTCCGTGATGCTGCAGATGAGCTACTTCCAACTGACCAAGCGACTCACGGGCACGGGGCGTCGCATCTTCCGAATCGCTCCCATTCACCATCACTTCGAACACCTGGGATGGGACGAAGTCACCGTAGTGATCCGCTTCTGGATCGTCGCCGGGGTCTTCGTCGCGACCGGGCTCGGGATCTTCTATGCCTCTTGGCTCGCCTGAGCCGAAGAGCAATTGGGTTCGTTCGGTACAGAAGTCGCATGGCCACTGGAACAGCTCAAGGTCCTCGGGTCGGATGCTTAGCCTCGCCCACGCTGGCGCTGAGTATCGACGCACTTGCTGTACGACTGCTTCAAGCTCGTCGCCTACAGCCGGATAGAGCGGTTCAAGCGTGGCGTCGTCGGGCGCCTGGGCACCAAATTGCTCGATTATGTCGATGGATGCGCCGACGTCCTGATGGCCAACGATGATCACTAGCACTCCCATGGGTGACGGCTCGAAACCTTGACCCGTACCCGTTGCCCCGGCAGCAAAGCCATACTCGCGCTCTCGAACCGCTCCACCGCTGCCACCGCTGCCACCGCGCCATTGCCTCATGCCTAGAGCAATTGAAGCAAGGTCGGCGGCGGCCAGACCCTGTCGCGTAATTCCGCCTCCTCGATGGTGCGGACGGGATCGCCGATGCCGAGCGTGCGACTCTGGTGGCATGGAGCCGTCCGATGGCGAGCTGGTCCTATCGGCGCGTGAGTACGAACCTCGGCGGTTTCGCACGAGGGCTGGCCTGCACCACTGCGGGCAGTTGTGGGCGGTCGGAGTAACCAGCTCGGCCTCCGTTGGCGCGCAAGTTGGGCCGGCGGGGCAGAATCAGCGTGTGAAGAAGCCCGAGGCCGACCCCGTGATCGCGCGCAACCGCAAGGCTGCCCACGACTACCAGCTGGGCGAGTCCTGGGAGGCGGGGATGCCGGGACGCCCGGAACGCCCGGAACGAGCTGATCGTGCAGGCGGTGGAAGCAGGCTGAGTCCGCGGCCGGGCCTCTTCCCGTAGGCCCATCGCACGCAGTACCGCGGCAGGTGGCGACTGCATCCGCCACCTGCTGGGGTACTGGCCGGTCAGAAGTCGTCGCCGTGGTGGTCATCTTCTGCTGGTCCGACGGGCCGTTCATGCATCGCCACCGGGAAGCTCCCCGACTAAACCCAAGCCGTACGCTGATGTTGTGGGCTTGACGATTCGGGATGGGCACAGGACCAGCACGGGTACCTGGCCTGACCTGGTCAGGCAGCTTGAGGTCTCGACTGTTCAGCCCAGTAGCACCGAGACCGCCACCTCCCCCTTGGATCGCGCAGTGCCTGACGACCCCGTCAACGAGTCACTGCCAGTGCGTACGAGAGGCCAGTCGCACGGCCGCTCGGACCGGCACTCACGCCAGCGCCGGCGAGATTGACATGTTCAGTGACGATACCTTTACTGAACACTCAAGGTTGCCATCCCCGAACTCTGTTGATGCTGCCTATGCGGGGTCGTCTGACCAAATGAGGGTGGTGGCGCTGACCGGGGCGATCGGGCTGCTGGGTTGGAGGCCGGTGACGTCGACGGTGTGGGCTCCGGGCGGTAGATCGGCGAAGGTCAGGTCAGCATGCCCGCGGGCGATGCGGGGTTGTCGACTTTGCAGCAGCTTCCGGTTTTCGTCGGTAATGCTGACCTTGATGGCGTGGCGGCTGTCGTCGTCGATGTCGATGGTGACGGCCAGGTTCTGGCCAGCGGTGATGAGGTCGGGCACGGAGACCCGGACTTTGACGGGTTGGGTGTTCATGCGCCGGACAGGCTGGGCGGTGATGATTTCTTCGATCTCGTCGAGAGCGGCCTGGTTGCGTTGGAGGTTGCCGTGTTGGTCGGCGACACGGTGCACCAGCGGTGTGTCCATCGGTTGGTCGTAGCCGATGGCGCCGGTGAGGGGGACGGTGGCGTCGCCGTAGTCGTTGTCAGTGCCTATGGTGTCCAGCGGGTCCACGCGGTTGTCGGACGTGATGCGCACGGTTGTCCATGTGGGTTGGCGGGTTCCGACGATGGCGTGGGTCATCGTCAGGCAGGCGGGTCGTGCTCGTTCGGCTGCCTGCAGGTCGGCATAGAACCGCATCGCGTCGGTGACTCGGGAAGTGCTGAGTTCGGGCAGCCCCCCGGTGACTTTGAGGAGTTGTCCTCCGGAGTCGATGCAGGCGTACTCGGGGAGGAGTTGGTAGGTCGCGGGCAGGCTCCTGGCGAAGGCGGTGAGATCAACGGATAGCGGTCCGATGCCCTTCGAGACGCCGTTGACGAGTTGTTCGACTGCCTTTGCGGACCCGCGGTAGGGCGTGCCGATGGTGATGAGTTTGCGGGTGATCTCGGCGCCGCCGCATTTCTCGATATACCAGCGGGCCACCAGGCCGCCCAGCGAGTGACAGACGAACACCACCTTTGCGTCGGCGCAGCGCCCTCCTTGAGAGCGCCACCGGTCGAGTGCCGGTTCGACGACCCTGGCCAGCCACCGACCGTTGTAGCGGGCCGAGAGGCGCCAGTCGTACGGAACCGGGACCAGGTTCGCCGGCGGCGCATCGTCGCCTGGCTGCTGTTCGCGGTAGCCGAGCCGGTTCAGCAATGCCAGCAGCCGGTCGTAGCCCTTGATCGGCGTCCAGATGCCGGGGATCGCGTGCACATCCGGCATGAGGGCGACCGGTGCGATCCCATCGCCCGGGTGGTCGTCGCCGATGCCGTCAGGTAGCTGGCAGTCTTTGATGCTGCGGCCGAAGGTTCGTATGGCCCGGAGGATCGCACCCCCTGAGGGTGCCCAGACGAGTTTGTCGTTGGGACCCTTGAGAGTGCTGCCCATAATGCCGGGCAGGACGATAACCAGGTCGGTGTTGGTCATACTCGCTCCATGGTGTCGCCGGGGTCGGTCTCGTCGGATTGTTCTGGGTCGCCGCGGCCGCTCGGGAGCGGTGCGAGCAGCTGCGGGATGAGGGTGTTGATCCGGGGCTCGAGCTGGCCGAGCTGGGCCAGGGTGGTGATCCAGGTGTCGCGGCTGGTCGGGTCCGGATCCACAGCGCGGGCTTCGTTGACCCATCCGGTCGCCGCGTCATGGTCGTCGGTGAAGGCGGCGACCACGGCGAGATAGAAGGCGGCGGTAGCGGCCTCGATCGGACTGGTAGCGGCAGACATGGCGCACTGAGCGACGGCGGCCAGCGACTCGGGATCGGACTGTTGAGCGGCTCCTCGGGCGGTACTGTGCAGCAGGTCCGGAAACCTTGACGGGTCATCGAGGGCGTCCAGGACATGCTCAAGGACGGCTTGGTCAGGGTTCGCGGCCAGATCGAGGAGCGCTAGTGCGCGGCGGGTTTGCCAGCTGTCATCGTCGGTGGCGAGCTGGGCCAAGACTTCGGTCACGATGTCGTCGAGGAGGTCGTCGCGTCGCTGGTGGAGGAGCTCTCGCTGGACAGTCGGTGATCCATTGGCGAACTCGGTGGCGAGAATTCTCAGCAGCAACGGCCGATAGGCAGCGGTCGTTCCCTGCACGCGAGCGGTCTCGCGATGCTCGCGGTATCGGTCGGCCTCCTCGGCCGGCACGGCCAGCAACGCCTCCTCGACAGCGCCGTCGAACGAGGGGTCAAGCAGCTCAGGGTGTGCACCGAGGTATTGGCACTCGTCCTCATATGTCGCGGTGTAGGTCCAGTCACGTGCGATAGCCAGCAGGTGATGATCGATATCGGCCCATACGGGCACCGGCTTGCCGGTGACATTCGTCCAGGCGAGGTCGAACTGGGGGTCGCTGGCCCGATGCCGCCGAACCTCGTCATGGATCGCCTCCACCAGACCGGGCTCCTCGCCAGCACAGTCGATGGCCTCGGCCAACCAGCCCGCCGCGTGAGCGTCGCCACCGTCCGCCTGCTGACTCCGAAGAATGAGCAGGAATGATCGAGCCTCTGGCGGTACGACTGACTGAGCCGCGTCCCACTCCCTGGCAGCGCCACCAGGTTGGTCGAGGTCGGCATAGTAGTTACCCAGGTTGTTCAACGCCTTGGCGAGAGCGGGTACGAACGCGGGGTTGTCGGCGGCCAGCTCCCGGGCCAGTCGGACGGCATCCTCGGTGGGTGGCAGCGCCTCGGCGTGCCGGCCCAGCTCGGCGTAGCAGTTGCCGAGGTTGTTCAACGCCGAGGCGAGGGCGGGCACGAACGCGGGGTTGTCGGCGGCCAGCGGCCTGCATAGCCGGACGGTCTCCTCGGTGGGTGGCAGCGCCTCGGCGTGCCGGCCCAGCTCGGCGTAGCAGTTGCCGAGGTTGTTCAACGCCGAGGCGAGGGCGGGCACGAACGCGGGGTTGTCGGCGGCCAGCGGCCTGCATAGCCGGACGGTCTCCTCGGTGGGTGGCAGCGCCTCGGCGTGCCGGCCCAGCTCGGCGTAGCGGATGCCGAGGTTGTTCAACGCCGAGGCGAGGGCGGGCACGAACGCGGGGTTGTCGGCGGCCAGCTCCCGGGCCAGTCGGACGGCATCCTCGGTGGGTGGCAGCGCCTCGGCACGCCGGCCCAGCTCGACGTAGCAGTTGCCGAGGTTGTTCAACGCCGTGGCGAGGGCGGGCACGAAACCGGGGTTGTCGGCGGCCAGCTCCCGATACAGCCGGACAGCCTCCTCGGTGGGTGGCAGCGCCTCGGCGTGCCGGCCCAGCTCGGCGTAGCAGTTGCCGAGGTTGTTCAACGCCGAGGCGAGGTCGGGCACGAAACCGGGATTGTCGACGGCCAGCGGCCTGCGTAGCCGGACGGCCTCCTCGGTGGCTGGCAGCGCCTCGGCGTGCCGGCCCAGCTCGGCGAAGCGGATGCCGAGGTTGTTCAACGCCGTGGCGAGGTCGGGCACGAACGCGGGGTTGTCGGCGGCCAGCGGCCTGCCTAGCCGGACGGCCTCCTCGGTGGCTGGCAGCGCCTCGGCGTGCCGGCCCAGCTCGGCGAAGGATTCGCCGAGGTTGTTCAACGCCGAGGCGAGGTCGGGCACGAAACCGGGATTGTCGGCGGCCAGCTCCCGGTCCAGTCGGACGGCCTCCTCGGTGGGCGGCAGCGCCTCAGCGTGCCGGCCCAACTCGGCATAGCAGGCGCCGAGGTTGTTCAACGCCATGGCGAGGTCGGGCACGAACGCGGGGTTGTCGGCGGCCAGCGGCCTGCATAGCCGGACGGTCTCCTCGGTGGGTGGCAGCGCCTCGGCACGCCGGCCCAGCTCCGCGTAGCGGTTGCCGAGGTTGTTCAACGCCTTGGCGAGGTCGGGCACGAACGCGGGGTTGTCGGCGGCCAGCGGCCTGCCTAGCCGGACAGCCTCCTCGGTGGGTGGCAGCGCCTCGGCACGCCGGCCCAGCTCCGCGTAGCGGTTGCCGAGGTTGTTCAACGCCTTGGCGAGATCGGGCACGAACGCGGGGTTGTCGGCGGCCAGCGGCCTGCCTAGCCGGACAGCCTCCTCGACGGGTGGCAGCGCCTCGGCGTGCCGGCCCAGCTCCGCGTAGCAGTTGCCGAGGTTGTTCAACGCCGTGGCGAGGTCGGGCACGAACGCGGGGTTGTCGGCGGCCAGCGGCCTGCGTAGCCGGACAGCCTCCTCGACGGGTGGCAGCGCCTCGGCGTGCCGGCCCAGCTCGGCGAAGCGGATGCCGAGGTTGTTCAACGCCGTGGCGAGGGCGGGCACGAAACCTGGGTTGTCGGCGGCCAGCTCCCGATATAGCCGGACGGCCTCCTCGACGGGTGGCAGCGCCTCCGCGCGTCGGCCCCAGCGGCGCAGCGTCGCAGCCTGATCGATTCCGGTCGCTGCGACGTCTGCGCGCAGATCGAGGGCTTGCTCTGCCAGGCCGCGGATAAGGCGCAGTCCTTCCTCGCCGGCGGCTGCGGCATGCCGCCAGGCGTGGTACCACAGGTACCGGGGCTGGTCAGCCGGGACACCGGCAGCCAGGAGGTCGCGATACCGCTTGAGCAGCGCGCGGGCAACCGGCAGCGCAGCGGGATCAAACGGCTGGTCGGGCCGGGCCGTGAACGACCGAAGGCGGTCAGCGAGTCCTTGGTGCGCGATCTTGTAGACCGCCACTCCGTCCTCGCCGTCTTGGACAACATAGCGGCCCAGGTGGTCCAGCACCCAGTCGATATCGGCCGGACCGATCGCGTTGGAAGCAACGGCCGCCGCCACAGCCATCCATTCGGCATCAGGGAAACCTGCACCCAACCCCCACGTAAGCGCAACCAGCAACCGACGGGCGAAAACCGCCGGGGGGCTATCTGCCGGTAGCGTCCGATGGCTCGGCGGTGGAACCATGGCTAGGTCCTGCTCGAACGCCGTGTCCATTGAGTCGGCCACTAGTTCTTGCCAGCCAGGCGTGTGGGTGTCAATCGGATTCGCACGCAGCTGATCTGTCACCAGCCTGGCGAAGAGGAACGGATGCTCCCCGCCGTCGAAGGCCGCCCGCCGCACCTGTTCGGCGACTGCGCCTGCGTCCATCCGTTGGTCGACTCCCCTCAGCCGAGCGACGACGTAGTCCGCCAGAGCATCCCGGCCGGAGTCCGCCCAGTGCTCATCGTCCAGGTCCATCACTTCGAGCGGATCCAGCACGCCGACTAGGCTGCCCGACGAGTCACCGCCGGGCTCGGGCAGGTCCCGGGTCGCCACTACCACAACCGCGTAGGGGGCGAGACGAGTCAGAAGGTCCCGGGTGATCGTAAACGCCTGGCCACGAGCTTCATCCAACCCATCGATCACCAACACCGGTGGTGTGCTGCTCCGCGGACCGATTGACGTCTGGAGGCTGCCGACCAACTGCGCGGCGTTGCGCCGGCCGGACGCATCCGGTTCAAGCACTGTGGCGCGCACCAACTGGCCGTCCAACGACTCGGCGACCTGATCTGCGGTGCGGCCACGCGCGTGCACATGCGCCGCCACCGACCGTTCACCGGGATCGGCATGGCCCCAGTCGCCCTGCGCGGCGAGACGTCTCCGTTCCTGCGGGTTGGCCACGCTCACCACCCGGCCCGCGATCGCGGACTTGCCGGTGCCGGCCGAACCGGTCACCACCCGGACACCCGGCTGCCCTGACGTCACCCAGCCCACGACCGTGTCCACTTCAGCCCGACGGCCGGTAAACCAGGAATGGTCCTCCGCGATCGCGGCGCCTCGGGCAGCCAGCAACAGGTGCTCCACCACCACCTCAGGCGCCCCGGGATCGAACAACGGGTTCGGAAACATCCACCATGCGCTGCCCTCGCGGCGAAACACCGGCTGCTGGACCTCGGCGTCCCATTCCGCCACCAGGGCCGCACCCAGATCCTCACCCTGCACAAACTCGTTATGCACCGACCATCGTCGCCGCTGATGCGGCGAGGTCGGCCCATCTTTCAGCAGCCGCCTCAGCTGCTCACCGAACAAGCCATCGATCGCGGTCTCGCTCGGCAGACACGACGCCAGCACACCCACCCACACGTGAGTACTGTCCGGCGGCCTCGACGCCATCACCGCCGACGCTACATCTGTCGCAGAAGGAACGCCCTGCCCAGAGAAACACGCATCGAGCACAACTAACAGCTGTCCGGCACCTGACTGGGCGCACTTGCCCGCCACCTCGCGCACCGGCAGGCCGTCCATCGGATCGGTACCGCTGTCGGCCGCAAGCAAGTGCAACGCACCATCCGGCGCCGCAACTCCATGCCCGGCCCACACCAACACCAATGGCTGCCCATCGGCCACCGGCTCGATAGATCTCAGAAACGCCCGCACGCCGGACTCGTCCGGATCGTGCAACGACTCACCCACGAACTCAGCGCCCATCAAGGCACGAAACGCGTCGACCCCTGCGACCGCATTTGGCAACTCGCGGTGCGCCGGATTCGTGTAGACGCCCACACCCACCCCGACAAACCTTCCCCCACCCGCCATTCCACGAGCATGACCACAACCCGCGTTCCTGACAACACGTAGTGCATACCGAGATCGGGTTGCTGGAGGGACCTGCAAGTGAGCTCCGGATTCGGCCTATCTGGACGACCCACACGGGGCGCGCCAGGCGCGGCCAGCATTGATTCGGGCCGCCACTTGGGAACACCGTTGGGAACCAACTCTGGTCAACTGGCGCTGCCAGAGTGGGTTTCGAGCGAACTCCAGAGGCTCTTCTGGGCTCAAGTAGTCGCGTGTAGGCCAGTCCCGTCAGACTTCTAATCCGTTGGTCGCAGGTTCGAATCCTGCCGGGCGCGCATCTACCTGAGACGTATTACGCACGGCTCGGCCGGTGTCGACAACCTCTGCCCAGGGAAGCGCAAGGATCACACACCCGCTCCCTAGCCAAACGGCGTGTTTGTCAGACGTCTCGGCTGCCGGCGCCTTCGTCATCCACACGGCTGAGCAGCTTCCTGGTCACCTTGGCCAGTTGCGTGATGTCGTCCCTGGTGAGCCGGGAGAACAGATGGCGCTCCAGGCCGTCGTAGTGGGTGTCCTGAGCCGCCCGCAGCAAGCCGAAGCCCTTCTCGGTGATCGTCACGATCACCGAACGGGTGTCCCGCTCGTCCGTCTCGCGGCTGACCAACCCATCCCTCTCCAGCTCCGCGACGAGGCGCGACATACGGCTTTGGCTGAGCGGCGCCTGCACGGTCAACTGTGTCATCGGCAGCCGGCCGTCCGGCGAGAACGCACCGAGATGCAGCAAGACCTCGAACCCTCGCAGTCCGATACCGTGGGCGCGGCGCAGTTCCGAGTCGAGCTCTCGCTCCAGGTGCTCCCCCGCACGCACCAGGCCCAGGAACGCATCGGCGTACGTCGGTGAGAGGGATCGGATCGCGTGGCGGTTGATCCGGAACGCCGTCTCGCGCCCGTCTCCACCACTGCGATCGTTCGTCGCCACCATCCCGCCATCATACATGCTTGCGCATGCATTAACTTTGATGTATGCTCATGCATATAAGCCACCCCAAAGGAGTCGAGCGATGAGAGTCCTGGTCATCTCCGGGTCCAGCCGGCGGGAGTCTCTGAACACCCGGCTGGCGCGACTTGCCGCCGCCACGCTCACCCAGGACACCGTGACTGTGGTGAACGACTTGGACCGTGTGCCGTACTACAACGGCGACGTTGAGGCAGCCGGTCTCCCGGCTCCCGTCGTGGAGTTGCGGCAGACAGTTGCCGACGCCGACGCTTTGGTGATCGTGACGCCGGAATACAACGGCACCGTGCCTGGCCTGTTGGGCAACGCGGTGGACTGGCTGTCACGGACACCCGACAACTCCGTGCTGCGGGGAAAGCGCGTCGTGGTGCTCTCTGCTTCGCCGAGCAGGTACGGCGGCATCCGGGCCGCCTCACACCTGCGCACCGTGCTCGGCCACATCCGTGCCGACGTCGCTCCGCAAGGAGTCAGCGTCTCCAGAGCACCTCAGCGTCTGGGCGATTCGTCGGCAGACCCTGACCTGGTCGCCGAGCTGGCGAGGGTGCTCAACGAGGCGCTGCACCCAGCACCAGCCCCTGACGAGGACATCCTCGCGCTCGCGGCCTGACCGAATCTGCAGGTACTTGGACCACCAAGGTCCAGACAGGAGGACACCATGTACGCCGTACTCCGGATCAACACATTCGACGCGGCCAAGCTGGGCGCCTCGACGGCCCAGCTTGAGGAATTCGACCGAATCCACGCCTCACAGCCCGGCTACGAGGGCAACATCACCGTGGATCTCGGAGGCGGACGCCGCATGATGGTCAACCTCTGGAACAGCGAGGAAGACGGCAAGGCGGCCTTCGCCCACCTCAGGCCTGAAGTCGACCGACTACTGACACCTCTCATGTCGGCTGCGTCCGAGTTCCTCGGCGCCGGTCCCGTCGTCGCCGCCGACCTGCCGAGCACGACCGAGGCTTAGCCGATCCCCCGGGCGACCCCCGGGCACCGGACACGCGGTCGGCGGCGGTTGCGGCGGGACCTCGCCCGGTTCTGGAACTTCGCTGGGGAGCACGGTCGTGCCCGGGTCGGGCGGCAGGCTCGCCCGACCCGGGAGTGACCTATCTGATGGTCAGGTCGCGGATGTTCGTCCCGTCGCCGGTGAAGACCAGGTAGACGTCGCGGACGCCGCGGGCCAGCTGTGGGTTGAGCTGGGTCGTCGTCGCGGCCCAGGTGTAGCGGTTGCCGGTGGCAGGGATGGTGAGCGTGCCTGCGAGAGACCCGGTCGGGCTGCCAAGGCGGATCTCCACCTTGGCGGTTCCTTCCGAAACTCGCGAAACGGCGGCTTCCAGTCGGGTGGCGCCATGGCCCAGTTGGACGTCCTGGAAAGAGATCCAGTCGCCCGCCGTCGTCTTGCCGACTGCATCGCCGCGCACCTTGGCGGCATCAACGAGCTCGATACCCGAGTAGTCGTCGAAATCCGTGGCCGCCGTACGCCTGCTCAGGTCCCGGGGCGGGATCACCTCACCACGGACCGCCACCGTCGTACGGGCCCTGATGTCGGCCGAAGAACTGCCCACCTGGACGTCCTGGACAGCCGACTCGACCACCCACTTGTTCCGGGTCACGTCCCAGAACGCCAGCTCACTCGCCTTCACTTCGAAGGAGACCGTACGACGTTGACCGGGCGCGAAGGCCAGCCGCTGGAACCCACGGAGCGTCTTGACCGGCTGGGCCACCCGCGAGGTGCGCTGAGCGGTGTAGAGCTGGACGACCTCCTCGCTCGCGGTCCGGCTGGTGTTGGTCACGTCGACGCTAACCTTGAGCCGTCCGTTCGCCGCGACAACGGGTGAGCCGACCCGCAGTCCGGAGTATCGAAAGGCGCCATAGGTCAGGCCATGGCCGAACGGGTAGAGCGGACTCGCCCGGTGGTACTGATAGGTCCAGCCGGCCTTGATCACGTCGAAGTCGAGTGGATCCGGCAGTTCCTTATCCGTGCGATACCACGTCTGCGGGAGCCGGCCCGACGGCGAGTAGTCCCCGAACAGCACGTCTGCAAGAGCCCGGCCGGTCTCCTGGCCCGCGTGCGACGTCCACAGGACCGCGTTCGCCTGCGCCCAGTCGCCCGTCAACGGATAGCTGCTCTCCAGCACCACAACGGTCCTGGGATTGGCGGCAGTGACGGCCTTCACGATCGCCTGCTGGCCGGCGGCGAGGGCAGTGTCCGTACGATCGTCGTCCTCGCGTCCGTTGATGAACGGAGTACTGCCGACCACCACGACCGCCGTGTCCGCCTTCTTCGCGGCCGCCACCGCCGCGGCCGTACCACTGACGAGGACTTCACGCGCGAACTGAGCCGCCATGTCCTGAGTGGCCGCGCCGATTGCCAGCGTCCCGTCAGCCCGCAGTACGACGTACTGGTTGGGGCCGTTCCAGGGCTCCTTGACCTCATTGCCGCGGTATCGCAGCGCGTAGTTGCCGTTAGCAAGCTTTTCCAGGCCGAACTGTTGCTGCACGAACCAGCCATTGGGCTTGTCCTGATCGTTGACCAACGACTCCCCGCTCCGCGAGACGTACTTGCCATTGGCAACCGAGCGCAGTGCGAGGGTGCCGCCGCCCCAGTCGAAGACGTCCAGCGACTGAGCCGCTCCCGCCGTCGCCGCGTCGGCGATCAGCGCACCACCGGTAGCGCCGGCCGGCGCGGTCACATACTTGCCAGTGGCAACGGAACGGAGCGCGATCCGATCCACGCCTTCGGTCGCGGTGACGGTGCTACCAGCGCCGAGTCGCTCGGCGATACCGGCCCGTGGGGTGATCCGGTACGGCATCGTGCCCGAGTACCAGTCCTCGTAGATGGTGTCGGCCAACGGACCGATGACCGCGACGTCCTTGGTCCTGGCCGAATCGAGCGGCAGGGCCCGGTCCTCGTTCTTGAGCAGCACGAGCTGCTTGCGTGCGGCTTCCCGGGCGAGCTGCTGGTGAGCCGGACTGTTGATGCTGTCCGGCCCGATCTTCTCGTACGGGTTCCGCCCAGCCGGGTCGAACTCGCCCAGCCGGAAACGGATCGAGAGCAGGTGCCCGACCGCCTTGTCGATATCCGCCTCGGTGAGCAGACCCTTGGCCAGCGCCTCTTTGACCGCGGCGACGGTCGGACCGCCGTTCCTGTCGTTCTCGGTGAAGCTGTCGAGGCCTGCCTTGATCGCCGCAGCCGCGCCCTCGGCAGCCGTCGGGTAGTACTGCTGTGAACCACTGACGTTGCCCGCGCCCGCGGCGTCGCCGACGATCATCAGGTCGTCGGCCGACCAGGAGCGCACCGTCTCCCCGAGCTCGGGTGACACGTGGGTCGGCCTGCCGTTGAGCAGGTTGTACGACGCCATCACGCCGGTAGCGGCTCCCGCCGTAAGGGCCGGCTGGAACGCCTTGTATTCGTACTCGTGCAGCACCCGGGGCCGGACGCTCGCCGATACGCGGGCACGGTCCGCCTCGACGTTGTAGGCAGCGAAGTGCTTCAAGGTCGGAGCTGTCTTGAGATAGCGCTGGTCGTCGCCCTGCAGGCCGCGGCCGTACGCCGTCGCGATCGCACTCGTCAGCAACGGGTCCTCGGCGTAGCCCTCCTCGTTACGACCCCACCTGGGGTCACGCAACTGGTTCACCACCGGCGCCCACAGGTTCAGCCCGTTCTTCGCCGGGTCGAGCTTGTTGAAGGCTCTCGCCTCATCTCCGACGGCTGAACCGACTCGCTTGATCAGGCTCGGGTCCCAGGTACTACCGAGCCCGACTGCCTGAGGGAAGACAGTCGCCTCGCCCAGCCAGGCAACCCCGTGCAGCGCCTCCGTACCGGTCTTGAAGGAAGCGATGCCCAGTCTCGGTATCGCGGGCTGGTACTGGTGCAGCAGCGAGATCTTCTCGTCCAGCGTCAGGCGGCTGGTCAGGTCGTTCAACCGGACTTTCAGCGGCAGGTCGGGATTCCGGAACTCCGGAAGAGGCTCGGCCCGCGCGGGCTGCCCCACTAGAAACACGGGCACGAGTAGCAGCGCCACGAGGGCGCCCCCGACTCGATGGCGATAGGTCATGGCGGTTCCCCTTCGGCGGTTTATCGAAGCGCTTCGACTCTCGGGGGAAGAAGCCGAACCGTCAAGAGCGGACAAGCGGATTTCTGGCTCTCCGGTCCAATGCTGGTCAGCAGCTATCTCATCCTCGGGCGCGCGTGGGGCTATTCATGGTGCGACCTGCGCTCCGAAAGGCCTCGACGGAAGTCCCGACGGCGGTGTCGGATCGGGGGCGAGGTGTTCGTAGCAGGAGTGAGGGGCGCCCACGAGGGCGGCCACCGTACTCAAGGAGGGCATCGTGACCGCGACCTATACCTTCGACGTCTTTTCCAGTCTCGACGGCTATGGCTCCCACAGCGGCAACTGGGGCGGCAACTTGGGTGGTTACTGGGGCAAGCAAGGCCCCGAGTTTCTCGGCCGCCGCCTCGCCTTGTACGACGAGGAGCAGCGGATGGTCTTCGGAGCCAACACCTATCGGGCGCACGCGGGAATGTTGGCCTCGAACCCCGACGAGTCCGAGCTGCATGACCCATGGGTCACCCGGATGAGGAACCTGCCGGCAACGGTGGTGTCGAGCACACTCGAAGGCCCCCTCGACTGGCCGGACGCGACCCTCGTCAGCGGCGACGCCGTCGACATCGTCACCCGGCTCAAGACGGAGTCCGACGTGCCATTGCGCTCACACGGCAGCCTGTCGCTGAACCGGGCCCTGATGGCCGCCGGCCTCGTCGATCGCATCCAACTAACGATCTTCCCTGTCATCACCGGTCAGACCGGAGTGGCCCCAATCTTCCAGGGCGCGGCCGACTTCGACCTCGAACTAATCGAAAGCCAAACCCTCGACGGCCACATCCAAGAACTCACCTACCGCCCCACCCTGCACGTCTAAGTGCGTGTTTGAGAAGGGTCTTGTCAGGTGTATTCGAGGTGGCGTCGGTGTTGACGGACGGTGGGGCGTCCGCCGCGGGCTAGGCGGCGGGTCATGAGGCCGATGGCGGCCCAGCGGATCATGGCTTCGGATGTGGCGGGGTGGCGTTCGTAGTCGCGGGCGAGTCGCCGGTGCGCGGTCAGCCAGGCCAGCGTCCGCTCCACTGATCAAGGCCGTCTCTTAACGATTTTCGTACGGCGGTCGTGCCGGCGAGCGGAGGCGGACCCCTATAGTTCTGTCGCATGACTTCGCCGCCGCGCTCGTACGGTTTCACCGGCAGGCGACCGGCCGCGGTCGAGATCGCGTTCTGGATCGCGGTCGTGGTGCCGCCGCTGGCGACCGTGCTCAACGTGGCCGCCTTCGTGGTCGTGAAGAGGGCTGTGGACGACGTGTTCGGCACGACGGGCGGGGACGCTCAGGCGTCGATGGTCGAACTCCGTGACAAGGTGAACGGGCCCCTGCTCGGCTTGTTCATCTTCTTCACAGTCCGAGACCTGCTCCTGAGCGGCCTCTGGATCCTGCTCGGCCTCAAGATGCGCAGCGGCCGACACTGGGCGCGGATCACGCTGACCGTGTTCGCCTCCCTGTGGGCCCTGTCCAGCCTCGTCGCGCTGATCCGGGGCGACACCCAGGGCTTCACGACCGCGGACATACCCCCATTCTTCGAGTTCCCGAGTTCGTACTTCGTACTGGACTACGCGCGAAGCGCCCTGGATCTGCTCGCGATGGCCGCATTCATCCCGCTGGTCTTCCTGAGGCGGTCCAACCGGTATTTCACGGCCCGCGCCCACCTGCCTGAGTGCGTGTTTTGAGAGGTTGATCTTGTTTGGTGTGTCTGCGTGATCTTGTGGGGTGGTTCGGTCAGGATGCCGGGGTGATGCGGAGGCGTGTTATCCCTCGGACCTGTCCGATGATGAGTGGGCGTTGGTTGAGCCGCTATTGCCGCCGCCTGGGGAGGGTGGGCGGCCGGAGAAGCATCCGCGGCGGGCGGTGGTGGATGCGATCTTGTACGTGGTGCGGACCGGGTGTGCGTGGCGGGCGTTGCCGGCGGATTTCCCGCCGTGGCAGACGGTGTACTGGGCAAGAAGATCAACGGGCGGAAACGGTTCATCGTCACCGACACCCTCGGCCTGCTGCTCACCGTCACCGTGTGCGCCGCCAGCGTCCAAGACCGCAACGGCGCCAAGACCGCCCTGCTCGGCGCGTACCTGACCGCACCCGCCTGCCGATTCGTCTTCGCCGACGCCGGCTTCGCCGGACGCCTCGTCGACTGGGCCCACGACGTGCTGGCCACCACGATCAGTATCGTCCGCAAACCCCCAGACCAGAAGGGCTTCGCAGTGCTACCCCGCAGATGGGCAGTGGAGCGGACGCTGGCCTGGCTGACCGCGCACCGGCGACTCGCCCGCGACTACTAAGTCCGTTCCTGTCCGACTCGACCGGCAGGCGGTCACCGTGGGCCATTCATGGTGCGAAGCGGTTGGTTAGCCAGGAGTTCCGGTCGTTGAGGGCGGCTTTGGCCATGGGGGTTGGGTGGGCGGTGAAGGCGTGGGGGGAGGCTGGGTAGATGCGGAGGTCTACGTCGGCTCCTGCTGCCGAGAGGCGGGCGGCCATGGCCAGGTTGTCCTCAAGCAGGATGTCCGAGGCGCCGACGATCAGGAGTGTGGGCGGCAGGTCGCGCAGGTCGGCGAAGATGGGTGAGATGTCGGGAAGCGTGCGATCGGCCACGTGACCGACGTACGCCTGCAGGAAGTATTCGTCGGCGATCAGTCGGCCCGCGGCGGTCAGGCCACTCAGGTCATACGTTCCGAACTGCAGTACGGCACCGGCGAAAGAATCCGCGTCGCCGCTTCCCCGAAGCCGGAGCAGCGTCGTCATGGCAAGCGTGGCTCCGGCCGAGCTGCCGCCGATCGCCAGCTTGGTGGTGCCGAATCGCGTCTCGGCCTCGTCGATGAGCCAGCGCGCTGCGGCCTCGCAGTCGTCTGGCGCGGCCGGCCACGGGTTCTCGGGCGCGAGTCGGTAGTCGACACTCACCACGGCGATCCCGAGCGACTCGGCGAGCTCCAAGTTGCGCGCGTCCCCGCCTGCCGCCGAGCTCAGGTAGAAGCCGCCACCGGGTATATCGAGGTACACGCCCCGCACCTTCTTGTTCCTCGGCACAACTATCCGCAAGGAAAAGACATCCTGCTCGATGATGACCGTTCCCGGCAGCGGTGCAAGGACCTGCTTGGCGCGCAGCACCTGCAGCTCCTCGAGCGACGCCGGTCCTCGCCGCTCGCCGCGCGCGGCATAGAACGCCCGGCTCTCCGCGACGTGAGCCGCAAGTTCCGGTTGGACCAGACTCCTCAACCCGATTTGCACGATCACCCTTCAGCCAGTTGTTCGGTCGCCGTCGACCGTATCGACCACCCGGGAGCAACGGAGCCGGCCCACGGGTTAGCGTTCGGGGATGAGCGACTTGGTGAGCGACGGGGTTCTGCGGGTCGGGATCAATCTGGGCAATCCGGTGCTGGCGCAGGGCACTGCCGAGGCGCCAAGTGGCGTGTCGGTCGACATCGGGCGTGAGATCGCAACCCGGCTGGGCGCAAGCGTCGAGCTGGTGTGTTTCGGCGCGGCTCGGGAGTCGTTGGCCGCCTTGGTTGACGGCCGTGTGGATGTCGGGTTCTTGGCGCTGGAGCCCGCGCGCGAGAACGAGGTGGCGTTCACTGCGCCGTACGTCATGATCGAGGGCGTGTACGCCGTACCGCGAGCATCCCGGATCCAGGGCCGCGAGGACGTGGACCGCGCCGGCGTACGAGTCGGGGTAAAGCGCGGATCGGCGTACGACCTGTATTTGAGCCGGACCCTCGAACATGCCGAAGTGGTTCGTGGAGACGAAGGCGTCGAGATCTTCCGGGCCGAGGGCCTGGAGGTGGCCGCAGGCATCCGGCAGCCGTTGAGCGAGTACGTGGCGGCCAACGAGGACCTCCGCCTGATCGATGAGCGCTTCATGGAGATCCGCCAGGCGGTGGCAATCCGACGCGGAAGACGGCCAGAGACACTGCGTTTCCTCGCCGAGGCGGTCGAGGACCTGAAGTCCAGCGGATTCATCGCGGCCGCGCTCGAACGCTCCGGCCACTCCCCCGACCTGGTCGCCCCACCCGCCTGACCAGCTCGCCGAAACTTCAGTAGGTACTACTGAGGACGTCCCATAGCGCCCAGTGGTGAGCTTGATCTCGGCGCGGTCGCCCAGAAGACGCGCCGCACACAGATCGAGGGGGAGAAGTGAAAACACGCACTGTACGGATGGCCGCTGCGGGGGTAGCGGTATTGGCTCTGACCGGTGGCCAGCTGCTGATGGCGAGTCAGGCCCAGGCGGTAGCGCCGTCGGCGGTCTGGATCGAGGCCGGCACGCTGCGCTTCCAGGACGTGTCGAACGTCCAGAACAACGTCACGCTGGCGCTCGTCGGCAGCTCGTACGAGTTGACGGACAGCCTCGGCAACGTCTCGGCCCAGTGGCCGTGTGCCGCGGTCTCGGCGCACCGGGTGCGCTGCCCGGCCGGCAGCGTCTCGCGGTACTCGTTCAGCTTCCTGGCCGGCAACGACCGACTCGTCAACACGACCAAACTGCCGGGGTACGCCTTCGGTGGCACGGGTCATGACCTGCTGATCGGTGGCTTCGGTGCCGAGATCCTTTCCGGTGAAGCCGGGAACGACTCGGTGATGGGTCGGCTGGGCAACGACCGGCTGTACGGCGGTACGGGCATCGACTGGGTCCGGTACGACGACAGGTCGGCGCCGGTGCGCGTCCGGCTCGACAACACCGTCGCCGACGACGGCCAGCCGAACATCGGTGAGAAGGACCTCGTCTGGCCCGACATCGAGAACGCCAACGGTGGCGCGAGCAACGACCTGCTCGTCGGCAGCAACGGGTCGAACTGGCTCGCGGGCCTCGGCGGCAACGACTCCATCTTCGGCCAGGGTGGCAACGACCGCCTGACGCCTGACCTGGGCAAGGACCGGGTCTACGGCGGCACCGGCGCGTACGACTACATCGACTACACCACTCGTACGGTGGCGGTGCGGGTCACGTTGCACGACGGCACGGCCAATGAGGGTCAGACCGGTGAGGGCGACTACGCCGACGCGGGCGTGGAGGGCATTCTCGGCGGGCAGTCGAGCGACTACCTGGTCGGCAACAACGGCAACAACGTGATCCAGGGAGCGGCCGGGAACGACCGGATCTACGCTCTCGGCGGTAACGACAGCCTGTACGGCGGTCTGGGTTCCGACTACGGCAACGGCGGCCTGGGTTCCGACTTCTGCTCCTCGGTGGAGTCGAAGGTCAGCTGCCCCTGACGTAAAGACCAGATGCCCTGCTCCCTGAGATGGGAGCAGGGGCATCACCATGCCAGGGCTGTGGCCAGTTCGTTGCGGCCACGGACGCCGAGTTTGGCGTAAGCGCGGAGCAGGTGGCTGTCGACCGTACGGACGGACAGGGTGAAGTGTTCGGCGATCTGCTTGCTGGACAGGCCGCGGGCCGCGAGTGCGGTGACGTCACGCTCGCGCGTGGTGAGGGTCGCCGCGGGACCGGCCAGTTCCAGCGCGGGAGTACGCGCCTGTTGGCAACGGGCGGCGAGGTCTTGGGCCCGCGCGGCCAGACCTTCCGCTCGCCGACGATGCTCCTGCAGACGGGCCTTGCCGGCGGCCATCGCGTACGCCTCGGCGGCGAACAGCGGCAGGTTCATCGCGGCGAATCGGTCGGCCGCGTTGACCAGCAGTCCCAGGTCGCCGATGGCCATCCCCCGAGCCTGCAGTACGCGGGCCACCATCAGCTCGCCATCGACGTGATCGCTCAGCTGGGCCAGGGCGGCGGCGGCCTCGTCCGTGGCGGTAGCGCTGATCCGGACCAGGTCATGCCAGGCCGCGGCTTCCTGCGCGTACGCCTTGGCCGCTTCCGCATTCTTGACTGCCAGGTGGAGTTGATGGCGCGCGAGTTCAAGGTTGCCGACGGCAACGGCTTGCCAGGCCTGCGCTCGCAGCAACTCGGCCTCGTGGAACGCGCCAGGTTCTCCGTCGAGCGCGGCGGACGCCTCACCTTGCTGGGCGGCGGCTATCGCCCGGCCGGTCAGGCACCACCGGCGGAGCCCAGCCATACCGAGGTCCTTCGCCACCGCGGCGCCTTCGGCGTACAGGGTGGTGGCCGTGGTGAGTTGTCCGGTCAGGACAGCGAGATTGCCACGGAGTAGTGCCCACCAGGCCTGGTGGGATGGGTAGCGCTGGTCCAGTGCCGATTGGTAGCCAGCGGCAACGATCGGCTCGGCCTCCGCAACGGCCCCGGCCTGGAGGTGAGCCATGGCTTGGGCCAGGCCGTGCAGTACTGACTTGTCCTGCTCGGGAACCTCGGGGGCAACCTCAACCTCGGCGAGGGCAAGTCGGGTGGCGAGAGTCATGCGCCGGCGGCGGACGTGACCGTGCACTGGCTGCTTGAGGCGGATCAGGTCCGTACCGACGGCTGTGGTCAGTCCGCGGTGTTCAAGGCTGTGGAGGACGTCTCGGTCGATTAGGCGGGCCTCGATCGGTTCACCGACGGCTAGGAGGTCTAGCGCGCGGTGTTCGGCTCTGTCGAGGTCTACGAGTTCTGACTCGACTAGTTCGCACAGGCGTTGTGAGATCGGCAGGCGCTTGAGCCGCCACAAGCCGTCGTCGCGGTGTAGGTCGCCGGTGTCGAGTGCAGCTTGGACAAGTTCGCGTAGGTAGAGCAGGTTGCCGCGGCTCGTCTCCCAAAGGTCCCGCCGACAGGCTCCGTCGATCGGACCTGCGAGTACGGCGTCCAGTAGCTCGTTGACGCACTCAGAGCCGAACGGTTCGAGGTCCAGCCGGTCGAGCAACCTGTCCTTCCAGAGCGAGAGCACGGACGCAGGCATCGGTACGCCGGGCCCGGAGCGCATCGTAAGAATGACGACCGCCTGCCGACGTACGACGATCTGATGCACTACAGCGGCCGATGCGTCGTCGAGGAGGTGTGCGTCGTCGATCAGGAGTAGCTGCCTCCCGCCCGGTAAGAGCGGCCCTAGCCCGGCTAGCGGGATCGCCTTGACCACGGCGACAGTAAAGCCGAGGCCCTCGGCTCGAGTGGCACACTCGGCGGCCAGGCGGGACTTGCCCACACCCGCTTCACCCGCGATTACCAAGCCCCGGTACGACGGGTTGGCTAGTGCGGTCTCTAATTGGTCAACCGCGGCGTGCCGGCTGACGAACGGCCAGGAAGTGGTGGAGGCGATGACGGCTGCTGTACTCCCCCCTGCCGTCATCACCACCACACCCCGCTGGTCGTGCCATTCCCCCTGGAGACAACCAAACCATCACCAGGTTGTCGCAGGGTTGCGAAGCGGTTGCGCGGGCCAATCTCGTGGATGGGAAATAGGACGACAGACGCATCGGTTGTACCCGATATGAAGTCAATCGTTCATGACCAGCTAGGCCCGGCAGATTCCGTACTCCGACTGACCGATCGAGAAGTTCCCGAGCCCGGCGAGGGTGAGGTACGGATTCGGGTGGCCGTTTCCGGCGTCAACCCGACCGACTGGAAGGCTCGCACCGGCCTGTACGGCGGTAACGTGGTCGAGTCGGTCCCGAACCAGGATGGCGCGGGTCTCGTCGACGCCATCGGGCCGGGTGTTGACGGCGTCGCGGTCGGCGATCGGGTCTGGGTGACGCTCGCGGCGTTCCAGCGGCCGTTGAGCGGGACGGCGCAGGAGTACACGGTCGTCCCGGTCGAGCGGGTGTTCCCGCTGGCCGACAACGCCTCGTTCGCGCTCGGCGCGAGTATCGGCATCCCGGCGATCACGGCACACCGCGCGCTGACGGTCGCCGAGGGCGGACCGACGCGTCTGTCGCCCGGAGCGCTCAAGGGCAAGGTGGTCCTGGTGGCCGGTGGCGCCGGCGCGGTCGGGCATGCGGCCGTGCAGCTCGCTCGTTGGGCCGGGGCGACCGTCATCGCGACGACCAGCCCCAAGAAGACGGACTACGCCGAAGCCGCTGGCGCGCATCACGTCGTGAACTATCGCGACGAGGATGCGGCAGCCCAGATCCGCGGGATCGCGCCCGATGGCGTCGACCTGGTGGTCGAGGTGGCGGCAGGCGCCAACAACGAGCTCGACCTGGCCGTACTGCGGCCGCGCGGCACCATCGCGATCTACGCGAACGACGGCGACCAGCCGTTCGCGATCGACATCCGCGCCAACATGGGGCTGAACTCGCGATACCAGTTCGTGCTGCTCTACTCCGTCGGCTGGGAGTTCCTGACCGCCGCCGCCGAGGACATCAACGAGGCGATCGCGGCCGGCGTACTCCCGGTCGGTGCGGAAGCTGGTCTGCCGCTGCATCACTTCAAGCTCGACCAGACCGTCGAAGCCCACCAAGCGGTCGAGTCCGGCGCGACCGGGAAGGTCCTGATCGACGTCGCGGACCTCTGACCCATCACCAACACCTACAGGCGGTGGAGTGATCTCCACCGCCTGTAGGCCTAGATCGATCTCTAGTTAACTGTGTCGACCACCAGTGAGCCGGAGCCGACAACGGCGCCCGCGTCGGTCTGGACGGTCAGTGTGCCGGTGATCTTGCGACCGACACCTGGTTGGGCGTTGACGGTCAGCGTCGCGGTTGGCGACCACGACGAGCCTGACGGACGTAGAGCGTTGCTGTCGCTAGAGGTCAGCGAGCCGAGTGCCGGCGCTACGTAGCTGTCCACCAGGTCGTACGCCGTAGTGCCCTCAGGTACAGCGAATCCGTCGATGAGGATCCGGTACAGCGACGCCACCGGGTTGGTGAGCGTCACCTGTTCGACGGCTGTCGCGCCGGCGCTGAACCCAACCTGCACACAGGTTGGGTTACAGCGGAAGACGAACAGGTCGATGTCCGCCCGCTGGTCAGACGCGTTCCCGGTACGGATCGTGTACGACGAAACGCCGGCCGGCAGCGTCACGTCGAACGTCTGCTGCGCCAGGTGTGCGATCGTCGGCCGCTGGGTCTGCGTACTCGCCAACGCACCGCCACCCACTAGCCGTCCGGTGAAGGCGGCGAGCTGGTTGGAGACCGTGTAGTTGCGCGTCTGCGGCACCCCGATCGTTGCCGAAGGCACCAGGTCCGGGTTGGGCGAGATCACTGTGCCCAGCACGGTCGCGGTCAGCCCGAACGGCGCCGATGCGGTGTCGGAGGTACGACGCGCCTCCATCACGAGCTCCCAGACCCCTGGCAACGGGTTCACCACGGTACGGCTCGTCGGCGTGCCACCGGCGCAGCCTCCACCCGAGTCGGGGTTGTAGCAGTTCAGGCTGGAGGTGTTGTCGATCGGCAGACCATGCGGGCTGTACCGCAGGAAGCGGATCTGGCCGGCTCCCGCGGCGGCGCCGCCACCGGTCATGTCCACCTTGAGCGCGCTCGCGCCGACCGGCACCCGCACGAAGTAGTGCCGGGTGGCGTTCCTTCCCACCTGACCACTGGTCTGGAAGGTGTACGCGTTGGCCGCCGTCAGCTCGCTGGGAACGAACACCGCGTTCATGGTCATCAGGTCGACGCCGGGCGTGGCCGAGTCGTCGAGCTGCAGGATCGCGGAGTGTGCGCCTGGACTGGACGGGTTGACCTGTACGGCGAAGTCGACCGCCTCGTTCAACGGCAGGGTGACCTTGGTCCGCGAACTGAACGAGCCGTCGTTGCCGAGCCACTTCACCTGGTACGCCACCGGCTTGGCCGGACCGGTCGTCCGGGTCAGGGTGTACGTCCGGTTGTACTTCACCCCGAGGGTGACGCCTTCGCGATCGTGAATGCCAACGCCGACGTTCGGCGTGGCCAGCAGGTTGCTGAGCGCCGTGCTCACCGGCACGGTCGCGGTGATCGCGTTCGGCCGCTGCCCAGCACGGAGCTGGTCCCAGGCCGGGTTGACCGCGAACAGGCCGGCGCCCTGCTCGTAGGCACCAAGCTGCGACTGGTACGTCGCGCTGGTCCGGATCGCGCTGCGCAGCGCGGCCGCGGTCGGCCGGTTACCGCCGAAGTTGGCCTTGTACGCGCTGACCAGCAAAGCGGCAGCGCCCGCGGCCTGCGGAGCCGCCATCGAGGTGCCGTTCAGCATCGAGTAGCCGGGCGGCAGGCCGTACGTGCCGGCCACCGGGCCGCCGAACTGCCAGCGCGGCGTGGTGGAGACCGCCGCACCGGGCGCGACGATATCCGGCTTGAAGCCGCCATCCTCTCGCGGACCGCGCGACGAGAACGGGTGCAGACCCTTGTCGTTCAGCGGGTCCGATCCGTAGTTCGACAGCCAGGTCTCCCGCGTGATGTACGAGCCGACGCTGATCGAGTTGGTCGCGACCGACGGGTCACCGACCGAGTTCGCCCCGGCGCCGCTGTTGCCGGCCGAGATGAAGATCTGCATGTTGAACTCGTCGATCGTCCGGTTGTAGAGCTCCGCCCGGGCGTTGTTGCCGTCGTTGAGCGCGGGCAGACCGCCGATCGAGATGTTCACGACGTCGGCGCCGTTGTGCGCGGCGTACAGAACACCGTCGATCAGACCGCTGCTCGTGCAGGAGCTGGTGGTCAGGCAGACCTTGACCGCGAGCAGCTGTGCGCCTGGAGCCGCTCCGCTCATCGCCCCGCCGAACAGGCCGTTGGCGGCCGTGATGCCGGCGACGTGGGTGCCGTGCTGCGCACCCGCGATACCCAGGTTGACCACCGATCCGGCGTCCGAGGCCGGGTTGTATACGGACCGGTCTGTCACCACGACGAACGGGACGGACTCGATGACGCTGGTGGCCGGGTTGTCCGTACCGAGGAAGCTGAAGTCCCGGTTGACCTTGAAGTCGATCATCGGGGTCTCGTCGGTGAAGTCGGCATCCTGGTCGCGGTCGACGTACACGACCTTGGTGGTTCGGTCCTGCAGTACGCCGATCGATTCGGCGGGTACGCCGTCGCGGTCGATGTCGCCGCCGAGTTCACCCGCGGCAAGCTCGCCCGCAGCCTCGCGGAGCACGCCGAACGCGTACGGTCCACCGGTCGCCGGTGCGGTCCAGGTCCGGCTACTCGCGGTGAAGGTGCCGTTGAATCGGCCGGACGTGGTGATCCAGGTGGCGTCACCCGAGGTCGGCGAGTTCGCGTTGTACCAGTCGATGATCTTGTGCTGACCCGTCGTCGTGGTCTGCAACGCGGGGTGGTTGAGGTCGATACCGGAGTCGAGGATCGCGACCTTGGTGCCGCGGCCGTCCCACGTCGGGTTGGCCAGGGCGAACTGTGCGGCCTGCGTGTCGCCTGTCGGCAGGTACGGGTTGATTCGCGGCGTGCTCGCGTCGGGCGGTGTCTGCGGGATCGGCAGCTGGGAGCCGTCCGGCTTGGGGTCGTCTCTGACGATCAGCCCGTCGACGTCCACCGCGGCGATCGAGCTCAGCCTGGCGGCCTGGTCGGCCTTCCCGATCGGGATCTCCACCTTGAGGTAGTCGACATCGCCGTCGGACTTCAGTACTACGCCACCGAGGGCGCGTAATTGGGCCGCGGCGGTCGACAGTTTGCCGCGCTCCGCGGCTACCAGGAGCGTCACCGTCTTCTTACCGGCGGCCTGGGCCGCGGCGATTCTCGACCGGTCGGCGGGACCGAGGTCCTTGTCCGACTTCGGATGCGGCTCGTTCGCCGCCGCGGCCGCCGCGGCCGCGTGGCCGGTGCCGCCCGGTGGGGCGGCTGCACCCGGTAATGCGGTCATGGAGGCTGTCGCCAGCCCCAACAATGCGGCGGAGACCGCCGTGAACCGAGCCACCTTGCGATGCGCAGGCGTCATCGACTGAGTCATGCGTGGAGTCCCTCCCCTTGTCCCCGAGACTTAGGAGCATTTGACTCCGCCGCACCAATCAGCACAAGACCCTGCCGAAAAAGGGTTCAAAAGCAACTATCTCGGCGAGGCCATGCGAAGGGAGCCTTCGAAATGCCTTTTAGCTGGGCGGCCTGGGATCGCCTGTGCTCAGGGCGGTAAGCGCTTCCGGCGCTCCCGGCGCTCCCGGCGCTTCCGGCTTCGGGCTGAGTAGGCGGCCGTTGGCGGCGACGCCGAGGAGCAAGGGCAGCAGTACGGCGAACGTCCACGTCAGGCCGATCAGCTGGGCGGACCAGCCGACGATGGCCGGTCCGATCAGGATCCCGGCGTACGTGAACGTTGTCAGCCGGGACACCGCTGCCGCCGCGGCCGCACCGCCTTCGCGACCGACGGCGCTGAAGATCAACGGCATCAGTACCGACCCGCCAAGGCCGAGAATCGCCAACCCGGCAAGGGTTGCCGGCCATACCGGCACCACCAGCACGATGCTCAGCCCAACCACCGAGACCAGTCCGCAAACGCGAAACAGCGACGACGCCCCGTACCTCTCAGTCAATCGGTCGCCAACCACCCGGCCCACCGTCTGGCAGGCCGTAAACGCGGTGAACCCCAACGCCGCCAACGCCAACCCGGCCCCACGCACGTCGTGCATGAACACACCACTCCAGCTAATCACCGCCGCCTCACCAATCATCACCACAAACCCCATCCCACCAAGCACCACCACCGCCCTCGTCCACCCGGTCCTGGTACTCGCACGTGCCTCGTCGCCGCCTGACCCAGCCGTCTGGTCGGCGGACGACGGCAGGAGCCACCGCGTGACGATCAGCCCGGCGACGAGCAGCACCACGGCGGAGTACAGGAAGTGTTCCCCCGGCGAGACGCTTGCCCGCGTCACGACGGCCGCCGTGAGCGACGCGAGCACCGCACTCGTACTCCACGCGGCATGACAACCACTCATCAGCGGACGCCCCCGAAGCCGCTCGACGGCGACCGCGTGCGCGTTCATCGCGACATCCACTGAGCCGTGTACGACGCCCATCAGCACGACGGCAATCCCTAGCTGGACACCATCACGCGCTTGCCCGACACCCACCAGCGTCATCGGCAGAACCACCAGCGCTAGCCGGATGATCCGCCTGCTGCCGAAGCGGCTGACCAGCCCGCCGACAAACTGCATGGAAACCAGGGCCGCCGCACCGAAAAGCGTGAGCACAACCCCCAATTGCCCATCGGTCAGCTGATGCCCCAGCTTCAGCGACGGGATCCGGGAAATGTAACTCGAGATCGCACACCCGTTGACCAAGAACACCGCGGTCACGGCCCAACGAGCCCGCTCGACTACCAAGACGTCCACGACACTCTCCAACCCGGGCACACCTCCTGCACGCCCACGCAAAGAACGTCGTCACCACCCCACCCACCTCGACATTTCACCGCTGGTGCCTCCGCTCAGATGGAGGTTTGGCCCGGGCCGACGGCTGCCGCGGGTGATGTAGCCGTGGCAACGAGGCGCATCTCAGCCGAGTTCGCTGCTGGTCTGCGCGACCGGAGGCGTCGCCAGGGCCTTCCCCCACAGATGGGCAGACTGGTTGTATCCGAAGAAAGCACCTATTAGGCGCGCAGTTATGGCCGCGCGAACAAAAAGGCCGGCAGCAGAGTCAAGCCCACAAAGCTGACCACGAGTGCGGTGCGCCGCCGATTCATGCAGCGATTCTGCCTTGTCGCCGTAGCGGCCGCCTCAGCCCGAGCAACTACCGCGACGCATTCCGATCCGCACTCGGCTACTCCGCCTGACTCGAGACGGGTGGGGCCCACGAGGGACGGTTGATCAAGCAGAACGGATGGCCGGCCGGGTCCGCGTAGATGTGGGCCCGGTCGTCGTGCGCCGGCAGCCGGGTCGCCCCCAGCTCGCGCACCTGGACGTCGGCCACGGCGACGTCGTCGACCATGACGTCCAGGTGGTACTGCTGAGGCGCAGACGGGTCGCCCCACCGAGGCGGCTGATGGTCCGGCGCCAGTTGGAAGGCCACGCCCGACGACCGGTCGTCGGCCGCGATCACGACCCAATCGTCACTGCGATAGGTCACCGCCAGCCCGAGCAGTTCCGCGTAGAACCCGGCCAGCGCGCCGGGATCAGGACAGTCGAGCACGACGTGATGCATCCGGCCGATCATGCGCCCACCTCCCGCACACGAGAATGCCACGCAAAGGGCTTCGGTACCGCTCGTGGCAGGCCGCGATGGTTCAGGGGGACGCCCCTGTCCACACGGTGACCGATTTCGCCCTCATTCGGCCTGTTCGGAGTCACCGTGTGGACGTGGCGGTCCGGGCGGACAGCCAGCACTACATAAGTGCCCGTTTCGACCGCCTGAAAGGATTCAGACGAGGGTTGTGTAGTGCTGGCCGTCCGTCGCGGACCGCCACGCAGGCACAACCTCCGCCTGAAGCGTTCAACACCGCGGAAAACCGGAGTTGTGCCTGCCTCGCGGTCCGGCCACGGCCACGGAAAGGACACGAGAGCCGCTTTCACCACTCGTGTGCTAGACAGGGGGCAACTTAAGGGGCCCTTGTGGACCAGCTCACCCTCGGCGTCATGGCTCGTTCTCGCAAGGAGAACGAACACCGGCTGCCGATTCACCCGATGCACTTCGACCGGATCGAGGCCGATCTCCGGTCCCGCATCTTCCTGGAACGTGGTTATGGCGAGCGTTTCGGCCTTTCCGACGAGCAGCTCGCCGAGTCCGTCGGTGGGGTGCGCAGCCGTGAGCAGTTGATCGCCGACTGCGACGTCGTGCTGCTGCCGAAACCGCAGACCGAGGACCTCGCCGAATTGCGTACGGGTCAGGTGCTCTGGGGCTGGCCGCATTGCGTCCAGGACGACAAGCTCACCCAGCAAGCGATCGACCGCAAGCTGACGCTGATCGCGTTCGAGGCGATGAACCACTGGACCGCCGACGGCCGGTTCAACCTGCACGTCTTCCACAAGAACAACGAGCTCGCCGGCTACTGCTCGGTGCTGCACGCGCTGGAGACCATCGGCTCGACCGGGGTGTACGGACGACGCCTGCGCGCGGTGGTGATCGGCTTCGGCGCGACCGCCCGTGGCGCGGTGACGGCGCTGACCGCACACGGCATCCACGACGTCGACGTACTGACCGCCCGTGGGGTGACCGCGGTGAGTTCGCCGATCCACTCGGCGCGGATGGTGCAGTTCGACCACGACGACGAGACCGACGACATCCTCGACCCGCGCCGCAGTCACGCGATGACCGATGACGGCCGCGTGCCGCTCGCGGGGTTCCTGGCGGAGCACGACATCATCGTGAACTGCGTGCTCCAGGATCCGGATGCGCCGCTGACCTTCCTGATCGAGGAAGACCTCGGCCTGCTCGCACCGGGCACGCTGATCGTCGACGTCTCGTGCGATGACGGGATGGGCTTCAGCTGGGCCAAACCGACCTCGTTCAACGACCCGACCTTCATCGTGGGCGACAACGTCACCTACTACGGCGTCGACCACACCCCGTCCTACCTGTGGAACTCGGCCAGCTGGGAGATCAGCGAGGCGCTGCTCCCATTCCTGCCGACGGTCCTGGCCGGCAGCGAAGCCTGGGAAGCCGACGAGACCATCCGCCGGGCCATCGAGATCCAGCAGGGCGTCATCCGCAACCCAGGCATCCTGTCCTTCCAGCACCGCTCCGCCCTCTACCCCCACCAAGTGGCTTAACCGCCCGGGCTGAACGGCACAGGAACCCCCTCGGCGAGCTGCACGATGACGCGGCCGGCGAGGGGCTTCGGCAGGTCCACCGTCACCGTTCGCTGCTTGGCCACGGTCGGGCACGCGCCGTCGCCCCGGTGGACATCCGCGACGACGATGATGACGACCGCCTCGCCGGACTCGACGGCCTGCGCCGTGTAGTCCGCTCCGCAAGGCTGGCTCCGCGGCCCGACAGCGCCACTGAATTCGACGGTCACCGTCCGGCCATCGGCGCCGACCTTCGCCGCGTCCAGGCGGTACCAAACGTGGGATTGGCTCGGCTTCTGCGGCAGAGGCGTGACGGTGGGCGGCGGAATTGCCGAGCGGACAAGCTCGACCTCCGTGTCCCGAAGGCTGAAGCGCCACGCCGGTACGCCCACCGGGCCACGGGCGGTCTGGATTGTCATGCTGGTCCGCCGTGCTCCAGTCACCTCTAGTGGCTCACAGGCTGCACAGGTGGCTACGGGCATCGGGAACTGCTCGTACGTCGCATTCGCTGTCAGGACCATCGTGGGCCGTTCTTCGCCGTCGGCCCACACAAGCTTCCCGGGCGGCTGGATCTTCTGATCCAGCTTCGCGCCGGGCTTGACGGCTCCGGACGCGATGGCTTCTGCATGCCTTTTCAGGAAGGCTGGTTCCCACTGACCGATCACCTGGGTTGTCGGAAGCACACCGACCGCCGGGTTGGCTCGTACGGCTGCTTCCCAATGTGCAAGGGCCTGTCGGGCCTGAGCCATGCTTGCCTCATCGACAGAGCTTGAGCCGGGTACGGCCGTTCCCCCGCCTACGACGATCGCTAGGCCGCCCGCGATGGCACCGATGACGGCCGCGGCGGCGACGAGGGGCGCGGCCAAGCGTCGTACGACGTCTCGGCTGGTTCGGTGCGAGGGCGTCATCGCCGTACGGGCCAGAGCGTGCAAGTCGATCGAGGCCGGCGGCTCGGGGGTGGTGTCGTGGAGGAGGTCGGAGAGTCGGCGTTCGGTGTCGCGTAAGTCGTTCATGAGGTGGCCTCCGTGGTGAGCAGACCGGTCAGTGCCTGGTGGGAGCGCAGTGTCGCCATGGCTCGGGCGTTCTGGCTCTTGACGGTGCCGATCGAGCAACCGAGCGCGTCGGCGGTCTGGGCCTCGGTGAGATCGGAGTAGTGCCGCAGTACGACCACGGCCCGCTGTCGCGCGGGAAGTGCCGCGAGCGCGACCCGCAGGCTGTGCCGTACGTCGCTGTCGCCCATCTCGTCCCGCCCGGGCTCTTCCGGCAGCACCTCGGTCGGCAACTCGCCTTTCCACCGGCGCCGGTTGTGCCGCAGATGGGTGTTGATCAGAATCCGGCGTACGTAAGCGCCGGGATCATCGGCACGCTGGATCGACCGCCAGCCGTCCCACGTCTTCGTCAGCGTCGTCTGGACCAGGTCCTCGGCACCGGCCCAGTCGCCGGTGAGTAACCAGGCGGTGCGCAACAAGGCCCGGCCTTGTTCCGTCACAAACTGCTCGAAATCCCCCATGCCACCCTCCCGGCCAGGAACCCTGTCACCCCATACCAGTCCCTGCCGAGGTCAAAAGGTTGTCACCCGCCTCCTTTTGCGTTCATTCGTCGCAATCCGCCCTCTCCCCTCGCCGACCTATACCTGTCAGTCGGGTCTAAGAGGGCGGATTGCGACGAATGAACGCAAAAGAGTGGGCGGGAGGCGTCCAGCCGTTCGAGCAGGACGGTGCCGGTCGACGCGTTATCGGCCAACACTCGTACGACCGGCAAGCCCTGCCAACCGAACGGCCTACCGCAGGTGCTGGTCGAAGAACACCCGCATGAGCTTCCGGATCTGCGGGGTCGACCGGCAAGGGTCCCCAGCGCCGACCAGCTTGATCCGCGTCTCGCGACTCAACAAACCGTCGAACTCCAATTGCGGTGCCATGGCGGCGTAGTCGGTGAAGACCCAGTGGTTCGCGTCTTTCACTTCCGTACGGCGAACCGGCCCGCCGTGCGCGAGCACCATCCCCCACGTACGGTCGAACCGCTCGTCGCGGAAGCCGTCGGTCCCGACCAGCAGCAACGGCCGATCCGTCCCGGCCCGGGCGATCGGAAACGCCTCACCCGACAGATGATCGAGATAGCCCTCCAGATTGACCGCGGCATCAATCCGCCGATCCTCGTACATGGCCTCCGCGGCCGTCGCGCCACCCGCCGAGTGCCCGTAAATCCCGACCCGGCCCAGGTCCAGCGCCCGCCCCAACCCACGCGGCAAAGCCCTGCCCGCCGCGTCAGGATTACCGCCCGCCGCGAGCACCTCCAACCGATCCAGCACAAAGCGGACATCAGCGAACCGCGTCATCATCATCGTCCGGGCAATCGCGGCATCCGTCCGCGGATCACCCGGCAAGTCGAACCAGCGCACCCGTCCACCCGGGAATTCCACCTCACTGGTCTCCCCCGGATGGTCGATCGTCACCACCACATAGCCGCGACTGGCGAGTTCCTCCGCGAGCGTCGTTCCGACGGTTCGCGGGTCGGCGCCACCCGGGCTATAGAGCAGCACCGGCCGTCGTCCAGGCAGTACGGGCGCATCAACAGCCGAGTGGGTCTTCGTCGCACCCCAGTCGACGTTTGCCGTCGGCAACGAATGCCGCTGAACGTCGATCCGCTCGAACCACTCCACCGCCCCCGGACTCAACTGCGGCGCAATCGGATACTCCCGGACATCCCGCGCCGGATAGTAGACCGACGCCATCACCTCCCGCGGCGCCCCCGCCTTCCATGGATCCACCCGCTGACCGTCCACAAGATGCAACGACGTGACACCCACGTCGTACGCACCACTCGGCCCAGGCAACCGCAAAACCATGGGAGCCGCGGAGACCGGCAACGCGATCGAACTGAAGAACAAACCGGCGATCAAAGCAGTAAGAATTCGCATGCCAGACAGCCTGCCGACCATCAGGCCACGAAGTCTCGCTAAGCGACGACAGACCAACCCTGGGAGGGATCCGGGCTCAACCCGGCCTCCACCCAGGGCTGGTTGAAACGCTCAGGCAGCAGGCCCGGTCAACCGAGTCGGCGTGATCCGGATGACCGTGCGGACGACCTCAACCGGCAGGTCCAGGTACGTCGCGCCCGCGCCCGGCCCCTCGTACGCCTCGGCCAAGGCGACCGCCACGACCCGATCGACGTCCTCGGCCACGGTCGACGTACCCCGGATCTCGACGTACTGGTCCGGGTCGTCCTTGTCGATCACCGTCAGACTCGCCCGCGGCTCGCGGCGCAGGTTCTTGTCCTTGCGACGACCAGCCTCGGTCGAGATGACCAGATCGTCGCCGTCGCGGCCAACCCACACCACCGAGGTCTGCGGACTGCCATCCGGGTTGATCGTCGCGAGCACGGCGAGGTTGGCGCCGTCCACGAGCTTGCGGGCCTGGTCACTCAGGGGAATGGTCACCGGGCGATGGTACGCAAGACCCGTCTCAAATCGCCTTCGCGGCGGCCTTGACCGCCTTCTTGAAGGCACGCACCTCGGCCAGCGTCTCGGGGCTGGTGACATCGGCGATGGAACGCCGCGAGCCCTCTTCGGCGTACGCCCCGGCGGCCTCGCGCCAGCCCTCCGGCTGAACGCCAAGCTGCTTCCCAAGGAGCGCGACGAAGATCCGAGCCTTCTGGTCGCCGTACCCCGGCAACGCCTTCAGCCGACGCAGCAACTCCTGGCCGTCCGGCTTGCCCTGCTTCCAGATCTTGTCGGTATTGCCGCCGTAGTTGTCCAGGACGTGATGCGCCAGCGCGTGCACCCGACGTGCCATCGAGCCGCCATAGCGGTGGATGGCCGGCGGCTTCACGCACAGCTCCACGAACTCCTCGACATCGGTCTCGGCGATCTTGGTGATGCTGAACCCATCCATCCGGTCCGCGATCTTCCGGGGCCCGGCAAAAGCGTGTTCCATCGGGAACTGCTGATCGAGCAGCAACCCGGTGAGCAGGGCGAACGAGTCCTCGGACAGGAGCTTGTCGGCTTCGGCATCGCCCGTCAGTCGCAGCTTCTTCGGCATGCCGAAAGGCTACCGCCTCAAACCGGCCGGGCAACCTGCCGCAACGCGTCAAGAAAGGCGGTCACCGAGTCATCCAAAGGGCCGCGGGTCGCGACGTACACAGCACGCTTGGGCGGATCGGCCAGTTCGCGGACGACGAGGTCGGGCCGCAGCGCCGGTACGACCAGTCCCGGCACCAGCGTCACGCCGTACCCGGCGGCCACGAACGCCTGCTTCCCGAGCCAACTGCCGCACTCGATGTCGATCCTCGGCACGAACCCGGCCTTCGCACACACTCCCATCAGTACGGCGGCCGCGCCCGCGTAATCCTCGACCCAGCTGTCCTCCGCGAGCTCGGCCAAATCCACCACCCGGCGATCGGCCAACCGATGCTCCCGGGGTAGCGCACAGAGCAGAACGTCGTCCATCAGATGCGCCAACGAGACGCCCTCCGCAGTCGGCAGACCGGGCGGGTAGTCCGTGATCACCGCCAGGTCGATCGCACCATCGCGCAACTTGGGCAGCAGCTCAGGCGTCACGCCCTCCACGAAGGTGACCCGGTTGACCCCACCGAAAGCGCGAAGAGCTTCGGGCAGCAACCGGGCGCTCGCGGTCGGGATCGCGCCCACCCGGACCGGCCCGCCTCGCGTTTCAGCGGTCCGTACGTCGGCCAGCGCGCGATCGACCTGGCCGAGGATGCCCGTCGCGTGCGTCAGTAACACCTCGCCCGCCGCGGTCGGACGAACGCCCCGCGAATGCCGCTGCAACAACGGCAGACCCACCTGCGTTTCCAGGCTCGCGAGCTGCCGGGACACCGCGGACTGTGTGTAGCCGAGTGACGCCGCGGCAGCGCTGACCGTGCCCAGGCGGCAGACCTCGCGGAAGGCTCGGAGCTGGTTCAGATCCACGGCACCACGATATCCCTATCGCGCATACCTAACCTGCAAGATATGCGCTGGTCGGATACCGACAGACCCGGCAGGATGGCATCACCAGCCGAAATCGGAAGGAACCACCTTGTCCCAGCTCTCCCACCCCAAGCCCGACGGCGTCGCCCCGGGCAACGGGTACAGCCACGTCGTGACCGGCCCCGGCCGCTGGGTCGCCATCGCCGGCCAAGTCGCGCTCGACGCGAACGGCGATCTGGTCGGCCCCGGCGACGCCGAAGCGCAGGCCCGCCAGGTCTTCGCCAACCTCGACGCCTGCCTCAAGGCGGCCGGTGCCACGTTCACCCAGGTGGTCAAGCTCGGCATCTACGTCACCGACCTCGCCGTGCTGCCCGCGATCCGCAAAGCCCGCGACGAGTACGTCGACACGGCCAACCCGCCCGCCAGCACCGCCGTACAGGTCGTCGCGCTCTTCCGGCCCGACGTACTCCTCGAAATCGAGGCCTTCGCGATCGTGGCCGACTGATGCGGGTAGGGGTCTGCGGCCTCGGCCGGATGGGCCAGGCGTTCGCCATCTCCCTCGAGGAACACGGCCACCAGGTCATTCGCTGGAACCGCAGCCCCCGGCCCGGCTACGAACCGACGGGCCTGGAGGTGCTCGCGACCGCCGAGGCCATCGTGGTGATGGTGCTCGACGGCAAGGCCTCGGCCGACGTACTGGCCGGCCTGATCCAGTACGTCGAACCCGGCACACTGGTGATCAACGCGAGCACCATCGCGCCCACCGAGTCCCTCGACCTCGCGGGCCGGGCGATCGAGGCAGGTCTGCGGTACGTCGAAGCGCCCGTGCTCGGATCAATCCCGGCCGTCCGGGGTGGCACGCTTCGCGTCCTGGCGGGCGGCTCTACCGAGGACGTCGCCGCGGCGCGGGCGCTCCTGCAGTGCTGGACGTCCAACGGCGACATCCGGCACACCGGCCCGATCGGTACGGCGACCGCCGCCAAACTCGTCGCGAACCTCAGCCTTGGCGTGGTCGCCGCCGGACTGCACGACGCCGTCCAACTTGGCGAAAGCCTCGGCCTCGACCGCGCACTCGTTCTCGACGTACTGAGCGGTGGCGCCTTCGCCAGACTGGTCACAGGCAAGCGGGAGCGGCTCGACTCCGGCGACTACGCGGCTGCCGATTTCACGGTCGGCGCCTTGCGCAAGGATCTCGGTCTGGCGCTCGCGGCCGCACGCAGTCCGTTGCCGATGGCAACCGCCGCGCATGCCCTCCTGGACGTTGACGCGGCGGCCGACATCTCGATCATGGGGCAAGCTGGAGGGTGATCAGCCCCAGAAGGTGTTCTCGGCGTCCTGGTCCTCGGTGAACAGCCAGGCCTCGACGATCTTGCCGTCGGCGATCCGGAGCAGGTCGATACCGTCGCCGTCCAGGGTCGCGCCCTCGCGCTGACCGGCGAAGTGCACGGGCGCGGCGACCAGGTCCTCGTTGACCATGAGCGGCGCCCGGACCGACAGCGCGAAGGTGCCGGCGCTGACCGTCATCATGCCGCCGATCATCGCGTTCACCGCGTCCGCGCCCTTGTGCATGCCGGAGAACTGGTTGGCGCCGGGCTGGTGCCAGACGATGTCGTCGGCGAAGAAGCCCGCCACCTTCGCGTACTCCTTGGCCGCCAGGGCGTTGAAGTAATCCGTTGCCACAGTCACCGCATTGCTCATGGTTCCTCCTAGGGTTTAGCCTTCTGGAGGTCAATACTTACTAATGGTGACCATTCACCTCAACGTAACTAACGGGATGTGGCCTGATGAATCTGAAATACGCGCCGCCGCCAGGGCAAAGCTGGAACATCCTGGTGGCCACCTGCCCGTCCCGCACCTCGCTGGCCCGGATCGCGAACAAGTGGACCGCGATGATCATCACCGTTCTGGACCCGGGCCCGCTGCGCTTCGGCGACATCCGGACGGCCCTGCAAGGCATCAGCGGCAAGGTCCTGACCGACACCCTGCGCGATCTCGAACGCGACGGCATGCTGATCCGCCAGGCGTACGGCGAAGTCCCACCACGAGTCGAGTACGAACTCACGCCACTCGGCCGGACGCTGATCGACCCCCTCAACGTCCTCTGCCGCTGGGCCGAACAACACATCCCCGAAGTCCTAGCCGCCCGCGACGCCTACGACGACCGCTAACCCCCGCAGGCCGCCTTCTTGAACTTCTCCAACGGCTCGGCCAAGGTCACGGTCTTGCCGTCCACGAAGTCCACCGAGAGCACTTCACCCGGCTTGACCTTGGCGAGGTCGGCGACCTTGAACGTCAGCGTGCCGAGGGTCCAGGACTGATTCTCGTCCCACGCCCCCACGACGTACGACGTCCCGGGCTTCAGCGGCTGCCACGGCGATGACGCCTTCCACGCGGGATTCCCCGTCTCCAGGTTGAGCGCGTGCGAGCCGTCCTTCAGCTTGCCGATCGTCCACTCGCCAAGCCGGACGCGCTCAGAACCCTGCGCCTCAGAGCCCTCGGAAATCTCGGACAACGACACGTACTCGATATCGCCCCTGCACTTCTCCATCACGGCGACCAACCGGCCCGCGTCGTCCACCGTGACCGAGATTCCCCCGGCCAGCCCCGGCGAACAACCGGTCAGCACCCCCACCACTAGCGCCAGGCAAAGCCCCACGCCGTACGGCCGAATCCTCATCAGACCAACTTACGCGGCACCCCGGTGCAACTGCGCCCCGCGCAGGGCGGCGCGCATTGACGGCAGCATGATGCGCTCCAGCTCAGCCGACGGCAGCTCGGCGGCCGGGCGGAGCGGATTGAGGTAGCGCGTGAAGACCAGCCCACCGATCACGGCGACCGCGGCGGTGGCCCGATCGGTCGCACCAGGCCCGCGCAGAAATTCAGCAAGCCGGCCGTGCAACTCGGTTTCGAGGTACTCGCGGAACACCTCCATCGCGTCCGCGTCGCGCATCGCCAACCCGTCCGGCGGCGCGCCTTCCCACAACGCCATCACCGCGCGCAACAGCCGACTAGGCAGACCCGCGAGATCCCCCTCGAACGCCGCGGCCAAGTCCGGCGACTGGCAACTGAACCCCATCGACTCGGCGAACAACCCTTGTTTAGAACCGAAGTGGTAACTGATCAACGCCGAATCAACCTCAGCGGCAGCCGCGATCGCGCGCACCGTCGTACCGCGATAACCACGCTCCAGGAACAGCGGCCGCGCCGCCTCGGCGATCCGCGCGCGAGTCGGCGGATTGCCACGCGGACGACCTCGAGATTTATTCATCACCGTTGAATATGCGGGACCGCGCAGGCGAAGGTCAAGCCTCAACCGATCAAAGGAACGCACATGCGCATCGTCGTCTTCGGAGCAAGCGGATCAACCGGCCGCCAGTTGACCCAGCAGGCGGCCGCCGCCGGGCACGAGGTCATCGGCGTCGCCCGCCGGCCCATCGAAACCACACCGGGCGTCACCACCGTGCAAGCCGACGCCACCAATCCCCAAGCCATCGCGCCGATCATCCAAGGCGCCGACGCCGTGCTCTCGGCCATCGGCGGCACCTTCACCCGGCAACCCGTGAGCCTCTATTCACGGGCGACGACGGCGATCGTCGAGGCGATGGAGCGGTACGACGTACCCCGGCTGGTGATCGTGACCTCGATGCTGACCGATCCGGGCTACCAGCCGACGGCCGACTTCTTCTACCGGCGCGTGATCGACCCGATCGTCAACCGACGGCTGGCGCGGACGACGCACGAGGACATGCGCCGGGCCGGGGCGATCGTCCGCGCCAGCTCGCTGGACTGGACGATCGCGCGTCCGGCCGGGTTGTTCGACCACCCGGCACCGACGACGTACGAGCTGACGGAGAACCACGCGGACGGCCTCTTCACCGCCCGCGCCGACCTGGCCGCGGGGATGCTGGCGCAGCTCACCGACGACAAGTTCAGCCGTCGCGCGATGGCCGTCATCACCACGGAGATCACGCCGACACCGGGTCAGATGATCTGGCAGAACGTCACGAAGAAGTAGGCGGTGGACGCTCGCCGCTGCCACGGGGAATGAGGGTGCAGGGCAGCACGATGCGCTGGGGTGGTTTGGCGGAGCCGTCGGCGCGTTCGAGCAGGAGGCGGGCGGCGACGCGGCCGAGCTCACCGATGTCGGAGGCAACGACCGTGACGGGGGTCGGCAGCATGTCGGCCAGCCGGAAGTCGTCGAAGCCGACCACGGCCGCCTGCGAATCGGTCTCGCCGAGGGCCCTGAGCACGCCTTCGGTGAGGAAGTTCGTCGACGCGAAGATCGCCGTGGGAGGTTCCGCCCGGTGCATCAACTCACGAGTGGCCTTCTCGGCGGCCTCTTGCGAACCCTCCGGCAAGGTGATGACCAGACTCTCGTCGACCGTTTGATCGGCCAGGCGGAAGGCGCGGCGATACCCGCGAAGCCGGCGGCCGACCGTGTAGTACGACGGCGCGAGCAGGATCGCGACCCGGCGATGGCCCTGGTTCAGCAGGTGCTCCGTCGCGATCCGGCCACCGGCCTCGTTGTCGACCATCACCACGTCAGCCTCGATACCGTGCGCCGGCCGGTCCACGAAGACCACCGGCACACCCGCACCCGCCGGCCCGGCCAGGAACGAGTGGTCGCCCTGGTCCGGCACGATCATCAGGCCCGCCACCCGCCGGCCGATCAGCTCCTGGATCGCCCGCCGCTCACCCTCGGGATCCTCGTCCACACTGCCGAGTACGACGGCATACCCGGCTTGGCCCGCCACCTCCAGCGCGGCCTTCGCGATGGTGGCGTAGAACGGGTTGGTCAGGTCGCCGAGCACCAGCGCGAGACTCGTCGAGGTCTTACCCGGCCGCAAAGCGCGGGCCACCTCGTTGCGCTGGAACCCCAGCTCGTCGATCGCGGCGCGGACCCGGCTGGCCGTGTGCTCACGGACACCGGACCCGCCATTGACGACGCGCGACACGGTGCCGAGGCCGACGCCGGCCCGCTTGGCCACATCGACCATCGTCGGGCGTGCGGTCTCGGGCCGCCTTGGAAACGTTTCGGACACAGGGTTGACTTCCTTCTCACGACACGGCATCGTCACAAAACAGTAAGCCGTTGGAAACGTTACCGTCCAGGGAGTGGGCATGAATTCGATCCAGCACATCACCTCCGGCCCCCCAGGCGCTGACAGGACACGCCAGTGCGGGTGACCGCAGCAAGACGCCCAGACACAGCACGCCCAAAAGGCCGCCTTCAGGCCCGAGGCGCCGGATCGGATACCAAGGCAGCGTACGTCTTCATCGGCCCGGCCGTGATCGGCTTCACCGTCTTCGTGGTCTATCCCCTGATCCGCTCGTTCTACCTGGCGCTGACGAAGTACAACGGCCTGAGCGACCCGATCTTCGTCGGCTTCGACAACTTCCGCAGGCTCTTCACCGTCGATCCCGCCTTCTGGCCCGCGATGCGCGCGACCGCTTATCTCGTCCTGCTCTACGTCCCACTGTCACTGGCAATCGGCCTGGCACTCGCGGTCTTCTGCAACCAGAAGTTCCGCGGCGTGCGAATCGTACGGACGATGGCCTACCTCCCTGTCGTACTCCCGGCCGTCGCGACCATCACGCTGTGGAAGTTCATCCTGAACCCGCAAGTCGGCTTGATGAACACGATCCTGGAGAAGCTGCACCTGCCGACCAGCCAATGGCTCGCCAGTCCGACGATGTCGATGCCGTCGATCGTGATCGTGATGCTCTGGGGTGTTGGCAGCACGATGATCATCTTCCTGGCCGCGCTGCAGGCCGTACCGACCGAGTTGTACGAGGCGGCCAAGGTCGACGGCGCCGGGCCGTACTCGGTGTTCTTCCGGATCACCATGCCGATGATCAGCCCGATCATGTTGCTGCAGGTGATCCTGCAGACCACGGCCGCGCTGCAGACGTTCAACCAGCCCAAGATCCTCACCGACGGTGGGCCCGGCTTCAGCACCAACGTGCTGATGCTGTCGATCTACAAGAACGGCTTCTCCAACCTCGGCCGGATCCCCCAGCTCGGTTACGCCTCCGCGCAGGTGTGGGTGCTGTTCATCGTGATCATCGCCGTGATCGCCCTGACCGCGAAGTTCTCCTCCCTTTGGACCTACAGTGACAACTCTGCTGACTGAAGAACGCGGCAGCGCCGAGGTCGCGGCCAGAGCCGTCGGCACCAAGGACCGGACCAAGTCGCTCCGGACCGCCTCCTGGTATGCGACCGCCTTGTTCGTGTGCGCGGTGATGGTGGTGCCGCTGCTGTGGATGATCACCATCGGCCTGAAGAGCCGCAGTGCCGTCTTCGAGGTGCCGCCGCGGCTGTTCCCGAATGAGTTCCACTTCGAGAACTTCATCAAAGGGCCCGAGGCGATCCGCTTCCCGCGACTGCTGCTGAACTCGTCCATCATCACCGCGCTCAGCGTCTTCGGCGGCGTGCTCACCGCGATGATGGCCGGCTACGCGCTGGCCCGCTTGCGCTTCCCCGGCCGGAAGATCTGGTTCTACCTGTTCGTCGGCAGCATGTTGCTCCCCGGCGTGGTCGGTCTGATCCCGCTGTTCCAGATGTACAAGAGCATCGGCTGGTACGACACGTGGTTGCCGTTGATCGTGCCGGCCTTCTTCGGCGGCAATCCGCTGTTCATCTTCCTGGCCCGGCAGTACTTCCTCGCCATTCCGTACTCGATCGACGAAGCGGCCAAGATCGACGGCGCCGGCCATTTCCGGATCTTCACCCAGGTGATGCTGCCGCTCACGAAACCGGCCTGGATCACGATGTCGATCCTCGCCTTCCAGGCCTCGTGGAACGACTACCTCAATCCGCTGGTCTACCTCTACTCGTCGGAGAAGTGGCCGCTCGCGGTCGGCATGGCGTCGTTCATCTCCCCGTTCGCCGGGCAGACGCCGGACTGGAGCTACTACATGGCCACCAACCTGCTCTACATGCTGCCGCCGCTGATCCTCTTCTTCGCCGCGCAGCGCTACTTCATCCAGGGCCTCGGCTCGCTCGGCAGCACCACCCAGAAGTGATCCCCACATTCAAGGTTTGAGGAGGACGGCCGTGAGGCGTTCAAGAGTTATCGGTACGACGCTGGCGTGTGCCGGGTTGCTGACGGCAACGGCCTGCGGCGGCTCGGATGATGGCGGCGGCACGGACGGCCCGGTCACCGTCACGATCATGACCTGGGAGTCGCCCGAGACCAACAAGGCGATCGACGCGGCCCTCAAGGGTTTCAGCGATCCCAACATCACCGTCAAGCGGCTCGAAACCCCCGGCGGCGGGTACGGCGACAAGCTCGCGTCGCTGACCCAGGCCAAGAAGCTGCCCGACATCTTCTGGTGCGGCAACGACACCGAGCAGCAGTACACCTCGCAAGGCCTGCTGGTCGACTGGACGAAGCGCGTCAGCGAGGGCGAAGGCGATTTCAAGGCCGCCAACTTCGTGCCCTCGGCCTTCGAGAACTGGAAGACCGCCGACGGCCAGATGGGCGGCATCCCGGCCCTGCTCAATACGTACGGCGTTTGGTACAACGCGGACGCCTTCGAGGCCGCGGGCATCCCGGTGCCGAAGGCCGGCTGGTCCTGGGACGAGATGTACGACGCCGCCGGCAAGCTGGCCGGGAAGAACGGCGCGAAGCACGGGCTCGTCGCGGACCAGCTCACCGCGGGCGACGGCCCGTTCACGATGGGCATGTACTCGCTGTCGGCCGGTGGCGCCGCCTTCACCGACAACGTGAACCACCCGACGAAGGCCGAGGCCGACGCGACGTACGTCGAAGGTGTCACCAAGTTGGCCGCCGCGATCAAGTCCGGCGCGGTCGCACCGCCGGGGTACGACGTGTCGAACGCGCCCGCGCTCTTCTCGGCCGGCAAGGTGCCGATGATGTTCGGCGGGCAATGGCTCGCGGCCGGGTTCCAGACGGACAAGCCGAAGGTCAAGTACGGCTTCGCGCCGTTCCCGCAGGTCACCACGCCCGCGACGCTGTCCGACTCGATCGGCTACTGCACCCCGTCGTACACCGCGAGCGAGGAAGCGACGTACAAGGTGATCGAGTACTTGAGCACGAAGGTCTGGAGCGCCGTACTGCCCGCCGCCCCGGTGGCACCGCCGGCGTACGTGCCGACGCAGGGCAGCTACTTCGACGCCCTGTCCAAGGCGGGCCAGCCGACGGTGATCGATACGGTCAAGGCCGATCTGGCCACGGAGAAGACGACCGGCGTGCGGTTCACCACCCAGTGGGCGTCCCAGGTCGCCGACCTCACCACGGCGTACTGGCAGCCGATCCTGAACGGCAAGAAGCCGGTCGACGAACTGCAGGTGTACGTCGGCAAGGTGAACGAGTTGATCAAGTCCAACGGCTGACTTCTCGTGCTTGGCCGAAGGGCGCATCCGGGCTTCCGGATGCGCCCTTCGCGCATGTTCTGGGGTGAATCGGGCACGGGAGTGAGGTAGTTCACCGCCCTGGAACGCGCTGTGCGCGCCTCTGTAACGGGGATCACGTGAGATGTGGGCATAACCGGTTCAGTGGGCTGGTTGAATGTATACAGAAGCCAGTATTTCGGAGCCGCGATGGTTCCGGAATCAAGTTGAGAGGAAAGCAAGACCATGATCTTCACCCGTAGGTTCGGCGCTCTCGCCGCTCGTCCGCAGTTCGAGGACGCGCCCGAGCTGCTCGAGGCCAACCTTCAGCTCGAGCTCGAGCGTGAACTCGAGACGCTGCGCAAAGACACGGAAAACGAGCAGGCCAGGAACGAATCCGCGGCCTGAGCACTTGGTAGACTGTCTACACAAACCAACGGCTTTTCAGGTCCATGACCCGATCGCCGGTGGATGATCGGATGATCAGTGCGGGCTGACTTTGAGAGGGCCAGATGACAACAACGAGTGTTGGCACGGGAAGCGGCGCCGACGGTGCCACCGGTGTCCGTCATCTCAAGCGGCCGACGCCGCTTCGGGAGTCGGTCTACGAGGCCCTCACCGAGATGATCATCGACGGAACCCTCGAGCGTGGCAAGCACCTGGTCGAGGTGGAGCTGGCCGGCATGCTGGGCGTGTCCCGGCAGCCGGTGCGGGAGGCTCTGCAGCGGCTGAGCAACGAGGGCTGGGTCGATCTGCGACCCGGCTTCGGCGCCCAGGTGCATGTGCCCGCCGAGGACGAGGTGGACCAGCTACTGGCCGCCCGGGCCGCGCTCGAGTCGGAATCGGCGCGGCTGGCGGCCCGGCACGCGAGCAAGGACGCGGTCACCCGGCTGCGAGAGCTCTGCAAGGAGGGCGCCGCCTTCCTGGACGCCGGTGACATCGACGCCACCGTGCGCACCAACGCCGAGCTACACCGCTCGATCACCGAGATGTCGGGGAACAAGTTCCTGGTGGACTTCGCCGCCCAGGTCGACCGCCGCGTCCGCTGGTACTACACCCCCGTCGCCCCCTTCCGCGGCCAAGCCTCCTGGCGAGAGCACACCCGCCTCGTAAAGGCCATCGCCGACGGCGACGAGGACAAGGCGGCCGAAATCATGCGCCAGCACACCGAACACACCCGCAAGGCCTACCACGACCTCCAAGCCGAATCCGCCACCCCGGCTCCCGCCGCCGAGCCCAAAAAGCCGTCCCGCCCCCGCCGCCCCACCTCCTAACCCCCCTCGAACGCCGGCCCCTGTTTTCCGGGGGCCGGCGTTCTTGCGCGTCCCACGCTTGTGGGTCTCACGCCGTACGTCGACCGCGAGCGCAGTCCGCGCCTGGCGGCCGGGTGGTGCCGGACTTGGCGACGAGTGGACGCGTTTTGCGCCCTGTCGCCTGCCACGCACAAACCTTGATGCCACGTCCAACCTGGCTCGATGCGGGGCGCAAAACGCGTCCACTCGTCGCCAAGTCAAAGGCGGCCCGCGTTCGCCATTCCCCACACGCCGCACCTCGGTCCCCGCAGTACGACGCTCCCGGTCGGCCGTACGACGTCCCTGGTCCCCGTCCCCCCGCCGTACAACGCCCCGGTCCTCGGTCCGCCAACGAAGTCCCGGGCCACCGCGACTACCCGGTGACGGTCGGACGTGGAATGCGGCCCGCCTGCGGATACCGCCGCCACGGTCGGACGCAGAATGCGGCCCACCTGCGGTACCGCCATCACGGTCGGACGTGGAATGCGGCCTGCCTGCGAATGCCCTGCCACGGTTGGACGTGGAATGCACACGCGTGGGCCGAATTGGGGATAAGTCTCTCGCGAGGTGCCTTGTTGTGTTTGCAGACGCGCGACACAAGGAGGCACTTCGCGGGAGGGTTATCCACAAATCACGCCGTACGTCGACCGCGAGCGCAGTCCGCGCCTGGCGGCCGGGTGGTGCCGGACTTGGCGACGAGTGGACGCGTTTTGCGCCCCGTCGCCTGCCACGCACAAACCTTGATGCCACGTCCAACCTGGCTCGATGCGGGGCGCAAAACGCGTCCACTCGTCGCCAAGTCAAAAGGCGCGCGCTCTTGCCAAGGCCGAGGCGGCGGGCGTTTCGGCGGGATGGGCTACGCGGATTCGGCCGGTTCCGTGACGGGTTCGGGTGTGGGGGTGTCGGTGGGGGTGTTGCGGGTGGTGTGGGCGGATTTTAGGAGGCTGGCTATGGCGGTGATGGTCAAGGTGCCGAGGATTACGCCTAGGGAGACGAGGATGGGGATTTCGGGGGCCCAGGCGACGCCTTCGTGGTGGAGGGCTTCGAGGATGAGTTTGACGCCGATGAAGCCGAGTACGACGGATAGGCCGTAGGAGAGGTAGACCAGGCGGTCGAGTAGGCCGCCGATGAGGAAGAACAGTTGGCGTAGGCCCATTAGGGCGAAGGCGTTCGCGGTGAAGACCAAATACGGTTCTTGGGTGAGGCCGAAGATGGCCGGGATCGAGTCGAGCGCGAAGAGCAGGTCGGTGGTGCCGATGGCAACCATCACGATCAGCATCGACGAGGCCGGCAGCACGCGCTTGACCGCCTTCAGGGCGGCGTTCTCCTTGAACTCGTCCTCTTCCTTGGCGGTGGCGAGCTTCCAGGCGGTGTAGATCAGGAACGCGCCAAAGATGAAGAAGACCCAGTCGAACCGGGAGATCGCCTCCGCGCCGATCGCGATGAACGCGCCGCGCATCAGCAGGGCCAGGGCCACACCGACGAGCAGCACCTTCTGCTGCAGATGCCTCGGTACGGCGAAGCGGGACATGATGATGATGAAGACGAACAGGTTGTCGACCGACAGCGAGTACTCGGTCAGCCAGCCGGCGAAGAACTCACCACCCGACCGGCCACCGGCGGCCAGCGTCAGGCCGACACCGAAGGCCACCGCCAGGCCGACGTAGAAGACGACCCAGTAGGTGGCTTCGCGCAGGCTCGGTTCGTGCGGCTTTCGGGCGACGATCAGGAAGTCCAGTGACAACAGGGCCGACAGGGCGATGAGCGTGACGATCCACGCCGAGAGCGATACGTCCATGAACGGTCTCTCCAGCAGGTCTAAAACGCGATGACGGGACTAAGCGCCAACCAATAGGCGCCAAACCACTTAGCGCCAAACGTCTAAGCGCCGTACCACTAAGCGGGGGCGCGCCGTTTTCTGGGACGCGGACGGCCCCGGCCCGCGGCGGCCTTGCGCTCCTCGAGCGAGACCGCCATCTCCTTGTACTGCTCGACGCAGCGATAGGCGTACTCGTTGTGCTCGCGGATCCGCGGCCACCAGTGCCGCCCTAGCTGCTCGTGCATCCAGAGGAACCCGATCGCGAAGCCCATACTCAGCAAGGCCCGGAACGCGAGGAACTCCAACGGCGATTCCGGCAACCCAGGCGAACCAACGATCACCCACTCGGTCACGGCCGCATGCGCCATCAACGCCAGCGGGAACCCGACCAACCAGTAGACCGCGGCCGGCGCGAACACCCCGGTCGGGACCTTGCCGAGGGCAACGAGTACGGCGTACCCCGTGCTGAAGAACGCGATGGGTACGCCGAGGGCGAGACCGGTGAGGACCGCCCAGCCGGTGGGCTGGCCCGCAAAGGCGGCCAGCCCACCGGCCACCAGGCCGGCGGCGACTCCGATCGACAGGGCAGGGACTGAGAACTCAGCCAGCTGCCGGACCTGGACCTTGGACATGATCAGCCCACGACCACACCGAAGCGGACCAGGCTGTAGAACAACATGCCCAGGTAGAACACCGCACCGAAGCCGATGATCAGGTTGCGCCCGATCCCCGGACGAATCGGTTTGGGTAGCAGCTTGTTGTTCACGAGCAACAACACCACGCAGTACGCACCCATGGCGAAGGTGGACAGGAACGCGAGGATATCCAGGATGCTCGCGGGACCATCCGCCGGACCGAACAGCAGGATCAGGATGCCGAACGTGATGACTCCCCACAGGAAGCCCGCGTACAACCGGGACATACCGATCTTCTTCGCACCAGGCACGAAGTAGTACGTCATATCGGCCTGTCCCCGGGAGAAGGAGTCGAACAACCCGAGCGTCGCGTTCAGGCCGATCAGCGCGATGAAGCCGAAGAACGCCGTACCGAGGATCGGGCTGCCGGCCGAGGCGAAGGCGTCCGACATGGCCTTCAGTGCTGCCTCCCGGTCACCACCCTCGATCAGAGCGCCGACGTTCGGATTCTCCCGGGCCGCCGACATGGCCAGCACCGTGAACGACACCGTGACGAGCATCGTGATGCCCCAGAAGAGCAGGAGCGCGTCGAAGGTGACCCACCGGCGCCACCCCTTCCACTTCTCCATCTCGGCCGGGTCCTCGGTGTCGAACATGTACCCGCGGGACGGCATCGACTCCGCCTCGCCGGCGGTGCGCAGACCCCGAACCTTCGGGATGTGCGAACCCATCGCGGCACCGCTGTCGCGCAGCTGCAGCGTGTACCACATCTGCTGCATACCCGACGGACCGGCGAACGCGATCGATCCGACGATGATCGGGAACCACACGTCGGACAGGGCCTTGTCCGGCAGGAACCCGAAGGCGAACATGCCCGAGATGGTCGACGCCAGGTCGTCCCAACTGCCGACGATCGACGCGATGATCGCCGTACCGACGACCAGGAACCCGATCAGGAATCCCAGCACCTTCTCCAGGAAGCTGTAGATCACCGAGAGCATGCTGAACAACACGCCCACCCCGACCAGGGCGACACAGGCCGAGACCTGCCAGGGAATACCCGATATCTCCTCGAAGGCGGCGGCACCGGCCGAAAGGTGTCCGGGCCAGATATAGATCAGGATCGCCGCGACGTAGAAGAACCACATCATCGGTTTGAAGATCCGCGCGGCGCCGAAGAAGATGCTCTCCCCGGTCGCCATCGCGTACCGCGCCATCTCCAGCAGCACGAACGCTTGCAGGGTGACACCGACCAGGAACAGCCAGCGGATGTCCGGGCCGAACACCAGCACCAGCCGGGGCCACATGTAGGACTCCCCCATGCCCACGCCGAGCGCGACGAGGAAGACCGTCGGCCCGAGAATGTGGATCGATGGTGGTGCCTTAGGCAACTTCCGGATCGGCATCGGTTCGAGCCGGCCCGCCCGCCAGACGCGCTCCTCGGTAACCGGGGAGGGACCGTCTGGCAGATCTGAGGTACTGCTTGTGACGTCCAAGGCGGACTCCTTAGGATCGACGCCAACTGGGAATTTACCCCCGCCGTACTGCTGCTGCTAGGTTCCTTGGGTACCGACCAGTCCCGCATTTCGCGCCCAGCGGTACTTGGCGCCGAGCACGGCCACCGGAGTTTCGGTGGTGTACGGGTACGCCACCACCCCGCGCTCGTAGAGGTACTGGCTGGCCTCCTCGACCTCGACGTCACCCGAAAGTGAGGCGACGACAGGCTTGGAAATGCCCTTGGCCCGGTATTCGGCCACCACGTCCGCGACCAGTTCGGCGAACACCATCGGTGGCGTGACGATGGTGTGCCAGTAGCCCAGGATGAGCGCGTGGATGCGGTCGTCCTGCAGGCCCAGGGCGATCGTGTTTCGATAGGTGGACGGGGGTTCGCCGCCGGTGATGTCCACGGGGTTGCCCGAGGCACCGAACGGTGGGATGAACTTCTTGAACGCCTCGTCCAGGTCGGCCGGCATGCCCATCAGGTGCAGACCGTTGTCGACGCAGGCATCGGAGAGCAGCACTCCGGACCCGCCCGCGCCCGTGATGATGACGACGTTCTCGCCCTGCGGAGTGGGCAGCAGCGGGATGCCCCGGGCGTACTGCAGCATGTCGTTCAGTCCGGGGGCCCGGACCACACCCGACTGCCGCAGAATGTCGTCGTACACCTTGTCGTTGCCCGCGAGCGCTCCCGTGTGGGAGCTTGCCGCCCGCGCGCCCAGATCCGTTCGGCCGGCTTTGAGCACGACCACCGGCTTCTTCTTCGACACCCGCGAGGCCGTCTCGGCGAACGCGCGACCGTCCTTGAGGTCCTCGAGGTGCATCGCGATCAGGTTGGTGTTGTCATCGGCCTCGAAGAACGTGAGCAGGTCGTCCTCGTCGATATCGGCCTTGTTGCCGACACCCACGATCGCGGACACCCCCATCCGGCTCGACCGGCTGAACCCGAGGATCGCCATCCCGATACCGCCGCTCTGCGAGGAGAGCGCCACGCTGCCCTGGACGTCGTACGGCGTGCAGAACGTGGCGCAGAGCTTCTCCGGCAGGTAGTAATAGCCGTAGATGTTCGGCCCGAGAATGCGGACGTTGTGCTTGCGTGCGACCGCGAGTACCTCGTCCTGCAGGGCCTGCTCCCCGGTCTCGGCGAAGCCCGACGGGATCAGGATCGCCCCGGCGACCCCCTTCTGACCGCACTGCTCGAGCGCACCGGCGACGAACTTGGCCGGTACGGCGAACACGGCGACATCCACGTCTCCGGGTACGTCGGTGATGCTCGGGAACGCCTTCAGCCCGAGGACCTCGCCACCCTTCGGGTTGATCGGGTAGATGTCGCCCTGGTAGCCGCCGTTCACCAGGTTCTTCATGACCGAGTTGCCGATCTTGCCGTCCTCGTTGGAGGCACCGATCACGGCGACGGCGCGCGGTTTCATGATCCGCGTCATCGCCGTCAGGATCTCCTCCTGCGTGAACCGCTCCACCGGTACGCCGGCGGTGGGATCCACGATGATCCGTACGTCGACCGCGGTGGCGCCGTCCGGCCCGGCCAGTACCGGGTTCAGGTCGACCTCGGCGAACTGCGGGAAGTCGCTGACCAGATCCGACAACGCGGTGATGATCCTCGCGATGGCGGGTTTGTCGACCGGCTTCGAGCCGCGGACGCCGTTCAGCATCTCGTGCGCGCTGATGCCCTCCACCATCGAGGCGGCTTCCCCAGGCGACGTCGGCGCCAGCCGGAAGGTGACGTCCTTCAGTACCTCGACGAGCACCCCACCCAGGCCGAAGGCGACGAGCTTGCCGAAGGTCTGGTCGGTGATCGCACCGACGATGACCTCCTGCACGTCCGGCCCGCGCTGCAGCATCTTCTGCACCTGCACACCGGTGATCTCCGCGTCGGCCTGATAGTTCTTCGCATTGGCGACGATCTGGCCGAACGCCTCCCGCGCCGCGGCCTCATCGGTCACGCCGACCACGACCCCACCGGCGTCCGTCTTGTGCAGGATGTCCGGCGAGACGATCTTCAGTACCACCGGGAAGCCGATCTCGGCCGCGAGCGCCGCGGCGCCGTCAGCGGTGGTCGACAGACCCTCGCCCGGGGTGGGAATGCCATAGGCGTCGGCCACCAGCTTGGCCTCCGGCGCGCTGAGTGCGGACCGGCCCTCTGCCAGGGCCTGATCGAGGACCGCCTGGACCGCTGCCTTGTCGTAACTCATATCTCTCCTCCAGAGGTGCCAGGGTCAGACGACGCCGGCGGTCTTCAGGGCTTCGAGGTCCTCGGCGCTGATGCCGAGCTGGCCGTAGATGTCCGCGTTGTGCTCACCGAGACCGGGTGAGGTCTCGATCTGTACGGGTGAGTCGGACAGCTTGATCGGCATGCCGACCGTCTTGAAGCTGCCGCGCTGCGGGTGCTTGACCTCCACCACCGCACCGAGTTCGGCCAGCGTCTCGTCCTCGATCAGCTCGCGGGTGCTGAGAATCGGGCCACAGGGCACGTTCAGCGCGTTGAGCTTCGCCATCACCTCGAACTTGGTGTGCTCCTGCGTCCACGCCTCGATCAGCTCGAACATCTTGTCGAGTTTGTCGAGCCGGGCCGGCGGGGTGGCCCACTCCGGGTCCTCGGCGAGCTCGGGCCGGCCGATCAGGTTCGCGATCGGCGCCCAGCCGGGCGGCTGCACGATGACGTAGATGTAGTCGTTCGGGCCACCCGGCGAGCAACGCACCGCCCAACCCGGCTGACCACCACCGGAGGCGTTGCCGGAGCGCGGGACCTCGTCGCCGAAGTCCTGGTTCGGGTACTCCTTCAGCGGGCCGTGCGCCAGCCGCTGCTGGTCGCGCAGTTTGACCCGGGTCAGGTTCAGTACGGCCTCTTGCATCGCCACGCTGACCCGCTGACCCTTGCCGCTCTGCACCCGCTGGTAGAGCGCCGCGAGAATGCCCGCGACCAGGTGCATACCGGTACCGGAGTCGCCGATCTGGGCGCCGGTCGCAACCGGCGGGCCGTCCTCGAACCCGGTCGTGCTCATCGCGCCGCCCATGGCCTGGGCGACCACCTCGTACGCCTTGAAGTCCTCGTACTTGCCAGGGCCGAAGCCCTTGATCGAGGCGAAGATCAGCCTCGGGTTGATCTCCTGCAGGCGCTCCCAGGTGAAGCCCATCCGGTCGACCGCGCCGGGGGCGAAGTTCTCCACCAGGATGTCGGACTCCTGCACCAGCTTGGTGAAGATCTCCTTGCCCTGGTCGGACTTCATGTTCAGGGTGATGCTGCGCTTGTTGCAGTTGAGCATCGTGAAGTACAGGCTGTCGACGTCCGGAAGGTCGCGCAGCTGCTGGCGGGTGATGTCGCCCGTAGGCGCCTCGAGTTTGACGACATCAGCGCCGAGCCAAGCCAGGATCTGGGTGCAGGACGGTCCGGACTGCACGTGGGTCATATCGAGTACTCGGACACCTTCAAGGGCTTTGCCCATGATCAGCCTCCCGGGCTACTTGTACATGGTCTGGTTCAGCGTTCCGGGCGCGTACGCATCCGGATCAACCCACACGTTGATCAGCGACGGCAGCCCGGACTCGCGCGCCCGCTGCATGGCCGGCCCGATGTCCTTGGGATCGCGGACCTCTTCGCCGTAACCGCCGAGCATCTTCGCGAACTCGTCGTACTTGACGTCACCGAGCGTGTTGCCGATGCGACCACGGTCATGGCCGTACTTCTGCTCCTGGCCGTACCGGATCTGGTTCATCGACGAGTTGTTGCCGACCACCCCCACGAACGGGAGGTTGAACCGCACCAACGTCTCGAAGTCCCACCCGGTAAGGGAGAACGCGCCATCGCCGAAGAGCGCGACGACCTCCTTGTCCGGCCGGGCGTACTTGGCCGCCATCACGAACGGGATGCCGACGCCGATGGTGCCGAGCGGTCCCGGGTCCATCCAGTGACCGGGCGACTTCGGCTGGACGACGCCACCGGAGAACGTGACGATGTCGCCACCGTCGCCGATATAGATCGAGTCCTCGGTGAGGAACTCGTTGATCTCGTGCGCCAGCCGCAGCGGGTGGATCGGGTTCGCGTCGGACAGCTGTCGCGGGAGGCGCTTCTGGTACGACGCGTCCTCTTCCGCGCGCAGCTCGTTGAACCACGCCTTGCGGTCGTTCGCCTTGTTGTGCAGGCGCCCCGACGCTGCCTGGGTAACAGCGGCGAGGATCGCGCCCGGGTCGCCGACCAGCCCGAGGTCGATATCGCGGTTCCGGCCGACCGTGCGGTAGTCCATGTCGATCTGTACGACGGTCGCGTTCTTCGGCAGCCGGCGGCCGTAGCCCATCCGGAAGTCGAACGGTGTACCGACGATCAGGATGACGTCCGCGTTGTTGAACGCGTACCGGCGGGAGAGGTGGAAGTGGTGCGGGTCGCCGGGCGGCAGCGTGCCGCGGGCCGAACCGTTCATGTACGCCGGGATGTTCAGCGTGCGGGCGAAGTCGATCGCCGCGTCCGTACCGCGTGACGTCCAGACCTGCGTGCCCAACAGAACGGCCGGCTTCTCGGCCCGGACCAGCAGGTCCGCCAGGGCCTCGATACCGGCTGGGTCGCCGATGCTCTTGGTGGAGGCGCGGTAGCGGCCGGCCTCCGGAATCACTGCCTGCTCGATCGGTACCGAGCCGTCCAGGATGTCCCGCGGGATCTCCAGGAACGACGGACCGGGTGCGCCGTTGTAGCACTCCCGGAACGCCATCGAGACCATGTCCGCCACTCGCGACGTGTGCGGCACCGTCGCGGCGAACTTCGTGATCGGGGTCATCATGTCGACGTGCGGCAGGTCCTGCAGCGAACCCATCTTGTGCTGGTTCAGGGCTCCCTGGCCGCCGATCAGCAACATCGGGCTCTCGGCCCGGAAGGCGTTCGCGACACCCGTGACGGCGTCCGTCGTACCCGGGCCGGCGGTGACGACCGCGCAACCGGGCTTACCGGTCATCCGGGCGTAACCGTCGGCGGCGTGGGCGGCGACCTGCTCATGCCGTACGTCGACGACCGCGATTCCTTCGTCCACGCAGCCGTCGTAGATGTCGATGATGTGGCCGCCACAGAGGGTGAAGATCACGTCGATACCCTCTGCTTTGAGGGCCTTCGCGACCAGATGACCACCTGAGATGGTGGTGGCCTCCGCGTCCGACTTCTGGTCCGGCGAACTGCCGTTCGCGGCGACACTGGTTTCCGACACTGTTTGAGCCATCTGTGTAGTCATCTCCTCGAGGGGGAGGCCGGTTGTTCTGGTCTATGAGTCCAGCCGGTTCGTAGATTGCATACCGTATGGTGTAGCCGTATTCATAGCCCACCTACCGGCCGGTTGTCCAGGCTTCGGCGAGTTCTAGGCGACTGTATGCAGTATCCCGTATGCTCGGCAAGAGTACTCTTTCAGAGTGTGGTTTCAGAGTGTGGGGAGAACGCCTGTGAACATCCGCGAAGACCTTGACCAGGCCACCCGTGCGGCAAGGGATCTCGAGACCGCCGTACGTCGCCTGCAGAACCGGATCGGCCGGCACCTCGACGTCCAGCGCCTGGCCGAGGACGTCGAGCGCTGCCAGTCGGACCTGCGCCGGCTGATCGGTCAGACCCGCCGGCCCGCAGGCCATCCCGAGCTCGTGATCATCCCTGACGACGACTACGACGCGAGCATGTGGCAGGACGCTGACCACGAGGGAGTTCGTCCCTAAACAAGGGTGAGGCGCCGTGGGGGCGGTGCCGAGGAGAGGCATAGTTTGAGGAGCCGCCGGAGTTGGGCGTCACGACCGGCGCCGGCGGCTTTCGCTGTTACGGCGACAGCTTCGGCCGCGTGTTCGGTGGAGACATAGGTGCGGTAGAACGGCTCGCTGAGGCCGACGCGGTCCAGTACGGGGAACCACCAGCGCGCCGGGCCGGCCAACGCCGGTTTGCCTTCCATCAGGAACAACGCCGTACGACGAGCCAGCTCGAGGCGCCGACGTTCATCGTTGCTGATCAAGTCCGACCGGGGACTGGCGAGCGCGTTCGAGACGCACAACGCGACCAGCCGGGCCGACGTACCGAATCCTGCGTGCGCGGTGTTCACGAACGCGGGCGCGAACTCCCGGAGGGCAAGCCTGCCGGAGATACTGCTGTGGTCGTGCACGGCTCTCGCGATCGACCCGAGCGTCGGATGGACGCAGCTCGGGTGATCCGTCCACGGCTCACGGGCGAGCTTCGAGACGAGCTCAAGCAGACAAGGCGATTGGCGCTCGGCGGCACTGAGGCGGTCGTACCGTGACTTCATCGTCGACTCACTCACCCGGCCGAATGGCGGCGACCACGGGCTGACCGAGCTGACTTCGTTGCCCCTCAGCCGTCAGCACGGGTCTGCCCGGCTGGCGTAGGAACCGCACCGGCAAAGCCGCTATGAGGCCAAGGACTCCGGCTACTGCGAAGACGGGTTGGTAGCCGACGGCAACTACCAGCGAGGCGGCTGCGCCTACACCCACCAGGCCACCGAAGGCCTTTGCGCTGTAGAGGATGGCCTGGTTCTGCAGGAGGCTGTTCTCGCCGAAGTACTCGAGGACGAGGTTGGCCATGATCGCGTAGAAGGCGCCACCACCAAGGCCGGCGAACATCGCGCACACCACGAACAACCACGCGATGCCGGAACCGCCCGCTAGTGCGAGCCCGACATGCGTCACGCCCTCGACCGCGAAGACGGCCGCCAATACCCGGCGCCGCCCGAACCGGTCGGACAGATGGCCCGCGGTGGACCGGCCGAATCCGTTGACCGCGGCAAGCATCGCGGCCGCCACGCCCGCCGTTGCCGCACCCACGCCCGCCTCAACGCCGTACCCGAAGACAAAGGCGATCCCGAACAACGAGATCGCCGTACTCATCGCGAGCGCGAGCCACATCAGCGGCAGCGCCCCGGTGCGGAAGGCCTCGCCGGGTGCATAGTGCCGTACGGCGGGCCGGTTGTGCGGGTAGCTCCGGTTGAGTTTGCGGTCGACCGCCCACGCTTGCGCGTCGAGCTCGGCCGGCCACCAGTGCGGCGGCGGATCCTTCAGCACCTTGGCTGCCACTAGGACCACGACGAGGGCGGCTGCCGCTGCCAGGTCGAATACCAAGGTGGACGACCAGACCTGCAGGAGCAGGATGCTCGGCACCGCGCCACAGGCGAAACCGCCGGTCACGAATCCGATCGTGGCGGTACGACGCTCGGGGAACCACCTCGCGGCCGTGGTGATGCAGGCGGAGTAGACGATCCCCGCGCCGACACCTCCGATGACGGCATACCCGGCGAGCGCGGCGCCGTACGAGCTGGTGTGCGCGAGTGAGATCAGGCCGATCGCGGCGAGTGCTCCGCCGAGTACGACGAGGTGCGCGGGGGTGACGCGGCGCTGGCGGTGCACTCGGGCGACGGGGACGGCGACGATGGCCTGGCAGGCGACGAAGAGCGCGAGCAACCACATTGTCTGGACAAGACCCCAGCCGTGTTCGCCTTGCAGAGTGAGAGCGGTAACACCGAAGGAGTACTGCAGTGGGCTGATCGCGACCAGGCACGCCCAAGCCGTCCAGAGCTGCCAACTTCGGCTTCGTCCGGTCAGCTCCCGTGGATCCTCACCGACGCGATACCGCCGGCCGTAGACATCACGCACATCCCGCGTTGTGGTCATCCGGATCGCCTCCTCGGCTACTGCATACCGTATGAAGCCTTCGTACTCCTCCGACCTCCGGCTTGTCCAGAGGCGAAATATTGCGACTTCTTGTGAATCGATGTGTATACAGCATACAGTCGACCCAGCGGTCTGCGACTGCCAACTGTTCTTTCCCGCGAGTGGTCGCGTCTGGTCCCCGCGGCGGTCCGGTAGCGGTCGGCGGGTCCGGACCAGACGCGACCACTCGCGGGAAAGAACAGACCACTCTGCCCCGATGCTTGGGAGGAACCACGCTATGGATCTGATGGAGTACCAGGCCAAGGAACTCTTCGCGAGACACGACGTACCGGTCACGCTCGGCACGGTGATCGACGACGCCGGGCTCGCCGCCGAGGCCGCCGAGGCGCTTGGCGGCCGGGTCGTGGTGAAGGCCCAGGTGAAGGCCGGTGGCCGCGGCAAGGCCGGTGGCGTCAAGCTCGCGGCCGATCCGGCCGAGGCGGCCGCGCGGGCGGAGGAGATCCTCGGCATGGACATCAAGGGCCATACCGTGCGGCAGGTGCTGCTCGCCCCGGCGGCCGAGATCGCCGAGGAGTACTACTTCTCCTTCCTGGTCGACCGGGCGAACCGCGGCTACCTGTGCATCGCCAGCACCGAGGGTGGCGTCGAGATCGAGGAGGTGGCCCGCACCAACCCGGACGCAGTCGCCAAGGTCGCGATCGACCCGCTGGTCGGGGTGGACGATGCCAAGGCTTTGGAGATCGTCGCGGCCACGGGGTTCCCGGCTGAGGCTGCTGACGTGATCAAGAAGCTGTGGGATGTCTTCATCAAGGAGGACGCGTCCCTGGTCGAGGTCAATCCCCTGGTGCGGTTGGCCGACGGCCGGCTGGAAGCGCTCGACGGCAAGGTGACGCTGGACGAGAACGCCGCCTTCCGCCACGCCGAGCACGCTGGTTTTGAGGACGACGCCAGCGGTGACCCGTTGGAGGTGGCGGCGAAGGCCAGGGGCTTGAACTACGTGAAGCTCGACGGCCAGGTGGGCATCATCGGCAACGGCGCGGGTCTGGTGATGTCGACCCTGGACGTCGTCGCGTATGCGGGCTCGCGCCACGGTGGCGTGAAGCCCGCGAACTTCCTCGACATCGGCGGCGGCGCTTCGGCCGAGGTGATGGCGAACGGCTTGCGCATCATCCTCAGCGACCCGCAGGTGCACAGCGTCTTCGTGAACGTCTTCGGCGGCATCACCGCGTGCGACGCCGTTTCGAACGGGATCGTGCAGGCGCTCGAACTACTCGGTGACCAGGCCGACAAACCCCTCGTCGTACGGCTTGACGGTAACAACGTCGAGGCCGGCCGGCTGATCCTGCACCAGGCCGACCATCCGCTGGTCACGTTGGTGGAAACCATGGACGGTGCGGCCGATCGCGCCGCCGAACTCGCGGCGCTCGCCGTGGCCAAGTAGAGGAGTGTCGACATGGCGATCTTCCTGACCGAAGAGAGCAAGGTCATCGTGCAGGGCATGACCGGCTCGGAAGGCCAGAAGCACACCAGCCGGATGCTTGCCTCCGGCACCGATATCGTCGGCGGCGTGACGCCCGGTAAGGGCGGGCAGTCGGTCGAGTTCGGCAGCCGGGTGGTACCGGTGTTCGGGTCCGTCGCCGAAGCGGTGAAGGAGACCGGCGCGGACGTGTCGGTGGTGTTCGTACCGCCGCGCTTCGTCAAGGGCGCGGTGATCGAGGCCGTCGACGCGGGCATTCCGCTCGTGGTCGTGATCACCGAGGGCGTGCCGGTGCATGACACGGCGACGTTCTTCGCGCATGCGCAGGCGTCGGGCACTACGCGCATCATCGGGCCGAACTCCCCTGGTCTGATCAGCCCTGGCCGTTCCAATGCCGGCATCATCCCGGCCGATATCAGTGCCGAGGGGCGGATCGGGCTCGTCTCGAAATCCGGCACCTTGACGTACCAGATGATGTACGAACTGCGCGACTTCGGCTTCTCCACCGCCATCGGTATCGGCGGCGACCCGATCATCGGCACCACGCACATCGACGCGCTCGAGGCCTTCCAGGCGGATCCGGATACCGACGCCATCGTGATGATCGGCGAGATCGGCGGCGATGCCGAGGAGCGCGCGGCGGCGTACATCGCTGATCACGTGACGAAGCCGGTCATCGGGTACGTCGCGGGGTTCACCGCGCCCGAGGGCAAGACGATGGGCCATGCGGGGGCGATCGTGTCGGGCTCGTCCGGGACGGCTGCCGCCAAGCAGGAGGCGCTCGAGGCCGTCGGCGTGAAGGTCGGCAAAACCCCATCCGAGGCCGCGCGGTTGATGCGCGAGGCGCTGCAGCGTCAGCCGGTTTAGCTTCTGTTGAAGGGATCGAGTATGAAGATCGGATTCATCGGCCTCGGCATCATGGGTTCGCCCATGGCCGCGAACCTGCTGCGCGCTGGGCACGAAGTCACCGGGTACGACGTGGTGCCGGCCTCGGTCGAGCGGCTGCTCCGGGCCGGCGGCAAGCCCGCGCCAACGATCGCCGAGGCGGTCGCCGGCGCGGACGTGGTGATCACGATGCTGCCGGACTCCCCGCAGGTCACCGAGGTGGTGCTGGGACCTAGCGGCGTACTGGAGTCGGCCGTCGAGGGCCAGCTCTTGATCGATATGAGCTCTATCGCTCCCGAGACGTCTAACGCGGTGGCGTCGGCTGCTTTGCCGTTGGGCGTGCGGGTACTCGATGCGCCCGTGAGCGGCGGTGAGGCCGGCGCGATCGAGGCGTCGCTGTCGATCATGGTCGGCGGTCCTTCTGAGGTCTTCGAGGCGGCTAAACCTGTGCTCGACTTGCTGGGGAAGACCGTCGTACACGTGGGCCCGGCCGGCTCTGGGCAAACCGTCAAGGCGGCGAACCAGCTGATGGTGGCCGGCATCATCGCCCTCGTCAGCGAAGCCATCGTCCTGCTCGAGGCTTCGGGGGTCGACAGTACGAAGGGCCTCGAAGTGCTCGCCGGTGGTCTTGCGGGCAATACCGTCCTCAACCGGAAGGCGTCGACGATGCTCGCGCGCGAGTTCGCCCCGGGCTTCCGGATCGACCTCCACCACAAGGACATGGGCATCGCCCTAGCCTCCGCCCGAGCCGCCGGCGTCTCCCTCCCGGTAACCGGCCTAGTAGCCCAACTAGTAGCCTCCGCCCGCTCCCAGGGCTACGGCTCACTAGACCACTCGGCCCTACTCCAGGTAATCGAAAACCTCTCCAAGCCCTAACCCACACACGGCCGGGTGGCTCCCCCATCGGGAACCACCCGGCCTCCCCACGTCTATGCATTCATTCGTCGGAATCTGCCCTCGCCAGGCTGCTTACCTGTATAGGGCTGCGGTGGTCGAGGGCAGATTCCGACGAATGAATGCATAGACGTTTGCGCGGTTAGGCGGTGCCGAGCGCGCTACCACCCCACCCGCCGACTACCAGCCTGAGCCCCGCGCCGCACACGCACGGGCCGATTTGGGGACAACTCTCTCGCGAGGTGCCTTGTTGCGCTTGCATACGCGCGGCGTAAGGAGGCACCTCGCGGAGGGGTTTTCCACAAATCCGCCCGCGGGGGTTGACGGTTGGGGGTTTGGGCGGTGCCGTCGTTGGGGGGTTAGGCGGTGCCGACCTTGGTGCTTAGGAGGTCGGTTACGGCGTGGACTGCCTTGAGGGTGGGGGCGGGGGTGGCGGTTAGGTCGGCTAGTTCGACTACGGCGGCGAGGATTACGTCTAGTTCTAGGGGTTTGTCTTTTTCTAGGTCTTGGAGCATGGAGGTTTTGTGGGCGCCGACTCGTTGGGCGCCGTCGAGGCGTTTGTCGACGGAGATCGCGGGGTGACAGCCGACGGCTGCCGCGATGGCGAGGGTTTCTTCCATCATGAGGCGTACGGTCGCGCGGGTGCCGTGGTGTTTGGCGATCTCGACCATCGTCGCCCGGGCGAGCGCGCTGATCGGGTTGAACGCGGCGTTGCCGAGCAGCTTGATCCAGATGTCGTTGCGGATATCCGTTTCCACCGGGCATTTGAGGCCGCCCGCGATCATGGCCGCGCTGAACTCGAGGCACCGGTCGGACGTCGTACCGTCGGGCTCGCCGATCGAGAAGCGGGTGCCTTCGAGGTGACGGATCAGCCCGGGCCCTTCGATCTCGGTCGAGCAGTAGACGACACAACCGACGGCACGCCGCAGCGGTAGCACCCGGGTGACCTCGCCGGCCGGATCGACCGACTCGACGCGGCGGCCTTCGTACGGGCCCTTGAGTCCGTGAAAGTACCACCAGGGGATGCCGTTCTGCGCGGCCACCACCGTCGTACTCTCGTGGAGTAGTGGCTCGATCAATGGCCCGCAGGAGGCGTACGAGTTGGCCTTCAGGCCGAGGAAGACGAAGTCGACCGGGCCTACCTCGGCCGGGTCGGCCGTCGCCGGGGTCATCGCGACGAAGTCACCGCGAGGCGAGAGGACCTTGACGCCATTGGCCTGGATCGCTTCGAGATGGGGGCCTCGGGCAATCAAGTGGACCTCGGTACCACCCCGGTGCAGGGCCGCTCCGACATAGGCGCCGATCGCGCCCGCACCCAAAACCGCGACTCTCATGCCGGTCACCTCCTAGCCCTTCCCCGAAGTCGACGGCTCGGCCTCGAACTCGATGACGTTGTCGATCTCCGTGCCCATCGACACGTTCGTGATCCGCTCGAGGATGACCTCGACGATCACCGGCACCTCGAACTCGGCCATCAGCTTGCGCGCCTCTTCCAGCGCGGGCTGGATACCGTCCGGTTCGAAGACCCGCAACGCCTTGCAGCCAAGGCCTTCCGCGACCTTGACGTGGTCGACGCCGTAGCCGCCGACCTCCTCGCTGTTGATGTTCTCGAAGGCCAGTTGCACGCAGAAGTCCATGTCGAACATGCGCTGCGCCTGCCGGATCAACCCGAGATAGGCGTTGTTCACCACGACATGGATGTAGGGAATGTTGAACTGGGCACCGACCGCGAGCTCCTCGATCAGGAACTGGAAGTCGTAGTCGCCGGACAACGCGACCACCGTCGCATCCGGATCGGCGACCGCCACGCCAAGCGCGGCCGGTCCGGTCCAGCCGAGCGGCCCGGCCTGCCCCGCGTTGATCCAGTGCCGCGGCTTGTAGACGTGCAACATCTGCGCGGCCTGGATCTGGGACAGCCCGATCGTCGAGACGTACCGGGTGTCCGGCCCGAAGACCGTGTTCATCTCCTGGTAGACCCGCTGCGGCTTGATCGGGATGTTCTCGAAGTCCGTACGTCGCTGCAGGGTCCGCTTGCGCTCGCCACATTCGCCCGACCAGCGCGAGCGGTCCGGCAACTGTTGCGCGCGAGCCACTTCGAGCAGAACCTCCAGGGCGGCCCTCGCATCGGAGACCACGCCGAGGTCGGGCGCGAACACCCGGCCGATCTGCGTCGGCTCGACGTCGATGTGGATGAAGGTCCGGCCCTTCGTATAGGTGTCGAGGCCGCCGGTGTGCCGATTGGCCCAGCGGTTCCCGATCCCCAGCACGAGGTCGGACTCCAGCATGGTCGCGTTGCCGTAGCGCTGCGAGGTCTGCAGCCCGACCATGCCAGCCATCAGCGGATGGTCGTCCGGGATGGTCCCCCAGCCCATCAGCGTCGGCACCACCGGGATACCGGTCAGCTCGGCGAACTCCACCAGTAGCTCCGCGGCATCGGCATTGATCACGCCACCGCCGGCCACGATCAATGGCCGCTCGGCCTCGGCCAGTAGCTGAAGCACCTTCTCGGCCTGCGCTCGGGAAGCGCGTGGTGTTGCCACCGGCAACGGCTCGTACAAGTCCGGGTCGAAGTCGATCTCCGTGAGCTGTACGTCGAGGGGCAGGTCGACCAGCACCGGGCCGGGTCGTCCCGATCGCATTAACTGGAAGGCTTTCTGGAAAGTACCCGGGACCTGCGCGGCTTCCATCACGGTGACGGCCCACTTGGTCACGGGTGCCGCGATCGCCTGGATGTCGACGGCCTGGAAGTCCTCCTTGTGCAGCTTCGCCACCGGGGCCTGGCCGGTGATGCACAGGATCGGGATCGAGTCGGCCGACGCCGAGTACATCCCGGTGATCATGTCGGTACCGGCCGGGCCGGACGTACCGATGCAGACGCCGATGTTGCCTGCCTTGGCGCGGGTGTAGCCCTCCGCCATATGGGAAGCGCCTTCGACGTGCCGGGCGAGCACGTGCTTGAGCTCGCCCTGGTCGCGCATCGCGGAGTAGAACGGGTTGATGGCCGCACCGGGCAGGCCGAACATGTGGGTGATGCCCTCGCGGCGCAGAATCTCCACCGCGGCACGGGCCGCTGTCATTCGGGGCATGGGCGTGCTCCTTGCAAGGTTCAAGTGCAGCAGATGTTTCAGTGCATCCAGCCGAGGCTCTCCAGGGTCGACGCCGTGGACGGTTTGTACTCCAGCGCGAATCGACCGCGATAACCCGCGGCCTCGAGGTCTTCGAGATGCCGGGCGAGCGGGATCGACCCGGTCCCCGGTTCGTTCCGGCCGGGCGCGTCCGCGATCTGCACGTGCGCGATCCGGTCGCCGTACGTCGTGATGACCTTGCCGACGTCATCGCCGTTGACCGTCAGGTGGTAGAGATCCGCCAGTAGGCCGAGGTTCGTGACCCCGGTCCGCTCGACGTTGGTGATCACGTCGACCACATCCGCCGCGGTCAGCAGTGGATAACGGTCCGCCCCGCTGAGCGGTTCGACCAGTACCGTGCCGTCGATCGGGCGTAACGCCGCGGCCGCGAGGGCGAGATTCTCGATCGCGAGCTCGTCCTGCGCGGCCGGGTGCACGCCTTCGATCCTGTTGCCGTACAACGCGTTGAACGCCCGGCATCCCGTCCGCTCGGCGATGCCGAGGACCACCGCGAGATTGTCGCGGAACTCCAGCGAACGGGCCGGCCAGGAGGCCAGACCCCGATCACCGGCGGCCATATCCCCGGCGGCGAAGTTCAGCCCGATCAGGCTGACTCCGGCATCCGCCAGGGCGCGTTCGAACCGGTCGACCTCGCCATCTTCGGGCACGGCCGATTCGAATGGCCACCAGAACTCCACCTCCTCGAACCCAGCAGCACGCGCGGCCGCCGATCTCTCGTAAAGGGGAAGCTCGGTGAACAAGATCGAGCAGTTGACGGCAAAGCGCAGCGACATCTGTCCCACCTTCCGGAGGGGCTCGGTATACGGGATACAGTAGGCCGCACCCCCACCCCGGTCAACCCTCCACCCCACGTCCTGACATGCCTCGGCATTGGGCAAGCGCCTTCCAGGATTGGGTGATGGGGCCGCGCGCTGACCAACGGAGGGCGGGTGAGTGAACGAGAAGTGGCGCCGAAACATTGCGTGGAATGGTTCGTTAAAGGGCTGTAATGCGCAGGTGTTGACAGTGCGGCGGGGGTGCGGTGTGCTGGCGGGCGTTGTTTCGAGTCCGTCCGCCCCGGAGGAGAAATCGTGAAGCGTCGTGATCTGCTGCGTGCGTCCGCTGCCGTTGCAGGGTTCAGCTTGTTGCCCATCAATTTGCGTAATGCGCTCGCGTTACCGGCACCGACCGGTGGTGGGCTGGAGATGATCGAGCACGTCGTCATCTTCATGCAGGAGAATCGCTCGTTCGACCACTACTACGGCAGCCTTCGGGGAGTTCGTGGGTTCAGCGATCCGACGGCTATCGGGTTGTCGAGCGGCCGGTCCGTGTTCCACCAGCCGACTGGCAATGGCAGTGGCTATGTCCTGCCATACCAAGTGGCCGACCAGTTCATGGCCGGCACTCCGCACGGCTGGGGTGACAGCCATGCCGCGTGGAACAACGGCCGCAACGACCAGTGGGTGCCGTACAAGACAGTGCGCACTATGACGCACCTGCGCCGCGAGAGCCTTCCCTTCTACTACGCCCTCGCCGACGCGTTCACCCTGTGCGACGCGTACCACTGCTCAGAGGCCGGCCCGACGAACCCGAACCGGATGTACATGTTCACCGGCACGATCGGCTACGAACCCGGTACGACGAACAGGGCCATCGGCAACGACAGCTGGGACAACCCGACGCACACCGGCTACACCTGGACGACGTACGCCGAGCGGTTGCAGCAGGCCGGCCGGAGCTATCGCGTCTACCAGGAGTGGGACAACTACGGCGACAACTCGCTGGAGTACTTCACCACTTATATGGACGTCGCGAAGAAGGCGCTCGCGTACACCGGCCATGCCAAGCTCTACTCGTTCTACTACGCGATCGAGAAGGCCACGCCCGCGGACCAGCAGACGATGCTCGCGAATCTGGCCAAGGGTGTCGCCACGCTGACTCCCGAAGAGCGGACCATGTACGACGGTGGGCTGCGGCGGGAACGGCCGGGCCAACTGGCGAGCGCCTTCAAGGCCGACGTCGACGCGGGCCGGTTGCCTGCGGTGTCGTACGTCGTGGCGCCCGAGGACCAGAGCGAGCACCCGGACTGGGGACCGAATACCGGCGCCGAGCTGGTGAAGCGAGTGCTCGACGCGATCGCGGCCAAGCCGGAGGTGTGGAACAAGACCCTGGTGCTGCTCAACTACGACGAGAATGACGGGTTCTTCGACCACCTCCCCGCGCCCGCGCCGCCGCTGAGCACGAACGACGGCCTGAGCACGGCGCCGATCACGGACGAGGTGACGCTGAACGCGCCGATCGGCCTGGGCGCGCGGGTGCCGATGATGGTGGTGTCGCCGTGGAGCCGCGGCGGCAACGTCTGCTCGGAGGTCTTCGATCACACCTCGGTGGTCCGCTTCCTGGAGCAATGGACCGGAATCGCCGAGCCGAACATCTCGCCCTGGCGCCGGGCCGTCTGCGGCGATCTGACCAGTGCTCTCGACCTGACCACGGCCGTGGTGACCTATCCGAACCTGCCGACGCCCGTCCCGACGAGTGGTCCGTGGAGTACCAAACCGACGCCGCCGAATCCGCAGGTCTTCCCGCTGCACGAGCCCGGCGTACGGCCGGCGCGTCCGCTGCCGTACAACCTGACTGTGTCGAGCCGGGTGACGCAGGAGCGGTTCTGGATCGACTTCCGGAACGACGGTATGGCGGGCGCGCACTTCTTCGTACACGCGACGGGCGCTCGCACCGACGGCCCGTGGCGGTACACGGTCGAGGCCGGCAAGACGCTGACCGACTACTGGATCGCCGGTACGCCGACGGGCGCGTACGACTTGACGGTGACCGGGGCGAACGGCTTCCTCCGGCGCTTCGCGGGCAATCGCATCACCACCGGCAAGGCGAATCCCGAGGCCACGCTGCGCTACGCCCCCGCGGATAATCAGGTCTGGGTCAGGTTCGCCAACCAGGGCAGCGTCGCGTGCACCTTCACCGCCCGGGTGAACAACCGCGCGGGCGGGCCGTGGACGTACACGGTCCAGCCGGGTGGTTCGGTCGAGGACTTCTTCAACGTCGGCGGAACCTACGGCTGGTACGACGTGACCCTGACGACCGACGGCGGGTTTGTCCGCCGATTCGCCGGTCATGTCGAGAAAGGGGCCCAGAGCAACAGTGATCCCGTGATGGGGTCCGGCGCTCTGCCCAGTACCGTGAAAAGCTCGGCGGATAAGGAGATCCAGCTTTCACTCGGCACCTCCCGCACCATCACCGGCGTGCGCTTCACGCCTCGGGTGGCCGGCCAGTTCGAGCTGTTCCTCAGCAATGACGGCATCACGTGGGGCTCACCTGTTGCCGTCAGCAACAGTCAACCGCTTCGCTGCTGGCCGGCCAAGGCGCAGTACGTCCGGGTGCGCGCGTCCACGGGCGGCCAGCAACCGTGGGCCGTCACGCCTCTGGGCTGGTAGGCCTCTGGTTGGTAACTACGCCGACGCCGCGGCGGTGATCGCCTCGACCGAGAGGTCGACGTCCGCCGCCGTGGTGAGGTAGTTCGAGACGGAGATCCGCATGTACCGGCGGCCGTGCCACGTCGTACCGCCCATCCAGCAAACGCCACCACGCTGGACAGCCTCGATCACCCGGTCGGTCGTGGCGTCATCGCCGTACGACACCAGGACTTGATTGAGTACGACGTCGTTGCCGATCTCGAACCCAGCTGCCGCGAGCTGGTCCGCGAACCGGCGGGCCAGTTCGCAGCAGCGGTCCACCAACTCCGTGACGCCGTCGCGGCCGAGCTCCTGCAGACCCGCCCAAACCGCGAGACCACGGGCGCGACGCGACGACTCGGGCGTGAAGTCGCCCAGCTCGTACACGTCGCCCGCTCCGACCAGGTACGGCGCCCGGTACGACATCGCCGCCGCGTGCGAGGTCGGGTGTGCGCAGAACGCGAACCCACTGTCGTACGGCAAGTTGAGCCACTTATGCCCGTCGCAACTCCACGAGTCGGCGCCTTCGAGCCCTTTCACGAGGTGTTTCGTCCGTGGGCTGGCGGCCGCCCAGAGACCGAACGCGCCGTCGATATGGGTCCAGCCGCCGTACGCACGGACCAGCGCGATGGCGGCTTCGAGTGGATCGACAGCACCGGTGTTGACGTTGCCCGCCTGCAGGCAGACGATCAGCGGGCCTTTGTTGCCTGGGTCAAGCTTTTGGCTCAGATCCTCGATATCCAAGGCGCCTTGGGCATCGGTCCGGACCGGTGTGATCGCCTCGGTGCCGAATCCAAGCAGGCGCAGAGAGCGATCGATGGTGCCGTGACGTTCCTCGCTTGCCAGGATCCGCACGCGCGGCGCGCCGGCGAGGCCGAGGCGTTCGACGTCCCAGCCGGCTTGCGCGAGGACGTGGTTCCGCGCTGCCGCGAGGCCGACCGTGTTGCCAGCCTGGGCGCCGGTGACGAATCCGGTCGAGGCTGTGGCCGGGATGCCCAGCACGTCCTTCAGCCAAGTGCCGGCCGTCTCTTCGGCCGCGGCGGCGGTTGGCGACAGGACGCCGTTCCAGCCGTTCTGGTCCCAACCGGTCGCGACGATCTCGGCAGCTGTTGCCGAGGGCAAGGATCCACCGTTGACGAAGCCGAAGTACCTTGGCCCGGCGCTGGCGACCAACCCGCCATCCGCTGCCTCAACCAGATCAGCCAGTACGTCGGAAGCAGGCCGCCCCGCCGCACCCAGCGGCCTCGCGAACCCAGCCTTGAGCTCGGCGCCCGACAACCGCGCCCGAACCGGCCGATCCGTCAACGAAGCCCGGTAGTCGGCGGCATGCGCGGCAGCAACTCGCAACAAGTGCTCCATGACCCGACTCTACCGAGGACCTTCTTTTGCGTTCATTCGTCGGAATCCGCCCTCCAGCCGAGCGGACATGTGCGGGTCCGCGGCGGGAGAGGGCGGATTCCGACGAATGAACGCAAAAGAAGGGGCCTAGCGGACGGTGAAGGATTTGGTGTCGCGGGTGGTGAGGGCGCCGTCGTGGGCGGAGTATTCGGTGCATTCGATGAGGTAGTCGCCGGGCGGCAGGCGGGTGGTGAACTCGAACGGGCGCAGGGTGGCGGGGTCGTCGCCGCTGAGGACCATGGCGGCGTTCCGGTCGACGGTTTTGCCGGTGCGGGTGTTCCAGATCCGGTAGGTGACGTTGCCCTCGAAGGTCATCGCGAGTCCCGTGATCTTCACCGAACCGGCTGCGGCGATGGTCGCGTTCTCGGTCGGGCTGGTGATCCAGACCGGCGCGAGGATCTTGGCCGCGGGCAGCGCCTTGCTGTCCAGCGCCCCGCTCCGGATGCCGAGCGCCTTGCCCTGCAGGGTGATCCGGACCGGGAGTTGCTGCGCAAACGCACTCTGGACCGTGTAGACGAGCTGCTGCATGGCCGCGTCGCTCAGCCAGTCATCCCCTGAGGCCTGCGAGGTCTGCGAGGCCCGTGGGGTCTGCGAGGTGTTCGGCAGCGAGGCGAAGTCGACCACGATCACGCCGTTGGTCTCGCTCACCGAGGACACCTTCGCGCCGGTCCAGCCGGAGAAGTAGTCCGGATCGGGCACCTTGCCGGTCAGCCTGCGGACGGCCTGGACCGCCGCGAGACCGGTGAAGGACTCGACCGTGCGGTACAGCCTCGGGGTCTTCGAGCCGGGTTGATACCCAAGCCAATAGACCGAGAACTTGGCAACCGGCTTGCTCACTCCCCTGGACGGCTGGGACTCGCCACGCACGGAAGCACCAGCCGCCTCCGGCACCGGCACGACCACGCCGGACTGCTGCACGGCCCCGGGCAGCATCGTGAACAACCCGATGGTGGCCGCCGTACCGATGACCGCGGCCCCGATCGTCGTCCGCAACCACGGCCGGTGGCGAGCCTCGTCAGGTTCTTCACCAGCCCGGATCCGCGCCTGGATCGCCTCCAGCCCTTGCCGCGGCTGCTCGCCGAACTCCGCCTCACGCCACAGCGATACCCGGATCACGTCATCGAGCGACTCTTCGTCGTCGCTCATGACGCACCCGTTTCCCGGTATCCCGCGGAGAGTTCCGCTAAAACCTGCACGTACTTTGACGCCGAACCAGCCCGTCCGGTTGGCGCGCCCTCCTACTAAAGGACGAGCCGGTCCCCCAACCTCGAGCCGGACAGCGTTGTCACATCCGACCATTGCGCCAACTCATTCCGTGCGTTAGTGCGTGAAAAGCGCAGATTTCGTGCACTCACGGCCTTGCGTCCCAGTGCGTAGACGGGAAAGACTTCCGAAGGTCATCCGATCACTGGTCGCGCCCTGGAGGTATCCGCCCATGTCCCGTCCGAGGATGCCGTTTCGGTTCCTTGTCCCCCTCGCCGTGCTCGGTGCAGTCGTCGTACCGGCCGGCCAACCCGCCACCGCGGCAAGCGGCGGCGATCTGCCGGTGGTGTCACCCACACCGCAGTCGATCAGCCGTGCCGGAGACCCGGTCGAGGTACCGGACCGGGTCCGCCTGGTGACCGGCGCCGACACCGACCCGATCGCGCTGCAACGCCTGCGGGCCGTACTGCGCAGCGCCGGCGCGGAACAACTCACCTCAGGCCCCGCCGCCCTCACCGTCCGGCTGGGTGCCGCCACCCGGGCCGACGTGAAGGCAGCCCTCGGTTCGACGCCGGTGCCGGCGCACGCGGAGGGCTACGCCCTGCGAGTCGGTCGGTCGACTATCGCGCTCGGCGGCGTCGACGCTGCCGGACAGTTCTACGCCGTCCAGACCCTGCGGCAGCTCGTCCAAGGTCACCGGATCGCGGGCGCCGGGGTCAGCGACTTCCCGTCGATGCCGTTGCGTGGCTCGATCGAGGGCTTCTACGGTCCGCCCTGGACACCCGCGGAGCGGCTTGACCACCTGGACTTCCTCGGCGACACGAAGGCGAACACCTACGTCTACGCGCCGAAGGACGACCCATACCACCGCGAGCAGTGGCGCGAGCCCTACCCCGCTGAGAAGCTCGCCGAGCTGACCGCGCTGGTCGACCGGGCGGTCGCGAACCACGTCCGGTTCACGTTCGCGCTCTCGCCGGGCAACTCGATCTGCTACTCCGACCCGGCCGACACGGCCGCGCTTCTGGCCAAATTCCAGGTGTTCTACGACCTCGGCGTCCGGTCGTTCTCGATCCCGCTCGACGACATCAGCTACGGGAGATGGAACTGCGCCGCCGACCAGACCAAGTACGGCGCGCCCGGCCGTGGCCCGGCGGCGAAGGCCCAGGTGGACCTGCTCAACACCGTGCAACGCCAGTTCATCGCCACGCACGAGGGCGCGAACCCGTTGCAGATGGTGCCGACCGAGTACGGCGACCTCACCGATACGGCGTACAAGCAGACCATCCGTACGACGCTCGACGGCGCGGTCCAGGTGATGTGGACGGGCACCGACGTGGTGCCGCCGGAGATCACGAACGCGCAGGCGTCGCGGGCGGCCGAGCTGTTCGGCCGGAAGGTGTTCGTCTGGGACAACTACCCGGTGAACGACTTCGGCCGCACGGCGGGACGGCTGCTGCTGGCGCCGTACGACAAGCGGGAGGCGGGCCTGTCCGACCACCTCAGCGGAATCGTGTCGAACCCGATGAACCAGTCCGCGGCGAGCAAGCTCGCGGTCTTCACGATGAACGACTTCTCCTGGAACGACCGGGGCTACAACCGCGCCGTGTCCGGCCGGCAGGCTGCGCTATACGTTGCCGGGGGCAACAGTCGTACGGCGGACGCGGTGCAGTTCTTCGTCGACCTCAACCACGCCGCGCCAACGTTCGGCTCGCAGCTTTGGCAGCCCCAGTCGCCAGTGCTGAAGGGGAAGCTGGACCGCTTCTGGGCGTCGTACGAGACCGAGCCGCGGGCCGCGATCTCGGAATTCCGCACGACCACGCGGCAGCTCGAGCAGGCGCCCGCGGTGATCCGGGCCGGCGTACCGGACCGGCTGTTCCTGCACGACGCGTCCCGCTGGCTCGACGCGACCCAGGTCTGGGCGCGATCGATGGCGGCCGGGCTGGACGTGCTGTCGGCGATCGACGCCGGCGACGCCGACCGGGCGGCAACGGCACGCAAGTCGATGGAGGCCCTGGCGGCCGCTGCCGGCCAGATCGTCGTCGATCCCGCCGAGCACCATCAGCGTGGGCCGGTGAAGATCGCCGACCCGTATATCGAGGAGTTCGTCACCGCGGTCCAGGCGCGGCACGACGAATCGCTCGGTCTGCCGCCGCTGGTCGAGCTCGCGAAGGGCAAGACCGCGACGCAGGTATCGGACTACGACGCGGCGTACAGCGCGGACAAGTCGGTGGACGGAGACCTGTTCAACTTCTCCACCACCGGCGGGACCGAGCCGCAGCCGTGGTGGCAGGTCGACCTCGGATCGAGCGCGGACCTGGAGCAGATCAAGGTCTACAACCGGACCGACTGCTGCGCGGATCGGGTGAAGGACTACCACGTGCTCGTCTCGGACCAGCCGTTCACCGGCACGCTGGCGGACAACCTCGCCAAGCCAGGCGTCTGGAGCCACCACGAGACCGCGCAGGCCGGCAACCCGACGGCGATCCCGGTCACGGCCCGGGGACGCTATGTCCGGGTCTGGCTCGCCACCACCGTCAACACCGAACTCAACCTGGCCGAGGTGCAGGTGCTTGGCCGAGTCTCCTGACTTACCCGCGAAGCGCGATCGCTAGGAGGTCGCGAACCGGCCCGGCGGGCGGTGTGGCGGAGCCGGCCCACACCGCCCGGAGGGTGCGCGTCAGGTCCAGCCCGTCGTACGGCACCTCCACCAGACGACCTGAGGCCAGGTCGGACTCCACGGCGTACCGGCTGAGGATCGCGGGCGCGTTGCCGGCCCGCACAGCCTCCCGTACGGCGGTCGAGGTGGTGAGTACGACGGCGGGCTCGGCCGGTTCGAGGCCGTGCGCGGCGAGGGCCTTGTCGAGTACTTGGCGGGTGCCGGATCCGTGTTCGCGCGCGCTCAACGGCGTACGAGCGATCTCGGCCGCGCTGATCGGCGTACGGCGGCGCGACCAGGGGTGGGCCGGATCGACCACGAGCACGAGTTCGTCGGCCCCGACCGAGCGGCTGCGCAGGCCCTTCGGCGCGGTCGGGCCTTCGACGAAACCGACCGAGGCGGCGCCCGATCTGACCGCGTCGGCCACGTGATCGCTGTTGGTCGCGGTGAGGTTGATCGTCGGCCGCCCGTTGCCCTGGCGGAGCTGGACCAGCCAGCGCGGCAGCAAGTGCTCGGCGATCGTCATACTCGCGGCGATCGTCAGCTGGCCGGCCTGGTCGTCGCGCAGGGTGGCGATGGCGTTATCGAGCTCGTGCGCGTGGTCCAGCAGTTTTGCGGCCCATTCGACCAGGACCGTGCCCGATTGGGTCAGCCGCGAGCCGCGTGGGGTGCGCTGGAGCAGGGTGCTGCCGACTTGGGCCTCGACCGCCCGCAGGCGCTCGGAGGCGGCCTGCTGGGAGATGCCGTGCAGGCGCGCGGCCGCGCCGATACTGCCTTCGCGGGCGGTATCGACCAGCAGCGCGAGTGACGACAGGTCGGGCATCCGCGGACTCAAGCTCACCTTGTGACCGTACCGCAGTCACAAGCTCCCCCTGTGACCACACAAGAACGCGCCCGCTACCGCCGACACGCGCGGGCGGCGAACCTCGACCTATGACCGCAACAACGCTCGACCGGCCAACGCTCACCACGCCGGCCAAAACGAAGGCTCCCTGGTTCGACAACGTCGGGCCGAACTGGTTCGCCGCCGTGATGGGCACCGGCATCGTCGCGAACGCCGCGGTCACCCTGCCGTTCGAGGTTCCGGGCCTGCTGGTCCTGGCGAAGGCCATCTGGCTCCTCGATGTAGTGATCCTCACCACACTCCTGGCCGCGACCACCCTGCACTGGGTGCGTTATCCACAGGTCGCCCGCAGCCATCTCGAGCACCCCGTGATGGCCAATTTCTACGGCGCTCCGGCGATGGCCTTCATGACCGTCGGGGCGGGCGCGCTGCTACTCGGCAAGGACCTGATCGGCATCCGGCCGGCACTCGCGATGGCCGCCGTTCTGTGGATCGCCGGTACGGCGCTGGGCCTCGCCACGGCCGTCGTGGTGCCGTACAAAGCCATCACCAAACACCGGGTGCAAGCGGACTCGGCCTTCGGCGGCTGGCTGATGCCGGTGGTGCCTCCGATGGTCAGCGCGGCGACCGGTCCCTTGTTCCTCCCGCACCTGCCGGCCGGGCAGTGGCGGCTTTCCTTGCTGGTGTGTTGCTACGCCATGTTCGGCCTGACTCTGTTGGCAAGTGTGCTGGTCATAGCCATGATCTGGACCAAACTGATCCACCACGGCGTGGGTGCCGCCGCAGCCGTTCCGACGTTGTTCATCGTGCTCGGACCGGTCGGCCAATCCATCACCGCGGCGCACAATCTGGGCGAGGCGGCGACCCCGACGTACGGCCCGGCGTTCCGCGCTTTCGGCCTGCTCTACGGGTTGCCGATGTGGGGTTTCGCGATGCTCTGGATCGCCCTCGCGGCGGCGATCGTCGTACGCACCGTGCGGACCACTGGACTGCCGTTCACGCTGACCTGGTGGTCGTTCACCTTCCCCGTCGGCACGGTGGTCACGGGCACCTCCGGACTGGCCGTCGCGACCGGCTCGACGCTGCTCGCCGTGACCGCCGGAATCCTCTACGTAGGACTCGCCGCCGCGTGGCTCGTCGTCGGTCCTCGAACACTTGGCCTGTTGCGTGCTAGGGTTTGACCAGGTTGCTCGCTGTTTTGCAGTTCCACGAACGTTGCTTTCGAACGCCCGCGGATTGTGATCCGCTGGGCGTTTTCTCATGAATGGACCTCGTCCGACGTGGGAGGGCTCACCCGGCAGTGACCGGGGTGCCGGTAATTTCGCCGGCCCCTAGTACCCCACGAAGGAGATTTAACATGGCTAACGGAACCGTGAAGTGGTTCAACTCGGAAAAGGGCTTCGGCTTCATTTCGCAGGAGGGCGGCGGCGCTGACGTCTTCGTTCACCACTCGGCGATCCTGACCGACGGTTACCGCTCGCTGGACGAGAACCAGAAGGTCGAGTTCGACCTCGCCCAGGGCCCCAAGGGCCCGCAGGCGGAGAACGTTCGCCCGCTCTGATTTTCAGCAGCATCTGAACCACGCTTAAACCGAAGGGCCCGGCCTAACCGCCGGGCCCTTCGGCCGTTCTCAAGCGACTTGGTGCCGGTTCTTGCCGGCTTGATGCCGGGTCTCTTGAGGCAGGGCAATCGTGGGGCGGAGGTGGAGGCGCCAGCGGACCTCGGCGGCCTGCAGGCGGGCCGTGGGCGTCAGGCCTGCTGCGGCGGCGACCGCGGCCGATGCGGCGTGGTCCGGATGGACGTGGGCGATCACCGTCGGCACGTCGTGCGAGACCAGCCAGCCGACCAGACCGCGCGCGGCTTCCTTGGCGTAGCCGTGGCCCTGGAAGGCGGGCGCGACGACCCAGGCGATCTCACCGACCAGCCCGTACGCCGACGGCGAGACCGTGGCCTGGACATAACCGATCAGGCCGGGGGCTTCGTGGCGGCGCAGCACCCAGTTGTGCCAGGAAGCTGACTTGTCAGGCGGTCCGGCGAGCTGACGCTGGTAGCGAATGGACAGGTCGGCGACTGTCGGCGGAGTCCCGCCGGTGAAGGTGTAGAGGCTCTCGTCGGACAGCGCGCCGGCCATCTCCTCGGCGTACTCAACTCGTAACGGAAGCAGCGCGAGCCGCTCTGTCCGAATGGCCTCAGTCTCGACTAGGGTCACGGGCGCACCTTCCCGGCCGGTGTCTTACACCGGTCTCGCTCGTTCTCTCATCGATGTAAGTCCATCGATACCCGCTCCACGCTCCGCCTAAGCCTGAAAGTCGTCGTTGATGAATGAGATGGTTTCCGCCCGGTGACCCGACGTCCTCGCGCGGCCGCAGCCCTGGTCGCAGTGCTCATCCTGGTGGGTTCGGTGCGAACCGTGCAGGAGAACATCTGGTCGACCTCGTCCGGCGCGCCCGCGGACCGCGCGAAATCCGACACCTCGCTGGCCGCGCAGAACGTCACGCCGACGCCTACGCCATCGCCATCCCCCACGCCGACGCTGCCGCCGGTCAAACGGATCACCCAGCGCCCGTTCACGTTGCGCGGCAACCTGGACGGCGCGCCGTACGAGATCCGCGTGCCGAAGAAATGGAACGGCACGCTGGTGATCTACGCGCACGGGCTGCGCAATGCCCTGCCTGACGGTGGCCGGCACAACACCCCGGCCGAGGCGTTCCTGAGCGATTCCGCCGAGAAGGAGCTGCTTGCGCGCGGTTATGCGCTGGCCGGTTCGGCGTACCGGACGGATGGCTGGGCGGTCGACGAGGGTACGACGGACCTGCGCCGGCTGGCGACGTACTTCGAGGCCCTGGTGTCGAAACCGCGCACCACCTTGCTGGCGGGTTTCTCGATGGGCTCGGTGATCGCGTTGAGCGAGGCCGAGCGGAACGACCTGTACGACGGGGTGCTCGGCGGTTGCCCGATCGGCGCGGGTACTCCCCGGACGTTCGACGCGATGCTCGATCTGGCGCTGGCCTATGACGCGATCTGGGGCTGGCCCGCGGCGTGGGGAACGCCCGGCGATCTGCGGGACGACCTGAACTTCCCCAAGGAGGTGCTGCCGGTTCTGCTGCAGCGCCTCGCGGAGCCGGGTGGCCCGGCCCGGTTCGAGCTGATGCGCACACTCGCCGGCATCCCGAAGGGGCCCGAGTGGCCGGAGCGGGTCTGGGGTTTCGCGACCACGACCCGGGCCCAGCTCGAACAGCGCGCGGGTGGCCCGTTCGTGCAGAACCTCGATCACACGTACGGCCTGACCGGGATCGACCAGCTGCGACTGCGACAGCTCGGCCTGCCGCAGCTCGAGATCGACCTGGTGATGTCGCGCATCGCCCGGGACCGGATCAGCGCCGGCCCCGGCCGGTCGTACGTCGAACGGTTCGGCACCTTCCAGGGCGACCTGAACCGGCCGGTGCTCCTGCTCGGAACCCGGGCCGACGCGCTCGTGCCGCCGTCCCACGTGCGGGCCTACGAGCTGCAGGTGAGCGCCAAGGGCGATTCCAAGTTCCTGATGGATGCCTGGACCAACGGGCTCGGCCACTGCAACTTCAACCCGCGCCAACTCGCCACCGCCATCACGGCCCTGGAGAACTGGGTCAAGACAGGCCAACGGCCGGGACCGCTGCCGGCGAAGTTCGGATTCTTCGAACGTACGCCGGCCCCGTGGCCCCAGCCGTAGGTACTAGTTGGAGCAGAGTCCCCGCATCTGCACGGCGATCAATACGCCTTCGAGCCGCTTGCACCGCGCCGTGTTGACGTAGAGCCAGTACGAGCTCGAGCCCGACGGCAGATCGACGTACATCGTGTCCGGGGTAGGGAAGCTGTAGCTGCCGCCACTACTCGTACCGTTCAGCGGCCGGTCGAACGACGCCCGCCACACGTAGTTGGCGAAACCCTTGGTGGGCGAGATACCGGCGCCATACGGATACCGCGCGGCTACGACCAGACGGTACGACAGGTAGGACGCAGGCCGGGTCAGGTTGACGGTGACGCCATTGCCCGACGTCCGGCCGCTACCTACGGTCTGCCACTTCGACGCCAGCCAGTGCTGCAGGTACACGGTCGTGCCTGTCGGCGGCGCCGGGAAGACGCGGCCGGTCGCCCGCATCGCGCCAGTGGTGTTGTTCGTGGTGGTGATGCTGTCGAAGAAGACCTTTCTGGTTGGTGACCGGATAGCGCACTGGGCTGTAGGCGCCGGTGTAGACGGGCGACCCGGCGAAGTAGGCCCGGTAGTCGTACGCCCCGGACTGGACCACCTAGAACGCGAAAGTCCCGTCAGCGTTGGTCTTAGCCGTCTTGTACGTCGCCCAAGCAGCCTTGTTATGCGCAGTGCGCTGCAACTGGACCCGTGAGAGCCACACCAAGTGCCAATGCGGCGGCAAGGGCTCTGAAAACCTTCATTCCGTCCTCCCCAGTGGTTTGTGCAGGTGTTCCAGCAGATCGAACAGCGGACTGCGATGGTCCATGTACCGGTAAGGCGCGACACGTTCCTCGTAATGCAGGCCGTCTCCCCCCGTCGCGCCGAGCCGGTCCCCCGTCTCCACCCACGCATCGCAGTCCACCGCCGCTTCCGACAGATGAGCGTAGAAATGACGAATTCCATTGCTCTCGACAACGACCAGCAGGCCGTACGTCGGTGTCGGCCCGGCCCGCACCACCACCCCCGCCAAGGTGGCACGGACCGGCGTCCCCCAAGCCGCTAGATAGTCCCGCCCGGTGTGGTACCCGGCGGGCCACCGGTCCCCGGCCACCCCGAACTCGCACCCCACGAGCACAGGCCGGACAGGTATGGCCATCAGTCCCTCCTCGGATCGCCATCGGCTGGACCCGATCCTGCTCAGGAACCTTCAGCCAGTCTTAAAGCGGCTACTAGATCGAGCAGAGACTCCGCATCCGGACTTCCACCCGGTAGTCGCCGCCGAGCTGCGCGGAGAACCTGATCGTCATCTCGTTCTCCTGAGCGATGAGGTCCGCGGAGTACGGCACGTTCGTCCCCGGCAGCAGGTCCGCACTGAAGAGGTACCGACCAGTGGCGAGGATGACGTAGATGTTCGTTGGGTTGGACGTAGACGCGATCAAGCCGCCTTCGACCAGCCTGCAGCGGCTGGTGTTGACGTGCACCCAGTACTCACTCGAGTGCGGCGGCAGATTGACGTTCATGATGAACGGGCCGTTGAAGGTGTGGCTGCCGTCGCCGGTCGTCTTGATGATCGGCCGGCCGAACGAGGGCCGCCACTGGTAGTGCGCGAATCCCTTCGTCGCCGAGATACCCGCGCCATACGGGTAACGAGTAGCTACGACCAGCCGGTACGACAGGTATGACGCAGGCCGGGTCAGCTTGATCGTGACGGCGTTGGAGGACGTCCGTCCGCTACCGACCGTCTGCCACTTCGATGCCAGCCAGTGCTGCAGGTACACGGTCGTGCCTGTCGGCGGCGTCGGGAAGACCCGGCCCGTGGCCTGCATCCCGCCGTTCTCGTAGTTGGTGGTTTTGATGGTGTCGAAAATGACCTTCTGCGTGGTGACCGGATACCGCACCGGGCTCAGTGCGCCGGTGTAGACGGGCGACCCGGTGAAGTACGCGCGGTAGTCGTACGCGCCGGACTGCACCACGGAGAACGCGAAAGTCCCGTCGGCGTTGGTCTTCGCCGTCTTGTACGTCGCCCAAGCAGCCTTGTTATGCGCAGTGCGCTGCAACTGGACCGTCGCGTAGTTCACGCCCGTCGTCGTGCCGTAGCGCCACAACCTGCCACTCAGCTTGATCGTCGTGCCGTAGACCCCGGACGACGGTGCCGCCAGACTCACGGCGGTAGTGATCTTCGCCTGTGGCGCGGCCGCGGCCGGCCCCAGACCAGTGAGTGCCACGCCTAGTGCCAGCACAGCGGCAACGGCTCTGAAAAGCTTCATCCTTACCTCCCCAGGTGGTTAACCGTCACCACCCAACCAGCGAGGCTTCAGCCAGTTTTAAAACCGGTCTCCGCGGCACTGGGGAAGGGGGCGGGCTCTACGTCTAGCTCGCCCATGCGGAGGCTGTAGGTGCGGTAGGCCCGGCGTGCTTCGCCGTGGGCGCCTGAGGCGACTAGGGAGGTCACCAGCGCCAGGTGGGCCCGTTCGTCGTACTGGTCGCGCTGGAGAACGCGGAGCAGGTAACCCGCCGCAGCGTCGTGGTCGTACCCAGCGGTCGCTCTAGCCGCCAACTGCCGCGCCACCCGGACGTAGAGCGCCCGAGCCTCCTCGCGCAGACCCGCGGCCCAGTCGGCGTACAGGTCCTCCTCCAGGAAGTCACCGCTGTACGACGCCTCGGCTGCTCGCAGCAGGCGGGTACTACGGCCCGCGTCGGCGGTGTCGAGACCGGCCCGGGCGTCGCGTAGGAAGGCCTCGACGTCCACTGCGATCTGGTCACCGTCGAGCCAGGCAGTTGCTCGGTCTGCTCCGACGTACTGATCGGCCGGGTACTTCTTCTCCGGGTCGAGCACAGACCGCACAGTCGACAGGGCGACGGACAACCGCGGCGACGCGACACTCTCGTCCTCGTCCGGCCAGAGCAGGTCCAGCAACTGCGCACGCGCCGTCGGACGGCACCGCTTGGTTACAAGGATCTTCAGGAGGTCTCGGGCCTTCTTGGACGGCCACTCGTTCAACTGCACGGCCTTGCCGTCGCGCAGTACTCGGAAGCCGCCAAGACACTCAATACGAACAGCGGGCGGCCCTGTCTGCTCGCTGACCGCAAGGGCCTCTGCAGCATGCCTAGTCGCCCCTGCAGCCAGGAACCGCTCACGAGCGCGAAGAGCCAGCTCACGCGCCTCAGACCCGCTAGAGCGACGTGCGAGCATCAGCTCCGCCCGGGCCTCCCCCAGCGGGTCCCCGATCTCCCGACGAATGTTCAGCACCTCATGTACGTCGCCCTGGTTAGCCGCCGCTAGAAGTTCTAGAGCGTCCGCCAGACCGCACCGATCGCGTCGCCGCCTGCAGAGGGCTGCAGCCTCGTCGGCGGCATCAGTCGCTCCTACGGGATCCCCACTGTGCAAGGCAACCCAGCCAAGTGCCACCAGCGCGCCAGACTGCCCAAGGACGGGCCCGAACGACACTGCACGCCTAGCCAACTGTGCGAGCTCCACAGCGCGATCAGGCTCTTCCTCCGCCAGCACGCGGGCCAACCCGGACAGCGCGGGCACTAGCGCCTGCAAGTCCTTGGCGTCGCCCACCATCGTTATGGCCTCTTCGTAGCAGGCCCGGGCCGTTGCTAGGTCTCCCCGCTCGCGGTAGACCTCACCAAGCCCAGCTAGTGGCTGTGCCGCCCGCTTCGAGTCCAGCCGCTGGAAGACCTCACGGGATGCCTCGAGCTCGCCAATGGCCTCGTCCAGTCGTCCGAGCCGCAGCAGGGCCTCACCCCGGTTGTTGAGGGCCAGACCGCGGTAGATGGCGAATCCGGCCCGGGCGGACAACTCCAGGGCGATATCGAGCTCCGCGATGGCCAGGGCGTAGTTGCCCTCGCCGTTGTGATGCGAACCCCGGTTCACCCGGATCCGGATGACCTGCAGCAGATCGCCGGCCTGTTCGGCATAGTCGAGCGCCCGCAGGTAATTGCTGGCGTTGCCGCGCGGATCGCTGTCGCTCGCGGCCAGCATCGCCAGCACGGTGTGAGCGGCCGCGAGCGCGCGCGGATCCCCTGCCCGGCGTGCGGCGTCATGCCCGGCCGCGGCAAGTCGCCGGCACTCCTCGAACTCACCGCGGACCCAGTGCGCCCCCGCCCACCAGGCCTGCAACATCCCTTCGTCCGCGAGGTGCTGCCCATCGATCCGGCCCCGGCTGTACGTCGCGACGGCCAGGTCCGTCCGACCGCGCAAGTGGTGGATCTGCCCTAGCCGCCAGGCCACGCCCGCGTCGATCGAACCGGTGGCCGGGATGATCCGGTCGAAACAACGCTCGGCGCCGGCCCAATCGCCGAGGACTTGGCGCGCTTCGCCTTCCAGTTGGTCGATCGCGGCGTCGCGCAGGTCGGGCGGCAGCTCCTCGATGGCCCGCACGACGCTCTCGGGGCGGCCCTGCGTGATCATGGCCTGACCCCGGTCCCGGATCAGCTTCGCCGCCCGCGAATGGTCGACCGGCAAGAGGCAGGCCAGCGCATCCGGCAATTCGCCCGCCTGCTCGAACCATGCACCGGCCTGCCGCATCAGGCTCGCCAGCTCATCCGGCGCCAACGGGATCCGGGCCCGGGCGAACTCCCGCACCAACGGGTTGAGCTGATAGCTGTCGCCTGCCGTGACGAGTAGACCTCGTGTATGCAGTTCCTCCAGTATGTCGCTCGCGCCCTCGAGCCCGATCGCCTGACAGAGCTCGGGCCCGAATCGCGGCAACTCCGCCACGCGCGCCACCAGCCGCCGTACCCGCTCGGGCTCTGCCGCGAAGATCTCCTCGGCCAGGAAGTCGTACACCGGGCCATCCGGCCGGAGCGCCCGGGTCAACCGGTCCTGGCGCTGCTCGGCGGGCGTCGTCCGCAACGCCTCCACCGCAAGCCGTACGGCGGCAGGCCAGCCACGGACCGCGGCGTGCAACCTTCCCGTTAGCGCCTCACCGCCGTCACCGAGCACCGCCTCGGCCACGGCCCAGGTCTCGGGCCCGGTGAACGCGAGCGTCGGCCCGTCGATCTCGAGCACTTGCCCTCGGCCCCGAAGCCGGTCGATCCCGAATGGCAGCGGCGTACGCGAGGCGAGCACGAGGTGCAGGTTGGCCGGGGCCACCCGGACGAGGGCCTCGATCAACCGCGAGGCCGGATCGCCGGGCGCGATCTCCTGCAGGTCGTCGATGACCAGCACCAGGTCACCGGTGAGGTGTTCCTCGAGGGCGTCGGCCAGGACAGCGGCGTACGCCAGGGCGCGGGTCTGCTGCTCGGCGTCCGCATCGGGACCGCGCGCGCCCTGCAGTTCGGCGGTCAGCACGGCCGAGATCCCCGGCACCTTGAGCCGTAAGGCCTCGACCAGGCCCGTCACCATCGCCGCGAGCGACCCGTCATCGGAGCGAACGGTGAACCACGCGCACGAACGCTCCGCCGCCCACGACGCGAGCAACGTCGACTTGCCGAACCCCGCGTCGGCGACGACCGCGGTGAGCCGGCGGCCCGCTCCTTCGTCGAGCAGCGCGAGCAGGCGCGGGCGCTCCACCGTGCCCCCCGGCACCTCCTGTGGCACCGCCCGTCCCGTAGTCCGGCGACGCTGCGCAGCCATCCCGCCTCCCTCTGCTGTCGACCCAAGGACAGCAGGTCCGGGAGGCGCCCGCAAGCACCTTTCGGCCAGCCGCCGTCGGCTGGCCCGGCGGCGCCCGTAAGGTGGGTGATCATGAACGACCGGCTGGTGTGGATCGACTGTGAAATGACCGGCCTCGACTTAGTGGCCGACGCCCTGATCGAGGTTGCCGTACTTGTCACGGACTATGAACTGAACGTGCTGGGTGACGGCATCGATCTGGTGATCGCGCCACCCCCGGAAGCCCTTGCGCAGATGGGCGATTTCGTCCGCGACATGCACACCGGCTCCGGCCTGCTCGAGGAACTGCCCAACGGCATCACGCTGGCGGACGCCGAGCAGCAGGTGCTCGACTTCATCTCCGGCTACGTGCCCGAACCGCGCAAGGCCGCGCTGGCCGGCAACTCCGTCGGCACCGACCGCACCTTCCTGGTCCGGGACATGCCGCGGGTCGAGGCGCACCTGCACTACCGCAACGTGGACGTCTCCTCGATCAAGGAACTCGTCCGCCGCTGGTACCCGAGGGTCTACTACGCGACGCCGGCCAAGAACGGCAACCACCGCGCGCTGGCCGACATCACCGAGAGCATCTCGGAGCTGCGGTACTACCGGCAGACCGTTTTCGTGCCCCAGCCCGGGCCCGACAGCGACACCGCGCGGGCCGCGGCCAGCCTGGTTTCGGGCCCGATTTCGTCCCTCTGACAACCGCCGCTATGATTACCCAGCCGCCGCGAGAGCGACGACATGGTGGGTGTAGCTCAGCTGGTAGAGCACTTGGTTGTGGTCCAGGTGGCCGCGGGTTCGAGTCCCGTCACTCACCCCATGCAGGAGACGAACGGCTTCGCCCTCGGGGCGGGGCCGTTCGTCGTTCAGGTGCCCGCCGTTCGTCGCCGGGCCGGCCGGAGGGGCTTGAGCATGGCAGGTCGTGACATCCGCGTCGCGTACGCCGGTGCCATCGTCGTCACCACTCTGATCGGCCTCCTGTCCTTCAGCGTCTTCGTCCTGGCGCAGGTCTTCGGCGGCTCCCCCTCCCCCGATCCACAGCCTGTCGCTGAGCAGCCGGTCGTCACCTCGGTCACGCCTTCGCCGACGACCGGCTGGGTGGAGAAGCGCGCGACGATCGTTGGCGTGCGGGCCGGGAAGAAGAACCCGCGCGCGCTCGTCATGGTCGTGGCCCTGCCGGTCGGATCACCCGGCTGTGCGCGCGGGCTGCACGCGCGCATCATCGACGAGACGTCGACCGAGGTAGCCGTGGAGACGCGGGTTTCGAGTCTGCGTCGTCGCTGCGAGGTCATCTCGAAGACCATCGCAGCCACCGCCCGCGAGCCGCTCGGCGATCGACGGCTGATCGTGAACGGCGACGCGTGGACGCGCAACGCCAAAGGCAGCTACCGCCGCTGCGGCGCCACCTGCGGCTAGTCCCCGTTCCTGCGGCTAACCCCCGGGCCGAAGTGTCAGCACTTTGACAGTTCGTTCGTCACCGACGTCAACGACGCCACGCTGCTGCCGTTCCACCATCGAGTCATCCGCTTTTCCCACCGAGGAGGACCCGATGAACACCACCAAGAACACCCGACTCTTCCGAGCTTTCGCAGCCGGCGTGCTCGGCCTGGCCGGACTGGTCGGCGCCGCACTGCCCGCGTCGGCCTTCGACGGCGGCCCGCCACCGCCGCCCAGCGACGAAGATCCGGCCGGGACTTACCTGGACCTGGCCGGCGGCAGCGCCAAGGTGACGCCGTACGGAAGCACGGAGTGGCAGGTCGACGTGACCGTGCATAACTTCGGGAACACCTACACCGCGCCGTTCACCAACACCTTCCACGTGGACGGCACCACGCTGGTCGCCACCAGGTCGATGGGCAGCATCGCGTACCACGGATCCCGGACGGACTCGTTCCGGATCCCCCGCACCGGCTGTTTCGTCCAGTTGAAGCTGACCGTTGACTCGGGCAACGTGGTGACCGAGCGGTTGGAGAGCAACAACACGACGTGGCTGGTCGGTCAGGCGACGAACCCGTGCTCGACCGCACCCAAGTACACGATCAAGGCCGAGACGTTCCGGGCGGCCGACGAGAGCAGCTTCAACCAGGGCTCGGACGAACCGTTCTGGAACTTCAGCTCGGTCGGTACCTCCGGCACCGCCAGGACGACCCAGACCAAGGTCTTCTCCGGCGTCGACACCGGTGAGACCCACGCCTTCGCCTCGACCGAGGGCTGCCTGTGGCGCACCTGCGGCGTGGGCGACTACGCGCCCAACGGCGTCGGAATGTCCGTGCAGTTGTGGGAGAAGGACCAGGGCGACATGACCGCGAACCAGGCCAAGGCCGCGGAGTACTTCCGCTACGCCGGCTATATCGCCACGGCGGCCGGTGCACCGCCGTGGGTGACCAAGGCGATCCCGTACGTCGCTGAAGGCGTCAAGTGGGCAATGGAGTACCTCGAAGACGACCTGATGAAGACCGACACCTTCGCGTTCTCGCCGGCCGACCTGGCCGCCAAGGCTCCGCTCAAGGGTCAGTCGACCATCACCCCCCGCTACCTGGAGGGCGGGGGTGGCATCTACTACCTCAACCTGCGCGTCACCCGCGTGAGCTGAGCTGCCGAAACCCCTCTCCGCCGTCGCGGAGAGGGGTTTCGCCATGTCAGCGGGCGGTCTTGGCCAGGCCCGACGCGTCGAGCACAGTGATCCGGCCGCGAGCCACGACCAGCACCCCGTCGCGTTCGAACTCACCCAGCACCCGGTTGACGGTAGCCCGCGAGGTGCCTGCCAGGTTGGCGAGATCCTCCTGGGTGAGCGGGATCTCGGGCTCGTCGGCGTAGGTACCGGCCAGGTCGAGGAGGCGGCGAGCCACTCGTTTGTCCGCGGGCAAGTAGAGCGCCTCGACGAGATGCTCGGACAGCCGGCGTACATAGTCGGCGAGCAGGTCGATCAGGACCTGGTCAATGGCAGCCCCCTCGGCGCGGAGCCGAGTGAACTGGGCCCGGTTCAGCGTCCAGGTCTCGGTCCGCTCCAGCGCGACGGCGGTCGCGGAACGAGTAGCCGCGTCGTCGAGCAGCGCCAGCTCACCGAACCCCTCGCCGGGACCGACGATGGTGAGTGTGGCCACCTCACCTAGCGGAGTGGTGATGCGGATGGCGACGTGACCGCGCTTGACCAGATGAAGGGAGTCGCCCGGATCGCCCTCATGGAAGATCACCTCGCGGCGTGCGAACCGGCGGTGTCTGCCGCTCGCGAGCAGCTGACGGCGGGCTTCCGGAGTGAGCGATGCGAGCAGTGGCCAGTCAGCCATCAGGTCACCCCCGCAACGTCTCGAGGACAAAGGCAGCGACCGGCTCGCTCTTTCCTTTCACCGGGACCAGGCCGAGCGGGCGCAGGTCGGCACGATCGCCGAGCAGCTCCCGCGTTATCGGCCCGATCACGACTTCGCCGGGCTCGGCCAGGGCTTGCAGGCGGGCGGCCAGGTTCGTCGTATCCCCGATCGCGGTGAAGTTGCGCATCTCGGCGCTGCCGATGTTGCCGACCAGGGCCGGTCCGCTGTTGACTCCGACCCGGAACGGCGGCCAGTCCCGCCCGGCCGCCACCTGCGCGGTCGCCTGCTGGAGCCGCAGCCCCGCGCGGGCCGCGCGGGCGGCGTGGTCGGCCTGCCGGACCGGGGCGTTGAAGACCGCCATCACCTCGTCGCCGACGAACTGCACGATCGTGCCGCCCTGCTCGAGAATGACCGGCACCGCGGCACCGAAGTACGCGTTGAGCATGGTTACGACCTGGTCGGGAGCGGTCCGCTCGGCGAACGGGGTGAATCCGCGCAGGTCTGCCATCAGCACGCTCACCTCGGCGATCGAACCGCCCAGGCCGGCCTGGCTCGGATCCGCCAGCAGCGCGGTGGCCACGTCGGGTGACATGTACGAGCGGAACAGCCCGTCGAGCTGGTGGTAGAGCCGCGCGTTCTCGAGCACGATCGACAGCTGGCTGCCGAGTGAGCGGAGCAAGGAGCGATCGACCTCACCGAAGGCGGCGTACGTCCGCTTCGCCTCCAGCACCCCGGCGGCATGGCCTTTCACGTCCAGCGGCACCAGGTAGCGGTGACCGTCCGGGCTTTCGACCGGCTCCAGAGACCTCAGCGCCTCGTCGCGGTCGGCATCAGCAGCGCCGGCGGGGCTCAGGTCGCGGCCGACGAGGGCGAGCGTGAGCCGATCGGGGGCGAACGCGTCGGCCACGATGTCCATGGCGCGAGTCAGCAACTCGGCCTCGTCGCGGATGACGCGGGCATCGCGGCCGATCCTGACCAGTCCACCGAGGCGCTGGCGTTGGGTCCGTTCCGAGCCGAGCGCGCCGGCGCCGCGTTCGAGCACCTCCAGTTGCCGTTCGGTGAGGTTGAACCGAGCCGCCAACCGAGTCGCCACCCGCGACACCGGCTCACCAACTTGGCCCTCGGCCTGGCGCTGCATCGCGGTCGCCATCTCCTCGAGCGCCGCGGCGTGGTCCTGCCGGATCTGCTCGATCGTGCGGTCCAGGGCGACGCCGTGGAACAGCCCGGCCGGCGATCCTTCCCGGACGTACTGGACATAGGCGCTATAGGCAACGAACGCGAAGGCCGCGGTCATCAGCAGATGCCACTCCCACCACGACGCCTGCCAGTTCCGCCCGTACGCCACCGAGATCATCGCCTCGGCGAGCAGCACGAAGGCGGTCGTGATGCTGATCAGCATCACCGCGGGACGGCGGCGATGAAGACCGAAGTACCGCAGCGCGGCGTACAGATACAGCGCCGTGGCACCGAAGGCGGCGTACCGCAGCGGCCCAGCCGTGTCCTGCGGTGGAATCGCCCGGTCGAGCGGGGGCAGGCCGGCGAGCGACAGGACTCCCCAGGCGGCGAGAAGGACCAACACCACCACTCGCAGCGGTGTCCTGAGCCGCCGTACCCGCGCGGCGCCGGTCTGACCGAGCTCGAGCGAGGACGCGGCCGCGAGAACCGAGGCCAGGGCCAGCCCCACCGGGGTGGCGAACACGAACCCGGCATTCGGACCCGACAGGATCACCTGCGGCGTCGCCAGCGCGTGCAGACCGAGGAATCCCGCGCTGATCACGAAGGCGATCGAGACCAGGAACAGCCGTGCGTCGTCTCGGCGAGCCGCGGCCCGGCTGATCAGCACGGCGAGAACGACGTTGACAACGGCGGTCACCAGCACGAGGCCGAAGTGGGCTCCGTGGTGCTCCCAGTGGACGTCGAACCGCGGTTGGCTGACCAGCAACCACAAGGCCACCAGGGGAATCACCAAGTGCAACGCCCAGACGGCGACGCGTATCCACGCGGCGCTCGCGCCGCGCGTCGTCGCTGACCGCCCGATCCCCGTCACAGCAACTCCTCCCTTGGATCGTACGACGACCTGCGGCAGTCGGCTGGTTCGTCATTGCGATCGGTCGCACACAGGCCGATCATCAGGACCATGGGGGATGCGACGATCGGCTCCCTGCCGGGCATGCCGTCCCCGGCACAGGCACCGCCGATACCCGCGACGGTGCTGCGAACGGTGCCCGCCGGCCTCGGACCGCGCCCCGGCCCGCGCAAGCGAGTGGTCATCATCGGCGCGGGAATGGCCGGCCTGGTCGCCGGGTTCGAACTGGCCCGGCAAGGCCACGAGCCGGTGATCCTCGAGGCCCAGAACCGGGTGGGTGGCCGGATCTACACCCTGCGCAGCTTCGCACCCGGTCTGTACGCCGAGGCGGGCGCGATGCGGATCCCGCGGGTCCATCAGCTCACCCTGGAGTACTGCCACTTGTTCGGGCTGCAGCTCCGGCCGTTCGTGATGGACAACCCCATGGCCCCGGTCTATCTCGCCGGCCGCAGGATGACGCTGGCGCAACTCGACCACGACCCGTCGCTGATCCCGTTCGAACTCGCCTCGCACGAGCGCGGCCGGACCTACGCCGAGCTCTGGGCCGAGGCGACCCGCGAGGTCCGCGAGCTGTACGAACAGAAGGGTGAGGCAGCACATACGATCCTCGGCCGGCTGTACGACCAGTACTCGATCCGCGATTTCCTGAAACAGCAGGGCTTCTCGGAAGGCGCCGTAGAGCTGTTCGGCGTACTGAGCTACCGCGAGGCCAACCTGGGCGCCTCGGTGGTCGAGCAACTGCGGGAGATCCTCGGCCGCGCCTTCGAGGACATGCAGGAGATTGCCGGCGGCATGGATCTGCTGCCGAACGCCTTCTACCAAAGGCTTCGCCGGCAGGTACGACTCGGCGCCCAGGTCGTTGCCGTCGATCAGGATGCGGACCACGTCACCGTCCACTACAAGACAGCCTCCGGGACGTACGCCGAGTCCGGCGACTACTGCATCTGCACGGTGCCCTTCGGCGTACTGCGTCACCTGGACTTCGTGCCGCACCTGTCCAAGGGCAAGTACCGGGCCATTCGGTCGCTCAACTACAACCCGTCGACGAAGATCCTGCTGCAGGTTCGCCACCGGTTCTGGGAGCAGCACCACGGCACCGGCGGCGCCACCCCCACCGATCTGCCCATCCGGCGCATCGTCTACCCGTCGCACGCACCGGCCGACGAGGAGCGCGGCGTCCTGCTGGCGAGCTACACCTGGGGCCAGGACGCCGCCCGGTGGGGAGCCCTCGGCCCGGCCGAACGGATCGCGCTGGCGCTGAAAGACGTGGCGAAGATCCACCCCGAGATCTTGCGGGAGGTCGAGGGCGGCGCCTCGCACGCCTGGTACAACGACCCCTATGCGGTCGGAGCCTTCGCCCTGTTCGAGCCCGGCCAAGAGACCGCCCTTCACAGCGACATCGTGAGACCCGAGGGACGTGTCCACTTCGCCGGCGAACACACGTCGCTGTGGCACGCGTGGATCCAGGGCGCCCTCGAATCAGGGACCCGCGCCGCCACCGCGATCCACGAAGCCCCCGCGGCACACGACAGCCGGTGATTCAGGGGTGCAGCGTCAAACCTTTGGCCAAGCACGATGACGGCAGGTCGAACCAGCGCAAGTGGTCGAAGTCGGCGTTGACCAGTCCCTCGGCGCCATCGCCCGACGCGACCGCCGAGGCGAACAGCTCCTTCGCCTCCGCGAGGTAGTCCTCCAGCACCGACTCGGGCGCGGTGTCGTCGTGATGGGGATAGGTCATCTGGCCGTCGGCGTCGTACCCGACCTGGGACAACCTCAGCGGCGGCTCGACCGGACCGCGGTGGTGCTTCCACAACCCGGTCGCCGGGTCGAACCGGTAGTCCCCGAGCAGGCGCCACCCGTCACGGGCAACAAGGCGCACGGCCTCCACGACGTACTCGAAAACCGGCTCGGCGATGAAGTAGTTGAAGTTGACCCGCACCCAGCCGGGCTTGATGCCCTCGCAGCCGTGCTCGATCTCCTCGGCGAACTCGTGCGACCGCTCGAGGTTGATGCCGAGCAGGTAATGCCCGTACGGTCCGGCGCACGAACAACCGCCGCGCGACTGGATGCCGAACAGGTCGTTCAGCAGGGCCACCACGAAGTTGTGGTGCAGGTATCGCCCGGACGGCGCGCGCACGACGAACGACACGATCGAGAGGCGCTCGGAATCGAGGTTGCCGAGGATCTCGATCGCCGGCTCCTCTTGCCAACTGGAGACCGCCCGGCGCAGGTAATGGTCCTCGTGCGAGCGGATGACGTCGAGCCCGACGGCCTTCTTCAGCTGGAAGACCAGACCCGCGCGGATCGAGTCGACGATCGCGGGCGTACCACCCTCTTCGCGGTGGACGGGGTCGTCGAGATACCGATGCTCGGTCGGGTTGACGTACGCCACGGTGCCGCCGCCGGGCACGTCCGGGACGCGGTTGCGCAGCAGTTCGCGCCGGACCACCAGCACACCGGGAGTGCCGGGCCCACCGATGAACTTGTGCGGGCTGAGGAACACGGCGTCCTTGTACGCCAAGGGGTCCGCGTCGCAACCGCCGTACATGTCGATGTCGACGTACGGCGCGGCCGCGGCGCAATCCCAGAACGCGAGCGCGTCGTGGTGGTGCAACATCGCCGAGACGCGGGCGGTGTTGCTGACGATGCCCGTCACGTTGCTCGCGGCCGAGAACGAGCCGATCTTCAGCGGCCGATCGGCGTGCTTGGTGAGCTCCTGCTCGAGCCGGTCCAGGTCGATGTGGCCGTCATGGTCTTGCGGAATGACGACGACGTCGGCGATGGACTCACGCCAGGGCAACTCGTTGGAGTGGTGCTCGTACGGCCCGATGAAAACGACCGGGCGCTGGTCGGGCGGGATCAGCGCGGTGAAGTGATGCTGGTCGTCGAGTGCGGCCGGAATGCGCAGGCCGAGGATGCCGATCAGTTTCGCGATCGCGCCGGTGGCACCCGAGCCCGCGAAGATCACCACGGTCTGGTCGTCACCACCGACCCCCTCGTGCACGATCTTGCGCGCGTCCTCGCGCAGCCGGGTCGTCTGCAGGCCGGTGCCACTGGATTCGGTATGGGTGTTCGCATACCTCGGCAGCACCTCGTCGCGGATGAAGTCCTCGATGAAGGTGAGAGCGCGTCCTGACGCTGTGTAGTCGGCGTAGGTAACCCGGCGCGGCCCGTACGGACCAGGCATCACCTGGTCGTCGCCGATCACGGACGCGCGGATCTGCCTCAGCAGCGGTGTGTCGAGCGGCGTGTCCACGGCATCAGGTTAGGCGTGACTCGCCTTGACGCCAGCTGTCGCGTGTCTCGGTTCGGTTAAGGTCCGGGCATGACGTTTTCCGCTGAACTCTGGGACCGCGGCGCCGCGAAGGTGTACGACGAGATCGTCCGCCACCCGTTCATCACCGGACTGACCGACGGCACGCTGAGTCACGACGCGTTCCGTTACTTCATCGTGCAGGACAGTCACTATCTGCGTGCGTACTCCCGCGCCCTCACCCTCGTCGCCGCCCGCGCGACCGATGAGGAGGCGGTCAGCATGTTCGCCCGGCACGCGGCCGAGGCGATTGAGGTCGAGCGCGAGCTTCATACCGGCCTGCTCGCACAGCTCGGGCTGACGCCCGCCGACGTGGACGCGGCTGGTAGTGGTCCGACTACTACGGCGTACATGTCGTATCTGACCGCTGTTTGTGCCACGGGGACGTACGCCGAGGCGGTGGCCGTGGTGTTGCCTTGCTACTGGATTTATCGCGATGTCGGGCGGGAGCTGCTGACGCGGTCGTCGCCGGATCCGGTCTATCGGGAGTGGATCGCGACGTACGGCTCTCCTGAGTTCGACGCGGTGGTCGAGTCGGTGCTGGCGGTTACGGATCGTCTTGAAATGGGGGTTGCCGAGCGGGAGCGGTGTCACCAGCATTTCGCCACTACGTCTCGGTACGAGTGGATGTTCTGGGATGCGGCTTATCACCAGCTCGATTGGCCGGTGTGACATGGCTGATTCTGTTGTTTCTAAGGGCTTTTACGACGTCATCATCGTTGGCGGTGGGCACAACGGCCTGGTCGCCGCGGCGTATCTGGCCGGCGCGGGGCTGAGCACGCTGGTGCTCGAACAGCAGGACCACACCGGTGGTGCCGCGGTCAGCGAGCGCGTCTTCCCCGGCGTCGACGCGCGCCTGTCCCGCTACTCGTACCTGGTCAGCCTGCTGCCCGACAAGATCGTGGCAGACCTCGGCCTGTCCCTCGATCTGCGCTCGCGCCCGGTCGCGTCGTACACGCCGATCCATCGCTCCGGCCGCGACCTCGGTCTGCTGGTCGAGCGCCCGGAGGCGGCGGGCACGCGTTCGTCGTTCGCCGCGCTGACCGGGAGCGATCGCGAGTACGACGCGTGGGTGCGCTTCTACGACGAGGTGGCGTCGCTCGCCGCGGTCGTCGCGCCGACCTTGCTCGAACCGTTGCTCCCGGCAAGCTCTTTGCGTTCCCGAGTCGATCCGGCACTCTGGTCCGCCTTGGTGGAAAGGCCTTTCGGAGAGGTCGTCGAGTCGCGCTTCAGTGATGACACCGTACGAGGCGTGGTCGCGACGGACGCCGTGATCGGGACTTTCGCCCGCTTGCACGACGAGTCGCTGATCCAGAACCGGTGCTTCCTCTACCACCTGATCGGCAACGGCACCGGCGAATGGCGCGTGCCCGTTGGCGGCATGGGCGCGGTGACCGATGCCCTGGCGAACGCCGCTCGCCAGGCCGGCGCCGTACTCGTGACAAACGCCGAAGTCCTCTCGATCGATGCCGATGGCAACAATGGCGCGGTGCGCTGGCTCGGCGGCGACGGCGAACGCTCGGCCGACTGCTCGTACGTCCTGGCCAACGTCGCCCCGGCCACCCTTGCCCGCCTGCGCGGTGAGTCTGTCGCTGACCGGCCCGAAGGCTCGCAACTCAAGATCAACCTCTTGCTGAACCGGCTGCCGCGCCTGCGCTCGGGGGATGACCCGGCGCGCGCGTTCGCGGGGACGTTCCACATCAACGAGGACTACTCCCAGCTCCAGACGGCGTACGACGAGGCCGCCGCGGGCGTACTCCCCGCCGTACCGCCCGCTGAGGTCTATTGCCATTCCCTGACCGACCCGTCGATCCTCTCGCCGTCACTGGTCGCGTCCGGTCATCACACGCTCACCGTCTTCGGCGTCCATTTCCCGGCCCGCCTCTTTGCCTCCGACAACGAATCAACCCGCGCGGAGGCCGTACGACGCGTGCTGGCCGGCCTCGAGTCGTACCTCGACGAGCCCCTCGAACCGTGCATCGCCCGCGACGCCAACGGCAACCCCTGCCTCGAGGCCAAAACCCCGCTCGACATCGAAGCCGCCGTCGGTATGCCCGGCGGCCACATCTTCCACGGCAACCTCCAATGGCCCTGGCTCGACGACAACGCTGAGGCGGGCCCTTGGGGTGTCGAAACCGACACGGCCAACCTCCTCATCTGCGGCTCGGGAGCCCGCCGAGGCGGCGCGGTAAGCGGCATCCCCGGCCACAACGCCGCCCAGGCCATCCTGACCCGCCGACCCTGACCGAACCCCTCCGGGCACCTCCAGATCGGGGTGCCCGGAGCTCCCTCAGGTCCTGATCCGGCTCCCAAAGAACCGATTTCGTACTTGCGGCAGACCCCTGCTACGATCTTCCACGTTCGCCAGAAACACCGGTTGAACACCAGCAACACAACGAAATACACGCGCCGCTAGCTCAATTGGCAGAGCAGCTGACTCTTAATCAGCGGGTTCGGGGTTCGAGTCCCTGGCGGCGCACATCAGCCCAGGTCACGTGAGTGTCCTGGGCCTCTTCATGTCCCCAGCGCACCCTTTACGCACCCCTATGGCGGGCGTTCCGTTTCAGCTGATCCGACTGCGCCGTCCTCGACGACCGGTGGCCAGCGCTGGACCTGCTCTGGGGATCTTCATCTGACCGTAACGGTGTGTCACGTCACGTCGATTGTCACTGTTATCTCGATCCCCGCCTCGCCGACAGACCAGCCGTTGAGCAGCCAACCATCAAACAGGTTGGAGGCTTGAGATGCCGAGGCCACCTCTTCCGATCGGCACTTGGGGCAGCGTCCGCACCCAGGTCGTCAAAACAGATGACAACGGGAAGGCGCTCAGCCACAGGGCACAAGCGAAGTTCCGCGACCACGACGGTCGGGTGCGCCTGGTCTCCGCCTTCGGCAGAACCAAGACCGCGGCCACGAACAGCCTGTTGACCAAGCTCAAGGACCGAGCCAAGACCGGCCATTCGGGCGAACTGACCGCGCTGCATAAGGTCGACCATCTTCTCGAACTGTGGGTGGAGAAGTTCGAGGAGCAGGTCGCCGACGGTCAACGCTCCCCCACCTCTCTCGACACTTACCGACGCGCCATCAAGAACCACGTGCGACCCGCTGTCGGCGAGTTGCGCATCGGGGAGACCACCACCCCGCGCCTCGACAAAGTGATCGCCGCGATCAAGAAGAAGGCTGGCCCCCCGACCGCCCGAACCTCCCGAGCGGTCATCTCCGGCATGATGCAACTGGCCGTCCGCTACGGCGCGATCTCGGTGAATCCGGTCCGCGAAGTCGACCGCATCGAACACCCAACCAAGAAACTCCCCCGAGCCCTGCGCACGGACGAGGTCAAGCTCCTCCGCAAGCAGCTCAAATCCGACAAAGCCGCGGTCCGAGCAGATCTCCCCGACCTGGTCACCTTCATGCTCGGCACCGGCGTACGCATCGGCGAAGCCCTCGCCGTCCACTGGTCCCAGGTCGACCTCGATGCGGGCACCGTCGACGTCACCCACACCGTCGTCCGCGTGAAGGGCGAAGGTCTCCTCCGTAAACCACCCAAGTCGGCTGCCGGAGACCGCCAACTCGGCCTCCCCAACTGGCTGGTTGCCACTCTCCGCACCAGATCCGCCGCTGGCATCCGCCTCGACGGCCCGATCTTCACCGATGCCATTGGCGGTTACCGCGACCCCGCCAACGTCCGCCGCTCCCTGCGAGCAGCGCTCTCCCCCGTTGGCAGCACCACCCGCCGCGACCTTGGCCTAGCCCTTCGTGCCGCACGCCGCGAAGCCGGCCTAACCCGCGACCAAGCCGCCAAGAAGCTTGAGTGGCCGAAGACCAAGATTCAACTCATCGAAACAGGCCGCACCAAGGTGGACCGGGCTATCGCCACAACCCTCGTTCAGATCTACACAGTCACCACTGATGCAGCCGAGGCGCTCCTTACTCAGGTCGACCAAGCCGCCGAGCCCGTCCCCGCAGATAGTCTCGCCTGGATCACCTCCCACGCCTTCCGCAAAGCCGTAGCCACCGCCCTCGACAACAGCGGTCAGACAGCCCGTGGAGCCGCAGACCAACTGGGCCACTCCCGCGTCTCCATGACCCAAGACAGGTACTTCGACCGCCAAGCACCTAACCCCGCCGCAACCGAGGCCATCCAGCAAGCCTTTGAAGACCCGGATTCCCCCTAACCGCCATCCTGCGTGCCGCCGCCCATGCTGCGGCGGCCGCGCCTCTACGTCGCCACGGCCTAGCCGTCGCTCTCAAGTCGGGCTAGCAGCATTCGCGCCGACAGCATGCTTCGAAGGCCTACATGGCGCGCCGATCGCTTCGCTCGCTGAACCCTTGCCAGGTGTGTCATGGTTTCGACCGCTCGGCCTGCCCGACGGCCTGTCGATAGGCTTCTGACCTGCTATCCCAGCTCTGAAGAGAACTCGCCGAGGACGCGGCGGGCGACGACTGGTTGCTGGATTCGCTGGGTGCCTTCGAAGATGTCAAGGATCTTGGAGAGGCTCACGCGATCAAACGCGACAACAAGCTCATCCACGACCTGACCTGCGGTTCACCCTCCAACAGTTGCCACCTCTGATCACCGCTTGCCGACGCCCGACGGAGCAGGGACGGAGCAGGGACGGAGCAGGGACAGGCAGCGGTCAGGAGCCAACGAGAGGACTCGACCCCTAACTACCGCGTTACCGGCCAAGTCCTTCAATCAGTTCTCAGCATTCCTCAAAATCGCTTCTGACCTCGCGATATGCCACGACAGGCATGCTGATGTGCCGTCACTTGCCGTGACCTGCCGCCCATTGAGGTGAGTAAAAAAGGTGAGTGCCGGGGAGTAAGTAGCACTCCTAGACCCGTCTTGGCCCCGAGAGGTATCAGCCACCATGCCAGCATCGCGTGCGCGCCAAGGTGGACAAACCCGAGCCCATACGTGGTGTCTAAAGGAATGTTGAGCGATCTCCGAAGATGCGTTGCCGGTTTGCCGCCATGTTGTCGACATCTGCCGGGCGGCACCGAAGTGCGACCAGCGGCTGTTTCGCGGTGGGATGAACGACCTCTAGCCACTCAACCCCACCGTGTTCCTCGAAGCAGTACAGCATCGCACTGAAACGCCTGAGATTGAATCCGACGAAGTAGGGGGTCGTCGCGCCATCAACGATGTCGACCCCCTGAAGATGGCCCGTGTGAAGGTCGATCCCCCGTTCATGCAAATGGCTCAGTGACGCTTCTGCTGCGCGTCGTAAATTGCTAGCCGATGTCCATCGACGATCAAGATGAGGTCCAACGACGCGCTCGCCGATGATCTGCCCGATGGGAAGGTCTAACCGGTCGACCAAGAGGATTCGCGCTTCGATGAGTTGGATCAACTCCTGGAGCACGTATCGCGGAAGCCAATGCTCAAGCCCTTCAAAGGCGGGCAGCATCGCGTCACGTGCGGCGCGACCAGCGCTGGGATCCGGCGTGATCCCGTCGATGCGCTCGAAGGCTGTCTCAAGGGTTTCACCTCGTCGCCGGACGATAGTCATTGGCACATCGTCGTGCCCGGTATGCCGCTCGAAGAGAATTTCGATAGAGCGCGTTCGCCCGCGTAGCGCCATCCGGAGCGCAGCGTATGGATCGCGACCGCAGGACATGCTGGAGATGAAATGCGACCGCCACTCCTTATCATGACGATCGATGTCAATGGCCACATCGACATCGCTGGGCTCGAAGCTGCCTCGAGCATACGAACCGAAGACCTGTCCTGCATCTCTGCTTGACTGCAGCGAGTTCTGTAGGCAGGGAAACGCCGCCGGATGCGTAGTCTGGGTAGAGTCGTGCTGTCAACGGCAGCTGAAAATGAACCCCTTTGCGGCGGCCGCCTGGGGGTCAGTTTCCACGCGCCGGCGACACGTGCAATGAGCGATTCCGCTGGTACACACCCGCAGGGCTCGGAAGGCGCGGTTCATGCTCAGCTCGTCGCCCTCGCCGAAGAGTGGGCGACCGCGATAGTCTCCAACAACGCTGCGCGGATCGCCAGTTTCATGGACGACGAGTGGGTGATCGTCTCCGAGTCAGGTGTCTCGTCCAAGGAGCAGTTCCTCTCGGTCGTCGAGTCTGGAGAGCTGACCCACTCGGCCATGCAACGCGTCAGCGAGCCCAGGATTCGAGCTTACGGCGATACGGCGGTCTATACGGCACGGGTGACGAATACGGCCCACCACCTGGGCCGGCAATTCGACGCCGACGAATGGACGACCGATGTATTCGTGCAGCGGAATGGCCGCTGGCTATGCGTGCTCAGCCACATCGCGACAGCAGCCCCGGCCTGAGCAACCGCTAGCCCTCAATGTCTCGGTCCACACCCCCGCTGACGGAGTGGCTCGGCGGGGTCCTGCGCGGTAACTGCACTCAGGCAGAAATGCAGGACACATGTACGTTCTGAACCAGACTCACTGGCCAACCTTCTCCGGCGGCGCAGCTGACGAGGTCCTTCAGCGGTTCTGTGGCCCGCCCTCTCTTCACCCTTGGCCCAGCACTCGGCGGCCGAGGAATCGAGGGACAAGACGAGTGACGCTGCCTCCTTCAGGTGTCGCCCTCCGGGTCCGCGGAAAGGGCCTCTTGCTTGGTATGGAGATCGATGCCGGGGCGGGTGAGGTGCAGATCGAGGGATAGGTCGGCCAGCGTCGGCCGGATCCACGACCGGATGCCGGTGGCGATCACCCCGGAGCATTGGGGCGAGTGGCTCGACCCGCGCAACCACGACATCGACCAGCTCCGCTCGCTGATGGCTCCGCCGCTCGACGGCAGCCTCGACATCTACGCGGTGTCGAAGCTAGTGAGCAGCGTCAGGAACAACGGCCCCGAACTACTGGAGCCGCTTCCCGCTAGCTGACAGCCACCCGTCCGGGTCCTTGCTGCTGGCAAGCTATTCATCGTGTCCAGTCCCATCAGGTACGGTGCCGGATCCTGAGAAACTACGAGCTGAAGCCTCTGAAGGGCGACTGGGTACTTGGAGTACGTCGCCCAAGGTTGAGGCGACTGTATGAACTGCTCGGCCGGCAAGGCGCGTAGTTTGCGTTCGTTAGAGTGCGGGCGTGAGCGCGCGAGTAGTAGCCGACGAAAATGGCATCTGGACAACGGAATCCGGGGTCACCCACGGGTTCTCCTGGCCGGAGATCGCGGGCGCGGGCGTGTATGTGTTGGAAGTTCCACCAAACGATGAGCGCGTGCTGACCGTCGAGATCGATCACGTCTCCGGCGAGTTCCTGACGATCACCGGTGATTTCGATGGCTTCGCGGAAGCGATTGCCGCAGTCGCTGCTCGCATGGGCTGCGTGACGCCCAACCTGGCGGCGCTGACTCCGGCTGACGATGTCGTTCAGATTCGGCCTGCTGGCTGATGGCGCCGATGTCGCGCGGGTAGCCGGTGCACGGGGTGATGGTGCCAAAATGCTGGTAGTGGTCGCGGTATGTCTCCGTGAACTTGAGGACGCACGGTCCTGCCCTCGCGCCTGCTCGTGTACCGGAGACCCCGGGGCGGCTGTAACGGTGGATGGGGCTCGGCTGGAGACGAGTCGGGTGGGAAGACGCGGTCACGGCTCGCATCGCGGCCGATACCGAAGCAGCAAGAGGCGCTCGGTGCGTATCGAGCCGTCCTCGCTGACAGCCCCCAGGCCGTACGGGCAGCCGCCTGGGCCGAGGTTGCAGAGGCGCTCAAATCGTTCGAACCCCGGAGGGATTCGTCGCCCCAGCCGAGGTACTGCTTGCCGCAGGCACCAAGCCGGTGTTAGACCGGCTCAGCGAACGAACCATCGCGGACGACGCTTCGAATCCCTGCTCACCTCGTGTCGACCAGTCCGCACTCGTACGCGGCGATTACGAGGCCGACTCGACTCTGGGTGCCAAACCTCTCCAGCAGTCGGCTGACGTAGGACTTCACGGTGGCCGCGCCGACGCACAGGTCGGCGGCGATGGCCTTGTTGGACAACCCGCGACGGACGCCATCGAGCACGTCGCGCTCGCGATCGGTCAGGGCGGGCGCGGCCCGTCGCTGGTGGCTGGTCCGTCGCGTCAGGTAGTCATCGAGCAAGGTGCGGGTCACCGAGGGCGACATCACGGCATCGCCCTGGGCGACGAGTCGCACGCACCGAACGAGCTCGTCGGGCTCGGCATCCTTGAGGAGGAACCCGTCAGCGCCCGCGCGGATAGCGCCGAAGACGTACTCGTCGAGCCCGAACGTCGTGAGCACGACAAGGCGGGTGCCCGCGCACGCCGGGTCGGCGCGGATCCGGGCGACGGCATCGATCCCGTTGAGGACCGGCATCCGGATGTCGACGAGCGCGACGTCCGGGCGCACCGCCCGGACCAGCCGGACCCCCTCCTCGCCGTTGCCTGCCTGGCCGACGACGGTGATGTGGTCGGTGCCGTCAAGGAGAGAGGCGAGCCCCGCCCTGACCAGGTCCTGATCGTCGATCACGACGACAGAGATCGCGGTCATCGGGTGCCTCCGCGGCTCAACTCGGCGTGGACGGCGAACCCACCGGCCGCGGTGGCGCCCGCGGTGAGCGTGCCACCGAAGAGGGCGACGCGCTCCCGCATGCCGGCCAGGCCGAGCCCGCTCCCGGGCGACCGGGGAAGGGAGGAGGAGGCGGCGCCGTCGTCTTCGACGTCGACGACAAGGGCTCCGTCGGTGGCTGCAAGCCGCACCGTTACCCGCGCGCCGGGCGCGTGCCTGTACACGTTCGTGAGTGCCTCCTGGACTACGCGGTACGCCGTAAGGCGCGCACTCTCCGGCTCGCGGGCGACGGCGGGGTCGATTCGGACATCGACCGGGCCGTTGACCTCACGATGGCGGTCGGCGAGCGCCTTGAGGTCGGCCAGGCCGGGTGCCGGGGACAGGCCACCGACGTCCGGCCGGGAGAGCGCATCCAACATCGCGCGCAGGTCGGCCAGCGCCGCACGTGCCGCCTGCTCGATCGCGGTCAAAGCGGCTGGGTCGGGGTTGCTGGGGCGGCGCCGGGCGGCGGCGGCCTGCAGCGTGATCGCCGCCAGGTTATGGCTGACCAGGTCGTGCAGGTCGCGGGCGACGGCGAGCCGCTCCTCGGCCAGAGCGCGCTCGGTGGCCACCGCGCGGTCGCGCTCGGCGGCGATCGCACGCTCGACCTGCTGCTGGTCGGACAACCGGCGCTGCCGGATCACGGCGCCCAGCACCCACGGCAGCGTGAAAACGATGAACGCCCAGACATCGAACTGGTCCAGGCCGAGCGCCACCATCAGCCCCATCACCGCGTAGAGGCTGATCAGGGCAGCGATCCCTCAGGCGAGGGTTGCCCATGCCCCGAGGGCATAGGTCGCGATCAGCACTGTCCCCGGCAGGTTCCCGGTCCGCCAGCCGAGGGCGGTCACCGCAAACACCGCAGCGACAACCACGGCGAGCGTCGCGACCGGATGCTGCCGCCGGATGATCAGCGCCAGCCCCGGCACGGCAGCGAGGACGACGAGCAGCGGCAGCACCGGATCGGCATAGCCGGTCGTGACGCTCGGATCGGGCGCCACGGACCCGGTCACGTTCAAGACCGCGACCCCGCAACCGAGCGCCACGTCGACCGGCCAGTCCGGCGGCCGGCGCGCACCCTGGCGCGCACCCGAGCCGGACGGTCGTCCCAACCAGTCGCGTCGACCAGCGCGCGCCGCAGGTCGGGATCGGCGTCTTCGAGCACCGGGCTCGAGGCAGGGTCGCGGAGCGCGAGCAGCATCCGCCGCAGATCGTCGGTGGCGCCCCGACTGCTGCGCTCGATCATCGCGAGGACGCCGTCCGGTTCGCCGTCCGCATGCTTGCCCGCCGCCTGCAGAGTGATCGTGGCGACGGCGTCGCCGGCGGCGTCGTTGAGGTCCCGCGCCACCCGCAGCCTCTCGGCCAGCACAGCTCGCTCGGTCGCCTGGGCGCCGTCGCCTGCCAAGGCGAGCTCGCGCTCCCGGGCAGTGTCCGCGAGGGAGCGGCGCCGGGTGACGACCCTGCCCAGCAGCCACACGACACCCACCTGGCCGAGCACTGCGACCCCGATGATCGAGTCGAAGTACGGCGCCCGCACCGCGAAGAGCAGCCCGACGCCGGCGGCGGCCGCCGTCAGCCCGACGATGCCGTCCCGGGCCGAGCCGTGCGCGCCGAGCGCGTAGGCCGCGGTCAGGATCGTGAATGGCACTCCACCGGCGTCCCAGTGCAGCACGATGATCGCGCCCGTCACAGTGACGACGGACAGGAACGTGAGCAGCGCGTGGCGACGACGCGCCACCAGCACCAGGCCGGCGAGCGCCGCGGCGATCACCAGCGGTGGATGGCGGGTCTGGAGGTCGTACGCATTGTCGGCGTCAGGGAAGAGCACGGACGAGACGTTTGAAGGTCGTCACCGCGAGGGCCAGCGCGACGTCGGGTGCGCGCTCGCCAAGCGGGGACCCGCCAGCGCAGAAACACCGGCACACACTCAGCGTAGGGCCGCCCAGCGGGCGCGGGCCACCACCGAATGGGGGAAGCACAGGTTCCCCCCGATGGCTCTACCACGCGGCCGCGTCACACTCGACGCTGGCGGACACCTAATCCATTTCGAACAAGGAGCAAACAGATGTCCAGCTCCACCATGCCCTCCGAGGCCACCTCGGCGTCGTCGAACGCGGTCGCCACGGCGTTCGCGGTCGGCTCCGTGCTGGCCGCCCTCGGATCCGTCGGCTACATATCCCTCAACGACGACTCTCCTCGCGAAGCCTTCAGCAACCCGGTCAGCACCGCGGCCGGCGTCGCCGCCACCGTTGGTGCCGTCGTTCTGGCGCTGGCACTCGCGAGGTGGCGTACGACGCTGCCGGTCTGGGCCCAAACCTCCGCCGCGGCCGGCCTAGTGATGGTCGCGACCAACTCCTGGTTCAGCGGCACCGGGATCCGTGCGATCTCCGACCATACCGACGACCAGCTGTTCGAGCGGCTCATCTTCGAGGCGCCTTGGATCATGGTGATGTCGCTGCCGAAGATGGTGCTGTGCCTAGTGGCATTCATTGCGCTGGCCGTCGCCGGCTGGCGCAAGCGATCACTCCCACGGTCGTCCAGCGTGCTGCTGGTCCTCGCCGGCGTGGTGTCCGTATGGCCGCCGTACCCGCCCGGGCTGCTGCTCGCCTCGGCCGCACTCTTCATAGCCTCGCGGTCGGTCGCGCGATCACTACGGCACCCTGCCAGCCAGCCGGGGCATTCAGCACCGTGATCTTCGCCGGTGATCGCTCGGACGGGTCGGGGCTGACGCGTCGAGGGCTTCGTGTTTTGCCGAGGACTAGACACGTGCAATCGGGCGGGTAGAGCGTGAACAGTTGTCCAGCTGAGGCCGGCCCGGCTGTACGGATTCGGGTCGACTTCGTGTCGACGGCGTTGAGCGTCTCCCGAGAAGGTGGTTCGTGATGGACATTGCTCACAACAAAGCGGTAGTGGCAGAGTTCGACGAACTCGGCAACAGGGGCGGCGATCTCGCGATACTTGACACCCTGTGTACCCCGGCCATGATCAACCATGCGCTGGCAGCAGGCCGGTCACAAGGGCTAGAGGGAACTCGGCAGTTTCTACGCCGGGCTCGTCGTGACATGGCGCCCGTTGGCTCAGCTCCATTGTCGTCGCCGAAGGCGACATGGTGGTGCAGTTCGGCACGCGTGAGCTCACCTGGCCGGGTGGGGCCCTCCTCGGCTTCGAGACGCCACCAGGGACCGCCAACAGGGACGTTGCGTTCGCCTATCAGCTCATGGACGGGCGGATAGCCGAACGGTGGGCCATCCGCGATGACCTGTCCATGCTCGTTCAACTCGGAGCGCTACACCGCTGACAGGCGTCGCCCGTGGCCCCCGACCAACGTCCGCACGTGCCGCGTACAGGGAAAGCTCTGCGTCCGAACCGGTCGGCGTCGTGGCGGCGATCACGCCGTTCAGCTTCCCCGTCAACCTGGTCCTACACAAGATCGCGTCCGCGATCGCGTCCGGATGCCCCGTGGTGCTCAAGCCGTCCGAGAAGACGCCGCTGTCGGCCGGGCTTCTGGTCGAGCTCTTCGAAGCCGCCGGGCTGCCGGCCGGTCAGCTCAACCTGGTCACGGGCGACCCCGCTGAGATCATCGCGGTGATGAACCGGTCGCCGCTGGTCAGCCTCCTGACGTTCACCGGATCGGCAAGCTCGGGGTCGGGAACCCACAGGACCCGGCGACCGACGTCGGGCCATTGATCACGCCGGAATCCACCGAACGAGTCCTCTCCTGGCTGTCCAGCGCCGTAGCCGCCGGCGCGAGGATCCTCTGTGGTGGAGGTGTGGTCGACGGAGTATTGGAGCCCACCATCGTCACCGACTGGACCCCAACTCTCCGCTGGTCTGCGAAGAGGTGTTCGGCCCGGTGGTCACGCTGATTCCGGTCTCCTCGCTCGATGAGGCTGTCGCCGCGGTCAACACCTCCCGCTTCGGCCTCAACACCGCCATCTACACGGACAAACTCAACGATGTACGCCACTACATCACCAACGCGCAGGCCGGAACGGTGCTGGTCAACAAGCCGCCCTCGTACCGGTCCGACCACATGCCGTACGGCGGCGTGAAGGAGTCCGGCGAGGCCGAGAGGGCATCCGCTAGGCGATCGACGCGATGACCCACCAGAAACTAGTGGTCCTGGGCTGACCGGTCCGCTGGCCTGTCGTCGCGCTGCCGCTGTTTGGCTCTGATGATGTCGGGATCTCGGGGGTCGAGCGGCAGAGCGTCGAGCAGTCCATTCCGCCGCCGCTGACTCTTCGTTGTCCGGCTCATCTTCGTGACACGAACCTGTCGCATTTCACACCCCCCGGTGCCAAGCGCATCGGATGCTCGGTGCGGTGTGACTGGGTCGTTCACCAAGTGGTGGTGCGGCAGACCTGGCGCCGAGTACAAGGGGCTCAAGACGCCAGGTCCGCCGGTCTGGTGGGGTTGTTGCGTAACCACGTCGTGCACAGTCGCGCAGTCTTCGATGCTGCTGGTCTGCCACTGCGTTCGGCCGGGCGTTCATGCCGCCTCACCTGCCGAGTCCGCCGGCGGCGCCAACACGTACCAGGCGGCGCTGTTCGGCGGCAGCTTGTCGCCTGCATCGTGGTGACTGGCGAGCAACAATTCGCCGTCGACCGGCGCGGCGACGACCCGCGAGGAACAGTTGACCACGCAGCAGAAGCCGTCGCCCCGGGTAAAGGCGAGCACGCCCGGTTCGGTCCGCAACCAGCGGAAATCGTTCGAAGCCAGCGCGGGGAGCCGACGCCGCAACGCGAGCGCCTCGCGGTAGAGGTGCAGCATCGACTCGCCCAAGCTCAGCTGCCGGTCCATGGCGTGGTCAGCGAACCAGTCAGGCTGAGGAAGCCAGGCGGCGGCGGAGGAGAAGCCGAAGCCTGCCTGGCCGGCGGCCCACGGAAGAGGAATCCGGCAGCCGTCCCGCCCGCGGCGAGCGCCCTCGCTGCGGTGAAACATCGGATCGGTCAGGACATCGACAGGGAGATCCGTGACCTCGGGCAGGCCGAGTTCCTCGCCCTGGTATACGTACGCCGCTCCTGGCAGCGCCAGCATCAGCAGGGCGCTCGCCCGCGCTCGGATGGTGCCGAGATCGACGTCTCCGGCGTCGATGCCGGGAGCACCACCGCCATACCGAGTGACCGACCGGGGCATGTCGTGGTTGTTCAGCACCCAGGCGACCGACGAGCTGGAGCCGGCGATAGTGCCGAGGCCGCGATCCACTACGTCGTACAGGGTCTGATCGTTCCACTCCGCGCGCAGGAACTCGAAGAAGAAGCTCTGGTGCAGTTCGTCCGGGCGCTGGTACAGGGCGAGCTGCTGGGCGTCCAGGACGCCGACCTCGCCGATCAGCGCGCGTTCGCGGCCGGTCATGACGGTGTACTCCTCGGCGATGCTCCGCCACCGGCGCCACACCTGGTGCACCTCGGGCTGGTTCCACGCGTAGGGATTGAGTGGGTCGCCGGTGAGCTCGTCGTCCGTCGCGTTCTCGTGGTCGGGCAAGCCTTCGGCCTTGTGCAGCCCGTGGGCCACGTCGATCCGGACGCCGTCCACGCCGCGCTCGAGCCAGAAACGCAGCACCTGCTCGAAGTATGCCGCCACGTCTGGGTGCCGCCAGTTGAAGTCGGCCTGTTCCGGCGCGAAGCTGTGCAGGTACCACTGCCCTGTTGACCCATCCGGTTCGGTCACCCGTTGCCAGGCCGGTCCGCCGAAGATGGATCGCCAGTTGTTCGGCGGCAGATCGCCGTTGTCGCCGTGGCCGTCGGCGAAGTGGAATCGTTCCCGCTCCGGGCTTCCCGGACCGGCTGCCAGTGCCGCGGCGAACCATGAGTGCTCGGTCGAGCAGTGGTTCGGGACGACATCGATGAGGACCCTGAGGTCGAGCCGGTGTGCGTCGTGGACCAGCCGGTCGAAGCATTCGAGGGTGCCGTAGTCCGGGTGCACCGCGAGATAGTCGGATACGTCGTACCCGTGGTCATGCTGCGGCGAGGGGTAGAACGGGTTGAGCCAGATGCCGTCGACGCCGAGGCTCCGCAGGTACGGCAGCCTGGCCCGCACACCGGCCAGATCACCCACACCGTCGCCATCGGAGTCCTGGAAGCTGCGTACGTACACCTGGTAGATGACGGCACTCCGCCACCAGCCGGACTGAAGCCGGGTACCTGATGTGGTCGTGTCCATCGCGATCAATCCCTTGGCCGCCCGCCGTTCGGTGGGCCTGTGGCAACCATCCCCTTCCCGGGTGGGGCACGTCTGCACCGCCAGCGCCCACGCCGGCTACCTGCTAGCCGGAACCTTGGGGTCTCGCTGGCAGGCAGCCCCGTACGACGGCGAGTCCGCGATCAGCGGGTTTCGAGAAAAGTGACCACCGCGAGCACCCGGCGATGATCGTCGTCGGTCTCGGGCAGGTCCAGCTTGGCCAGGATGTGCCGGACGTGCTTCTCCACAGTGCCTTCGGTCACCCAGAGCCGGCGGGCGATGCCGGCGTTCGACCGCCCCTCCGCCATCAGCGCGAGCACCTCGTGTTCGCGGGGACTGAGCTCGGCGAGCGGGTCGTTGTGCCGGCGGGCGCTCACGAGCTCCTGCACCAGCGCGGGGTCCATCACCGATCCACCCCTGACAATCCGCTCCAGCGTCTCGATGAACTCGCCCACATCGGTCACGCGGGTCTTCAACAGGTAGCCGATTCGCTCGCCGGTCGCCAGCAGCTCCATCGCGTGCTCGACTTCGGCATGGGCCGACAGCACCAGGATGCCGGTCGCCGGGAACTCGTTGCGAATCTCCCTGGCGGCATCCAGTCCTTCGGTGGTGTTCGTGGGCGGCATCCGGATGTCCAGCACGACCAGATCCGGCACCTGCTCGCGGACCAGCGGGAGAATCCATGCGCTGTTGCCGGTCTGCGCGACGACCTCGAAGCCCGACCTCTCGAGCAGGCTGGCAAGCCCCTCGCGGAGAAGGACGTCGTCCTCGGCGAGCAGGACACGAGTGCGGGCCGCATTGTCGTCCCGATCCGGTAGATCGCCGGCCGGCTTGATCGCCATGCCACAGAGTATCCCTGCCCTCCACCCGCCTCAGCAGCCTTCGGCGCCGTCGAGGATCCGGCGAATGGCCCCGGCCGACAGGCGCGACTTGGACAGAAACGCCGCCGCAGGCGCGGCCTGGACCAGATCCCCGAGGTCCTCCTCCGCGTTGGTCGAGATCAGGATCACCCTCGAAGGATCCAGACTCGTCTCGCTCTGGAGCCGGCGAGCGAGATCGAAGCCGCTGTCACCGCCGAGGCCGACATCCACGAGGACGACATCCGGCTCCGCGTCCTCCACCCGTCGCAGCGCCTCCTCGGTGCTGGAGGCGACGCCCACCACGGCCAGGCCTTCTCGTTCGAGCAGCGCCTGGGCGGCGGCCAGGTAATGAGGGCTGTCGTCGACGAGGAAGCAGCGCAGAACCATGCTCCCAGGGTCGCGCGCGCCACTGCCCATCCGCATTCCTGGTAGCTGGACCTTTGGGACCCGCTCCGACTACGTTGAGTGGTGGCGGGATTAGCTGATGAGGTGTGGCGTGCAGCCTGCTCGGTGGATGGCAGTCGGATCCGCCCACGGTCTCGAGACGGGAGCTGGGGCGCGGGCGGCGGACGACGCCCTTGTCCGTGACGACGCGAAGCTGCTGATCGTGTTCTGCTCGCAGTCGCACGACCTGCACGGACTGCTAGCGGAAATCCGGCGGCGGGCACCCGGGGTGCCACTGATCGGCTGCACGACCGCTGGTGAGATCGCGGCGACGGGCCCGAGCGAGACCAGTGTCGTCGTCACCGCGATCGGAGGCGATGGGTTCGCCGCCGAAACCGCCGCTGCCACTGGAGCGTCGCGAGACCTGCGAAACGCGGGAGCGCGGGTGGCCCGCTGCCTTCCAGTGCGGGACGACCTCCCTCACAAGGTCCTCGTTCTGCTCAGCGACGGCCTGGCGGGCGACCAGCAGGAGCTGGTCCGGGGTGCGTACGGCGTGCTCGGCGCGGCGGTACCGCTGGTGGGCGGCTGCGCCGGCGACGACCTGAGGATGACGCAGACACATCAGTTGCATGGCGACCAGGTGCTGACCGATTCGGTCGTCGCCGCCGGGATCGCCTCGAACGCGCCGTTCGGGATCGGTGTGCGTCACGGCTGGCGCCGGGTCGGCGAGCCGATGCTCGTCACCGCAAGTGCCGCCAACCGCGTGTACACCCTCGACGACCTTCCGGCGCTGGACGTCTACCTCAAGCACCTGGGTATCGACCTGTCGGCCGGCAGCGATCATCGAACGCTGGCGCGACTGGCGCTCACCCACCCGTTCGGTCTCGGCCGGCCGAGCGGAGAGGACGAGGTGCGCTGGATCAGCGGTGGGGACTTCGTCGAGCGGTCCCTGTCCTGTATGGCCGAGGTACCGCAGGGCGCCCTCGTCTGGATCATGGAGGGCGACGCGACATCAGTGCTCGAGGCAACCGAATCGGCCTGCGGGGACTCGCTCGCAGCCCTCGGCGGGAAGGCGCCGCTCGGCGTGATCGCGTTCGACTGCATCGCCCGGCGGGGAGTCCTCGGCGACGCCGGTATCCGGACCGAGATCGACCGGCTCACCGCTGTCACGGCCGGCGCACCCGTCGCAGGTTTCTACACGTACGGCGAGATCGCGCGGACGCGCGGCCTACGCGGCTTCCACAACCAGACGTTGGTTGTTCTCTCGGTCGGCTGAGATGGATGCCTCGACCTGGTCGACCCAACAACTCGCCGAGTTCGTCGCTGTCGTTTCGACCGCGCGGAGCGAGGCCGAGGCCGCCCACCTGGCCGTCGAACGGGCGGCCGAGGCTCTGGACGCCGACGTGGCAGCGATCGTCTGCGCAGGCGAGTTGGTCGCAGCCGTCGGATATCCGGAAGGCTCGGCACCTGTGGGCGATCTGGAAGCCGCCGGACCGGGTCCTGAGTACGCACGGCAGCTCGACGTACCTGGAGTAGGCAAGTGCGACACGGCAACGGCCCTTCTCGAGCATCCGCCCGGCGCAACGATGGTCGTGGCGCGCCTGGACGGCCTGACCCGCGAGGAAACCGGCCTCGTCCGGGGCATGGCCAGGGTCACCGCGATCACCATGCGAATGCTCCGTGTCCTGGACGACGAGCGCACCGCCCGCGAGGAGATCGAGCGACTCGCAGCTGAGCAGGCGGCGTTGCGCCGCGTCGCAACGCTCGTCGCCACAGCGGCATCCCCCGACGACGTCTTCGCCGCGGTCGCTGCGGAGGTCGGACAGCTCCTCGGTGCCGACTACACCGAGCTGACACACTTCCTTCCCAGCGAAACCGCCACCGTGGCGGCGTGGAGCGCAACCGGCGAGCCGGTCCCGAGCATGGGCCCTACCGCTCTCGGTGACCGGAAACTGGCCGCCCTCATCGACCAGACACACCGGCCGGAGCGAGTCCAGTACGGCGAGGACGAGGGCCCACCGGTCACCGCGGCGGTCCCGCTTCGGATCCGCTCGGCAGTCGGGGTCCCGATCATCGTCCATGGCCACCTATGGGGAGTGATGGCCGTAGGTTCGGCCGGCGACCAGTTCGCCCCGCCCGACACCGAGTCACGGCTCGCGGACTTCACCGAGCTCGTCGCGACCGCGATCGCGAACGCCGGGGCCCAGGCTGAGCTGAAGGCGTCCCGCTCGCGGATCGTTGCCAGCGCCGACGAAACCAGGCGCCGGATCGAACGCGATCTGCACGACGGCGCACAGCAACGCCTGGTCTCGCTGGCGCTGCGGCTGAGAGCGGCGCAAGCAGCCGTACCGCCTGAGCTCGACGAGCTCTCCGCGAACCTCGACAGCATCACCGACGAACTCACCAGGGCGCTTGAGGACTTGCGCGAGATGGCACGCGGTATCCACCCGACGATCCTGGCCGAAGGTGGACTCGGTCCGGCTCTGAAGACGCTCGCTCGCCGTTCTTCCATCCCGGTCGAGCTGAATGTGCGGATGCAGGAGCGCCTGCCCGAACGCGTCGAGGTCACGGCGTACTACGTATTGTCCGAAGCGCTGGCGAACGCGGCCAAACATGCTTCAGCTGCGGTGATTCACGTTCAGGTCGACACAACCGACGGCGTCATGCGGCTCGCGGTCAGCGACGACGGCGCCGGCGGTGCGGACCCGGCCCGCGGCTCCGGCCTGGTCGGCCTCAAGGACCGGGTCGAAGCCGCTGGCGGCGAACTGACCATCCACAGCCCGCCCGGAAAGGGCACCCGCCTCGTCGTCGAGCTTCCAGTCGCGCCCCAACCAACGGACGGGTGATGACCGCCGGCGCCGCAGTGCTTGACCGACCTGCCGATAGTTGCCGGGCGATTGACGATCATCGCCGAGATGGAGCCGACGTTGACAAGGGTTCCAGACTTGCGTTCGACCATCTGCCGGCCGAGCGCCTGCGACATGTTCCACAGGGCGGTCAGGTTCGTGTCGATCACATGGCTCCACACGACGGTACGTCGAGCAAGGTGCATGCTCGAGGTACCGTCGATGGATCCGGCGCTACCCGGTGATCGCGAACTCGGCTGTTCGGTAGGTGTCCTCACCGAGTTCTAGCCGGAGCGTCTTGCAGGAGCCGGCGTAGTTGTCCGGGACCTTCCAGTTGATCTGGTAGTAACCGTCGCCGAGGTTCTGCAGGCCGCTGTCGCCGGTGAGCTTCTCCTCGGGCTGGTCCGCGGTCCAGCCTTGACCACACCACGTGCCACGGGTCGAGAGGCGTACGGAGGCGATGTCGGTCACCGGTGTGCCGTCGGTGGTGGTGATCCGCCATTTCAGCGGTACCGCCTGGCCGGCCTTGATCTGGTTCACTCCCGAGCCCACGGGATCCTCGAAACCGGTGAAGGTGTAGCGCGGCCCTCCGGTATAGCGGATCTCGGGCCGCGCCGGGGCCAACATACCGTCACCGAGGTAGAAGCTCGGGTGCGGCGGCTGGTTGTAGCCGACGTTCTGCCAGGCCACGCCGAGCCGGTAGACCGGGTCATGCATCAGCGTGCGGATCCGGTGACTGGTCATCGCCGTGGTGGTGTAGATCCGGAGTTCGGAGCTGTCCTCGCTCCGCCAAACGATCTCTTCGCGCCAGTCGCCGAACAGGTCGGCTTGCAGGGAGGGGTTGGCCTTGGTGCCGTTGTTCGACGCCGCTCCGGTGGCGGTGAGCAGGTTGTCCGTCGTGGACGTCAGGTAGTTCCACTTGTCGATCCGGTTGTCGTCCTGCAACTCGCGCAACAGGTCGCCATCCCACCAGATACCGGCGTTCGTCGACGAGGGAATGCTCGAAGAGATGACCTCGCCACGGGCGGAGTACACCTGCGTCAGCGGAATGTGCTGCTCGTTGGTGATCGTCGCGCCCCAGGATTCCTCGCCCGGGAAGCGCGGGTCGATGTCGGCTGACATACCGCGCCCGGTGTCCTTCCCGGTGAACACTCCCCACAGGATCTGACCGGTCGCCGCGTCGCGCATCTCCAGGCCGTAGTCCGCGTCGGTGTGCTCGTGGACGTCCACGACCTCCAGGCCGTCGCGCGTCGGGTCGAGATCACCCAGGTGCATGGCGTCGCCATGGCCGAGACCCGTGTTATACAACGGCTTGCCGTCGTCGTCGACCGCCATCGCGCCGAAGGTGATCTCGTCCTTGCCGTCGCGATCCACGTCGGCGATCGACAGACCGTGGTTGCCCTGGCCGGTATAGCCGCTCAGGCCCGGGTCGTTCGTGTCGAACCGCCACCGCTTGCGCAGCTTGCCGTCCACGAAGTCGTACGCCGCCAGCACCGTGCGGGTGTAATACCCGCGGCTGAAGACCAGGCTCGGCCGTTCACCGTCTAGGTACGCCACAGCCGCCAGGAACCGGTCGACCCGGTTGCCGTAGGCGTCGCCCCAGGCGGAGACATCGCCCCGCGGCGGGTCGTAGTCGACTGTGTCGATCGCGGCACCTGTCGGGCCGTCGAAGATCGTCAGGAACTCGGGCCCCTGAAGGACGTAGCCCGAGCTGTTCCGGTGGTCGGCGTACCGATCGCCGATCACCTTGCCGCGACCATCGACCGTGCCGTCGGCGGTCTTCAGGGCCACCTCGGCCTTGCCGTTGTTGTCGAAGTCGTAGACGAGGAATGGCGAGTAGTGCGCACCGGCCCGGATGTTCGGGCCGAGGTTGATCCGCCACAGACGTTGCCCGTCGAACCGGTAGGCGTCAAGGTAGGTGATGCCGGTGTAGCCCGCCTGCGAGTTGTCCTTGCTGTTGGACGGTGTCCACATCAGAACGATCTCGTAGCGGCCGTCGCCGTCGAGGTCACCGACGCTGGCATCGCCGGCGCGATAGGTGTAGGGCTGGCCGTCCTTGGTGTAGTCGTCAGCCGGCTTCTGCAGTGGCACCGAGAGGTATTGCTTTTGCCAGACGCCGAAATCCTCGGTGACACGTCGTTCCTGACGGCCTTCCACCGCCGTCACGTAGTACTTCGAGTTCTCGTTGCCCAAGGCATCCAAGTAGTTCGTGCTGTCACGCAAAGGCGTCACGGTGAGCTTCACGCCGTCGCGGTAGAGGTTGAACGCGATCGAGTCCGGGTCCAGGCCCAGCATCCGCCAGCCGACAGAGACCCCGCCCGTCGTCTTGACTGCGACCGGTGCCCGGTCGATGCGCTCCATCGGCCGGTCCAGCACCGTCACCGCCGGAGTGGTCAGCACCTCCGACCGCTCGGAGATACCGCCCATGTTGACCGAGGCCACCGTGTAGAAGTACCGGATCGTCGTCAGTACGGTCGTGTCGGTGTACGACGCCTCGCCCGCGCGGCCGACGAGCGTGTAGGGACCGCTCGCCTTGGTGGCCCGGTACACGTTGTACCGCCGAGCGCCGTCCACCGCGTTCCAGCTGAAGGTGATGTCGTTCTTGCGCACTGACCGCAGCGTGAGGCTGTCGGGTGTTGCGGCCTTCGGCACCGACGGGTCCACCATCGCCACCGTGAGCGGCGCCGAACGCACCGACTCGACTTCGGTGGGATCGACCGCGGTGACGGTGTAGGCGTACTCCACGCCGAGGGCTCCGCCCGTGTCCCGCAGCGTCGTGCCAGTGGTCTCACCCACCAGCACCGGCGTCGCCGTACCGGTCTCCTGCCGGTACAGGCGGTACGACGCCGCGCCGTCGACCGCGTTCCACGAGATCGTGGCCGAGACAGGATCGGACGCCAAGTCCTTGGACTCGAGGGTGACACCGGTCGGCGCCAGCAGCAACGGAGTGATCTCCAGTCCGTTGAGGTGCCCGGTCTGGCCGGTGATGCCGACGTTGAGCTGGCCGTCGGCGACCTGGATACCGGTGAACACCTTGCTGCTGACAACCCGTGACCCGGAGTTCGCCGAGCCGAACGACTTGCCTTCGAAGGCCACGTTGGTGCGGGTCGATCCGATCAGGTCGCCGGTGATCACCTTCGCGGCATAGGTGCCATTGGGAAGGTCGACCTTGAACTCGTACGAGCCGTTGAAATAGGCAACGAAGTCCCGGCCGACCTCGTCCGCGCCGCCACGATCACGGTCGATCATCCCGGTGGAGCTGGTCAACCCGTAGCCGCGTTCCGTCGTGTACAGCACGCTCCGCGTCACCTCGGTGTAGCCCGCCTTCACGGGCGACCCGACCGGGCCGAAGTCGAAGCGGTACTGCGCGGAACGCGTTGTGAACCGCACCGGTGCCGACGGCTCCGACTCGCCGCGACCGTTGACCGCCACCACGCGGACGTCGTACGAAGTGCCCTCGGCGAGCCCGCCGAGCGAACCGGTCGGGATCGTAGAGGTCGCGGCGAGCTGGTACGCCGAGTCCGGCTCGGTTGCAAGCTTGCGCTGCACCCGGTAGATCTCGGCCGTGTCGGATGCCTTCCACCGGAGCACTGCGCCCGCGTTGCTGATGCTTCCGGCTACGACGCCGGTCGGTGCCGGGGGCACGTTCGGCGGCGGCTCGACCTCCTTCACCTGGGCGGCGAGTGGCGTCGGGAGATCCTTCACCGCGTTGGCGATCATCCGTGCGAGCTGGATGGCGCCGTACTCCTGGAAGTGCGTGTTGTCTTCGTTGCCGTTCGGCCAGGCTTCGTAAACGCCGGCCGGGACGTGCATGAAGACGGCCTTGGTGCCTTCCGGGCCCATCTCGTCGTAGTAGGCGATGCTCAGCGTGCTCAGGTCCACCAGTAGCACGTCGAGCTCCGCGGCCACTTCTTTCATCGCCTGCACGTACTCGGCGAAACTGACCCGGAACTTCCCCGTCTCGGGATCGAAGTCGCGCCGGCCCATCGGCGTCACCAGGACCGGTGTCGCACCACGCTGGCGCGCACCCTCGACGTACGTCTTCAGGTACACCTTGTAGTCAGCAGGCGACGCGTAGCGCTCCGGCACGCTGATGGTCGCGTCGTTGTGGCCGAACTGGACGAGGAAGTAGTCGTTGGGGCGCAGCTGCCGCAACACCTCGTCCAACCGTCCCTGGACCAGGAACGACTTCGAGCTGCGCCCGCCGATCGCCCGGTTGACGAAGGCGGCCTTGTCGGTGAAGAAGCGCGGCATCATCTGGCCCCAGCCGGCCTGCGGTCGCCAGTACGGGTCGTAGGTCTGCACGGTCGAGTCACCGGCGAGGAAGACTGTGGGCTTCTCCCCCGGTCCGCGCGGTGCCTGCCGGGTGATCACCAGCGCGTTGATGTTCGGGTCGGTCCCGGTAAAGTCGAGGTTCAGCTGACCGTCGACCAGCGCGATGTCGAACGCCATCTCGAGATACTGGCCGGCAGCCTTCGTGGTCGGCTGGACCTTCTGGATCGACTCGGCCTTGATCGCGATGTTCGTCCCGCCGGCGTCGTCGCCGGCGATCAGCCGGACGGTGTAGTCAGCGTTGGGCAGATCCACGGCGAACGAGGTGTCGCGAGGCGTCACGAAGTCGGACCGCAGCGGATCGGCGGTGCCGCGATCGGTTCCGCTGACGGCGCTGGTGTCGGCGAACCCGTAGCCGCGCTCGGCGGAATACGCCGTACTGGCGCCGACACCGGTATGGCCGTCGGCCACAGCGCCCGGTCCGAAGTCCAGTCGCAGTACGCCGTCGCCGGGAAGTGGGGTGGCAGCGACCGCGGTCCCCGTCAAGGGCAGGGAAGTCGCCAGCAGGGCTGTGGCCAGCCCGGCGGCAAGCCCCCGCGCGCGACGGCGAGCGCCGCGCACAGGGGTCCGGTGGTTGTCAGGCATGCAAATGTCCAATCGTCTTGTCAGGAAGCCGTCACGAAGCACAGCCGGTGAGTTTCGCGGCGCCCCAGTCCGCATGGTCGTTGCCCTTGTTCGCCAGATCGTCGACGACGAGCCGCAGCTTGCCGACCCCGGTGACATCGAGGGTGACGGCCTGCCCGGCGTCCCGGCCGGTCGCGATCGGGTGAACCCAGACCGGCTCACCGTCGGCCTCGACCGAGAACGACACCGAACCGCCGTCGCCGACCTCGTCATCCACACCGACCACCGCGCTGAACTGCTTGCACTGGTCGAGGGCGACCGTCACCGCCGAATCCGCGTGAACACCGAGCCCCTTCTCGAACCCGGCACCACCGATGCTCAGCGGGCGGCCGTCCCCGGCTCCGGTGTCGCCGTTGGACATGTCCCGCTCGACCGGGCCCCAGCCGTTGACCTCCTCGACGAACGGCAGGTCGCTGACCCACTGGTCTCCCGGCTGCGGCTGCGGCTCGGGCGCCGGCTTCCCGACCAGCACCTCGTCGGTTGCCGTCCGCGCCGTGCCGGCCTGGCGGAACGTGGCAGTCACGGCCAACGCAACCGCATCCGCACCGCGCCCGCTCGTCGGCGCGGTCACGTCCCAACCCGCGTAGTACGGCAGCCGCTCACGAACCTTCCGGCTGGACCACCCGTCCGGTACCCGCAGGTCGAGCCGAACATTGCTGACCTCGCCGACCGTCGGCGGGATACGCAGGTCCGCCACATAAGTGCCGGTGGCACCGTCCAGCAGTTCGGCGGGACCGGTCAGCCGGACCGAGACCACGTCGGAGTACACCTTCACCTCGCCCAGCTGCATCCGGTACGTCAGGTCTGCCGGACTCTGGCGTAGCCGCGTGCCGGCCACCTTCACGTACCGGCCCCGCGTGGCCGGGAACGTCAGCTCCTGCGGCCCCGCCGGCACCGGCGCCCCCTTGACCGATGCGACGGTGGTCCAGGCAGCCCCGTCCTCCGACACCTGCACCGTGTAGTCGACCGGGAAGTGCACACCGACGTTGCCCTGGTCGTTGCGTGGGGCAACCATTATCCGGGTCAGCGGCGACACCGCGCCGAGGTCGACCTGGACCCACTCCGGGTGATCGACGACGTTCAGCACCTGGTCGTTGCTGCTCCAGCCCAGGCCGTGCGGATCCGCGTCCAGCCGGCCGTCGGTGATGTTCCACCGGTACCAGCCGTCCGCCTCCAACGAGCTGCTCGCGGTCACGACCGCCTCCTCGGCCAGGTTCCATCCATCCGCGCCGTCGAACCGGACGTTCCGCGCCAGCGGCAGGCCGGCGGAAACGATGCCCTCAGCAACGAACCGGGCGAGCCACCGGGCGCCGTACTCCTGGAAGTGCACGTTGTCCTCGCGACCGGTCTGGTAGTTGTCGCACTCATCGGGGTCGCAGTACAGGAAGATCTCCTCCGTGGCCGGTACGCCGATGCGGGTGTAGAAGGCGATGCTCCTGGTGTTCAGGTCGATCAACGGGACGTCGTACTCGGCCGACAGTTGCTTCATCGCCTGCGCGTAGTCGTAGAAGTCGTTCTGGAACTGACCCTTGTCGTCATAGCTGCGCCGGCCCATCGGCGTCACCAGCACCGGGGTCGCGCCGCGCTCACGGGCGCCGACGATGTACTTCGTCAGGTACTCCTTGAAGCTCGTGTAGGGGTCGGTGTGCCGATTGCAGTACGTCTTGTTCACGCTGCACAGGTTGTCCGTGTTCTGCCGGTCGTTGTGCCCGAACTGAACGAACAGGTAGTCACCTGCCTTGATGTCCGCGAGCAGCCGGTCGAGATGGCCTTCCAGCACATAGGACTTGGCGCTGCGTCCGCCGATCGCGCGGTTGTCGACCCGCACGCCGGCGTCGAAGAACTCCGGCAGCACCTGCCCCCATCCGGTCAGCGGATACTGGGACGGCGCGTACGACGCCACAGTGGAGTCGCCGGCCAGATAGACGGTCGGCACCTCCTCCGCGGACGCTGCCGGAACACCGGCGAGTAACGGAACGGCACAGAGAACCGAGGCGGCGAACGCCACGAACTTTCGGAACATCGGGATCTCCCCTTCCACCTGAGGTGCCACCGGGCAGGCGGCATCGAATCCGCGGCCGGGACGGCGGCGGGCGGGACGGCGCGTCAGCTCCCATCGGTCGCGCCGCGTCGAGGGGTGGGGACGGGCGCATGCGGCCCAGGCGGGAGGCCGAGTACGAACTTCACAAGCTGTGAGAGAGTTGTAACGTTTTAAGCCTGTCGCGACAAGAGCTCGCCGGTGACCGCATCCGGTCACAGCGAATGCGACCGCATCACTGCCGAAAGACCCTCACTTCCTGGTTGGATTCGGGTTGACACGATTTAATCGGTCGCGCCCAACGATGGAGATGACAACTGTGCGGACGGTCGGAATCAAGGACGTCGCCCGGCATGCCGGCGTCTCACCGGCGACGGTCTCCAATGTCCTCAACCATCCGCACAAGGTCGCCTCCACCACCCGCGCCAGGATCGAACACGCCATCCACGAACTCGGCTTCGTCCGTGACGGCTCCGCGGCGAGCCTCCGTTCCGGACGCGGCCGCTCGGTCGGCGTCGTCGTCATCGACATCACCAACCCCTTCTTCGCCGAACTCGCCCGCGGTGTCGCGGACGCACTCACCCCGCACGGCTACGCCATGATCCTCTGCAACTCCGCCGACGACCCCGGCCGCGAGAACGCACACCTGAGTGTGCTCGCGGAACAACGCGTCCGCGGCACCCTGCTGAGCCCGATCACCGGGTCGACGCCGCGAATCGACCTGCACGGCGAACCCGTCGTACTCGTCGATCATCCAGCGGCCACCGCGGACCGATGCTCGGTCGCCGTCGACGACGTCACCGGCGGCCGGCTCGCCGTCACCCATCTCATCGAGGCGGGCGCCGAGCGGATCGTCATCGTGAACGGCGCCCAGACGAAACGGCAATGCGCCGACCGCAGCCGCGGCGCCCACCTCGCGGTCGAAGGCACAGCCGTGACCCTGGAGGAGATGGACGTCGGCCGCCTCAACGTCGACACCGGCGAACAGGCCGGCGAGGCGCTGCTGCGAGCCGGCGACCTGCCCGCCGCGATCTTCTGCACCACCGACCTCGGAGCACTCGGCGTGCTCCGCGCACTACTCCGCGCCGGCGTCCGCGTACCCGACGACATCCGCCTGATCGGGTACGACGACATCGGCCTCGCTGCCGCCTCACCCGTCCCGTTGACCTCGATCCACCAGCCCGCCTACCAGCTCGGCAAGGTCGCCACCGAACTGCTGCTCGAGGAGACCGACGAACCCGGCACCCACGCCCACCAGCAGATCCTGTTCCAGCCGACGCTCGTGATACGCGAATCAACCGGCTGACCAAGCGAGCGCCCATCCCGCAACCGATACGGACTGCCTCCTCAGCGGAATGTGGCTCGGACCGTGACCCGCGCGGTCTTGGCGCCGTGCTCGGTCAGCCGGACCACGATCGTCTTCGGTCCGCTGCCGTGGTCGGTGGTGTTCAGCAGGAAGGACCAGTCCTTCAGCCCGGTCGCCGGACGCCATGCCTGCGGATCATTCGCGGCGTTGCGCGACACGACCTGCCATTCGACCGAGGCGTCATCCACCGAGACCTCGACGACACGGGTGGCAGGGTGGTCTCCGGCACCGGCCGGATCCGTGCCCTGGTCCGGGAAACTGTAATTGCCTCCAGCAACGACACCTTGATCCTCGTAGACCATGGGGGACTCGCACTGCGGAGCCTGCTCGCCGAGCAGATCCTATGCTGGCGGATTCGTGCGCGCGCCAGCGGCCTGGCCCCCTCACTGTCCGCCGCCTGGCCCAGGTTGACTGCGCACGACATCGACCCCGCGACGCTGCTGGCCGACGCTACCTCCTGAGGTAGAGGGCCCCGGCGCAGGGCCCGTTTCGAGCTCGTTGCTTGAGGCAATCACTGTCTGAGGGTCGCTCATCAGTTGCATCGGCCTGCGTGGACGTGAACCCCTGGACGACGCTGGACCGCTTGGCCGAGGAGCTCGACCCAGCTTTCCGCACCATGATGGAGAGGCGGAGGATCAGGGGCGCCTGTTGGCGCCCGGCCTTGGTTTGGTGGTTAGCGGCGCCCAGTGAGCTCCGGGAAGTCGTCGGTTCGCCATTCGGTGCTGATCCGGTCTGGCGCCAGTTGCTCCTCGCGCGTGCGCAGCTCGACGCGGCGGATCTTGCCGGAGATGGTCTTGGGGAGTTCGGAGAACTCCAGCCTGCGAATCCGCAGATAGGGGACCAGGTGCTCGCGCGCGTGGGTCAAGATCGACAGTGCCGTGTCCCGGGTGGGTTCGTGGCCGGGCGCGAGGACGATGTATGCCTTGGGCACGGTGAGCCGGACTGGGTCGGGTGCTGGGACTACGGCGGCTTCGGCGACGGCTGGGTGCTCGATGAGGACGCTCTCCAGTTCGAAGGGACTGATCTTGTAGTCGGAGGATTTGAAGACGTCGTCGGTGCGGCCGATGTAGGTGACGTATCCATCGTCGTCGATCGAGGCAACGTCTCCCGTGTGGTAGTGGCCGCCGGCCATCGCCTCGGCGTTTCGCTCGGTGTCGCCCTGGTAGCCGGTCATCAAGTTGAGGGGGTGCTGCTGGAGGTCGAGGCAGATCTCGCCCTCGCCTGGTTGGTCGATAGGTGCTCCGGTGGCTGGGTCGACGAGCACAACTGGGACGCCGGGTAGCGGTCGGCCCATCGACCCGGGCTTGATGGCTTGGTTCGGAGTGTTGCCGATCACGGCTGTGCACTCGGTCTGGCCGAAGCCGTCGCGGACGGTCAGCCCCCACCGGGCCTCGACCTGGTTGATCACCTCCGGGTTGAGAGGCTCCCCGGCCGCGATGAGTTCACGCAGAGCCGTTGGTCGTTCGCCCAGCTCGGCGTTGATGAGCATGCGCCACACCGTAGGGGGTGCGCAGAACGTCGTCACCGATTCGGTGCGCAGCCGGGCGACGAGTGCGTCAGGGGCGAATCGGCTGTAGTTGTAGACGAACACGGTTGCCTCGGCGAGCCAGGGCGCGAAGAAGTTGGACCAGGCGTGTTTGGCCCAGCCAGGTGAGGAGATGTTGAGGTGCACGTCGCCGGGACGCAAACCGAGCCAGTACATCGTGGAGAGATGACCGATCGGGTAGCTGACGTGGGTGTGTTCGACCAGCTTGGGGCGGCTCGTCGTTCCCGAGGTGAAGTAGAGCAGCAGGCGATCATCGCTGCGATTGCCGGGGTGTGGTGTCGGGTCGTTTGACAGGTCATAGGCGTCAGCGTGGTCTTGCCACCCCGTGAGGTTTCCGCCGACGCTGTAGCGGCGGTAGTCGCCAGGAACGGTGTCGAACTTGGAGCTGTCGTGAGTGTTGCAGATGACGGCCCGGGCTGCTCCTCGATCGATTCTGTCGGCGAGGTCGGCGCCGCCGGCCGCGGTGGCGGTGGGCATCACGACTGCGCCCAGCCTGATGACTGCCAGCATCGTCTCCCAGAGCTCGATCTGGTTCCCCAGCATCACCAGGACACTGTCACCAAGACCGATCCCGTCTGCCGCGAGGCGGGCCGCCACTAGTTCGGAACGGCGAACCAGGTCGTCGAACGTGTAGGCCGCGCGTGTTCCGTCCTCCTCGGCGATGACCAGCGCGTTGGCCGGATTGCCTCGGGCGAACGAATCGAACCAGTCATGAACCCAGTTGAAGTTCGGGCCGACGTCGGGCCAGCGGAAAGCTGCCGTCGCGGTCTCGTAGGACGTGCGCGACTCGACCAGAAGGTCACGCGCCGCGCGAAGTGCTGCGGTGGGGTTCATGCGCTCGCACCTCCTCCTTCCTCTTCCTGGCGAGGCCGAGCGCTGACTGCGGACGACCTTCTTGGACGCGGGAGCGTTGCCTGATCAAGCAGCTCGATGACATGTCGGTACGTCGCGCCGACGGCTCGGCTCATGCCGATCTCACAGGTGCGATGGGACGAGACGTGGGCCGATGCTCCAGCTTCCCGGATCTCGCGGGCCTGATCCGTGGTGGCGGCCGCCGTCAGCTCGGGATGCAGCATTCCGCGATCACCGGCGAACCCGCAACAGTTCCACGACTCTGCGACATATGCCGACTTGGCGAAGGCCTCGGCGAGCGCCAGCAGATCGGTCGTCGCCCCTAGCCGAACGGCAGCGCAGGTCGGGTGGACGGCGACCTTGTCGTGTGTGATCTCCACATCCACACGAGGAAGCACTTCCCTGGCGGTGAACGTCACGACGTCCTCGACATCTATGCCGACCTCGACCAGCGTCGCGCGAAGCCCTTCCGCGCACGACGAGCCGTCGACGACCACGGTCACGGCTCCGTTCCGGGTGACCTTCAACAAGCTGTCCCGTACCCGTCGCGCCATAATCTTCCGCCCGACACTCAGGCCTTTGGACGACCACGGCATCCCACAGCAGCGCGATTCGTTCCGTGGAACAGTGGCCACATCGATATCGGCCTTCGCACACAACGAGCGGAACGCGTCTGACGCCGTGACACCATCCGCGGTGCCGAACATCTCCTGGGTGCAACTGGTGAACAACACGACATCTCCACGGACGTCCCGGTCGGCCACGCGTCGTGAGGACCCCGGGGCCAGATCACGGGAATACAGTGGAACGACGTCACGGCCGAGGATGCGACGACCGGTGCGCGAGAGCAGAGTGGCTGACGCCGGGAAGACGCGGGCGAGCACTAGGCCCCAGCGAATCCCACGTGTCACGGCACCCCACCGGCGGGCAGCAGCGGCACCGGCCGCCTCCGCCAGGCGTCCGGCGTTCTCGGCACGCAAGCGTCGTGCCAGCGCGCCCGTGTCGATTGCGACGGGGCAGGCTGTCTCACACATGCCGTCGGCCGCGCAGGTCTGGATGCCGTCGTAGTCGTAGGCTGACGCCAACTCGCGGACCGTCTCGCCGTTCCCGGACGCCATAGCGGAGGCGATGGCGCGTCGCGTCACGATCCGCTGGCGCGGCGTGAGAGTGAGGTCTCGACTCGGGCAGACCGGCTCGCAGAAACCGCACTCGACGCAGCGATCGACCTCAGTCTCGACGGCGGGAATCGTCTTGAGGTCCCGCAGATGCCTCGAAGCATCGGTGTCGAGAACTACTCCCGGATTGAGCATCCCGGTCGGATCACACAACCGCTTCACTGCGCATATCACCTCGTACAGGTCGTCGCCGTACTGCCGCCGCACGTAGGGCGCCATCGCCCGGCCGGTGCCGTGCTCGGCCTTCAGCGTTCCACCGTGCCCGAGGACGATGTCGACCATGGACTCGGTGAAGGCGGCATAGCGATCGACCCGCGCGGGGTCGTCGAACCGCTCACACAGCATGAAGTGAACGTTGCCGTCCTTGGCATGGCCGAAGATCACGCTCCCCGGATAGCCGAACTCGTCGAAAGCCTCCGTGAGCTGCCGGCAGGTGTTCGACAGGGCGGTGACCGGGACCGCGATGTCCTCCAGCAGCGCCGTCGTTCCCGGTGGGCGCTTCTCCGCCACCGCGGCGTAGATGCCTTTGCGGACGCGCCAGAGACTCGCCCGTTCACCAGCGTCGCCGGTGAAAACGTGGTCGTCTCCGATCGCCGGCCGTGCCTGCTCGATGATCGCCTCCAGCGCCTCACCGTCGGCGGCCTGGTACTCCACCAGCAGCGCCGCGTGAGACTCGACCGTCACATCCTGGAGCCGGCCCGGCGCCCGCGGGTCGGCTGCCGCGACCCGCAACGCATGCGCATCGAGCAGTTCGATCGTGTGCGCTCCGCTGGCCACAAGGGCCGGCAGGGCCGCCGTCGCAGCGCTCAGGTCGCGGAAAACCAGCAGTCCCGTGGCGGCCTCCGGCAACACCGGGAGCGTCTCGAATGTCGCGTCAGCGACGAACGCCAGTGTGCCTTCGCTGCCGACGATCAGGTGGGCGAGGATGTCGGCCGGCCGATCGAAGTCGAGGAAGGCATTGACGCCGTATCCCATGGTGTTCTTCATCGAGAACAGCCGGGTGATCGTGGCCCGCATCGCCTCGTCGGCGCGGACTCGATCCCGCAGCTCGCTGAGCCCCCGATACAGCTCCGGCTCGACCGCGGCCAGCCGGCCGTCGGCATCATGCTGCGAGGTATCGACGACCGTGCCGCCTGGCAGCACGAATGTCAACGCACGCAGCGTGCTGTAGGTGTTCGCGGTGGTGCCGCAGCTCATTCCACTGGAGTTGTTGGCCACCACGCCGCCGACCGTGCACGCGCTCTCGCTGGCCGGGTCCGGACCGAGCCTGGTGCCGTGGCGCCGCAGCGCCGTGTTCACAGCGCGGACCGTCGCGCCGGGCTGCACCCGGACGGCACGGCCGTCGTCGAGCACCTCGATGCCGCGGAAGTGCCGCCGGGTGTCGGCGAGCACTCCCGCGGTGACCGCTTGTCCGGACAGGCTGGTCCCGCCGGAACGGAACGTCAGCGGAAGCCCCGCGGCGGTGCACACGCGCATGAGCTGCGCGACAGCGGCGGAGTCCGGTGCCACAACCACAGCACCCGGCGTCAGCAGGTAGTGCGACGCATCAGCCGCACGCGCGACGCGATCGATCATCCGCCCGCGCACCGCGGCGGGCGGGATACCCGCACTGATCAGCTGTTCGGCGGTCGTGGCACCGCTCACTGTGTCCTCCTTCGTTCCGTTCGTACCGCCGGACGGTCAGTTTCCGTTGATGCAGCTCTCATACAGCGCGTCCGTGTACGGCTGCTGGATCGTGCCCGACGCGTACCCGGCCGAGACCGACGCGCCCACAACCGCCCGCGGACAAGGCGAGGCCTCGTCGGCAAACGTCACCGGCAGCGTGTTCCCGGTCACCGTCGCATTGAGCATGCCGGCCACCGCCGCACCGGCAGCGACTCGGGTCACGATGCCGCCGGTGCTGTTGTTGATGAACGACGCCCCGGTCCCGGTCGACGACAAGCCACCGAACCATGCCCGCGTTCCGACCGCCAGACCGATGTCGATGTGCGTTCGCGCGCCGGACCAGAACACGTTGTCGTGCACAGTCGAACCGGTGAAGTCCGGCGGCTGAGTCTTGCCCGTTGTCCCGTCGGCGGCGTACGCGCCGTACGCGCTGTTGCCCGCGGACAGCACCGTGTTGAAGCGCACGTCGGTGTGCTGCCGGCCGCCGGACGACGGCGCGAACAGGATGATGCCGACATCGGTGGCGTCGACGACCCCGTTGTACTCGATCACCCCACCGTCGCAGTAACTGCTGATGCCGTCGCTGAAGTCGCCCTGATGAAGGCTCGGGTACGACGTAACGAGGTTGCCCGCGACCGTTGCGTCGCAGACCGTCCCGTCGGACGTGCCGAGCTGCATCGTCGTCCATCCGGCGCTCCCGGTCAGCGTGTTGTTCACCACCGTGCCACCCAGCACCGACACGTTGATCGAGGGCTGTCCCTGCCCGGACAAGCGCAGGATCGAGGATCGCTGCCCGTCGGCCCAGACACCTTCCAGACGGGACCCAGGCATCAGTCGGACCATCTCACTGGTCATCAACGCCTCGCGGACCAGCCGGCCCTGGAGCGCGTACCGCGACGGTACAGGCGCACCGGTGGTCGCCAGCGTGACGCCGGACGGGATGACGATCGTCCCCTGCACCCGGACCAGCGCCTTCTGCGCGAGCCACACGGTGCCACCCGCCGGCGTCGCGTTGAGCAGCGCCTGGAGATCGGCGCCTGTGCCACCGGTGAAGCCGGTGCCCGAGGTGGGGATCGCCATCGCAGGCGTTCCACCCCAGCCGTACGTCGGGTCGGTGCCGCAGATCTTCGGTACGAGCGTGTTGGTGAACTCGGGCGCGCCGACGATCGCGTCCACGACCGTGCTCCACGGCGTACCGCCGTTCAGCAGCCCGAGGTAGTAGCTGTACCCGTCCGGGTCCGGCTCGCGGTTGAGCCCGCCGCGGTACAGCGTGAGCAGCCGCGCCGCGTTGTCGTACGCGCGGCTGTCGTACTCGGCCGACAGGAAGGCGTTGCGGACGAACGCCCGGACGGTGGCGGCCGAACAGCCTGACGTGTCGAATGCGGCGACCGCGGACTGCCAGTCGGTCGTGCTGGGCAGGCGCCCCAGCACTTCGGTGTAGGCCTTGGCGATCAGCTGCGTGGGAACCGCGGTCGGCACCGCGGCCGCGGGTGTGGTCGGAGCGCACAAAGAGACGATTCCGGCGACCGCGACGGCGATCGCGGTCAGAACTCGACGTTTCATGGCAGTTCTCCTCCAGACGTGATGCGTGGGCGGTGGAAAGACGCTCAGCCGGCCGCGGGGACGCGGCGGATGTCGGGATCGGTGAAGATGTCGAACTCGTCGCAGTTCATCGTGGCGAACTCCGACACCACGGCCTCACCGCCAACGGCCTGGAACCAGTGCCTGGTCCCCGGTGGGATCGTGTACTGCTCGCCGGCCTCGAGCCTGACCTCGTGCCAGACCGTGTAGTGCTCCGCACGTGGCGGCACGCAGCGGGGATCGGCCGTTGGCGTGCCCTCGACATACAGGTAGACCGTTCCACGGCGCACCCGGAAGGTCTCCTCCTTGCCGATGTTGTCGCCGAACGGCGGATGAAGGTGCTCGGGGCACGTCTGTCCGTCGAACAGTACGAGCTCCTTCGCCGAGCAGCGCTCCGTGTTCACATACGTCGCGAGCTGCAGCCCCGTCGCCTCCAGCTCGCCCAGCCCGAAGTCTGCGACCTCGATTCGCAACGCCTCCTCAGGGGTCAGCGCGATCCCCGCGTCAGCGAGGATCATGGCCGCTCTCCCCCGGGCCTGCTCCGCTTCGACATCCGTCATGGTCATCCAGCCATCTCCTCACGTTCGTGTCTGCGGGCCCCGGTAGGAGCCCGTTCGGTCCTATGGCCACTGATCCTGCGAGCCGCGGCCTGCGCCGCGGCATGTGCGGCGACCTCCGGATCAGAGCCCTGGAGCACCGCGTGCAGGAAGCCGGCCGTGGCGGCGTCCCCGGCTCCTGTCGTCGTGCGCACCTCAACCGGGAGCGATGGCACCCACAGCTGCCGGTCCGCCCACTCACCGGCCCGAGCGGCCAGGCCCGCCCCAGCGGCCTCGAGTCGCGCACGCGATCCGGTGGTGAGCTGCAGGCCCGACCTCCCCGCCGTGAGCAGAACCACCGCCGCGCCCTGCGCCACCAGTTCCCGCGACATCGCGGTCACCTCATCCTGCGACGCCGGCCTCCGACGACCGAGCGCACTCGCGACGTCGTCGACACTCGGTGAGACCACATCGGTGTACGGCAACACCCGGTCGAAGAGCCGCCGCCAGTTCACCCCGGCTGCCCGTGACCGCGGATCGATCGTCGCCAGGTCGAGCGAGGTGATCACGCCCTCCCGCCGGGCTCGCCGGAACAGACTCAGCCAACGCTCGGCGTCAGCCTCGCACAGAGCAGGCAGCAACGACGGGTAACCCAGGTGCAACAACGACACCCCCGTCAAGTCGATGTCGGTGCCGTCAAACGAGTCGTTCGCGCCGGAGTGGTGCCAGAACGCCCGGTCGCGGCCGGTCGGCTCGACCACGACGCTGTACGACGTCGACAGCTCGGCGTGCCGTGCAACGCCGGACGTATCCGGCGCGAACCGCCGCAGCTGCGACAACAGCACATCGCCGAGCTCGTCCTCGCCGATGACACAGGCCAGGCGAGTCGGCGTGCCGAGCTCGGCGAGCGCGCGCCCGGTTCCGCCAACACAGCCACCCGCCGACACAGCGAGTCGCCCGACCTCGGTCAGGACACCCGGAGTCGCCGGCGGAGGCGCCGATAAACCCGGACTCAGATCCACGCAGACATGGCCGGCCACCAGTGCTTTACCCATGACACCTCATTCACACCCTGCGGAGCACAAAATGACAACGTTGACTTTCATACCATGCAAGGGTGAAAGGGGCCAAGGGGTGAACCATTGACAACGTGATCATTTTTTTCCTACGCTCGACTCTGCGGCACTTCGCCGCCATCGGAACTTCAGGAGAGTCATGGGCAACTTCCGCCTCAACCGACTGTTCAACCCCGTCTCCAGGCGCTGCCTGGACGTGGCCGTCGACCACGGGTTCTTCGGCGAGCCGAGCTTCCTCATGGGCATCGAGAACCTGGACACCGCAGTCGCCACTCTGGTCGCCGCGGGCCCGGACGCAATCCAGCTGACCCCTGGGCAGGCGCACCGGCTGCAGTCGGTTCCAGGTCGGGCCAAACCGCAACTGGTGCTGCGCACCGACGTGGCGAACGTCTATGGCCAACCACTCGACCGCCATCTGTTCAGCACGCACTTCCCCGACGCCGTCGAACAGGCCGTCAGGCTGGACGCGGTGTGTGTGGTCGCGAATCTGCTCCATCTGCCTGACCGGCCCGAGGTTCGCGAACACTGCATCCGCTCGATCATGGCGCTGCGCCACGAGTGCGAGCGCTTCGGGATGCCGCTCATGATCGAACCGCTCGTCATGCAGGACAACACGGTCGCCGGCGGCTACATGGTCGACGGCGACCTCGCCAAGATCACCGCGTTGGTCCGTCAGGCCGCCGAACTCGGCGCCGACCTGATCAAGGCCGACCCGACCGACGACGTCAATCAGTACTACCAGGTGGTCGAGGCCGCCGGCGTCCCGGTTCTGGTCCGCGGTGGCGGTCGGGTGGCCGACGCCGAGTTGCTCCAGCGCACAGCCGATCTACTCGAGCAGGGCGCAGCCGGCATCGTCTACGGCCGCAACATCATCCAGCATCCGAACCCGGCCGGCATGACCCGCGCCCTGATGGCCGTGCTGCACGACGGGTACGACGCCGCGGCCGCGCTCGAACTGATCGACAAGGAGTGAGATGAGCAGGAAGCGTGTCAATGTCGGCATCATCGGGGGCGGGCTCATGGGCCGGGAGATCGCCGCAGCCTTCGGTCGCTGGCCTGCTCTGCTCGACGTCCCCGTCGATGTCCGGCTGACGGCCGTCTGCGACGTCCGCCCGGAGGCGATGGACTGGTTCGACCGGGTCGACTCCGTGGTACTCAAGACGACCGACTATCGCGACCTGCTCGCGGACAGCTCGGTCGATGTGGTGTACGTCGCGGTCCGCCACGATCTGCACGAACAGATCTACGTGGACACGATTCGCGCGGGCAAGGACCTGCTGGCCGAGAAGCCGTTCGGTATCGACCTCGGCGCCGCGGAACGCATCTGTGCCGCTGCGAGCAGACATCCCGAGGTCTTCGTCCGGTGCTCCAGCGAGATGCCGTTCTACCCGGGCGCTGACCTCGCCTTCAAACTCGTGCGATCCGGCGAACTCGGCACAGTGATCGAAGCGGTCAACTCGTTCAGCCACTCCAGCGACCTGGACCTGTCGAAACCGATCAACTGGAAACGACAGGTCGCCAGTTGTGGTGCCGCCGGCGTGATGAACGACCTCGGGATGCATGTCGCCCATGTCCCGTTGCGGCTTGGCTGGCTGCCGACCAGCGTCTACGCCGTACTCCAGGATCTGGTCGGCGAGCGTCCAGGTCCGGACGGCGCGATGGTTCCGTGCGACACGATCGAGAACGCGACACTGCTGTGCACCGTCGCGCAGAACGGCTCGCCCTTCCCGCTGACCTTGGCGACGAAGCGGATCGACCCAGGGCAACAGAACAGCTGGACGTTCCGGGTGACAGGCCTCGAGGGCGGCGTCGAGTTCTCCACTCGCTATCCGAAGACCCTCCGGCGGATGGAGGTGCGTCGCGGCCATCAGGTCTGGCAGGAGCAGGAGACCGGCTCGCAGTCGGTCTTCCCCACGGTGACCGGGCCGATCTTCGAACCCGGCTTCTCCGACACGATCCTGCAGATGTGGGCGGCCTTCCTGACCGAGCGCGAGGGCCTGCTCGGTGACCGTTTCGGCTGCGTCACACCCGACGAAGCACTGGCCAGCCATCGCCTCTGGACAGCTGCGCTTGCCTCAGCCAACGAACGACGGGCCGTGGATCCCGGTCTCGAGACCGCGCGATTCAGCGACTGAGCCCGGCTACGCCGAACAAAGCGGAAGGGGCGCCGGGCATAAGGCCCGGCGCCCCTTCGTTGATCCAGCGCGAGTTCAGTACCCCGTCGTGATGCAACTGTCGTAGAGCACGTCGGTGTACGGCTGGATGTCACCGGAAGCGAACCCGGCCGAAACCGATGCTCCCACCACAGCTTGCGGACACGGTGAGGCCTCCGCGGCGAATTCCACCGTGAGAGTGTTCCGCAGCACGGTTACGTCAAGCATGCCCGACACAGCGGCGCCTGCCGCCACCCGTGCCGGCACGGTTCCGGTCGTGTTGTCCGTGAACGACGCCCCGATGCCTGACTGCGACCTCCCACCGAACCATGCCCTGGTACCGACGACCAGGCCGACGTCGAAGTGAGTGCGGCCACCGGTCCAGAACAGATTGTGATGCACCGTCGAACCGGTGAAGTCCGGCGCGGGCACCTTGGTGAAGAGACCGTCGGCCGCGTACGCGCCGTACCCGCTGTTTCCGGCGGACAGAACGGTGTTGTAGCGAACCTCGGACCGCTGCGGTCCCTCGGAGTTCGGCGGGAAGATGATGATCGCGACGTCGGTGGTGTCCACGACCTGGTTGTGCTCGATCAGCGTGTTGTCGCAGTAGCTGCTGATGCCGTCGGTGAAGTCGCCGTCATGTCCGCTCGCGTACGCCGTGACGAGGTTTCGCGCGACCACTGCCGTGCATACCGAGTGATCGATGGTGCCGAGCTGGACGGAGGTCCACCCGGAGCTGCCGATCAGTGTGCTGTCGGTGAGTGTGCCGCCGACCATGTTCACGTCGATGCCGGTGCCACCCATCACCTCGGGGCGCGGGATCACGCTGCGCTGGCCGTCCACCCACACGCTCTTGACAGTTCCGCCGGGCTGGATCCGGATGACCTCACCGGCGAACAGCGAGGCCCGGTAGAGCCTGCCCTGGAGGGCATAGCGCGTCGGTCCAGGCGTACCGACGGTCGCCAGCGTGACCCCGGCTGGCACAATGACCGGGGCGTCGACGCGCACCAGTGCTTTCTGGGCGAGCCAAACAGTGCCACCGACCGGAGTCGTGTCGAGCAAGAGCTGGAGCTCGAGACCGGTCCCGCCAGCGAAGCCCGTCCCCGATGTCGGGATGGCCATCGGGGCTGTCGAGCCGAACCCGTAGCTCGGCTCGGGACCGCAGATCCGCGGCACGGTCTGTTCGACGAACTCGGGCCATGCCAGCATCGAGTCGACGACCGCGGACCACCTGGCACCGGACTGAAGCTGGTCGAGCACCGCCGTGTAGCCGGCGGGATCCGGGTCCCGGTTGAGAATCGCTCGATACAGCGTGACTGCCCTCGCCGGATTGTCGTACCCGAGCTTCGCGTACTCGGGCGACAGGAACACTCGACGCACGTACTTGCCGACCGAGGCCGCCGAGCACCCCGACGACTCGAAACCCCTCACCGCGGACTGCCACACGTTCTGCTCCGGCAACCTGCCGAGCGCCTCGGTGCCGACCTTGGCGATGAACTGCGTCGGCACCCGCGGCTCCACCGCCTCCGAGGGCACCGCCGCGGCGACGACCTGAACCATCGTGGCGACCAGCAGTGCGGACACCAACCGAACATGACGCCTCATGGCGCCTCCTTTCCTCGGTGCCGCAGGGCCTCACCGTTGGCGGGCATGCAGCACCATGACCTGTTGTGGACCAGCGCCCATGACGTCGTCGTCATCGCGCCTGTGTACCCCGAGGCTCCCGGAGACCGGCCACCGACGAGCCATGCGTCTCAGCCCTTCATCGAGCCACGAAGTCCCTCGACGAAGTAGCGCTGCAGGAAGACGAACACCACGATCACCGGAACGACGATGATCACGGAACCGGCCATCACCTGGTTCCAGTTGACGACGTTCGCACTCAACAGGTTCTGCAGGCCGAGCGGCAGCGTGTACTGCTCGGGATCGTTCAGCGTGACGCTCGGCAGGACGTACTCGTTCCAGATGCCCACGAAGTTCAGCATCGCGACGGTCACCAACGCGGGTCTGGCCAGTGGATAGTAGACCCGCCAGAACACCCGGAACTCACCGCATCCATCGAGCAGCGCCGCTTCCCGGAGCTCACGCGGGATTGCCTGGAAGTAGCTGCGGAGCAACAGGATCGCGATTGGACCGGAACCATTGACGATCGGCAGGATCACGCCCCAGGGCGTTCCGAGCACACCGAGCCGGTAGTCGAGCAACACGATCGGCAGCAGCACGGTCACCCCTGGCACGAAGAGTGCCGACAGGAAGAGACCGAAGAAGAGCGTACGCAACGGGAACCGCATAACGGCGAAGGCATAGGCCGCCAGCGGGAAGATCACCAGGATCAGCACCAGCGACGCGGCCACGATGAACACCGTGTTCCCGACATATGCGCCGAAGTCCAGCACCTGCCAAGTCGTTCGCAAAGTCTCGAACGTCGGCCGCCGCGGTACCGGCCACGGGTTGGTCAGTACTTCCCTGTTGTCCTTGAACGCGCCGGAAACCATCAGCACGAACGGGTAGCCGCTCACCACCGCATACAGCCCGAGTGCGGCGTACGCCGCCCCGCGCAGCGGCCAGCGCGACGACCGGCTCGACGCCGTTGAGCTCACTGATGCCACGATCACCTCCGTTGAGGTCATGACCGGGAGCGCAGGATGCGCAGGTTGACGATGGCCAGAACCAGTGCGACGACGAACAGCGTCCACCCGAGTGCGCTCGCCTGCCCGAGATTCGCAGACGGGCTGAAGGCGAGCTTGAAGACCTCCAGGCCGAGCACGTTCGTGCGATCGATCGGCCCGCCATTGGTCATCAGCAGGTAGATCTGGAAACTCTGCAGAGCCTCGCGGACCTGGATGATCACCAGCAACGCGGTGAGCGGATTCAGCAGCGGGACGATCACGTGCCGGAACGCGCGCACCGATCCCGCGCCGTCCACCCTGGCCGCGTCGATGAGTTCCCCGTCCACCGTCTGCAGGCCGGTGAGGTACAGCAGGATTCCCAACGGGACGCTCACCCAGATCTGGACCCAGACAGTCGCGGCCAGCGCGGTGTCCGGGTTACCCAGGAACCCATCGGGTTCGGCCAGCGCGCCCAGCCCGATCGCGCGCAGACAGGTGTTGATGATGCCGTCCGGCTCGTACATGAAACGCCAGGCGTAGAACACCGCATTGCCCGACGTGACGAACGGCAGCAGGTAGATCGTCCGCAGCGGTGCCCGGAACCGCCGGACCGAGTTGAGCAGAACAGCGATCGGCAGACTGATCGCGATAGTCGCCAGGGGTAATACGACCATGACGACGGCCGTCCGCCCAGCAGAGGCCTGCACCACCGGCGCGAGCAGCGGATCATTCAGGAACAAGTCACGGAAGTTCTGCAGACCCACCCAGGTCCACTGCGGCGCGAGACCATTCCAGCTGGCGAAGCTCAGGGCCAGGCCGTACCCGACCGTGTACACCCCGAAGACCGCGAACAGGATCACCGCTGGCGCGATGAAGAGGTAGCCGGTCAGGTACCTCTTGGCGTTCACCCGCTTCGGCCGCCGTGGCGCCGCCGGGACCGCAACCGGCTCGGCGGCGGCCCCGGACCGGGGCGCGGCCGCCCCGGTCCTGGTCCACAGCTCGGTTGGTGGCACTACTTCACTCCCGCCCAGGCCGTGGCGTACTGCTTAGCGAGTGACTTGCCGAGTTCTTCCGGAGTCGTCTTGTTGGCCTGCAGCTTCGCCAGTTCGGTCCCGGTCGTCAGCGTGATCGGACCGCCGCCGCCCGGGTCGGCGGACCAGTCGTTGATCTTGAAGCTGTTCGCCCCCGGCTCGCCGAACGCCGCCACCATCTTCTGGATCAGCGGATCGAGCTCACTCGGCTCGATCGCCGTGGCCGGCACATCGCGCGACTCCGCGGCAAAGATCTTCGCCCCCGCCGGCGAGGTGAGGAACTTGAGGAAGTCCGTAGCCTCGGCCTGGTGCTTGCTCGTGCTGGCGACACCCGCCGACACCAGCGGCGACGGGTGCAACCCGACGTTCCGCTCGGCTCCGGCCTTCGACATCGGAATTGGGAACACCAGGATGTCCTCGGGCTTCAGACCTTGCTGTACGACGAACGGAAGTGTGAAAGTACCACCGACGAGCCAACTGGCCTTGCCCTGGGCGAACGCCTGATCCGCCTGGTCGATGCCGAGAGCCAGCACACCCGGCATCCACAGGTCGCTCAGCTGGCCGTACAGCTTCAGCGTCGCGATGCTCTGTGGGCTGTCCCAGGGGGTCGTCGGATTCCGGCCCTGCCGGTTCTTGAACGCCTCCGGACCGAGGTAGCCGAAGGCCATCGGCCGGTACAGCCAGCCGTACGCGGTCAGGTTGTTCTGCAGGCCGACGGTGAGACCGCCCGACTTCGCGTCGGCCGCCTTCGTGGCACGCATCGCAGTGACCCAGTCCTCCCACGACTCCGGCGCCTTCTCGGGGTCCAGTCCGGCCTTCTTGAGGGCCGGCTTGTAGGCATAGACCAGGCCGGCCGAGCCCATCAAGTACGGGACCGCGTAGAAGTGGTCGGCCTTCAGGTTCTTCAGGTTGCCGTTCGGGTCCTTGGCCTTGCTGTCGATGATTTGCTGGGTCAGGGTCGTCTCGGTGACCGCCGACGGGCTCAGCTGCTTCTTCCAGCCGTCGTCGAACTTGTCGGTGAGGTCGGTCAGGAGGCCGGCGTTCGCGAACGACCACTCCTCCCAGGAGCTGTGCGCGGTGATCAGGTCGGGCAGGTCCTTGGTCGTGCCCCCCGCGCGGATCTTGGTCGCGTACGTCTCGTCGGGCGTGTACGCGGTGACCTTGACCGTGTAGCCACTCGTCTTCCCCCACTCGGCGCCGACCGCCTCGAGAGCCTTCACATGGGACTGCTTGAAGGTCCACATCGTGAGCACCTTCGGTTCGGCAGCCGTCTTGCCGCCACCCCCGCAAGCGGCCATCGACGACGCCAGCGCCGTGACCACCGCGACCGAAACCGCTGCCCGCCAAACCCGCGGCGCGCGTCTGCGTACCCAGCCCATCATCTTCATCGCCTCGTTCCTCGCACCCTGCCCGCTGACAGGGAGTCGACATCGGCGGACACTGGGATTCCAGCGCCGTGTGGGAGTTGCGACATCACGACTCCCGCGGAGTGATCGGCTCCGACTCTTCGAGCAAAGCAGAGCAGAATGATCACGTTGTCATTCGCACGATAGTGACGACTCACGGCGCCGTCAAGGGCGAGACACAGGCCATTTTCCACCGAGCGGGCGACGACGAGCGACCATCCGGACCTTGACACCGATGGACCCCGAACCGGACCTCGTCACCGATCCTGCGCGGGAACGACGCGACATGCCACTGGCTCGCGCCACCACTCCTCCCGCAGGCGGACCGGCATCTTGTTCACGTTGTCATTTTCTCGTACATTCGCGCCATGTCGCAGAGCAATCATGATCTCATCTCCCTCTCGTCGAATCCGTGGAAGATCACCGGCTACATCGGCGACGAGTGGCACTATCGCAACGCTTTCGTGTCTCAGCAGCCGCTGAACACCCAGCACCCGGCCTCGGTTCCAGGGTCGATCCACTGGGACCTGATCAGGGCAGGTGAGATCACCGACCCGTATCTGGACCGCCAGAGCCGCGCCTGCGAATGGGTGTCGCAGCGTCAATGGGTGTACTCAACCGATTTCGAGATCCCGGAGGACTGGTCGCCGCGCCGTACCTTCCTGGTGTTCGGCGGGATCGACTATCTTGCCGACGTCTTCCTGGATGGACGTCTCGTCGGCGCCACCGACTCGCTTTTCACGCCCACCAGGTTCGAACTACCGTCGGATCCGGGCCGGCACGAGCTGGCCGTCGTCCTGCACGAGGCACCCGCCGAGCAGGCCCAGATCGGGCACACCAGCCTGGTCCGGTCCCGCAAGCCGCGAATGAGCTACGGCTGGGACTTCGCCCCACGCCTGCTCGACCTCGGCCTGTGGGCCGACGTCGAGTTGGTCAGTAGGGGTGCCCTCGGCATCGCTGACGTCTGGCTGCGCCCACAGTTGCGCGAGGACAACCAGGCCGCGACCGTCGCCATCGAGATCACCTTCGACGGACCGGCGCCGCGGGAGACCTCGGTGAGGCTCCGGATCGAGCACGACGACGCCGAGGTTCTGACTGTCGAATCTCCGGTCGCCAAGGGTGCCGAAACGCTGACCGAGCAGATCGAGATCAACGAGCCGGCGCTGTGGTGGCCCAACGGCATGGGTCCGCAGCATCTCTACTCCTGTCACGTCTCGGTCACCGTCGCGAACGAGGAGACCGACGCGACGTCGGACACATTCGGCGTCCGCCGGCTCAGCCTGATCCACAACGCCGACGGCGAGAACGTGAGGAACGACGCACTCCCGTACACGCTGGAGATTAACGGCCAGGGCGTCTACCTCAAGGGCTGGAACTGGGTCCCGGTCGACGCGATGTACGGCCGCCCGGATCTCTCCGAGCGGTACGCCGAACTGATCGGGCTGGCCCGCGACGCACACGTGAATCTGCTCCGGGTCTGGGGCGGCGGCCTGATCGAGCGGCGCGAGTTCTATCGGCTGTGCGACCGCAACGGGCTGCTGGTCTGGCAGGAGTTCATCCAGTCGTCGTCGGGGCTGGACAACGATCCGCCCACCGATCCCACTCATCTCGCCGATCTCGTGGTCGAGGCCCGCGGCATCGTTCGGTCGCGCCGCAACCATCCGTCACTCGCGATCTGGTGCGGAGGCAACGAGTTGTCCACGGCCGACGGCCCGGTGACGGTGGACCATCCGAACATCGCGGCACTGCATGATGTGGTCCGCGAGCTGGACCCCGACCGGCCGTACGTACCGTCGTCTCCGAGTGGTCCGGTGTTCTACCTGACCGAGGAGTGCGCGACCGCGCAGCCGATGGACCAGCACGACGTCCACGGTCCCTGGGACTATAGCGGGCCGAACCAGTCGTACACGGTGTACAACAGCTCGACCGCCCTGTTCCACAGTGAGTTCGGCGCACCCGGTGCCGTCGCCCGAAGCTCCCTCGACAAGTTCATGAGCCCCGATGCACAGTGGCCGCCCGACGCGACCAATCCCAACTGGCTGCATCACGGGGCCTGGTGGCTGCAGCGGGACTGGCTCGACGGTCTCTTCGGGCCCGTCGACGATCTCGACGACTACCTCCAGTTGTCGCAGTGGCTCCAGGCCGATTTGCTCGGGTATGCCGTCGACAGCAATCGCCGGCGCTGGCCGATGTGCAGCGGCTCGCTGCCATGGCAGCTGAACGAGCCCTGGCCGAACGCGGCGTGCACGAGCGCTGTGGACTACTACCTCCGCCCCAAGCTGGCCTACTGGGCCGTCCAGCAGTCGTACGCCCCCGTGTCTGCAAGCCTCCGCCACGACGGTCTCGCGCTTGGCGGCCGGCCGATGACGGCGGCGGTCCATGTGAGCTCCGGCCATCCGGCCGACGGCACCGTCGAGGTGGACACCTACACGCTCAACGGATCACAGCTCGGGCACGAGAGTTTCACCTTCAGCGGCTCCGGCTCGCGTGCCGTCGGACCGCTGACGGTCGATCCGGCCGCCGCGGACGTCGTACTTGTCCGGCTGACTCTGACCACGGATACGGCTTCGGTACGACGGCACTACGTCTTCGGCAACGGTGACGCCGACTCTGCCCCGCTGCGGGGCCTCTACCAGGCGCCGCGTGCCGAACTGCGGGCCTCCTGGGAAGGTGACCGGATCGTCCTGCGCAACGAGGGTCCTGGGGTCGCGCTTTTCCCCGCCGTCGACATCGATGACGAGTCGGTGCGCTGGCAGGTGTCGGACAACGGTCCGGTGATCCTGCCCGGCGAGACGTGGGACTGCGGCCTGACGCTGGGACGACGTCAGCAAGCCGTCGGGCCGCACTCGCCGCGCCGACCCGGCCCGCCGCCTGCGGAGGTTGCCGTCGGCATCAGAAGCTGGAACTGTGCCACCCAGTTGAAGATCCCCACGCCCTGGGCCTGACGTCATAGAACAGTCGGCGTGTGGAGCGAGCCGCGGCTCGCTCCACACGCCGGCTTTGTCATGTCACCCCGCGGTGAGCGTACGGCCGCACCCGGCCAGGTTTACAGTCACCGGACCATCCGTGGCCACCTCGATGTCAGCCGCGCAGGTCAGCCCCGCGCGGGCCGGATCCACGGTCACCGCTCCGACGTTCGTCAGGTTGAGGTGCAGTCGATCCTGCTTCGGCGCCGTGATTTCCTGGCCCGGACGCTTCCGCTGGAACACGTAGGGATACGGGTTCGTCGGATACACGCCCTGCCCGGACTCGGTCGCGACCGGGGCCGGGTCCGCCTTGCCGAGACCGGACGACACCGCGTCGACGCTGCCGATCGGGGGCCCGCTGGTATCACGCACCTTGAGGCCGGACAGCCAGTAGGCGTGGTCAGCGTTCAGCCCGACCTGGGGCTGGCTCATCTCCTCGTTCACGACGTACGTGACGTGCGCGGGATCGGTGACGACACGGCGGCCGGTGAAGAAGTCGACCGCCTGGGTGGCGTCGTCGAGCAGCAGCAAGCCGACCGCCGCGTGCTCGGCACCGATGAACGAATACGCCTCGTACTCGTAGTTCAGCTCGTCCAGACGCTTGAAGATCGCCGCCGCACCCTTGTCACCGGAGTACTGACACGCCTCGTCGTTGACCGACTGCAGTGACAAGGAGGGGACGTGCCGCAGCGATGGCGCCACATGGACGATGGCCGACGCCTCCCCACCCGGAACCGGACCGCCCGGGACCATCAGCACTCCGCCGGACGGGCATGGCACGATGGGCAAGATCGCCTCGAACAGATCCGGGAACATCGACGCCAGCTTGTACGTGCCGTACCCACCCATCGAGCCGCCCATCAACGCCGTGTTCGATGGATCGAGGTGATAGGCACGCGCGATGTCGGCCCACGCCTCGAAGATGTCGGCAGCGGCTTGCCCGTAGTAGAAGTACGACGGTCCGCGGCCTTCCGGCATGAGGATGATCGATCCGCCCTCACGCTCTCCCAGTTGGGTCAGCATGTGACTGGCCTGGTAGCTGTTCTCGGTCGAACCCGAGCCGTGCAACATGATCGTGAGGCCATAACCGGCGGACGGCACCAGCCTGGCCGGCAGGTAGATGCTGTAGCTCTGTAACTGCCCCGCGCGGTCCGGGGCGCACCCCTGGGCACAGTTCTCCGTCTGCAACGAGGCCGCCGATCCGCGGCCCTGCTGATCCTCGAAGTGGCTGGCATAGATACGGTTCATCACACCGCTGGTAGGAGCACCACCACGTTTGCCCCGCAGCTCGTCATCGACACGCGACGCGAGCTTCACGAAGTCGACCGTGGCGAAGAACGGCGAGATATCACCCGCGGCCAAGGCCTCGCTCTGCTGCTTCTCCCGGATCTGCTTGACCTGAGTGCCGACCAGCGGCTCGTCGTACCGAAAGCCGACATTGAAGAACGCTGACGGGGTCAGCCCGCTCGCGCCACCGGGGTGCCTCTCGTCGGCCACCGCCTGCGGGATGAGGTAGCGGCCGGCGGCACGGTCCCAAAGACCGGTGGCCGCAGCCACCCGGACTCCGGTCTGTCCGCGCGGGTCGAAGATCCCATACGGGATCTGCACGTCGACCTGCCGGCGCTGCGGACTCACCGAGACACCCACCGCCGGATACGGGATGCGCTGTCCCGTCGCGGCGTTCACCGCGTCCCCGGACGAGCCGTGCACGGTGACGAACACCTGGCCGGGGGCGCGCGTGTTGGCACCGTGCGGCATGGCACGCAGCAGCGGCGAATCACCCAGGGCGATCGTCGTCGCGACGAGCTCCGGGTCCAGCATCGTGTTGTACGTCAGCCGGACGACCATTGCCTCGCGCAACGGACGCAACCTGATCTCGACCAGATCGGCCGCGTTCCCGGCGTAGTCCGGGTAGGTAGGGTACGTGTACAGCTCCGATGCGCCCAGGTCGTCGTACAGGTAGTCCTGGTACAGAAATTCGCCGTCGCGGTAGGCGGAAGCACCCGACACCATCAACGGGGTCGCGCGCCACGGACGGGCATTTTCCAGCTGCGGTGCGGCGGCCGGCGGGGCGTAGAGGATGTCCGGTCCTGGACGGCCGGGCAAGGTGGCTTTCTGTGTGGTCGCCTCCTGTCTCGTGGCGCCGACCGCTGGAGCAGCGCCGACCACCATCGACGCGATCACTACCAGCGCGGTCGCCACGGACAGCCGCCTTCTTGGGACGGCAGCGCCGCGAGCTCCGAGTTGCTTGTGTGAAAATTGCATTTACGGCTCCTTTTCGTACAGTGCGGTGCGGACACCCCGACGGGCCAGTCAGGCGAACAGGTGGTCGAAGACCTGCCGTTCGGCGCTCAAAGTGGAGTACAGCTTGCGGAAACGCTCTTCGTGATCGCGGGACCGGGAGCAATAGGTCCGCAGCCCGCGCAGGACGTCCGTGCGTTCCTCCTCGAGTTCCGCGGAATCCACCACACCGCTTCCCAGTCCGATCCAGTCGGCCCCCTGGTAGCGATCGGCCAACTGCTCGAGCTTCGCCGCGGTCAGCTGGCCCGGCTCGACCGGACGCTCGAAACACTCCGCCATCAAGCCGTCGACGGCTACCCTGACGCTGTAGCGGAAGTGGCCGATGTCCGGATCCGGAGCGCCCTCATCGAGGATCATCACCAGCCAGCGGCGCTCGTGATCCGGCGGAGCGAGCACCACCTCTGGCTCGGCGTTCACATCCACCATCGGAGGTGTGCCCGCCGGGATGTCCAGCACCCGGACCTCGACCTCGCCGTCGTCCAGCAGATCCAGCAGGCGCAGCCTCACGGCCTCCGCGGCCGCTCCCTGACAGACCACCGCAGGATCCACGGGATACATCGCCGGCGCACCCGCTATAACCCGATCGGTGAACGGCCCACCCACTTGGGGATACGGGACAAGGACATCGGCCGTCGTGAACCACACTGCGACCCGGCAGGTGATCCGGTTGAGATGTGCCAGCGGCGAAGCGGCCAGCATCCGCGGATCGGCAGCGCCGCCGTACTGCGCCAGCAGCTCGTCCAGCAGCTTGTCCGTGTCCGCGTTCCCGGCGAACGCCATCGCGGTCGTCGTACCGTCCGGCCGCAACGACGAGATCGTCGACCGGTCGTAGTCCCAGCAGGACACCTCGTAGGGCAGGTTCACCGGCGGGACGGCCGGAAACGCGCCGGCCAACGGGAAGGTCGCCGCGGCGGTCATCAGTGTCATGTAGCCGCCGGCGCTGCCTCCAGTGATCGCGACACGCGCATCGTCGACGTACGAGAGCCGGCGGGCCACGCGCAGCAGGGCGGCATCCATGCCGAGCCCACGGCAGAGTGGGTTCGGGCCCGGCCATACGGCGCCCTCTTCTGGTGTGGCGGGCGTGACCACGACCCATCCGTGCTTGGTGAACTGCTCGGCTGCGGTGGCCTCGGCCTCGTAGCCGGCGACGTAGATCAGCGGCCGGGGCGCCAGATCGTTGTCCGGACGGTAGATCCTGCCGGCACCCTGCATCGCCAAGCCGCGGCCGTCACGCCAACGGAAAGGAATTTCGTCGGTCTCCATGACCGGAAGCTAGCACCGGTCCGGAACTTTGACAACGTGAACATTTTTGCCGGAGAACTCGGCCCCGGCGTTTGTGAGATCGCTTCAGATCTCACAGCTTCCGGCGTGCGAACGGCGGAAGTGGTCGTGTCAGCGGCCGGACGGAAGCCAGGCAGGTGGGACTGTCTGATCCTTGTGCATCTCGCAGGGAATCAACTCGGCGGGAATCACGACACGCTTCGGCTTCACGGCATAGCCACCGATCCTGGCGAACAAGAGCTCGGCCGCCTGGGTGCCCATGTCCGCCGCATCGTGGGCAACCACCGCGAGCATCTCCGGGACGAGGTAAGCCAGCTCGAACTCGTCGAATCCGATCACCTCGACCGATCCCCCGCGGCCGGCGACCTGCGCAAGGGCGCCGATCGCGGTCCGGTTGTTCAGGGCAAAGATCGCCGTCGGCGGCCGGTGGCGCGCGAGGATCCCCGCGGCGGCCGCAGCGGCCGCGGCTGGTGTCCGCAGACCGGTCGCCACGACGAGCTCGACACCGGCCCGGTCCGCGACCGTCCGCGCTGCGCGCAACCGCTGGCTCATCGTGTAGAGCCGGTCGTCCTCGGCGAGGATGGCGATGGACTTGTGCCCGCGCTGGATCAGGAACTCGAGGCCCGCGCGCGCACCACCCGCGTTGTCGGCAAGCACCACGTCGGTCTTCACACCGGTGGGGGGCCGGTCCACGAAGACAGCCGGTGTTCCCATCTCCATCTCCTCGTTCACGAACGACTGGTCGCCCACCGATGGAACGATGATCAGCCCGTCGACGCGGCGTTCGCACATCTCGTGGACAAGCCGGCGCTCCAGGTCGAGATCGCTCTCGGAGCTGGCGGAGATGAGCAGCGAGTCGTTCTTGCGAGCGACGCTCTCCACCGCGCGGGCCAACATGGAGTAGAACGGGTTGCCGAGGTCTTCGATGACCAGGCCGATACTCGAGGTGGACCGGCCGGACCGTAGGCTCCGCGCCGCGTCGTTGCGCCGGAAGCCGAGCTTCGCGATGGCCGCGGTCACCCGCTCGGCCGTGGCCGGCTTGACGCTGGGCTCCCGGTTGATCACCCGGGACACCGTCTTGACACTGACACCGGCTTCCCGGGCCACGTCGGGCATGGTTGGACGAGACAAGTCGACTACTCCTTCGGCGCGATCATCTTGGTCCGCGATCACGCACCGAGTGCTGTGTCGCCCCCAATTTGTCCATGATGACAGATGGGAGGTTCTCGCCCAACCATCCCGTACGGCGCCTTGTCCGATCGGACAAAACGCCGTACGGCGATCGCCAGGGTCAGCCGGCCGTGATCGTGCGGCCACATCCGGCGAGCGTGATCGTCACCGAACCATCCGTCGTCACGTTGACCGCGGCATCGCAGCCGATCCGGGCACGCACCGGGTCAACCGTGACCGCGGACAGGTTGGTCAGCGTCAGGTCGAGGCGATTCTGCACCGGCTGAGCCGAGCCCGCGGACGGATACTTCCGCTGATAGCTGAATGGATAGAGCACTCCCGGGTACAACCCGGTGCCGGTGTCGGTCGGCACCACCGCCGGATCCGACACCCCGTAGCCGTAGGAGAATGCCTCGACGCCGCCGGTGGGTACGGCTCGAGCCTTGTCCCGTACGGTCAGACCGGACAACCAGTAGACGTTGCCGGTGGTCAGTCCAACCTCCGGTTGAGTCATCTCCGCATTGACGACGTAGCTCAGGTGCACCGGGTCGGGCACTCGCCGGTACCTGCTCACGAAGTCGACGATCGGACCGGGGTTGTACGGCAGCAGGTTCCCGACCAGCAGGTGTTCGGTGGCATAGAACGACCACGCCTCGTACTGGTAGTTCAGCGCGTCGAGTCGCTGGAAGATCGACGCCGCGCCGAGCTCGCCAGTGTAGGTGCAGATCGGATCGTTGACCGACTGCAGCGAGAAAGCCGGAACGTGTCGCAGGGACGAAGCGACATGCACGATTGCCGACGCCTCACCACCGGGCACGTGTCCGCCGGGCGCGTAGAAGACGCCTCCCGTCGGGCACGGCACGACCGGCACGACCGAAGCGAACAGGTCGGGGTACGTCGCCGCCAGCTTGTAGCTCCCGTATCCACCCATCGATGTACCAGTGACCACCGTGCTGTCCGGATCGAGGCGATACAGCCGCGCGGCGTCGGCCCAGGCCTCGAACACGTCCGCCGCGGCCTGGCCGTAGTAGAAGTACGACGGACCGCGCGCCTCGGGCGTGATCACGATGGACCCAGTCCCACGCTCGCCGAGCTGAATCGCGCCCTGCGATCCCTGGTACTGGTTCGCGGTACCGCCCGACGAGTGCAACATGACTGTCAGACCGTAGCCGGCCGTGGGCAAGGGTTTCGACGGAATGTAGAGGCTGTAACTCTGCAGCCGGCCCGCTCGTGCCGGAGCGCACGGCTGCGGACAATTCTGAGTTTGCAGGGAGGTCGCGTCACCGCGGCCCTGCTTCGTCTCGTAGTGGCTGGCGAAGATGCGGTTCATGAAGCCGGTCACCGGGACGCCGGTGTGTTGTCCGGCGAGATCGTCGGTCACCCCGGCCGCTAGCTTGGTGAAGTCCACCTCGGCGAAGAATGGCGACACGTCGCCCGATCCGAGCACAGAGCTCTGCTGAGACTCCCGCATCCCGACGGTCCCCCCGACCAGCGGCTCGTCGTACCTGAACCCGGCGTTGTAGAACACCGAGCCGGTCGCCGTACCACCGGGCGGCGTCAGGTAACGGTTGTTCGTGGTGTCCCACAAGCCGGCCGCTGCCGCGATCCGGACGGCGCTGCGGCCGCGCGGGTCGTAGACGGTGTAGGGCACCCGCACCTCAACCTGCCGACGTACGAGGTCCACCGTGACAGTGGGAGCCGGTAGGGCCATCGGCTGTCCGGTGGCGGCGTCGACGGCGTCGGCCGTTGTGCCGTATGCGGTGACGAACACCTCGCCCGGCGCCTTGGTGTTGGCACTGTGCGGGAAGGCCCGTGTGGCGGCCGACGTCCCGAGCGCGATCGTCGTCCCGACGAGCGCGGGGTCGAGCATCGAGTTGAAGGTGAGCCGGATGGCCGTCGCATCCGTGAGCGGCTTCAGCCGGATCTCCACGAGATCCGCCGCGTTGCCCGCGTACCCGGGCGCGGCCGGATAGGTGTACGCCGAGGACGCACCGAGATCGTCGTACAGGAAGTCCTGGTACAGGAACTCGCCATTGCGATAGGCGGACGCGCCGGCCACCAGAATCGGCGCGGCCTGCCAGACACCGGTGTTCTCCAGTTGCGGAGCAGCCGCCGGCGGCGCGTAGAGGATCTCCGGACCGGGCTGCTGTGCTACCGCCGCCGTAGCGCGTGGACGCACAGGCCGACGACCGTCCCCCGGTGATGCCGCCGTAGGTAACGCCTGCCCGAGGACGAGGCACCCCACGAGCAGAGCGAGCAAGCGGCGCGCGGCTTGTGCTCTGCCACACGCTCTTCGTGCGTAGGACATGGACGGACTCCTTGTCTGTCTCGGCCGCCCGCTGCGGCCACCTCAGGATCAGACGACGACGCACCAAAATGACAACGTGATCAGAGTGACTATGGCTACCCCGGACGTCAAGAGTTCACGACGATCGTGGCGCCCGGACGCGGCCGCGAATATCGCCGAGACCACGGGCAACGACCAGACCATTGCCATCAGCAACTGCGACCCATCCGCCTCGGGCTTGATCCCAGCGCCGGCAGATCCGAGAGTCGATCACTACCCGAGCCGTGACGGTTGCACCCGGCGCGACGGTGACCGAGGTCCAGCCGGCGAGCCGGATCGGCTCCTCGGTGCCGGCCGGTTCGACGTACACCTGAACAACCTCTCGGCTTTCGCGGATACCGGCGTTGGTCACCTCGACGGTCACCACCACGTCATCGCCCTCACGTGCGGCGGTGGGCGACCCGTACTCCCATGCGCCGTATCCGAGTCCATGCCCGAACCAGAAGGCCGGCTCCGGAGCCAGTCCTGCCCAGTGACCTCGGTACCCGATGAAGCGGCCCTCGCGGTAGGTCAGGCGTCCCTCGGACGGTGTCACGGCCCAGGCAGGCGCCGCTCCGTCCTCGGCCGGGAAGGTCGTCACCAACCGTCCGGCCGGCTCGATATCGCCGAGCAGTGCCGCGGCGACCCCGCGGCCACCTTCCTGACCGGGCAGTCCGCACCACACGATCGCGTCGACCTCGTCTAGCCACGGCATCAGCACCGGTGTCGCGGCATTGACGACGACCACGGTCCTGCGGGCCCTCGCGGCGACGGCGGACACCATGGCGTCCTGCGCACCCGGCAGTCTGATCGTGGACTTGTCGATCGACTCGGTCTCCTGCTCCTGTGTGGTTCCGACCACGACGACGGCCACGTCGGCCGCCGCAGCCGCCGATGCCGCGCGGGCGATCGAGTCGGCATCGTCCGGCGGTACAGAGCGCGCGACCAGCCCCCAGTTGCCATAGACCGGCCTGTGTGCCTGGAAAGCCGGCCCGACGGCGACGCGAGCCTCTACCAGCGTCCCCGGCGACATCACCACGCGCGCCGTGCTCACCGGCGGCGCCAACGCTTCCTCACCAAAACACCGGCCAGAAACCCGCAGCGAGAAGGTGATCCGCTCGTCGCCCGCCAGGATCTCCCAGTCCCCCACCCCGATGCCGCCCACCTCGAGATAGCCGCCGAGCGGGACCAGCGCCCGCAGAAGAATGGTGTCGACGCGGCCGCCGGGCGGATCGGAAATCAGATCCTTGGCCGCGGGACGATGCCCGTCGACCAGAACACAGCCGTCCTCGGACAGCACGACGCACCGGACCCCAGGCCGACCGGTGACAGGATCCGTGACGACCTCGGGCTGTGCCGCCGGAGGCCGGTCACGTACTTCGACACCGCCGGCGACGATCAGTCGATCGCCCAGGAGCTCACTCAGCCCTTCGGCGATGCTGACCGTGTACGGCGGCATCACCTCTGCCGAGCCACCTCCCAGACAGACCGTCTCGATGGCGTGGCGGCCTATCAACGCAACGCGGGAATCCCTGTCCAGCGGAAGCGTCGCGCCGTGGTTGGTCAGCACAGTGCACCCGGCCGCGGCCAGTGTCGTGAGTTGTGCACGTCGGCTTTCTGGATCCTGTGTGGAGCGGAGTGGCGGGCCCGAGCCGTCCAGCACCCCCGTGCGCATTGCCAAGATGAGAAGTCTGACGACGTGCTCGTCGATCACCGATTCCGCCAGCATTCCGGTCTCGACCGCGTTGACGAGGGCAGCGCCCCAGGGGCCCTCTGGACCCGGCATGACCAGGTCCAGTCCAGCGGTCGCGGACGCGACGTCACTCGTCGTGGCGCCCCAGTCTGAGACGACGAGCCCGTTCCACCCCCACTCGTCACGCAGCACGCCGGTCAGCAGGCGCCGGTTCTCCGTGGCGGGCACGCCGCTCACCCGGTTGTACGCCGCCATGATCGACCACGGATCCGCGTCCTGCACCACGATCTCGAACGGCAGCAGGTAGACCTCGCGCAGCGTCGCCTCATCCATCTCCACACTGACCGTCGTACGCTCGGTCTCGGACTCGTTCGCGACGAAGTGCTTCGGACAGGCGCCGATCCCGCGTCGCTGCAGCGCCGAGACATAGGCGGCAGCCAGGCGGCCGGTGAGCAAGGGATCCTCGGAGAAGGCCTCGAACAGCCGGCCACCCAGGACACTGCGATGCAGGTTGATCGTTGGACCGAGCAACAGATGGACGTTCTGCGCAGCCGCCTCCTCCGCCAGGATCTCGCCGACAACAGACGCAGTCTGTTCGCTCCAGCTCGCCGCGACAAGTGTGGCGTTGGGCAGCAAGGCGGCGGCCTGCGGCGCGTCGGTTCCCCGTACCCCTGACGGGCCGTCCGACATGCGCAGCTCGCGCAGGCCGATCGACTCCTCGGCCGCCACAGTGAAATAGCCGCTGCCGGTCAGCAGCCTGACCTTCGTCCTGAGGTCGAGCGACGCGGCGAGGTCGCGGCAAGCCTCGACCGCCGGCGCCGACCCCAACCGCTCGTCGCCGGCCGCGCCTGGATTCGCCATGTCCTCACCGTCCGGTGGTGATGCAGCTCTGGTACAGCACGTCGGTGAACGGCTGGATCGAACCCGATGCATACCCAGCCGATACTGACGCACCCACCACCGCCCGCGGGCAGGGCGACGCCTCGTCCGCGAAGCCCACCTCCACCGCGTTTCCGGTCACGGTTACGCCCGCCATGCCCGACACCGCGATGCCGGCGGCCACTCGGGCCACCAGACCGCCGGTGCCGTTGCCGGTGAACGACGCCCCGGTTCCGGTCGAGGACGTCGTTCCGAACCAGGCTCGCGTTCCTACCGCCAACCCGATGTCGAAGTGCGTCCGCGCACCGGTCCAGAACACGTTGTCGTGCACACTCGAACCCGTGAAGTCCGGCGGCTTGAGGTGCCCGAAGGTGGGATCGGCCGCATAGGCGCCGTACCCGCTGTTCCCTGCGGAGATCACCGTGTTGAAGCGCACCTGCGATCGCTGCGGGGTGTCGAAGGAGGGTGGAAAGATGATGATGCCAACGTCCGTCGTGTCAACAACCTCGTTGTCCTCGATCACTGTGTTGTCGCAGTAGCTGCTGATGCCGTCGCTGAAGTCTCCGTCATGACTGCTCGCGTATGCCGTAACCAGGTTGCGCGCGATGAAGCCGTAGCACGGCCCGGTGATGTCGGGCAGCCGTTCATCGAGGTGCACATTCGTTCCACCCTGGAGTGATGTCCAGCCAGAGCTCTCCGAGAGGCGGCTGTTCACGACTGAACCACCAACCAGCCAGACATTGACCCCGGTCCCACCCTGCAACGGCGGCCGTACGACCGCGGACCGCTGGCCGTCGACCCAGACGCTGTCCAATCGCGCACCCGGCATGATCCGGACCACTTCACCGGCGAACAACGAGTTGCGGACCAAGCGCGCCATCGCGGCATACCGCGACGTCCCCGGCCGGCCAACGGTGGCCAACGTGACTCCTGACGGCACGATGACCGGCGCGTCGACACGCACCAGCGCACTCTTCGCCAACCACACTGTGCTCCCTGGCGCCGCCTTGCTCAGCAGTGCCTGGAGTTCCGCGCCTGTACCGCCTGCGAAGCCCTCGCCCGAGGCCGGAACCGCCAATGCGGGCGTCGATCCCCACCCATAAGACGGGGTCGGCCCGCAAACTCGCGGCAGGAGGCCGGTGGTGAACTCGGCACTGCTCAGGAGGTCGTCAACGACATCTGCCCAGGGCGTGTCGGCTGTCAGAGCCGCCGAGTAGTGGGCAAACCCGTCTCGGTCGGGGTCGCGGTTGAGAACACCCCGGAACAGCGCCAGGAGCCGACTCGCATCGTCGTACCCCAACTGCTCGAACCGCGGCGCGACGTAGAACTTCCGTAGGAAGCGTCCGACCGAGTGCGCCGAGCACCCAGCCGTCGTCAGCTCTCGGGTCGCGGACCTCCACTCGAATGCGGTAGGCAACCGTCCCCACGCCTCCGTGTACGCCTTGGCCACCAACTGCGTCGGGACGGCGTCAGCCGCACCGGACGCGGCCAGGGGCAGCGTCATTCCACCCACAGCCCACGTCACGATGGCGGCCATGAGGAGCCGGCTGATTCTAGTCGCCAAGGCCCTACTCCCTCACAACAGAAGTCGATTCCGACAAACCCGCAGAAAATGATCACGTTGTCACTGGCGACAGTAGAACTGTGCCGACAGCTGCGTCAAGGGTTCGGCCGCGCGATCGCCTCACCCGCGCACGGCATCAGCTCAAGCGGCCGTTCACGGAAGTAGTCCCCTGGCGCCCGGCCATCACGACTGCCTCGAGGCGCGTGTGCGCATCGCCACCCTGAGGTAGTTCTTGACCTTCTCGGTTAAGAGATACAGCCCATCTTCCGATTTCCGCGTTGCCGCACCCCAGCGCCACCATGGCCAAAGTTGCCGTGGGGTGAGGAGTGCCGGCGTATCTTCGCCGGCGGCCCGAGCCACCAGCTGGTGGAGTTGCGGATCGCCGGTGCGACGGCGAGGATCCGCAGTTCGCCGTACAGTTCGCGGAGGCTCTCGGTCGACGGTCCGCCGGGGTCGGCGGGGACCGAGCGAGGCGACCCGGCGATCGACCCTCGTCACGGACGCGAATCTCGTAGGCGACGTCGTCGGCGGCTCGCCGGAGGTGATCGGACATCCAGCCTTGAATCGACGACGAGGCGCGGACGCCGGCGTACACCAGCCCGCGGACATCCCAGTTGACGAGGACCGCGGCAACGCAAACGGACGTCATCCGTTCGGCGAGCACGGCGGGAACGTAGTCGTGGATGATCACGGTCGATTGTGCGTAGTCCTGCACGGCGACGCTGGAGCGGTGTCGCCAGCCAGGCCGCCAAGGCCTCGAGAGGGATGGATCACGACGCGGGTCAGCTCGTCGGTCAGGTTCCCTTACAGGTTCCTTCTCGAGGAAACCGACGAACCCGGCACCCACGCCCACCAGCAGATCCTGTTCCAGCCCACCCTCGCGACCCGCGAATCAACCGGCTGACCAAGCGAGCGCCCATCCCGCAATCGATACGGACTGCCTCCTCAGCGGAATGTGACCAGGACCGTGTCCCGCGCGGTCTCGGCGCCGTGCTCGGTCATGCGGGCCGCGATCGTCTTCGGTCCGCTGCCGTGGTCGGTGGTGTTCAGCAGGAAGGACCAGTCCTTCAGCCCGGTCGCCGGACGCCATGCCTGCGGATCATTCGCGGCGTTGCGCGACACGACCTGCCATTCGACCGAGGCGGCCGGCTCGACCGTGAAGAGGCTCGTCGCCACCGCGGAGGTCGTCGTGTCGATGCGCGCCCGCGAGTACACGAGGTGCTCCCCGGCCGGCAGCTTGCCCAGGTCGGCACGCCACGTCCCACTGTTCTCGTCGAGCACGAGATACCCGACGCCCTCACCGGCGAGCCTGTGGGACAAGGGATCGCGGGAGCCGCCCGCCCGGACGTTGCACGGGGAGTTGATGTTGATGAGTACGGGGTTCGCCATCTTGTACGCCGTCGCCGTCGGGCTCTGCTGCTACTTGGCAGCGACACGATCGCTGAGCGCGGAGGCCATCGCCGAGGAGGCCTCCCCTACTGGCAGCGCAGAAACAACGATTAGCTGTACGGGTTCGCACCTGGAAGACCTACGCGCCCGGCGACCACAGCCAGTGACCACAAGCGGGCCTCAGGCAACGAATACCAGCTACTCGATCAGCGGAGCTCACCAGTATCACGGGCCGGTCAGCTCCGCCTCGGCCACCGCCAGGCCGGCCTGCTCGATCATCTCCGGGGTAAGATCCACGCCCACGATCCGGCCGTTCGGCCCGACCTTGCGGGCGGCGAGGATCACATCGAGGTCCACGACCACCTCGCCAGGTGTCAGTGCGGCGAACCCGGCCGGGTTGCCGCAGCCACGGGCCAGGTTGATGGCCAGGTCCGGGACGAAGGCCAGCTCGGGCGGGCTGTACAGCCCGTGCTTCCGGGCATAGCCCGCCGTGGCGGTCATCGCGGCACAGCACGCCTCTTCCGCCCCGCCCGCCGCGGCGAACGCGCCGTAGCGGCGTTTAACGGTGTCCTTGATTTCCTGACAGCCCATCATCGTGGGCACTCCTCACGTGATCGTGGGGCTCTTCACGTGCCGAACGCCCGGCTGAACGATGGGCTCTCGGGGCCCGCCGTGTTGCCGGGGGAAGGGCACACGCCGAGCCAAGGATCAACCCGACCGGACGCCTGCTGCGCCGCCGCGGCGCGGTCGTGTTGGCCGCCGAGTTCGGTCTGAACCCGTCCACGGTGGGGCCGGTGCTGGCCCGCCACCGGGTGCCGCACCTGGCCGCGATCGACCCGATCACCGGCCAACCGGTCCGCTCGGCGCGACACTCAAACGTCCGCTACGACCAGCTTCGGAAGTCGGTGGCGCGGCGTTGACGCGGTCGGTGTGCGGGACTAGCGTCGGGATCAATCCCCTGATCGGCGCCGGTTCTGCGTGTCCAGGCAGACGATGGGCGCTCGGATGAGGGACTCACCTGGTACGGGGCAGGCGACGACCGCATCGCTTCCATCACAGGGCGGTCGCGGCCCACAGGTTGAACAGCGAGACGTTGAACAGCGAGACCTGGCCGAACTCGGACGCCCACGCCGCCGGGTCGTGAGGTGGTGATGCCACTCGCCCGACACATCACACGTCACAGCAGACCGGTTTCGCATGGTCCACCGCGGTGGAGCCTCTTGGAGAGGAGCACTTCTCGTGCCAGGCAACAGGGCAGTGATTTACAAGGGCCCAGGCGACGTGGCGGTCGAGTCGATCGACTACCCGACCCTGGAACTCAAGGACGGCCCAGGCGTCAACCCCGCCAACGTGGGTCGCCAGGTCCCCCACGGGGCAATCCTCAAAGTAGTCGCCAGCAACATCTGCGGCAGCGACCAGCACATGGTCCGCGGCCGGACGACGGCACCTCCGGGACTCGCTCTCGGCCACGAGATCACCGGCGAGGTCGCCGAGGTCGGCCGGGACGTCGAGTTCATCAAGGCCGGCGACCTGGTCTCCGTCCCGTTCAACATCGCCTGCGGGCGATGCACCAACTGCAAGGAGGGCAAGACCGGCGTCTGCCTGAACGTGAACCCCGATCGGCCGGGATCGGCGTACGGCTATGTCGACATGGGCGGCTGGGTCGGCGGCCAGGCGGAGTACGTGCTGGTGCCGTACGCCGACTGGAACCTGCTGAAGTTCCCCGACAAGGACCAGGCGCTCGCGAAGATCCGCGACCTGGCGATGCTGTCGGACATCTTCCCCACCGGGTACCACGGCGCCGTCACCGCCGGCGTCGGGCCCGGTTCGACCGTGTACATCGCCGGAGCCGGACCGGTCGGGCTGGCCGCGGCCACGTCGGCGTTCCTGCTCGGCGCGGCGGTCGTCATCGTGGCCGACCTCCAGTCGGAGCGGCTGGAACAGGCACGCAGTTTCGGCTGCGAGACGGTCGATGTATCACAGGGCGAACCGAGGGAACAGGTCGAACAGATCCTCGGCGTGCCGGAAGTCGACGCCGCCATCGACGCGGTCGGCTTCGAGGCACACGGCCACGGCACCGATGCCCGGGCCGAACGTCCCGCGACAGTGCTCAACACGGTCATGGACGTCACCCGGGCCGGTGGCGCGGTCGGCATCCCGGGGCTGTATGTCACCGGCGATCCCGGCGCAACCGACGATGCGGCGAAGATCGGCTCACTGTCGATCCGGCTGGGCCTCGGCTGGGCGAAGTCGTTGTCGTTCATGACTGGGCAATGCCCGGTCATGCGCTACAACCGTCAACTGATGCAGGCGATCCTGCACGACCGTACGCAGATCGCGAAGAACGTGAACGCCACGGTCATCCCGCTGGACGGCGCACCCACCGGGTACGCCGAATTCGACAAAGGCGCGGCGCGCAAGTACGTGCTCGACCCGCACGGACTGATCAAGTAACAGCGCCGGGCAACCGACGGGAGCGGGGCCACATCAGCCCGGCTCCCGTCGCCTTGCACTCGTGACCGTGGCGAAATGCCCTGGTAACAACTCTCTAGTCATACTGCGAAGGAAGGTAATTCCGTCACGAGAGCGATTTTCATGAGCAGCGACCAACGGCTGGACCTCGAGTTCGCCTATACGACCTACCGGGACTCCTGCCGCGACCTCTATTCGCCGCACTACTACTGTCGGCGCCCGCTCGGCCACGACGGCGTCCATGCCGCGGGCTTCGGCTCGGGCCGGCTGCGCTGGGAGCATCTGTCCGGTCACCTTCCGCACATGCTTTCGTAGCGGACCACCGAGCTGAGCCGCCGCGTTCCAGCACCGTCGGCAGTGACACAGTGGAAGCGTGCTCAGCGATGAGTAGCCACCGCTACTGTCCGCGCCTGGTCTGGGCGGGTTCGCCAGCGCAAGCCAAGGGTTCGGCGAGGGAACGGTGGGAGCAGGGGTCTCGACCTGGTTCATCTATAACACCGCGCCATTCGCACCGCTGTCGACAACGCCATCACCAAGCAGGCCAATACCAGTCCACGGTCGCTCCGCAGCGGTGGGACAACGGTCAGCGTGGACGGCCTCCGGACCGAACTGTCACTTGCCGGTGAGGAAATCGGTGCCTTGCGGGCCGAGCGCGACAAGCTCGCCAAGAAGGTTCAGCTGCTGCTCGGCGGTCAGCTCGAGCAGGTTCCGCACGACAGACTCGTCACCTGGCCTGGGTGCGCGGACTTCGGTCTCCTCGAGCCTTGAGGTCGCGGCGCGACGATCACGCTGCGCTGGGCTATGTGTGCGTGATTCATCTGATCCTCTCGGCGCGGTGCGGGTGTCGATGAGCTCGAGGCGCCGGTCGTCACTTCAAGGCTCCTTGCATCAGCGCCTTGACGAAGTTGCGCTGGAAGATCAGGAAGATCACCAACGAGGGCAGGATGATCAGCAGCGATCCGGCGCAGAGCAGCACGATGTCGGTGCCGTACTGGCCCTGGAAGGCGCCCAGCCCGCCGGCCACGGTTCGCTTCGTCGGGTCGTCGACGAGGACGAGGGGCAGGAGGTACTGGTTCCAGCTGGCGAGGAAGAAGAGCACGGCCAGCGCGGACCACGCGGAGGTGGCGAGTGGCAGGTGGATGCGGCGGAATGTCTGCCAGGCGTTGGCGCCGTCGACCTTCGCGGCTTCGGTGAGCGCCGGCTCGGCGCCGAGGAAGTGCGCGCGCATCCAGAAGACGCCGAAGGGCATGAGCAGTCCGATGAGCGGCAGGACGATCGCCAGCCGCGTCCCGAGCAGTCCCATGCTTTGGAGGTTGTAGTACAGCGGGGTGATGAGTGCCTCGAACGGCAGGGTGAGCCCGACGAGCAGAAGACCGTAGATCGCCTTGCCGAAGGGCACGTGCAGCTGGGCGAGGGCGTAGCCCGCGGCGGTGGCCATGGCGACCGTGGCCGGGACGACGCCCAGCACGATGAGCGTGCTCGAACCGAACAGGGCAAGGAAGTTCGCCGCGCTCCACGCGTCCACGAAGTTGTGCCAGTGCGGGTCGCTCGGCCAGGTGAGCCCCTGGGGCGTGCTGCCCGGCGCCGCGAGCGCCGTGGTGAACATACTCAGCAGCGGCACGATCGCGAACAGCATCAGCGCGAGCAGGATGCCGGTGCGCGTGACGCGGTGGGCGACCCCGGACGTCGTCATTTCTCCCTCCCTAGACGCTGGATCGGCCAGATGACCACCAGCACGAGGGCGGCCAGGAACACCGCGAGCGCCGAGGCCTGGCCGACGTGCTGCTGCAGGAACGTCAGCCGGTAGATCTCCACGCCGGGCACCATCGTCTGGTAGCCGGGGCCGCCCTGCGTCGCGATCTGGATGACGTCGAAGCTCGCCAGCGCGGCGATGATCGTGAACGTCGTGCAGACGACGAGTTCCCGGCGCAGCCCGGGCAGCGTCACGGCGAAGAACTCGCTGATCCGCCCGGCGCCGTCCAGCCGGGCCGCCTCGTACAGCGCCGGATCGATCTTGCCGATGCCCGCGAGCAGCAGCACCGTGCAGAAGCCGAGCATGACCCAGACCCCGATCACACCGACCGCGGGCAGAGCGAACGTGAAGTCACCGAGCCACGCCCGAGTGTGCTGATCGAGGCCGACCGCGCGCAGGACCTGGTTGACCAGACCGTCCGAGGAGTACATCCAGGTCCATGCGATGCCGGCCGCGACCAGTGGCAGCACCTGCGGGATGAACAGCACTACCCGGGCGGTGGTGCTGAACGCGCCAGGCCGGAGTTCGCGGATGAATGAGGCGGCGATGAGCCCGAGGCCGACCGGCAGGATGGTGTAGAAGACGACGAGGATGAATGCGTGCTCCACGGAGTGCAGCAGCTCGGGCTGGGTGAAGATCGCCTTCCAGTTGTCCAGCCCGGCCGGCGTCGCCGGGCCGATGCCGTCCCAGTCGTAGAACGAGTACTGAACGGACTGGAGCATCGGATACAGCACGAACACGGCGTACATGCCGAACCCCGGCGCAACCCAGAGCAGCGCGCTCCAGTGCCGTGCCCGCCGTGCGTTTCGGCGCGGTACGACGGGTTGCGTTGCTGCTGACGCGCTCGATGGGGCCGTCATAGGCGAAGCATGCCGCTTCACCGGCGGGCTCGAGATGCTCGGCCCAGCATTACCTCCGGGCCGGTTCGCCGAGATCATTGCCCGAGGTCGCGCTTGTAGTCGGACTGCACCTTGGCCGCGTACGCCTCGGGCGTCGTCTTGCCGGCCAGCAGCAGCTGCGTTTGCGGGATGAGGCTGTTGACGTGGATCGAAGCCGTCGCATCAGCCATGAAGCCGACCAGCCCGTTGCTCTTCAGCAGGTCCTGGAACGCGCTGATGGTGGCGGCGACTGCCGACCCCTCTGGCGCGGTCGGAGCGGGGGCGCCCGACGGGCCCGCGGGCACGAGGCCGCCGAGGGTCACTGTGTCCTGCCGCGCCTCCGGGTTGGTCTGCACGAAGTCCAGGAACGCGGCCGCGACGTCGGCATGGGGCGACTTCGCCGGGATTCCCAGGTTGGCGGCGGCGGTCATCGCGTACGACGGCCCACCGGCGTCGCCGGGCGGGAAGAGGAAGAACCCGAACTGGCCGGCTCCGGCCTTGTCCAGTCCTGGCGCCTGCCAGTTGCCGCTCGGGAAGAACACGCCGTTGCCCTTGGCGAACTCGGCTGGTGCCCGGGTCTGGTCGATGCTGTTCACGTCGGCCGGCAGGTATCCCGCTTGTCCCCAGCGCTGCAGCGTCGTGGCGGCCTTCACCGTCGCCGCGTTGTCGATACTCGCGCCGGGCTTGGCGTAGTTCCAGTCCTGGACGGCTTGTGCCTCGTCGGCGTAGGACATCACCAGATTCTGGAGTGGATAGACGCTGCCGCCGTCCTTGCCGTTGATCATGATCGGCTGCAGCCCGGCGTCCTTCGCCTTGGCGAGCAACTGCTCGAACTCGGCGACGGTCGCCGGCGGCCGTGTCATGCCGATCCGCTGCGCGAGCGTCTTGTTGTAGTAGACCCCGGTCAGGCCGAACCCGGGGCCGGCAGCGTAGAGCGATCCCGTGCCGCGCTGCTTGCCGTCGGGCCCGACCCGGGTGGTGGCGAACTGCGACTGCGGCCACTTGTCCCATCCGTATGCCGTGGCGTACGGATCCAGGTTGGTCAGCAGGTGGTTCTTGATCAGGTTGCCGAACTGCGGCACGCGAACGAGGTCGGGCACGTTGCTCCCTGCGAGGATGTGCGCGATGTTCGTGGTCAGGGCGGCGTAGTCCTGGCTCTCCACCTTGACCGTAACGTTGCCGTACCTGGCGTGGAACAGCTTGCCGAGGGCGGTGAAGTACGGCACGTCGACGCCGCTGGTGACGAGCAGCTTCAGCGTGACGGGCTCGCTGCCGACTCCGGTGGCCACCGGCCTGGACGGCATCGGACCTGCTTCGGAGTTCCCGCCGGGTGCACAGGCGGCGAGGAGCAGTGCAGCGGCCGCGGCTACGGCGGCCACCGGGACGGTTCCGCGGTACTGGGTCAGCGATCGCATGAGAACTCCTTCGAAGGCTGGATGGGGTGGCTGGACTGGAAGGCGCGGCGGACGGCGTCGCCGGCCACGCCGACGGCGTGATGCGCGTCGGTCATGACGGTGAACATCTCGAAGAAGCCATGGATCTGGCCTGCGTACTCGTCCAGCTCGACCGGTACGCCGGCCGTCTTCAGGCGCCGCGCGTAGTCCTCGGCCTCGCCGCGGAGGAAGTCGTGTTCGGCAGTGATGATCGCCGCGGGCGCGACGCCGCCCACAGATTCGGCGTGGAGCGGGGACGCGTACGACGCCTTGCGGGCCGCTGGGTCGGGAACGTAGGTCTCCCAGATGTGCTTGAGCCGCCGGTAGCTGTTCGAGCCGAAGCCTGGCCGGCCCGCGAAGCGCGCATATCGCTGCTGGAACGCGACCTTGTAGTCGGTGCCCTCGGTGCTGTCGAGCACCGGGTAGACGAGCAGCTGGGCCGCCAGCTCGACGCCTTCATCGCGCGCCTTGAGCGCCGCCGCCGCGGCTAGATTGCCGCCCGAGCTGTCGCCACCGACGGCCACGCTGCCGAAGTTGCGCCGTGCCCACGTTATGGCGGTCCAAGCGTCGTCGAAGCCGGCCGGGAAGGGATGTTCGGGCGCGAGCCGGTAGTCGATCGACAAGACCGCGCAGGCGGCCCGGTTCGCCAGAGCGCGGGCGACACCGTCGGCGGTGTCGAGGTCGCCGTGCATCCAGCCGCCGCCGTGAGCCCAGACCAGCACCTCTCGTTCCGCGCCGGTGGGCCGGTAGAGCCGGCCCGGCACGCCGTCCGCATCGATCGGCTCGACGGAGGCCACCGACGAGGGCTCGCCGGTCACTGCCAGGACCTTCTCGCGCGCGTCCGCCCGCACGGTCGCGATGTCGGCGCTCCACGGGTCGGGCGATGAGCCTGAGCTGTCCAGGAATGCCTGGACCTGCTCGTGCGGCCGTGGCGGAGTGTCCCCATCGCGGATGACCGGGGATTCCCGCCGGAACGCTGCGCTCATCGGATCCGTCCTCTCGTTGCCACCATTCCAGACTGAGTACTCAGTCTGTTTTGCAAAAGCTACCGAGTACTCAGTCAGTTGTCTATGCTTGGCCGCGACCGTCTCGGCCACTGCGAGGGAGATCGACCGTGCCCGCTACCCAGAAGCCCAAGACCTCGTCGGCCAAGGGCCTCGAGACGCGGGAGCGCATCGTCGACGTCGCCGTGCGATTCATCGCCCGCAATGGGGCGCGCGGCACGAGCCTCGCCGACATCGCGGCCGAGGCGGGCGTGTCACAGACCGGGTTGCTGTACCACTTCGGCAGCAAGGAGGCACTGCTCAACGCCGTCCTGGACCGCCACCTGGCCTTCACCGAGGAGTGGCTGTGGGGCGACGGACCCGACCCCGGCGTCAAGATCGTGGACATCATCGCCAGGCACATGGCCAGCTGGCCGAGCCAGCACGACGACAAGGTGTACAGCCTGCTCGGCATGAACACCGTCGTGCTCGGGGAGAACGTCAGCCCCGATACCGACCTCCACCCGCGCCTGGTCGAGGGCTACCGGACGACGATCGACCGCGTGACGGAGACCCTGCGGTCCGCACAACAACGCGGCGAGATGCGCGACGACGTCGACCCGCAGCTCAAGGCGATGGAGATCATCGCGTTCTGCTACGGCCTGGAGGCCGCGTGGTTGGTGAACCCGACGATCCCGGTCGCCGACGCAGCCGCCCAGTGGGCAGCGCAGCAGACCACGCAGATGACGACGTCCTGACGACACGCCTCCCGGGAGTCGCATCGGCAAGTAACGTGAGCCTCGATGTGACATCGAACGTCCTCAGTACCGAGCTAACGTTTGAGCCTCGCCGGCACGTGGTCTTTCTCAGTCGCCTGGGCGCTAGCGCCGCGACTAGCCTGTTGATCGGACTTCTAGCTACCGGCATAGGAACCGGGGCGGCGTTCGTTGTGGTGAGGGCGCTCGCTGCGACCGAGGCTGACGCGCGAGGAGATATGTCTCGGCTATTGGAGTTCTCGGCCCGCTCCACTCTTGTTGTTGTGGCAGTGGGTGTTGCTGGATTTGCGCTGACATGGCTAACACGACATGCCTTAGCTGCGCTGCTCATCATCGCAGCATGGTGCGCTTTCGTGGAGCTGCCAGTAGCTCAACTGTCAGCCCTAACTTTCCTTCGGCCGTGGACGTTCGCTTCAAACTTCGGAGCATTGGCCTACGGTCGTGGTAGTTACGAGTCGATGTCGTGCGATCCAGTCGGTGGTTGCGTCACGAATTTTCTGACTTTTTCTGTTATGCACGCAATACTGCTATTTACGGTGCTCCCGCTAGTACTCGTTGCAGTGGCCGGCGTGCGGTTCCGCCGACGTGACGTGTTCTAGACGTTCTCGGGAACTCAACCGATGGCGGCGTCTAGCATGTCGCCGCGAAGCGTATTGCCAGACTCGTCGATCAGTTCGGCCCGTACAGCGGGACCGAACTGCTCTCGCGACCATGCAAAGATCGCAACGCCACTCTCGACGCGCTCTCGCATCTGCCGGTCATCGCGATCGAATAGCGCTACTTCCGCTGCGTTGCCGTCGGCGACCCACCCAGCAAAGACGATCAGCTCGCCAGCTGTAAATCCTCCGTAGTTGGACCACACCGTCGATCGATCGCGTGAAGCATCAGCCACACCGACGTACGAGCCTTCCGCCCGCCAGGTATCCACTGTGTTAAAGGAAAACAGGCCGCGCATTGGCACACACCTCTGCGCGGCCTTCTGTAGATATCCATCACACTCGACGGCAATGAGTTGCCTCTCGTGTTTCGATACTGTGCGCCGGATGACAACAGTGTCCGGATCGATACGCCGCTGGCGGCGAAGCTCTTTCAGTACTGCCTGATGGGTATCCATAACGCGCGCCTCCTATGCGGCCCTTTGGCAACGCTACGCCTGTTATGGTCGGCATCGATCAGGGATTCCCCTGGTCTTGCCTGGATTCCCTGGCTCATGTCCATGACTCGGCCGTTGGCCGTCCGGCACATCTGGAACACCGTGGACCAGTCGACAGTCGCAGTGCTCTGCTGCCTCCCGCTGCGGTGAGGCCAGTTCGACCGCAGCCTGATCTGAGGCGGCCCAGCAACCACATGCGAGCCTCAGGCACGTCGTCAGCTGTCCCCGACGCGTTCGCGATCTCACCACCTAACGCCGCAGCGCACCCTTACCGCCATGAAACGCCCACAGAACGCCGCCACATAGCGTCGTGAACGACAGCGCCGCCGTTCCGGAAGTCGTCCCACAAATGATGTTTCAAAAAGCAGTCACAGAGCTGACTTCCGGCACGGTGACGGCATGGCCATCCCTCACAACCACCCGGCCGGACTCGACCTCGGCTACGCCCGAGTCTCCACCACCGAACAAAGCCTCGAACGGCAACTCGACGCACTCTCCGCCGCAGGCATCCCGGTCGAGCGGATCTACACCGACAAGAAGACCGGCACCACCATCGACCGCCGCGGCCTGACCGAGGCCCTCGGCTACGCCCGCGCCGGCGACACCATCGTGGTGCACACCCTGGACCGGCTCGGCCGCAACCTGCGCGAAGTCCTCAACCTCGTCCACGACCTCGCCGGACGAGGCATCGGCGTCCGGTCGCTGGCCGATCCGCTACCGATCAACACCACCGACGACGGCATGGGCCGGATCGCGTTCCTGCTGCTGGCGCTGTTCGCCGAGATGGAACGCACCTTCACCGCCGAACGCGCCGCCCACGCCCGCGCCGTCGCCGAAGCCAAGAACCGGCGCGTCGGCCGCCCGATCGCCCACCCCGCCGACAAGGTCGAATACGCCCGCCTCCTCAAAGCCAAAGGCCACAGCCTCGGGCAGATCACCGCCAAGACCGGCACCCCCAAGACGTCGCTGCACCGCTACCTCGCGGCCGCGGCGACCGGGGACCGTGCCCGGTGAACACGAACAGCGGCTCGCTCGACCAGGCCGGACGGCCCAAACCCAACCGATCGGAGTCCAGCCACGCCACCCGGCAGCGAAGTCAGGTCAGCCGGACAAGCCCCAGCGATCGCGGTCGCGCCGTGGCGCGACGTACTCCCGCCTGGTCGCGCTGTGGCTGACGAGGAGGAGGGCGTCGAGTTACGCCGCACGACCGACGGGAAAGGCGACGGGGTTGTGGCCACCCACCCGTTCGCGGCCGGCGAGACCGTCATGGTCGGCTTCCTGGTCGGGCCGCTGACGGGCAACGACGCGCACGCGACGCAGATGGGTCCCGGCCGCTGGGCCCGCCACGGCGGCCTCGGACCGAAGGTCAACCACTCCTGCGACCCCAACTGCGGTATCCGCCTCAACGACGGGCACGCCTTCGACATCGTCGCCCGCCAGCCGATCCGCGCCGGGCAGGAACTGACGTTCGACTACGCCATGCGCAACTACACGATCGACCACTTCCCGGCCGCGTGCCTGTGCGGTGCCGCGCGCTGCCGCGGCACAGTCACCGGCTGGAAGGACCTGCCCGCCGCACGCAAGGCCGACTACGGCGAACTTGTCGCGCCCTACCTACGCACGATCGACGACCAGACCCAGCAACCCGCCAACGGCTGACCGCGAGGGAGCGTCTCCAGGTCTGCCGGTTGCCGTTGCAATTGTCCACGGCCAGGCCCGTGAGGGGACCGCCGAACAGGCTTAACGGGACTTTCCCGCGTGTTGGTCCTCACGGGCCTCATAGGCATCCCGGGACTGGTCAGACAGGTCAGCGCGGGAAGCCATGACCACGTCCCTCACCCGGGCGGTGGCCTCGGGTCCGTCGGGGTCACCGCCCGCGGTAGTGATCTCCGCGGGCGGATCTCGGCGCTGACGGCTTCAACAGAGCCGATCCATTCGGCGAACGCTGCCGCGACATCACCTACCGCGGCGTCGAGGCGGGCGTTACCGGTGTTCGGCATGGCTGTCTCCTTCGAGGTCGACGTGATGGGTCGGGGCACGCAGCGGCCGGTAGCCGTCGGCGTCGAGCTTGGCCAGCTCGCCGTCGACGTCGACCGAGTGGGTGCCGTAGAAGTTGACGTTCTCGTAGTGGCTGGGCCAGATGTGGGCCAGCACTTCGTCGTCGATGTGCCGACCGGCGCGGCGTAGTGCGGCGATCGACAGTCCGTAGTACTCGGTGGTCCAGGTGACGATCGCGTTGGTGGCCAGGGTCCGCAGCACGACCGAGCCCGGGTCGCCGATCCGGTGGCAGTGCAGCGGCTGCGCCGACGAAGGAGTGATCAGCAACTGGGAGGACTCGCCGTTCGATCTGCGCCGCCAACGGCTCACCCTCGCTAGTGCCGTCGGCCAGATCGTCATCGGTGCCGAGGTGGCCGCGGCACTGCGCGAGTTGCGGCTGCTGGACCCGGACTGCGAACGACTGGTGTTCCGGATCCGCGCGCACCCCGACGGCGGTTCGTGGCCGCCGAAGCCAACCATGAACCCAACCGGCGCCGCCGCCGGCGACTCGACACCGCCTTCGACGCGCTCAACACCGCAGCCCAGATGGGCCAGTCCCAGAGATAGGTTTCCTGCCGTGGCCAAACACACCCGCTGGATTCAGTACGACGTTCCGCCGCTCGTCCGGTCGAAGTCGATCACGAGTTCCTCGACGAAAAGGTGACCCAGGCCGTGCTGGCGATCCCCGTTCCCGATCCGGGGTTCCAGCCGCCGCAGGAGGGCATCGAACTGGCCCGCGATCACCGCGGCCAGTTCCTCGTTTACGACGGGGATCCCGGCGCCGAGATGGTCCGATCGACGACGGCCTTGCCGATCGGGCCATCAGCGTGGCCGAGTACCGATCGGACTGGCCGCAGCGTGCCGACTGGGAAGAGGGCCCCGACCCGCGCCGGATGCCCGGCCTGTACGGCGACTACCCGAAGACGGTGACAAGGGCGACGACCCGGCGATGCAGGAGCGCCACCCGGCCGAGTGATGGCCGGGGAACGCTTTGGCGCGGCGATGATTGATCTGCATCGCTGCCCTGGACGACCATCGGTCGCTGCCCTTCGTGCACCAACCGGCCTTGAAGGGATGGCTAGGGAAGACACCTGGATCTCGCGCGATCTGCCAGTCCTGGAGGCTGCAACGGGCTTCCCTGCTCATTTGGTTGCACCGGCGGTTAGTCCTGCGATGACTTGTCGTTGCAGGAGCAAGAACAGGATGACCGGGACGATCATGACGAGGGTTGCGCCGGCCAGGGAGCCGGTGACGTTGCTGCCGAATTGGGATTTGAAGCCGGCGAGCGCGAGTTGGACGTTCTGGTTCCGTTGGGAGACGGTGAGCAGGTTGGCGAAGAAGAATTCGTTCCAGATCAGGACGAACGACACGACGGCGACGGTCGCCAACGCGGGTCGTGACAGGGGCAGCACGATGGTTCGCAGGATGGCGAAGTATCCGGCTCCATCGACGTGGGCTGCTTCTTCGAGTTCGGGTGGCAGGCTTGCCAGGAATGATCGCAGTACCACGAACGACAGTGGAAACATCAGCGCCGCGTAGAAGATCACCATGCCGGGTCGGGAGTTGAACAGGCCGAGCTCGCGCATGATGAAGAACTCTGGGGTGGCCAAGCCGACCAACGGGACGGCAAGGGCCAGGCTGAACGCGGCGGTGATACTTCCGCTGCCGCGGAAGCGATAGCGAGCCAGCGGATATGCGGCCAGTAGGGCCACGGTGAGTGCGCCGGTGGTGCCTCCGACCGCGTAGAGCAGGGTATTGGCGACGTACTCGTGGAGGCGTACCTGGGTGAACGCGTCGATGTAGCCAGAATCGGTGAAGGGGCTCGGCCAGAATCCGGACCCGGAGGTGAACTGATCCGCTGTTTTGAAGGACGACAACACGACCCACAGGGTGGGGCCTAGCGACAGTAGGCAGGCGAGGATCAGAACCAGATAGAGGCCCGCGACAACAAGCCTTGAGTTGTGACGTGTGCGTGAGCCGGTCACAGGGCTCTCTCCCCTATGCGGAAGGCCCGGCGGACGGTCACGATGAGGATCAGCCCGATAAGCAGGATTGTGGTGCCGACGGCGTTGGCATAGCCCCAGGCGCCGTCGAGGTAGGCGCGGTAGGCGTAGAGCGCGAGGGTGACGGTGGAGTCGTTCGGGCCGCCGGAGGTGAGGATGAACACGACGTCGAACATTCCAATGTCACCGAGTAGCCGGACCAGGATGCAGGTGCCGATCACGTTGCGCAACAGCGGAAGGGTGATCCGTAGATGCTGTTGCAGCAGGCTGGCGCCGTCGGTCTCGGCCGCCTCGTAGAGCTCGCGCGGGATGGAGGCGATCTCGGCCATGACGAGGATGACAGTGAAGCCAATGATGAACGCGAAGGTCGCGGCGACCGCCGACCGCGCGGTGCTGGTGTCGTAGAGCCAGTCTTTCCCGCCGGCGCCGACCACTGAAAGTGTCTGGTTGAGCAGTCCGTAGCGGGAGTTGTAGAAGGCGGCGTAGACCAATGCGTAGGCAGCGCCGGAGATCACGAAGGGCACGAAGATGACGGTGCGGAAGGTGCGCCAGCCGGGCAGCTTCTGGCTGAGGATGATGCCGACGACGACGCCGAACGGCACCTGGATGACTATGCTGACTGCACTGTAGAACAAGGTGTTGCGGACGGCTTTCCAGAACACCGGGTCCTGGACCATGGTCTGATAGTTGTCCCACCCGGTGAAGGTGAAGTCGAGGCCGCCCCAGCTGGCGAAAGAGCTCCCGATCAAAACGGCGAACGGTGCCAGGAAGAAGACCGTGAAAAGTATGGCTCCGGGCGCAATCGACACTGCGACTGGTCTGGCCATGCCGGGCGGGACGCGGGACGCGACCACTAGTGGTGTGGGGCGCGGCCGGCGTCGGGTTGCGGGGCGAGTCACTTGGCGCCGGCCTGCTTGGTGGCGTCGGTGCCGAGGCGGCTGAGGAACTTGTGGGTGTCGATCTCGCCCTTTACGTAGGCGGGCCACAGGTTTTTCCAGGCGTTGCCGAAACCGGCGGGGCCGTAGACCCGTACGTGGGGGTAGGTGTATTTGGTGGTGGCAACTGTCTTGGCCAGGCCGGTGGACAGCGGCTCGAGACCGGCGTTGGCGATGGCGGATGTTTCGACCTTGACGGGTGGGTTCGCGCCGGTGGCCTGGGCTTGTTTCAGCGACTCGGCCGGGCTTGAGATGAACTTGGCGAACTCGGTCACCGCTTTGGCCTTATCGCCATCGGCTTGAGTTCCGCTGACCCAGCCTGCACCTGTGACGACGATGACTCCACGCTCGCCGTCGGCCCACCCGGGCGCGGTGGTGTAGGCGGTGTCGTGGTAGAGGTCTGCCGGCGCGGACTTGGACTTGAGGGTCGTCTTGACGAACCAGGGGCCGTTGGCAACGGATGCTGCCGACTGTGAAAGGTACGCCGCGGCAGCGTCTTGGAAGTCGCCGGAGAAGGCATCGGAGTTGACCCAGCCCTTGTTGTGCCAGGCGCGAAGCGTCTCGCTGGCCTTGACCGCTTGGGCGTTGCCCGAGTAGTCACCGGAGTCCAGTTCGCCGGTGAGGAAGTCCTTGCCTCCGGGCTGGGTGCCGATCAGGTTGACCCATATCAGCATGGTCGCCCAGTCACCGTCGGCGGCCAGCGCTGTCGTGCCGCGGGCTTTGAGTTTCGCCGCGGCCTGCTCGAAGGCAGCCCACGTGGCAGGGAACGCGGCGTAGCCTGCTGAGGCGAAGAGCTTGGTGTTGTAGAACATGCCGATGGCGTCGCGTTGCTGGGGGATGGCCCAGATCTGCCTGTCGTCGCCGCTGAGTGCGTCGAAGACCGACGGGAGGAAGGTGTCCTTCCAGGCGGGATCGGCGTTGAGGTCGCCGGAGAAGTTCCGTAGCTTGTTCGTCGTCTGGAGCGACTTGATCTCGCCGCTGTTGAGCTGGAACAGGTCGGGCAGGTCGTCGGCAAGGGCGAGCCGCTGGTAGTACTGCAGCCGGTCTGGACTGGATCCGGCGTTCTGGTTCTGTTGCACCTCGATGCGGTACGTGCCGGCGAACTGCTGGTTGAAGCGCTGGGCTGCCTCGTAGTTGTACTGAAGGAACGGATCGGTGGGGCTTTGCTGGCACGCTGCGCATGTGATGACAACTTCACCGCTGCTCGTGGCGTCGTCGCTGCACGCGGCGACTGTCAGCCCCAGGCTCGCTAGTGCGAGCATGGCGATTGTTTTGCTTGAGAGTGATCTGGTGCCTGTCATCGTGACACTCCATCTTCATCGTGCTGGCGTGTCCAGCATTTCGTGTGTCAGCTCATGCTCGGCCTCTGACAGGCGGGAAGGTATGGCCAGCGTGCGCGCGCCTGTGTCCAGGAATGATCAGCCGTTGCGAGCTACGGCTGCCAGATCGCGGCACGTAGCTCTGTCGGTGATTGACCTGTCGCCTCGCGTATGCGGCGGGCGAAATGGAAACTGGTTTTGAACCCGCTGCGGCTGGCCACGGTCGCTACCGTGAGACCGGTGCTGGTGAGCAGTTCGATGCCCAGGGTGATTCGCCTGTCCCACAGGTAGCGGACGGGAGTGGTGTCCATGTGTTCTCGGAACAGCCGGATGAGGTGCGCGGGGGTGACGGCCGCGGCCTCCGCGATGTCGGTCAGGTTGATCGGTTCGCTTACGTGGGTGTGGATGAACAGGCGGGCAGCCTCGATCGGGGCGGGGAGTGCAGCGGGGTAGTTCTCGAATTCGGCGATGAATCGCCACAGCAAGGCTGTGGCTAATGCGTCGAGGAGGGCGCCGTCGGCGGTGAGTCTGGTTTGTTCGGTGACGACCGCCTCGCGGGCGAGATAGGTCATTGCCGACGACAGGCGCCGAGTCGGGCGCACGGATTCGAGCCACTGATGCATCTGCGGGGTGAGATCGTCCAGACGTCCGCGGACAAGTGTCTGGCGGACCTCGCTGTCGCGGCCCATCCGGATCGTTTCGGTGTGACCGGGCAGCAGCATGCAGATCTCGCCTGCGCCGACCGCGAAGGCCGTCTTGTCGTCCACTTGGATGTGCATCGTTCCGGCATGCATCAACAGAAGCTGGAGCCCGCGCTGGACGCGTGGCCCGATCACTGATCCCGCGGGGTGCGGCACCTCCCGTGCAGTGGCGTCGACAACTCGGAGCCGGCGGGATGCAGAATCAACGTGAGACACGCGTTGGATCACGTGAGCCATTCTATGACGGCGTAGTCCGTCGATAACCTGCGAGCATGAGCGAATTACGGACACAGATGCTGGTGGTGGGTGGAGGGTTCGGCGGCGTCGCGGCTGCCCTGGCAGCGGTCAGCCGAGGTGTGAATGTCGTCATTACCGAGCCCACTCGCTGGCTGGGCGGCGTTCTGACCAGTCAGGCCGTGCCACCGGATGAGCACGTGTGGATCGAACAGTTCGGGTCCACCGCCTCCTACCGCGACTTCCGGGAACGGATCCGGGCATACTACCGGGCGCACTATCCGCTCACAGCCGAAGCCCATGCTAGTCGTGCGCTGAATCCGGGAGCGGCCAGAGTCAGCCATCTGTGCCACGAACCCCGCGTCGGTGTCGCAGTGCTCGAGTCACTTCTCGCGCCGCACCGATCATCAGGTCGGCTGCGCGTCCTGCTTCAACACGACCCGATTTCAGCGTCCACGACTGGAGACCGGGTGGACGCTGTTACGTTTCGCGACAGCACCACTGGCCAGCACATCACCATCACGGCACCGTGGTTCGTCGACGCCACCGAGACGGGGGACCTCCTGCCGATGGCAGGCGTCGAACATGTCACCGGCGCGGAATCCCAAGCCCAGACCGGGGAACCTCACGCTCCAGCAAAGGCTCAACCGCTGAACATGCAGCCGGTGTCGGTGTGCTTTGCCCTAGATCATCTTCCCGGCGCTGACCTGACCATCGACAAGCCATCCGGGTACGCCGGCATCGCGGCAGCCCGTTCGCTCGACTGGCCGGAAGGCCAGCTCTCCTTCATCACCCCGCACCCAAAGACCCGCCAACCCATGCAGCACCGGTTCGAGCCCAACCCCGACGGCAACCCCGACGACATCACGCCGGACTACGACGACCGCCGGGCACACACCATTGACCGGAACCTTTGGACGTTTCGTCGGATCACCGCCCGCAACAACTTTGTCCACGGCAGCTACACCTCCGACATCACGCTGGTGAACTGGCCCCAGATGGACTACTGGGGAGGCCCCCTCTACGGGGTGTCCGACGAGGACGCCAGTGAGCACCTGCAGGGGGCCCGCAACCTCAGCCTGAGCCTGCTCTACTGGCTTCAAACCGAAGCGCCACGCCCCGACGGAGGCACTGGCTGGCCAGGCCTGCGGCTGCGAGGTGACGTCGTCGGACACACCCCCGACGGACTCGCGATGGCGCCCTACATCCGCGAATCGCGCCGAATCGCCGCCGAACACACCATCGTCGAGCAAGACATCGCGCTCGACGTCCGTGGCCACCACGGGGCCGTTCAACACCCCGACAGTGTCGGCATCGGCCTCTACCGCATCGATCTGCACCCGTCCACCGGAGGCGACCCCTACATCGATATCGGCTGCTGCCCCTACCAGCTACCGCTCGGCGCGCTCCTGCCAGTCAGAGTCGAGAACCTGCTGCCGGCCGCCAAGAACATCGGCACCACCCACATCACCAACGGCGCCTACCGCATGCCCCTTGTTGAGTGGAACATCGGTGAGGCCGTCGGCCATCTAGTCGCCTTCTGCACCGCAAATGACGTTTCCCCGCGCGCGGTACGCCACACAGAGGAGCTGTTGGCCCAATTCTCGACTGAACTCGACAGAGTCGGGGTGGAACGAGCGTGGCCAAATGTCCAAGGCTACTGATTCGAGACCCATGCCGCCCGCCACCGACACGAACTAGAACCAACAAACGAGTTACACCGAAAAGTTGCCAGCCCCCACACATGTGGTTGTGTCCGTTGATCACCACATCGACCCGATAGGTGTCGAACAGTGGCGTCCACCGGTCATGGACCCGGGCATCCGAGCCATGCCGCACCGAGGAGCGCGACAAACCCGACATTGCCGATCCGCAACGACCAGTTAGTCGCACCAGCCGGGTGATCGAGGCCAGTGGCCGGTGGAGTGAACCGCGCGAAGTAGGACTCATAGCCCAACTCGCTGCCGGTCGCCTCCACCTCGTGGTTTCCCAGCACCGGCATCCACGGGATGCGAGCCTTCGTGCCCTGGTCACCGAAGGCGGTGAACCGCACAACTCTGTCGCTCCTCGCGGTACTCGGCGCGACGGTATCGAACGAGAAGTCATCGCTCTGCCCACCGTCGTGGGCGGCCCGGTAGAAGTACCCAGCGTTCGGATCCAGCCCAGTCAGCCGGGCGTGATGCTGCACTGTCGCCAGTCCCGGCGACGGCCTCGACTCCACCGCGATCAGCTCACTCAACTGTCCACTCGTTTCGCCCAGCCGCAGCGGCCCCACGACGGCACCGCCACCGATCGCAAGTGCCCCGCCCAGCAACCGCCGCCGCGGATCAAACCTGCCACCTCGATGTCCTCTCGTCCGGCGCATCCGACCGCAGGCGGGTGAACGACGCCTGACCGTCACACCAACACCGGGAACGGAGGGCGAGGCCTTCGCCACAGGGTCGGCACCAAGGCGGTCCACGGGACGTCCGCCTCGGCATACGGGAGAGGCGCGCCACCTCACCGCGGCCCGCCGAATCAGCGGGCGGGCAGGATCGCCACCACGGTGAGGCCGACTACTCATTCGGGAACTTCAGGTTGTTGCCCTCGGCAACGCCTGCGGTGATCGACGGTGGGATCGCCAAAGGAGACGCCGCTGGGCCCAGCGGCCGCCCGACTCGTCGCGGCCACCTTCAACCTCGACCCCGAATCCCGGGAGGTGTGCTCTACCGGCGCCGCCGGGTTCGGCCGACCCCGGGGCAGGCCGAACCGGGGCAGGCCGCCGCTGAACAGCGTTGCTCGATGAGCTCGGACGTCACCGCGTACCCCGCGGTAACGGGGCTTGAGTTATTGACGCGCGCAAGGCTGCTCTCCATGATGCTCATCAGACATCAGAGGAGTTCGCCTCGAGGAGCCGCCCCGATGAGCACAGGTACGGAAACAACCGCCACCGATCCGTACACACTGACCGCGGACGGCATCAAGGAGCCACCGACCGGCTGGCGCGCCAGCATTCGGTACCTCGGCCCAGGTCTCATCCTGAGCGCCTCGATCGTCGGATCGGGCGAGCTCATCGCGACCACCACGCTCGGTGCCCAAGCCGGCTTCGCGATCCTGTGGATGGTCATCTTCAGCACGCTCGTGAAGGTGGCAGTGCAGGTCGAACTGGCGCGCTGGACCATCGCCACCGGACAACCCGCCCTCACCGGCTACAACAAGGTGCCGCCGAGGCTCGGGCGGCTGGGCTGGATCAACTTTCTCTGGATCATCCTGGCACTGTCGAAGCTGCTCCAACTGGGCGGCATCATCGGCGGCACGGCGGTCGCGTTCAGCATCCTGCTGCCGTTCGGCGACGACCCCTTGGGCAAGACATCTCTGACGATCTGGACGGTCATCCTGGTGATCGTCAGCATCGCCATGCTCTACAAGAGCAAGTACAGCCTGATCGAACGCGGCGCCGTCGCCCTGGTGGTGATCTTCTCGGCGATCACGATCCTGATCGCTCTCGGCCTGCCATTCACGCCGTATCCGTACGACGCCGGGGACATCGCCGGCGGCCTCACCTTCATGATCCCGGCCGGGGCGCTGGGCGCGGCGATCGCGATGTTCGGCATCACCGGTGTCGGCGCCGACGAGATCACCTTCTACACCTACTGGTGCGTCGAGAAAGGCTATGCCCGCTGGGCAGGTCCGAACGACGGTAGCGAGGAATGGGCACGCCGGGCCAACGGCTGGATCAAGGTGATGTACAAGGACGCCTTCATCTCCTGGTGCGTCTACACCTTCGGCACCCTCGCCTTCTTCATCATGGGCGCGGCTGTACTGAAACCACAGGGCATCCTGCCCAAGGGCAACGAGATGATCACCTCGCTGTCACGCATCTACACCGACACCCTCGGCGAATGGGCGAACGTCCTGTTCCTGATCGGTGCGATCGCGGTCCTCGGGTCGACCTTGTGGGCCTCGATCCCGAGCTGGTCGCGAATGTACTCCAACGTGCTGGCGACCCTCGGAGTGTTCGACTGGCAAGACCCGGTCGCCCGGCTCCGCTGGATCCGTATCTTCACCGTCGCCCTGCCGATCCTGTGGGGCATCGCCTACCTGACTATCCAGTCACCGGTGATCATGGTCCAGATCGGCGGCGTGATGACCGGCATCTTCCTGGTAGCCGTCGTCATCGCGGTCTGGTACCTGCGTCGTACCGAGACCGACCCGAGGCTGTACGGCGCGAACCTGTTCAACATTCTCCTGGCTGTCAGCAGCATCGCGATCGGCTTGCTCGGGGTGTACACACTGCTGCAGGTCTTCGGCGTCAAGATCGGCTGAGCAGGTCAACCGGTCGCGGGATCGGCTATATCGTCCGGACCCAGGAAGGTCTCGAAGTCCTCCTCGGTCTGGAGGAGGTGGGCCTGCATCGCCTCCCGGGCCGCCACCGGATCCCCCGAAGCCACCGCGTCGAGGATGAGTCCGTGCCGGATCAGAGCGTGCTCCCGGATCTCCGCCACCGACGAGGTCTGATCCCTCAGACTGCGCACGACGGACTCGAGCGGCTCGAACAAGGCATTCAAGAAGACGTTGTCGGCGGCCTCGAACAGCACACCGTGAAACGCCAGATCCGCCTCGGCACATGCAGCCACATCGCCACGTCCGTGCGCCACGCGCATCTGATCCTGCAGCGTTCTCATCCGCTCGAGGTGCGTGCCGTCGCGACGAAGCGCCGCGAGCTCCGCGATCGCGACTTCGACCACGCGGCGAGCCTCCAGCAACCGCCTTGGCAGCATCAGCGGATCGGCACCCGCACGACTGCGTGCCTTGAGCAACCGCCCGTCCAACGGCGACCACTGCTCAACGGGATTGACGATGCTGGACTTACCCTGCCGGACAGCGATCACCCGGGTCGACGCCAACGAGCGGATCGCCTCGCGGACAGTCAGCCTGCTGACATCGAACCGGCCGGCCAGCTCGACCTCGCTCGGCAACGCCTCCCCCACCCCGAACGTGCCGTCGAGCACCAGCGCAAGCAAGCTCTCAGCGACGGCATCCGCGCGCCCCATCCGCATACCCGCAGCGTACAACCCCGGGGCTACGCGCTGAGGCCCCCGCGCGCCGCACGGGTAGGCGCACGGATCGTCGTCCGCCGAGATCGCGGAAGCGGGTCGTCGCCGGCCCGTGGTGGCCTCAATGGATCGGTTTGTCACCGCGGAAATTAACTGACGGGGATGAACTTCACGGCGCTGGTGCGCAGGTAACCTCGGCCGGCGGCGTTGGAGACGGTGACGTGCCCCGCTGTGCCGACGTCGAACTCGTGCCGCCCGAGCAGAATCCATTGGTTCCCGCCGGTGGTCTGATCGATGTCGGTGATGCCGGTGCCGCCCGCGTGAGTGACGGTATAGCGAGCGGCGGTCGTGCTGTTGGCATGGTTGGGTACCCACGCGTACACGTCGTACGTTCCGGCCACGGCCAGCTCAGGATGCCATTGCGCTGTGGCCGAGGTGACGTTTGTGGTGCGCGTTGGCGAACTCAGCCAGCCTCTCACGCTCGACGGCGTCCAGGCGCCCTGTTCGGTGTATCCCTCGTCCCCGATGCCGACGATGTTCATGGGCAACGGCGTGACGGCGACGGCAGCCGGCCGCGACTCGTTTCCCGAGAGGTCGACGGCGCGCACCTCCAGGCTGTGTTCCACGTTGTTGGCCAGGCCATGCACCGGGAAGCCCAGCCGGGTGAAGTCTGGGTCGGCGGGATGTCCGACCGGATCGCCGGTGGTGACCAGCTCACCGTCAGCGTAGATGCGGTAGCCGAGCAGATCGACCTCCGAGTTCTGTTCCCAGTACAGGATCGCCATGCCGTTGGCTGCCTCGCCGATCAGAGTGTCGGGCGCGGCAGGCGGGCGCGTGTCGGCCGGGATCCGGATCGGAACCCGGCGCGACGGCGCGGACTCGTTGCCCGAGCTGTCCACGGATGTCACGCTGATCTTGTACGTCTGGCCGGCCAGCATCTGACGCATCCGGAAGGATGGCCGCTGGACTGGCTTCCAGCTCACCCGCTGGCCGTCCAGGTAGACGTGGTAACCGACCAGGTCCGGCTCGTGCACTGTGCGCCAGTGCCAGGTCAGGACCGCGTCGCCGGTGTCGGGAACGGTGTAGACGTCGCCCCGGACGTCGGATGGTACCGCTGGTGCGTCATCGTCGGCGGCGGGCACTGGGACGAACTTCACGGCGTCGGCGCGCAGGTTACCTGTCACCCCGGTGTCTTTGCCCAACTCGACGTAGCCACCGGCGCCGGCCTCGAAGGCGAATGTGCCCAGCTTGGTCCATCGGTCGACGTGATCCACTTCGACGACGGCTGGTCCGCCGTTGTGGACGACCTTGTAGCGCGCGATGTTCGTGTTCGATTCGTGAACGGGTGTCCACGCATACACGGCGTATGTTCCGCTCTCGGGCAGCTCGGGCGTCCAGCGAGCGGCAGACGTGGAGCTACTGGCGTACCGGGTGTCGGTGTCGCGCCAACCGGCTACAGCCGACGACGTGGACCACGTTCCCGTTTCCGAGTAGCCGGAGCCGGTGACCCCGATGGCGTCCAGGGCACCGCCGTTGTCGACCACGATCGCCGGTGTGAACATCGCAGAGTCGGCGCGCAATGTGCCCTTACCTGACGTGTCGCCGGTGAGGCGCAGGCCATGACCGGCACCAGGTTTCATCCGGTAGGAGCCGAGGCTGACCCACTGCTGCCCGGCTGTGCTCTGGTTGACCACCACGTCGCTGCTTCCTCCGGCATGAGCGACGGTGTAACGCGCCGCCGTGTGCCCGGTGGCGAGGAAGCTTGGATTCCAGGCCAAGACCTCGTACTCGCCCGCGTCCTCCAGTTCCGGTGTCCAGGTGGCGGCCGCGTCAGGTGAATCGGACCGACGGGTCTGGCGATCCTGGAAGCCGAACGCCTCTTCGTGGCTGTCGGTGACGGCGTCTTTCCATTCACCGGACTCCGCGTAGCCGGCATCGCCGTTGTCCACGACGGCGCTGCCCGGCGCGGCGTCGTTGCCGCCGTCGGTGGGAGCGTAGTAGCGGAAGTAGTCCCAAGTGGTCTCGCCAGGCAGGTTGCCCTCGTCGACCGGGGCCGTGTAGCCGAGCGTCGTGAGCCAGATGCTCTGTAGTCCGTGCGGGCCTGCATACGGCTGGACCCGGGCGAGCATCCCGTCGACGTAATACCGGATCTCGGTGGGCAGCCACTCGAAGCCGTACGTGTGATAGCCGTCGGAACTGTCCGGCCCGACGTAGAGGCCGCCCTGATTGCCGATGTGACGTGGCACGAACCAGTGCGAGTGATGGGCGATCCGGGTCGGGGCGTGAGAGTCGATCTCGAACCCGTCGATCTCGTTGACGCGGTTGTTCGGGCCCTTGTAGCCGGGCGTGTCAGGCATGCTGTCCGAGAGGCCGGTCGTCCAGAACGCGGAGTGGAACCCCCGATCTCCCCATAGCTCGGCTCGCGTCTCGTAGTAGCCGTAGCCGAACCACTGCTTGCTGATCACACCGCCACACGTGTACTGCTTGCCGTTGCGGTCTTGACGCTTGAGCGCGATGCGGAGCTTCCCGCCGGCGACCGAGACGTTGTCCGGGCTGTTGGAGCAGATCGCCTTCTCGCCCTCCCGGTAGTACCACGCATGGGTGTCGAGCCCGGTCCCGCCCGGTTCAGTGCCGTCGAACTCGTCCGTCCAGGCGAGCTCGTATCCGGCCGGCCGCGGGACGTCAGCCGACGCGACCGTGGACGATTCCGCCGCGGCAGGTGTTGCTGGCGGGGCGACTGGCGCGCCCGCGAGTCCGCCGGCGGCAAGAGCCACCGCCACGGCGGCGTGGATGGTTCTCCGGATATTCACAACACGAACCTCCTGCATGGAAGGGAGCCGAATCAGAGGCGGACGAATTTGATGGCGTCAGCGCGAATACAGCCGGGGCCGTCCTTGTCGATGCGGACGATGTACGTGCGGCCGCCGACCAGAGAGAGGTTGCGGAGCGGAACCCACTCGCTGCCGCTCACCGTGAGATCGACCCGCATTCTGGCAAGCGCCGTGCTGCCGTCCCACACGGTGACGAGAGCGTCGGCCTGCCCGCCGGTCCCGCCTACTCGGTAGAAGGAGGCGGCATACGAGCCGGTGGCCGGAGGGTTGAGCGTCCAGCGACCGGCCGTACCGCTGTCGCAGGAGTAGCGAGCGGTCATGCCAGCGAACCCACGCAGGCTCGACGTCAACCACCCGGTGCCGATCTCGGTATAGCCGGCCGGCGCGTCGTTGTCCGCGTAGGCGTCACGCTCGTAGAAGCGGAAGTACTCGAACTGCACCTTGCCCGGAAGCGCGCTTGTGTCTACGAGATCCTGATCGTTGATCTTGAGAGCGATGGCGGTCAGCCACACGTTGAGGAAGTTGTGCATGTACGTGTCGGGCGAGTAATCCGTGTGCCACGCGTACTGGCCGTCGACGTAGAACGTGACGGAGTCTTCGCGCCACTCGAACCCATACGTGTGGAACGCCGCCGAGGTATCGAACCCGACCTCGTAGGGCCCCTCGCTGAGGTAGCCCTGGGTCCATGGGATGACGTTGTGCCGGATCATGGTCGGCGCGTGCGAGTCAACCTCGAACCCGTCGATCTCGGTGCGCGGGCCGTCGGCACTACCCGCCGCCCAGAAGGCCGAATGCCAGCCGCTACCGACATTCGTCTTCGCACGCGTCTCGTAGTAACCGTAGCGGAAGTTGCGCTTACTGATCAGCCCGCCGCCCGTGTAAAAGTCGCCGGTATCGCCGGACAGCGCACAGTTACGACCGAACCGGCCCTTGGGACATAGGTGGATGGTCATGATGCCGTCGCCGACGGTGACGTTCTCCGGCCGCTGCACACTCAAACTCTTCGTATCCGTACGGAAGCTCCACCGGCTGCTGTCCACCGACGTGCCGCTGAACTCGTCCGCCCAAGCGAGCTGGTAGCCGGTCGGCACGTAGTCGGGCCCGGCCACCGGATCGGCTGCTGCCGGTCCGGTCCCGGCCAGCGTGGCGGCGGTCAGGGCGAAGGGGATCAGAACAGGTGAGGCCAGGAATCGGGCCGGGCGGAGGGTCATCGGGCGGCTCCCAACGTTTCAGATGTGGGGCGACTCTATGACGAAGTGATTTCAATGTCCATAGTACGGATTAGACATCCGCATAATGCATGCCCTGCCATGGGCGGGTGGGCGGGCCGCTGACACCGACGTCGGCCGCGAAGAGATGTCCACTGCCGGCCGGGGGCTGATCGAGCCCGAGGGACGCGGTCGTGATCACCAGCGTGCTGCCCTGGAAGCAGACGGCGGTCGGTCTGGGGACGGGTAGTTCGACCGTGGCAAGGAGTTCCCCGGTCGGGGCGTAGCGGCGTACTTCGCTCGCGTCCCACACCGCGACCCAGACGCAACCGTCGTCGTCGAGGACCAGTCCGTCGGGGTTGCCGCCACTGATCTCGGCGATGGTGGTCCGCCGGCCTGGCCTCCCGTCATCCAAGGTGATGGCCTCGAGGCGGCGGCGCGGGAGGGTGTCGACGAAGTAGAGGGTGTGGCCGTCCGGGCTGAAGTCGATGCCGTTGGCAACAGTCAGGCCGGTCATCATCGTCTCGGCCTGGCCGTCCGGCGAGAGCCGGAAGAGGGCGGCGCGAGGTTCGCGCGGGATGGCCTGCGAGCCGGCCCAGAAGCTGCCGTCCGGGTGGCAGGCCCCGTCGTTCATCTGATCCTGGCCGCTGGTCAGCCCGCTCACCAGGGTCGTCACTGTGCCGTCATCGGCCAGGTGCGCGAACCCGTCCCGTACGGCGAGCGCCCAACCGGCGCCTAGAGAAGCCAGGGGTACCGCGACCCCCACCGGGCGGCCGATGTCGTAGCTCCGTACGACTGCCAGCACCCCCTCGGCCAGGCGGCCGCGATGCACGTGCCCGGCCTTGATGTTCACCCAGATCAGCTCACCGGTTCTGGCGTCGAGCCGGGGAGATTCTCCTTGGATATACGAGTGTGCGGAGATGCGGTCAGCTTTTGACCGCACCGGCGATCCCCTCGACGAAGGTCCGTTGCAGGAACAGGAAGACCACCACGACCGGGATCACGCTGATACAGGCCGCAGCCGCGAGCCCGGTCCAATCGGTGGTGTCCTGGCCGTAGAACCCGTACATGCCGACCCCGAGCGTGCGCAGGTCCGGGTTGCCCAACGTGAACACGAGCGGGATGAAGAAGGCGTTCCACGCGCCGATGAAGTTCATCAGCGCGACCGTGCCCAGCACCGGCTTCGCCAACGGCAGCATCACCCGCCAGTAGGTGCGGAGATACCCCGCGCCGTCCATCCGCGCGGCCTCCTCCAACTCCTTCGGGATACCGCTGAAGAATCCCATGAACAACAGCACCGGTACGACGAGCGCCGGGCCGGCCTGGGCCAGCGCGGCACCGAGCAGACCGTTGCCCAGCCCGATGCCGTTCACCAGTACGAACGTCGGGATAATCGTGTATCCGTGCGGGATGAACATCGTCGCGATCAGGATGCCAACCAGGATCTTCTTGCCGGGCAGGCCCGGTCGTGCCAGCGCATACCCGGCGGTCGAGGCCACCAGCAGGACGAGGATCACCACCGCGATCGAGAAGGTGATGGTGTTCGCCGTGTAGGTGCCGAACTTCGCGGTCGTCCAGGCCCGCCGGAAGTTCTCCAGCGTGGCATCGTTCGGCATCAGGGACAGTCCACCGATCAGCATCTCCCGAGGGGTCTTGAAGGCCGCCGAGACCATCCAGACGAACGGATAGACCCAGACCAGACACAACGGGATCAGCAGCAGGTGCCAGATGTTGCGCCGGGCAACAACCCGCCAGCGCCCGGTCATCGGTCACCTCCCATCCGGCGCTTCAATAAGGGAGCCTGCAGCACCGTGACGACCAGCGTCAGCAGGCCGAAGACCACCCCCGCCGCAGAGGCGAACCCGTACCGAGGCGCCTGCAGCGACGGGTCGAACGCGTACCGGTAGATGTAGGTCGGCACCACGTCGGTGGCGTAGTCCGGGCCGCCTTCGGTGACGGCCCGGACCAGGTCGAATGTATTCAGGCTGCGCTGGAAAACCAGCAGCAGGATCACGATCGCGATCGGCATGACGACCGGCAAGGTGACGAACCGCAAAGCCCGCCAGAACCCGGCCCCGTCGATCGCGGCCGCCTCCTGCAGGTCCCTCGGCACCGTCTGCAACGCCGCGAGCCAGTAGATCAAGGTGATCCCGAACCCCTTCCAGACGTCGATCGACAGCAGCGTGGGCAGCGCGATCGATGTACTACCGAGGAAGTTGACCGGCTGGTCCACCAGGCCGGTGTCGAGCAGGATCCGGTTCACCAGCCCGCCGGCCGGGTCGAGCAGGATGGCGATGACGATCCCGATCACGGCAGTGGTCGCGACCACCGGCAGGAACAGGACCAGCCGGTAGAGGTTGCGGAACCGCAGCCAGCTGTTGTTCAGCAGGATCGCCAGCACCAGGGCCAGTGGCATCTCGATGAAGATCGCCGCCAGCGAGAAGACGAACGAGTGCCAGAACGCCCGCCAGAACGAGTCGGCCCCGAGAACCTCGCGGAAGTTCGCGAGGCCAACCCAGTCCGTCGGTGAGCCGACGCCGTCCCAGTTGAAGAACGAGTACCACCAGCTGGCGATCATCGGCCACACGGTGAAGCCACCGAACAGCAGCAGCATCGGGATCAGGAACACGAAGCTCCACAGGTGCTTGCGGAACCGTCCCGGTCGGCGAGGTCCGCGCTCCGCGACCGGGACCTTTCCGAGCGGACGCTCGACGGTCGTCGTCATGCGGTCAGCCTCCCGGCGTGTAGTCCTTGAGCGGGTCCCAGCCGGAGAAGGTCAGATCCTTGGCGGACGCCTCCTTGCCCTTCGCCGTCAGGTCGGCCGACGTTTTGTCCAGGTAGGTCTGCAGATCCTTGTCGAGCTTGGCCGCGGCCGGCGCGAACGGCTGGTTCTTGATGATCGAGCTGAACGCGGCGTCGGTGTGCTTCAGGTCGGGGTTGGCCGCGAGCGCGTCCGTCATCGCCCGGCCGCCCGCGGTCGCTAGCGCCGGGTTCGGCGCCCGCCGCATGCTCTCCTGCGCGACCTTCAGGATCGCGGCCTGGTCCGGGTTCTTCTCCGCGTCGGCCTTCCAGGCGCTTTCGAGGGCGGTGAGCGTGCCGAACTTCTTGTAGTAGGCGTTGTGGAAGGCCTCCGAGGCGAGGAAGTCCATCACCTTCCAGCTCTCGGCCTTGTGCGTCGACTTGGCCGACATCGACCAGAGCGGGCTGAACGACTTGGTGATCGGCAGGTAGGCGCCACGGCCGGCCGCGGGCACCGGCAGACCGGTGATGCCCATCTTGATCTCGGGCGCCAGCTTGCGAACCTCGGCGACATGCCACGGCGGCGTCGGGTACATCGCGAGCCGACCGGCGGCGAACTCCTTGAAGGCGCGGCTGCCGTCCCAGCTCTCCCACCCCGGCATCATCACCTTCGCGGCCTGCATCCGGCGGTGCAGCTCGACGGCCTCGACCAGTCCCGGGCTGGAGGTGGCGGGCTTGCCGGTCCGGTAGTCGATGCCGGTCGCCGGTACTGAGTACGGGACGGCTGTGTCGGCGAGCATCTCGACGCCCACTGCCTTGGCTGCGGTCGGCGAGTATCCGAAGTACTTGCCCTTGCCGTCGGCACTGACCTTGGTGGCCATCTGCTCGAGCTCGGTCCACGTCTTCGGCGGGCCGTCGAAGCCGGACTTCTTCAGCAGATCCTCGTTGTAGAGGAAGACTCGCAGCGTCGACCACGGTCCCCACACCAGCGGCAGGCTCATCAGCTTGCCGTCGCGGTGCAGGCCGGAGGTGGCCGGGTCCATGCTGCCCTCGGGGAACTGCTTCAGGAAGTCCGGCGTGACGAACTCGTCGAGCGGCGCGACCCAGCCGCGGGCCGCCATCCGGTCCATGCCGTCGTCCTGGGCCCGGAAGACGTCAGGAGCGTTGTTCTGCTGGAACATCAGCTCGACCGCGTTCAGCTGCTGGTCCGACGGGTTCTCCAGCACCTTCACGGTGATGCCGGGGTTGGCTTTCTCGAACTCGTCGAACTGCTGGCGGTAGAACTGGCTGGCGCCGGGCGGATCCGGGACCAGCGCGACGGTGACGGTGACCTTGCCGGTGGCGTCGCCCGAGTCCGGGCTGCCTCCGACCAGGTTGCACCCGGACAGGGCGAGCGCCACCGCGCAGGTGAACGCGGTGAGTGCAGGGCGGATCTTCATGATCGGCTCCGGAGGTTGTGGCGCAGGGGCGCCGGGGTCTGACGGTCGGTCGGGCCGTGGTGGCCCAACTGCGAGTTGATGGCGTCGGCGGTCTCGACCACGAGGCGGGACAGCTCCTGCTCCCGACCGGGAAGGTCGACGACGCTGGACGGACCGGACAGGGACAGCGCGGCGACGACCTGACCGGTGCGGTCGCGAAGCGGCGCCGCCAGGCAGGACCGGCCGAGCGAGAGTTCCTCTGTCTCGGTCGAGTAACCCCGCCAGGCGACCTGTTCCAGTGCGTCACCCAGTACGTCGTGGTCGGTGATGGTGCGCGGGGTGTATCTCTGCAGCTCCCCCAGCAGGTCGCGGCGAGCCTCGACTCCCAGCAGCAGGCACTTGCCCAGCGCGGTGGCGTGCAGAGGGTTGCGGCGGCCGGTCAACGCGAACGACCGCGGCGCGAGGTGCCCCTCGAAGTTGCAGAGGTAGAAGGCGTGATCACCACGCCGTACTGCGACGTTCGCGCCGAGTCCGGTGGTCGCCGCGAGCGACTGGGCGTGTTGCCGGGCCGCGTGGTGCACGGGGTGACCGTTGAGCGCGGCACCGGCCAGTGTGATCAGGTCGGCGCCCAGCCGGTACTGCCCGTCCGCGTCGCGCTCGACGAAACCGGTTTGCTCGAGGGTGCTGAGCAGCCGGGAGGCAGTGGACTGCCGGAGGCCGGCCAGCTTGGCGACCTCCGTGACGCGCAGGGCGCCCAGACCCGTGAATGCTCGCAGCACGGCCACAGCGCGCTCAACGCTCTGGTTCGTGTCGGCACCCATAACTGCATCCCCTGCCTCGAATCATGGACGTTGTTATCCACTATGTGGCAGCCTTACGCACATGATGGATCTCGTCAAGCATCCATCGGATGATGAATACCGATCACCGAGGAGCACCCTGTGACCCACCCCGTCCAAGGCCTGGTCCCGATCCTGGCCACGCCCTTCCATCCCGACGGCAGCCTGGATCTGCCGAGCCTGCGCCGGCTGACCGGGTTCCAGTTGGCCAGCGGGGTCGACGGCGTTGCCGTGCTCGGCATGGCCAGCGAGGCGTTCGCCCTGACCGCGGCCGAGCGCCGGCTGGTCACCAGCGCGGTAGCCGAGGTGGTGGCCGGCCAAGTGCCACTGGTGGTCGGGGTCGCGGCGACTTCGACGGTGACGGCAGTCGAGCAGACCACGGAAGCAGCGGCAGGTGGAGCCGTCACCGTCATGGTGTTGCCGCCGTACATGGTCCCGGCGAGCCCTGCGCAGCTCCCGTTGTTCTATGCGGCCGTGGCCGCGGTCGGCCCTGAGGTGATGGTGCAGGACGCTCCGGGTGTCACCGGGGTGGCCATGTCACCGCAGCAGATCGCCGAGCTCAGCAGCATCCCGGGGGTCACGTCGGTGAAGGTCGAAGCACCTCCGACCGCGCTGAAAGTCGCCGCCGTGGTGGATCGCCTCGACGAGCCCGGCTTCGTCGTCCTGGGCGGGCAGAACGCCCAGTTCCTGCTGGACGAACTAGCAGCCGGCGCGGTCGGCTCGATGCCCGCCTGCGAGATCCCCGACCTCCTGTCGGCCGTCTTCACCGACTGGCGGGCAGGCCGCTACGACGACGCCCGGGCCCGGTTCGACCTCCTGCTGCCGCTGCTGGTGTTCGGCTTGCAGTCCGGGATCGCCTGGGCCGTGCACAAGGAAGTGCTGGTTCGCCGCGGACTGATCGAGCACGCCACGGTCCGGGTGCCGGCCCGTGAGCTCGACAGCAGGGCACGGGCGGGCCTGACTGCAATACTCGACCGGCTGGACCTTCCTGCCGGAACCACTCCGCTGACGGGGATTCGCTGATGCCGACCATCATCGACGTACAGGTTTTTCCTCTGGTGCTGGGAACAGACCGCGCTTACACCACCAAGCCGCCGTGGCCGAGCATCTACGCCTCGGGACGGGAGGCCCTGCTGGTCAAGCTGACCGCGGACGACGGCTCGGTCGGCTGGGGTGAGGCGTTGGCGCCGGTGGCTCCGGAGGTTCCGGCCAAGATCATCGAGCTGCTGCTGAAGCCCGCCCTCCTCGGAGCCGACCCGACCAGGGTCCGCCCGCTCGTCACCGCCCTTCGCGCCCTGATGCGGGAGCGGGGCCACCTCGGCGGACACCAGGGCGACGCGGTCGCCGCGATCGATGTGGCGCTGTGGGACCTGGCCGGCCGGATCGCCGGGGTGCCGGTGCACCAGTTGCTCGGCGGAGCCCAGCGGGAGGTAGTACCGACATACGTGTCGGGGCTACCGGGGAAGAAGGACAGCGAGCGGGTTGCCATCGCGCGGGAGTGGGTGGACCAAGGCGTACGGCAGGTGAAGCTCGGACTCGGCTACGGCGTGCGGGCCGACCTTGCGACGGTCGAGGCCCTCCGCAACGTCCACGACGACTTGCTGGTCGCTGTCGACATCCACGGCGTGTACGAAGTCGCCGAGGCGGTCCGGCTCGGCCGGGGACTCGACAGTCTCGGCGCCTGGTTCCTGGAGGCGCCGGTCGGCTTCGAGGACGTGGCCGGGCATGCAGAGGTGGCTCGGCGCATCGATACGCCGGTCGCGATCGGAGAGAGCCTGCGGCACCGGCAGGAGTTCAAGCCGTGGCTGGTCGGCGGTGCCGTCTCGATCCTGCAGCCCGATCCTGGCCGCACCGGGATCACCGAACTGCTGGATCTCGCGGCGGTCGCCGAAACCTGGTTCACGCCACTGGCCCCGCACCACTCGTCCGGGCTCGGGGTCATCATGGCCGCGAGCATCCATGCCTCGGCGGCGATCGGGAACCTGCTGGCGTACGAGTTCCACCCGATGCTGTTCGGGCCGGTGAACGACGTCCTGGTGACGCCGTTGGAGCCAGGCATGCTCGGGTTCGCCGTACCGGCCGGGCCGGGGCTCGGCATCGAGGTCGACGAGGATGCCGTGCGCGCGGCGTGCATCCGGTGACCCGCCGCGCCCTGGTGATCGGGGCCACTACGGCCATCGGTACGGCGATCGTCGCCGCGCTGGTCGCGGATGGCTGCCGGGTCGCCGGCGCTTCGCTGGAGGACAAGCCGGTGGATGGCCTCGACCTGCATCTGGCTGCTGACTGCTCCGATCCGGTAAAAGCGACCGAGGTGGTCGAGCAAGTGGTGGCCGAGTTCGGCGGGCTGGACGTCCTGGTCACCGCGGCCGCACGGATGCCGCTCGAGCCGGCCCACCGAACCACGGATGCGCAGTGGACCAGCGCCCTGTCGAACACACTCGACACCGTCTTCTATCCGGTCCGGGCCGCACTGCCATACCTCTTCGAGAGCAACGCGGCCGCAGTGGTTGCCGTGTCGTCGGTCAACACGCTGGTCGCCGCTCCCTGGACCGCCGCCTATACAGCAGCCAAGGGCGGCGTCGATGCCCTCGTCCGCCAGCTCGCAGTGGACTACGCGGCCCGCGGAGTCCGGGTGAACGCAGTAGCGCCCGGCATGGTCGGTGGGGAGTCGTTGCCGGATGCCGCAGCGGGTTACCCGATAGGCCGCACCATCAGGCCTTTCGAGGTTGCGAATGCCGTGGCATTCCTGGCCGGGCCGAGAGCGTCAGCCATCACCGGGGTGGTGCTGCCAGTTGACGGCGGATTGTCTGTCCTCTCCCCTGCCGCTGTCAGCCGGGCCGATCTGCAAGCCAGGTTGAGGGATGCCTGACTTTGAGCTGGCAGGGCGAGCCGCCCCGGTCTACCGATTGCTCGACTGGCCTGTGCGGCTTGCACTGGTCACATTGCTGTGGATCGTGGGCGTTGCGGCCGGCCTGTTGATCGCAGGACTGGCTCCCGCGACACTGGCGGCCCACCATGTGCTGCTGGCTTACCTGGATGAGGTCGAGGTGCGCCCATGGTCCCGGTTCTGGAGGGCGTGGCGTGAGTGGTTCGGCCGAGGTCAGGTTGTACTAGGCCTGCCTCTTGCGACTGTCTGGGTCCTGCTGTTCTACCTGTCCACTGCACGACAGACGGTGCTGGCCCTGCCCCTTTCGATGGTCCTGCTCGGCTACCTGGTCACGTTGTGGCTACTGCCTGCCGCAGCAGCTACGGTCGGCCCACGGTCGGCGAAAGCCCTGTGGGCGTTGACGATCCACCTCAGCTGGCGCCACCCAGGACCACCACTCGCGGTGGCCGGCGTACTCGCCGTACTGGCTGTCGGGGCCTGGTACGTCGCACCGGCCGCACTGCTATTCGGCCCGGCCGCCGCCGGGCTTGCCGCAGTACTGGTGGTGCGGCGGGTCAGCTCACCGCGGCCGACGCGTGGTAACCGAGGCCCGACGAGATCTGGTCCGCCTGCTCGATGACCTGCATGGCCAGGGACTCCTCGCGGTGCGGCAAGTCCATCGCCGACAGCGGGCCGGATGCCGACAGGGCTGCGACGATCGCACCCGTTCGGTCCCGGATCGGCGCGGCCAGGCAGGCACGGCCGAAGGCCAGCTCTTCTACTTCCAGGGCATAGCCCCGCTCTTGCACCAGCCGGAGCATCTTCTCCAACTGGGCATGCGCCGTCACGGTGTGCGGCGTGTAGCGGGCCAGGTCCTCGCCAAGCAGCTCCTGCCACTCCGCACGTGGCAGCTCGCTGATCAGCGCCTTTCCGATGGCCGTGGCATGCAGCGGACCGGTCCGGCCGACCAGGGTCGACGACCGACCGACCGCGCGGCCCTCGAAATGACACAGGTAGAACATCTCCGCGCCACGCCGCTCGGCCACATTGGCACCCAGGTTGAGGTCGGCGGCCAGGTTCTGCGCGACCTGCCGGGCCTGCTGGTGCACGGGCATCTCGTTCAGCCCGATACCGGCCAGCGTGATCACCTTCGGCCCGATGCCGTACAGGCCGCTGCGCTGGTCGTAGGCGAGGAAACCGAGCGCCACCAACGCAGCGACCAACCGCGACACGGTGGACTGTCCGAGCCCGGTCGCCGCGACCAGCTCGGAGACTCGCCGCTGCGGATGCGCCTCGGTGAACTCGGCCAACAGCGACAACGCCCGCTCGACACTCTGCGTCCCCGGTCCCGCCTCACGGCCGATCGCACGCGCCACGACTCACCCCTCCTAAATTATGGTTCCCTCATCCACATCGTAGATGGCCGAGGGATCGCATTCCAGCAAACGCACTCTTCACGCCTCTAAACTGACGGAGATGGTTGACACTCGGGCCTCTTGATCACTGAAGGAATTCGGGTGAGTGAGTTGAACCACCAGGCGCGTCGGCGTCTGGCGGTCTTGCATCATGTCGAGGAAGTCAGCGGCAACGTGGCCATGACCTGCCGGTACTACCGCATCAGCAGCCAGACCTACTATGCCTGGCTGCGCCGCTACGAGACCGAGGGCACCGATGGTCTGCGTGACCGGTCCAGGCGGCCGCGGTCCAGCCCGAATGCAACTCGTGCCGAAGTCGTCGAGAAGATCATTCATCTGCGGTCGAATTACCACTTCGGGCCGCAGAAGATCGCCATGTACCTCAAGCGATACCACGACGTCACGATCAGCACGTCTGGCGTCTGGCGTCTGGCGTCTGGCGTCTGGCGTCTGGCGTCTGGCGTCTGGCGTCTGGCGTCTGGCGGATCCTCCACCACCTGGGCATGGGCCGGCTACCCGCTTCCCAGCGTTACAAGCGCCACGAGCAACGCTGGAAGCGTTACGAGAAGCAGCGCCCCGGACACGACGTCCAGTGAAGCCCTAAAGCCGGGTATTCACAGCACCTCACCGCGGGTCTGATCGAGCGGCGCGAGTTGGAACCAGCGCTGGCTGGGTGGGACGAATTGCAGCACGATCGCCGCGACCGCGAACACCGCGGGCAGCAGCGCGAGGCAACTCGCGCCACCCATCATCAGCAGCACCAGTCGTACGTCGCGACCGCTTGCGAGCAGCGTCCCGAACTTCCGACCACCAACGGCCACGTAACCCTCACCCTCGACGGCGCACCACGCATCTACTACGGCCTGGCACCCCAAGCAAAGCGCGGCACCTACACCCTCGCCGGCTGCCGGCCCGGACGGCCACGCAGGTGATAAGCACAGAGCAGCGGGTCCAGCCAGGTCGAGGCGCTGCTCACAGGGTCACCTCCCCATGCTGGGTAGCCGGCACACCGTAGACAATGGTGCGGGCCTGCACATCCTTGGTCACGACCGATGCGGCGCCGACGAGGGCCTGTTCGCCAACAGTGACGCCGGCGAGGATGACCACACCGGAGCCGACCTTGCAGCCGTAGGCGAATGACGGAGGCAGCAGCGGCTGCTCGTGGTCCGGATCGCGCCAGATCAATTCCTTGTCGTTGATGGTGCGCACCCCGGCGCCGATGCCCGGTCCGAGATCACGGTGTCGGCGGTCAGGTGCGACCCCGGCGAACAACGCACCCCATCGCCGATGACACAGCCGCGCTCGATGGTCAGGTTCGCCGCGAGCTGGCTGCCGGAGCCAACCCTGACGTTGGTCCGCAGCAGTGTGTTGTGCCCGATCGTGGTGTCGTCACCGATGGTGGCCCCTGCATAGATGCTGGCCCCGGGAGGCAGCACCACCCCAGCGCCAACCACCGTGGATGCGCCGGTGCCCGGGTAGACCCGGCGTACGGCATATCCATACTCTGGCTCGCCCACAACGGTCCGGCGCCCGATGCGGGTGTCGCGGCCGACCGTGGCGCCGCCGTGCACGATCGCGAACGCGCCGACGGTGACGCGACGATCGACGGATGGTGCCGAGCATGTCGGCCGGCAGGAACACTGCAGTCGGGTGGTCAAGCAGGTCGAGCCGCTGCCTCCGTCGCCGCCGGACGCTCCGGTGACCGAGCAGTTCACCATCGCCGCCGGCGACCCCGCCAACGTCGTCGATCCAGGCGTGACCGGCACCGAGTTCGTCAACACCTGCAAGGCTCCCCCGACCAGCCAAGACACCGACGGTCACGTCACCACCCTCACCGGCGAGTCCGGCGACGGCGCCCACGCCATCTCGGTCGAGGGCGCAGGCGTCGGCACCTGGGACCTGGACCGGTACTTCTACAACTCCACCTGCCAACTCCTCGGCCAGGTCGCGACCTCAGCGGCCGACGAAACCGGCATCATCCCCTCCAACACCAAGTACGTCGTCACCCACCTCTTCCTCGGAGCGGCCTTACCAGTAACCCTCACCATCACCGACACCCACAAGTGGTTCCGCGACATCTCCGCAAGTCGGTGGCATCCACCGCGGTCTGACGGCGGTCGTCGATCAGCGCCCGGACGGAGGCTCTGATCGACGACCGGCGAGACCCCTAGCAGTCCACGGTGCCGTGCCCCCCGCTGATAGTGCTTTGCAGCGGTAGGTGGCGGGACGAGGAGCCGACCTGTACGTCGTAGCAGCCGGGTGCGACTCGCCAGTCGCCGGCCTCGGTGCTCCAGTAGGAGAGGGCGCGCTCGTCGAGCTGGAAGGTGACCCGCGCACTGTTGCCTGGGGCAAGGGTCACCTTCTCGAATCCCTTCAGCTGCTTCGGCGGCTGCTCGACGCCTACCGCCGGATTGGGCAGGCCCAGGTACAACTGCGGCACCGCGGTCCCGGTCCTCTTGCCGGTGTTCGTCACCTTGACGCTCACTGACGCCGCCACGCGGCTGCCAGGCGTACCGCGGGCAATCCGCAGATCGCTATAGGCGAACGAGGTGTACGACAACCCGTACCCGAACGGGTACGCCGGTGTCACGCCGCGAGCGTCGTACCAGCGGTAGCCCACCAGGACGCCCTCCTTGTAGACGGCGTTCTCCAGCACACCAGGGTAGGCTTCAGGATCGCCGCCGGTGGTCGGCAGATCCCGTTCGCCCCGCGGGAAGGTGACGGGCAGCCGGCCGCCGGGGTCGACGTCGCCGAAGAGCACCCGGGCCAGCGCGGTGCCACCTTCGGCTCCCGGGTACCAGGCCTCCAGCAGGCCGCGCACTTTCGATCGCCAGGGCGTGAGCACCGGACCGCCTGTCTCCAGGACGACGATGGTGTTGGGTTGCTTGGCGGCTACCTTTTCGATCAGCGCGTCCTGGTCGCCCGCTTGCCCGGAGTCGATGTCGAGCGAGGCCTTGTCTGATCCTTCGGAGGCCTTGTCGGAGGCGAAGACGACGGCCACTTCGGCGGCTGCGGCGACCGAGGCCGCGCGGTCGGCGTCGCTGCCGTCGTCGTAGGTCACCTTGTCCGCGCCCACTCGGCGTTCGATGCCCTTTCGGGGTGTTGTGAAGGAGTATGGGTCGATCTGGGACGAGCCGCCGCCGGTTTTGAACTGCTCGGCCTCCTCGCCGATCAGGGCGATCCGGCCCAGCTTGGTCGCGTCCAGCGGGAGGATGCCGTCGTTGCGCAGCAGGGTGATCGCCTGCTCCGCTACCTCCCCTGCGGTTCGGGCGTGGCCCGGCTTGTCGATCCGGGTCTCGTCGTCGGCGTACGCCGGTCGGTCGAAGAAGCCGAAAGCGAACAGCGTGCGCAGGATGCGGCGCACGTGCTCGTCCACCGCGGCCGAGCCGGCCTGGCTGGTCAGCAGCGCCCCCTTGACGGCCAGCGGCGAGTAGCTCAACCCCGGCCAGGGCTCGAAGTCGAGGCCGTTGTTCAGCTGGTTGGCAGTGCTGTGGGTGGCGCCGTAGTCGGCCAGCACAAAACCCTTGAATCCCCATTCCTGTTTCAGGATCTCGTTGAGCAGTCGCTGGTTCTCGCAGGCCCACTGACCGTTGACGCGGTTGTACGAGCACATCACCGAGCCGACGCCTGCCTCCTTGACGGCCGCCTCGAAGGCCGGCAGGTAGATCTCCCGCAGGGTTCGGTCGTCGATCACCGCGTTGGTGGTGAATCGGCTTCCGATCAGCCCGGTGAGCGGGGGGACCGCCAACTGTCCCTCCTGGTTGTTGGCGGCGAAGTGCTTGACGTTGCCGATCACGCCCTCGCTCTGCGCACCGCGGAGCCAAGCAACTCCGGTTCGGGCCGAGAGGTACGGATCCTCGCCGTACCCCTCGAAGGTCCGGCCAGCCAGTGGAGTGCGCATGATGTTGACGGTCGGCGCGAACACGACGTCGTTGCCCTTGTGCTTGACCTCGTTACCGACAACGGCGCCGTGGCGCTGCGCCCATAGCGGCGAGAAGGTGGCGGCCAGGCCGAGCGGGGACGGCATCGCCGTCGCCTTGCCTTGCCTCGGGCCAGCGGGTCCGTCGCTGTAGAACGTCGTGGGCAGTTCCACCCGCTCCACCCCATCGCTTGTACCGGTGTGAGTGCCTTCACCGCCGAGTACGCCGAACAGGTCGTCGCCGGCCAGCAACGACACCTTCTCGTCGAAGGTCAGCAAGCCGAGCAGCCTCCCGGCCCGCTCGTCCGGCGACAGTGTTGTGTCACACCATGGATGGTCACCACACCTCCCGGTGCTCGGCGTCGCGGTCGAACCGGACGCTGGTGGCGCCAGGGTCGCGAACACGAGCACCGGTACGGCGACCAGCCCCACGCGAGCCATCGACGGAAAAGACATCGGGAACCACCTTTCTCGGTTGGTGCTATTCCATCGGTGACGAGACAGGCGCTTGTCCGAGCGCACGCCCGCCGGGCCCGTCGGTGTACGAGAGCCACGCGATAGCTGGTTGCTTCCCGACCGCGGGCTTCCGGTAGTCACACACCCCCGACGGGAAGGCGGCTTGGAGACGCTGCCACTGCGCATCGGTGAAGCTGACGCGGTGGTCGGCACGGTCGAGCGGCTTGAGCTCGCACTTCAGGACGTCGTCGGACAGCGGGCCACCGGCTGCGATCCGCGGGTCTCCGAAGTACGGGAACAGGGCCCGGCAAGTCGCCTGGTCGGTCACCGGGCGACCCTCGAACCAGCAGGTGTCGACGGCGGCCGCAGGCCTGTGCAGCCGCACCTTCTCCTCGAGTGGGAGGCCGCTGGGGTCCGCCTCAATCCGCCTCAGCCACTCGTCGACCAGGTCGAAGGCGGTGGTGAACGAGGTGGGGTCTGGAACCTGCGGTCTCAAGCCGGTGAAGATCACCTGATTGTCATGATGCCCGTTGACACGGTCCAGCCGCGCGCGCATCTCGTAACTGTGGAAATCGGCGTGGATCTCGTAGTTGTCGTGACCGCGGACGTCGAGGATCGGCACCTTCGCCAGCTCGCGCCCCTGGTTCAGTAGTCCTGAGCGATAAGCGACGTCCAGGGCCGCGCGATCGGCGGTGCTGCGCTGCGGCTGGTGCTTCCAGTCGACGTCGAGTCCGCCGAGCTTCTCGTTCAGGTCGACGAACTGCTCAGGAGTGATCGTTCCCGACTCCAGTGCCCGGAGCCCGTACTGGACACCCACATTGTCGTACTGGCGGTTCGCGAACCCGTCGGAAGCGCGGCGCCCGACGATCGATACGAGGTAGTCCTGCAAGGTACAGCGCACCCCTTGCCCGTTGGCCTGGGCATCGTACACCTGTTCGGCCGGCAGACCGCAGCCGGTCGCGTTGGAGGGATCCATCCAGGTGCCGGCGTAGTTGCCGACGACCGGCGTGCCGAGCCCGTGCGGTCCGTCGAACTGCGTCCGGCAGCCGAGCGAGCCCAGCGTGCCGAGGACGGCGCTCCGCTGTGTCTCGAGGAGCCACAGGTGTGGGGACACGGTGTCGAAGTAGCGCATCAGCAGATGGCAGTCTTCGGCCTCGTTGACCACCGACCAGGTGTCCGGGAATCCGCTCACCGGCTGGAGCCCGTCCAGCAGCCCTGGGTAGGCCGCCGCGATCAGGTGTTGCTGCATGGCACCGCCCGAGCCGCCTGCACCGATGGTGTAGCGGATCTGCCCGTAGGTCTCGGTGATGTGCTCCTTGAGCATCATCACCGCCTCGGCCGAGACCACCGGGTTGCACTGCTCCCCCAGCTTGTTGAGGCTGCTGGTCGCCACCATGAACCCGCGCGACAACCCGACTGCCGCGTTGCCGTTGCCGAGTATGCTGCCGAGGGCCTCGTCGAGACCGGGATCGATCAGGCCGCCGAGGTCGGGATCGAGCTGTACGCCGCCGAGGACGTCGATCGGTTCGGCCTGTCGGTGCCAGGGCTTGCAGTCGCCGCCGAAGGGCCAGATCAGCTTGCCGTTCCAGCCGGACTGTGCAGACCACGGCTCCCAGGGCCGATCGGGGTCGTACAGTACGCCGACGGCGTACGTGCCCCGGTCCATCGTCCCGGTCTCACGCCGCACGATGAAGGGGACGTTTTCGCCGCGGTCGGTCGTCGTACGGGCTATATCGGCCGGTGGATGCTCCACGTCATACGGCCGGAAGCCGGGCTTCAGCGGATCTGTCGACTTGTAGAAGAAGTCGAACCGGGTGGCGGCGTCGCAGTCGGTCGTGCAGAGCCAGGGCTGCACCTGTGGTCCGGCGAAGACCGGGCCGCCGATCGGGTGGTTCGTGATCCTGATGCGGGCCGCACCGCCCGGACCTCGCGCGGTCAGTTCGTTGCCTCCGACCCGCAGTCCGTCGACCAAGCCGAGGTAGCGCCCGTCCGCGCGGACCGCGAAAGAGTTGGTGACGTCCCTGCCATCCAGGGCGACCCGCATCCGCGCCGGATCCGCACCGATGGGCATCAGCACCTGGACCAAGGCGTTACCACCAGAGATCAGATCCGCCCGGTTGGACAGCACCCGGATCCGCACGCCCTCCGCGGCGGTCGACGGCAGACCTGTGATGCCCAGCATCGCCAACACCGCGACCAGAACGGCCAATGACCGCTTCATCGGATCGCCTCCGTCCACGACGTCGCGCAACGAGCCGGTGGCTCACCGAAGGGCAGCAGCGGAACCGAACGCTGGCAGCGAGCGGGAATCAGCGGCACGAGCACACTGGAGGCACCACGGTGGATGGTCACCGCACCGGCACCGCCCAGCCGTACATCGACGCTGCTCCCGGCCACCGGCAGGATGTCGAGCCGGATCCGATGCCCGGACCGGAACACGTTGGACAACGGCGCCACCTCGACGAGGTACTCGACCGGTTGCGCCAAGGGGACCGGCTGGACCGTGTCGAAGCGGTGCCAGGGCCGGACGACCTCGCCGGCGGCGTTGCGCAAGGACTTCTGCTGGTCGACCTGCCGGAGGGTCGCCCGCAGGTGGCCGTCGCTGATCCATTCGCTGCGGCCATCCGGCCAGACGTCGGTCAGCCGCACGGCCCAATCCAGGTCCGGCGCGGTCGATGAAGCGACCAGTCGCAGCGTGATCGGTCCGGTGAGCTCCACGTTCCGGGTGAGCTCCGGCGTCGTGTACGTGAGCCCGGAGCGCTCGTCGTCGCGCTGGTCTGTTCGCGCCGCGCTGCCGGCGAGCCAGGCCGTGGTTCTGAAGTCACCTCGCGAGTTGGGGAACGAGATCACCGGCGCGACATCGGCCCCGATCTCCGGAGGTACCGCGCTGAGCGTGCCGTCGTTGAGCGACGATGCGGTGCCGCTCGGGCCGCTATCGAGGTAGAGCCGGGTCCAGTTCGTGCCAGGCAACGGCCAGGATGCCTCGTTTCGCACCAGCGCCTCACCCGCGCGCCATCGGGCGTTGCTGCCCGTCGTCGTGGCGACGACGACCCGCGGGTCGTGCTCGGCGCCGTTGTCGTCACCCAATCCGTAGTGCGCGACGAACCGATCCACCTGACGACGTACGAGCTCAGCATGCCGGCCGTCGCTGGCCACTGCCGGCTCGACCGACGTGTGGCCCATGCCGAGCACGAGCCGCGCGTTGGGGGTCCGCTGGTAGGCGTCGAAGCTCTGCACGATGTCGTAGGGGTCGGTGGTGTACAGCACCGGGATGGTTGTCCCGGGCAACTTGTCCAGTGCGGACCGGGCCGACCAGAAGCCGTCGTTCACATCGTGGGCCTTGGTCGCCGCGAGCGCCGAGACGAAGGCTGCCTGCTGCTCGACCGGTATGGGATTGGTGCTGGTTCCAAGGCGTAGCCGGTCCGCCAGCGCGCCGAGGTAGCCGCTCTCGGTCCCGGCGAGATACACGCCCGGCAGTCCGTTGTCGGCGCCACCGCGGCGAAAGCAGCGGTACATGTCGGCGCAACTGGTGTAGATGACGGCCGCGCGCACCGCCGGTTCGCGGAGGCCGTGGTGCGCCGCGAACCCGGTGCCGGACTGACCGGTGAGCACGATGTCCCCGGTGCTCCACGGCTGGTCGGCCGCCCAGGCGATCACCTCACGGACGTCTCGCTGCGTGTCCGGCCCGGTCAGGTCGAACACCCCCTCGCTCGAGCCCGCCCCTCGGTAGCTCACATGCACGAGGGTGAACCGGTCGATGAGCTCCGGCGACAGGAAATGCGGGTAGTAGTCGCCGGGCAGGAACGTCGGGCACTTGTTACCGGGACGCGCGTAGGACTCGATCTCCAGGAGGACCGGCCGCGGCTTGTCCGGCGCCACCCGGCTGACCCAGGTGTGCAGCCGGACACCGTCCGACATGCTGACCAATTTCTCCTCACATACCCGGGCCGAGTCGGTCGCGGCGGTGGCGGCCGTCGCGGCCGATAGGGCAGCCAGTAACAGGCAGAGCACCAGCATCAGCCGCTTCATCGTGGTCCCTCCCCACGGGAGATCGAGGCCCGCGCGAAGGGGACCAGACGCACCGGCCCGAGCAAGCCATACGGCTGAGTCGCGGGTTGTGCCGCTATCGTCAGAGGTCTTGGATCACCGCGTACCGCAAGTCCGGCGAGCCGGTTCTTCAACGTCGTGGCCAGCACGATCTCGAGATCGTTGCTCCCGGCCCGGATGAACTCGCTCACGTCGAAGCGGCGACCGGCAACCGCGTCCGGCGCGACACGCTGACCGTTCATCGACACTTTGATCGCACCATGAACCAGGCCGAGATCCAAGAAGGTCCCCCGGTTGGACGCGACCCAGCTCGACGGCACCATCAAGCTCGTTCTGTAGGTGCCAGTACCTGAAGCACGCGAGAGCTCCGAGATGTCGCGCCAGTCGGCGAGCTCGGTCAGCTCCAGGTCGTGTGGGGTCGGGCCGTTCGGTCCCACCTCGTCGACGTGCAACGACCAGCGCGCCGGTGAAAGCGGTTCTGGCAACTCCGGCATCGTGACCTTGCGCTCCGAGCCGTCGCTGAGTCGGACCGAGTGTGCACCCGAGCTGGTGTCTCGCAGTTCGAGCCCACCGTCGCGGGATACGACCTCCCCGGCATCGGCCGACACCGCGTGCAGCTGCTGGGAACGGCCGTGCCGGAAGGCCAGCACCTTCGTCTCTCCCGGTCCGAGTTCGAGCGGTACGACGACCCGGTCGCCAGTGGATCGGTAGCGACCGAGCGGCTGGATCTCGCCCGTCCACATATTCAGCTCCGACAGCGCGCCACTGGTGCGGAAAGAGCCGTCGAAGCTCACCGCGGTGGTTCCCGCGTTCCACAAGTACCAGTAGTCGACGCCGTCCGTGCGCCGGTGGTTCGAGTACACCGGAAGAGCTCGCGACCAGCTCGCCGCAGGGGTCACACCCGCGTCCGCCAACGCACCGAGTACGCCTGCCTGGGCGGTGGAGCGTCCTACCGTAGGCATGGCGAGCATGCGCTGGACGGCGGCACGCACGCGGGTGTCTTCGTCGGTGGCGGCGGCGTACCCGGTCCCACGGTCCGGCAGCGCCCCGACGAACACGACCCGCAGGCCCTTCTCGGCCTCCCGGGCGATCGCCTCCGCCACCGTCGCCGGCAGCGCGCGCTCGTCGATCACCAGCGCGCGGTACGACGGTCCGCCCGGGTACAACACACCGTTGCCGGCGGCACCCGGTTCGAGCAGCCCCTGCGGGTCGACGTACTCGAAGGTGAATCCGGCCCGTTCGAGCGGTTCGCCATCGAAGAGCCGGGACGGCTTCAGCTTCAGCGTGTCGTCTACCAGCTCGCGCCCATCCGGAGTCGTGAGCACTTGAGCCGGTAAGGCCGGGTCGACCTGGTGGTTGAGCGCATCGGTGGCCAGAGCCGCGAAGCTGGCCGCACTCGTGAGGAACCCGTCCCGGTACACCGCGAGATCGACCTGCGGGCGCCCCTGTTGTAAGACGAGATTGCCCCGCGCCCAGTAGTCGGTCAGCGGCCGCCACATGCTCCACTGCGGGAAGTTCCGGTGGTTCCAGCTGTCAGAGACGATCCCGAAGAACTGGCTGCGCCCGGGCCATGCGGACCCTGGCGGCTGGTAGGCGAACCCGTGCAGGATCGGCGTCGTGACGCCGGCGGCCCACTGCTTGTCCATCACGGCCTTCAGGTCCGCAAGGCCCGGCTCGTACTCGCGCCAGAACATCGCGCCCAGCTCGCTCGAGATCTCCCGGCCGCCGCCCTGATGTACGCCGCCGACGACGCTGCGGTAGTGATCCATCGCGAACCGCCAGTTGGTGTCGCCGAGCATCGCCGGATCGCCGGCGTTCAGCGACTCGTCGTCGGCGATGCCACCGGCCTTCGCCACCTCGCGCGCGCTCCGCGTCACGTCAAGCGCGGCACCGAAGGCCGGCTGGGTCCGGAACCGCATCCCATGAGTCCCGGCCCATTGCTGGAACGGCTGGATGTGTTCGTCGACATACAGGTCGGTCAGCGTCTGGAAATAGTCGTGCCGAACCCGCTCACCCGCACCACCGGGCAGGTCGAAGTCCGCCGCCGGCGACTTCTCCAGCACCGGATAGTGGTGGATGCCCTGGACGAACAGCAACGGCAAGTACTTCCGTACGTCGTACCCACGCCGCCGGCGGAACTCGTCGGCGAACCGGCCGGTCCACATCACCTCGGCGACGTCGAGCTCGAGCGAGTCCTCGAAGAAACTCCCGCCCGTCCCCGGCAGCAGCGAAGCGGTGTCACCGAGCATGTTCGCGTCGAGATAGTCCACCACCGCCCGGGCGGAGTCCGCGTTGAAGTGGTCCATCACATTCTCGGTGGCCGGTCGTTGCCAGAACCCGAAGAGGACCCAGTGCCCGGGCGGCACCTTCCAGGAAAGGTTGCCTGCAGCATCCACCGCGCCGGTCAGGTCAACCAGGGACGCCGGGTCGAGCACGGTGCTGTACATTGGCGCGGCCGTCGGACCGGTCGGCGTGAGGTTCGGCCCCAGCAGCGGCACCGGCACCGGAGTGCCCGGGAGCACGACCCGAGCCGCGGTGACGGCATACAGGGTCCCAGCCGTCCCGTCCCCCGGCCCCGGCGGCGGGCCGGCGTACACCGAAGGACCGAGCAGGTCGCGTCGGCCGTACTGCAACTCCTGCTCCGACAGCCCCGTGCTCTTGTCGACAGCGGGACTGCGGACCGGCCACGCGGCTCCCATCGTCATGTCCAGGCTGATACCGTGCCGGTCCGCGGCCGCCAGCGAGGTCCGCAACATCTCCCGCTGCGCCTCGGTCGCCCAGCCCTCCTCGTTGAACGCCACCTCGACGCCACCGAAACCCGCCTTCGCGACCTCCTCGATCTCGGCGGCGAACTCCCCCGCGTCGTAGGGAGTGGCCCACCACCACCGGGTCTTCGGCCGGAACGCCGCCGGCGGGTTCGCGAAGGCGGCCGGGTCGAGCAGCGGGTCCGCTATCGCCGTGCTGTCCGCGGTCGTTGCCGCGGCCGCCGATACCTGCGGGCCTGTTGCCGGCAACACCGCGGCGAGCAGGGCGGCCGTCACCGCCACCGCTGCCGTCCATCGCATTCTCGAGCTCATGCCGACTCCTGTGATTCATCCGAAGCCCTCAGCGGACCCGGCCGGTACCCCGATTGAAAGGTTTCATCAGCATGGGACCGGTCGGTCGCTCCGACAAGATCCTGAACCTGGCCGAATCCGGCAGCAGCCTTGCCACCGCGAGACAACGGCTTAGGGCAAGCGTTTGCCGCTCGCACGCCGGGCCATGCGTCTCAGGACTTCCTCACAGCCGATGCCGTGAGCAACTGATCCCAGGTGAGGTACAGCGGCTCGTCCCCGGCTCCGGCTGTGAGCAGGGCCAAGGCCTGGCGAAGCGTGTCCGTGGACAGCTCTTCGCCGAAACGGTCGACGAAGGCGAGCGCCCGCGGGCGCGACAAGCCGCCCAGCACTTCGCGCACCGCGTCCAGCAGATCACGGGCCACCGCGTCGTCCGCTTGTGCCTCCGGCGTCAGCACAACGGCCGCGGCCAGCGATCGACCAAGCTGCGGGTCGGCCCGCTCGAACACCTCGGCCGCCTCGACGAACGGCTGTTCGAGCAGCACCTCGCGCACCTCGCCGAGCGACACCAGCTGCCCCGATACGCTGACCACCTTGTCGATCCGGCCCAGGAACTCCAGCGTTCCGTCCGGCCTGCGGCGAGCCCGGTCGTACGTCGAGTAGGCCCCCGGGCGGTGCCAGTGCCGTCGTACCACCTCGTCGGCTCCGGAACCCTCGATGCTGCGCATCGTTCCGGCCCAGGGTCTCCGCATGATCAGCTCGCCACGCTCGCCCGGCGCGACCTCGCGGCCCTGCTCGTCGACGATCGCGAACCCCGGATCCGGTAGCGCGGCGGTCTCGACCGGATGGTCGACGGTGACGATGCCGCCGAGCTGCACCTGCCCCCACGCGTCGGCGACACTGATCCGGCCCCGGCCGACGTCGCTGCGCAGCCACTCCGACAGTGCCGGGTCGGCCGGCTCCGCCATGGTGACCACTCGGCGCAGGCTGGCGATCACGCCCCGGGCCGGCGGGCGGTGAGACCAGCCGCGAAGCTGCCGGACGACCGTCGGCGTGGTCAGCAGCGTGGCCACGCCGTACCGCTCGACGATGTCCCAGGCGCGGTGCCGCGTGGGCACGTCCAAGGTGCCTTCGAACATGACCGCGGTGGCACCAGCCGCCAGTGGTCCGTAGATGCCGTGCGACTGCGCACCCAGCCAGGAGATGTCACCGGCGCACCAGAAGACACCGTCGGCCGCCAGCCCGTGGCGATGCACGGCGAGCGCGGAGGCGATCAGCGTGGCCCCGCCATGCAGCAGCGAGACCGTCTGGTCGCGCCGGTTGGCCAGATGGACGGCGAGTACCGGGTGTTCTGGGTCGAGAGAGGCCCGGCCTTGCTCGGTGGATGCGCCTCCGGGCCTTGCCCCGACCACGAGATCGTGCAGCCACCGGTCGCCCTCGAACCAGGCCACGTCCACGCCGGTACGTCGTACCACGACCGTGTGCTGCACTCCGCCGACAGCGGTCAGCGCCTCGTCGGCGCGGGCCTTCAGCGGCAGAATCGTGCCGTGCCGCCACGCTCCGTCCTGGGTGAAAAGCACACGTGGCCGGAAGTCGGCCAGCCGCTCGGCCAGGGCCTCGGCCGGCAGAGGCGTCGGCAGCACCGTGTAGATCGCGCCGATGCGCGCGCACGCCAGCATCGCGGTCACCGTCTCGGGCAGCCAGCCGAGATGCAGCGCCACCCGGTCACCGGCGGCGACGCCCAAGCCACGAAGGGCACCGGCGAGCAGCACCATGTCGTCGTACAGCTCGCGATAGGTGAGTTGCCGCCGGTCGCCGGGCTCACCTTCCCAGAGCAGTGCCGGCTGATCGCCACGCAGCCCGACATGCCGGTCGACGCAGCTGGCGGTCAGGTTGAACCGGCCACCGGCGAACCAGCGGCCGACCTGCGCCTCCGGTTCGTACAGCGAGGTCCACGGCTCGTCCCATTCGAGCTGGTCGGCGACCGCAGCCCAGGCCGCGAGCTCGCCGGGGACGAAGCGGTCAGCCATGACCGACCGCCCGGCCTGCCGCAAGCGCGGTCCGGGACAGGTGCTCGGCCGTCTGCTCGGCCTGCCCCGGGGGCGCGCCCGGCGGCAGGGTCGCGGCCAGTGCGGCCAGGACCCTGCCCTGGCTGTCCAGGACCGGTACGGCGACCTCGCCGGGCCCCGCGGCGCCACCTCCGGGTGTGACCAGGTAGGCGGCCGCACGCCAGGAACCCCGCTCTGCCTCCGCGATCTTGCGATCCGCCGGCGCGGCCGCCGCGGTGAGCTGTCGCCAAGCCTCCTCGTCAGCCGCAGCGGCCAGCACCCGGCCTGCTGCGGTGCTCAGCGCGCCGGTGACCCGATGGCTGTCGCGATAGATGCCGCCGCCCGCGCCGTCCACCTGGTCGACGTACACCACGCTGCCGCGCACCAGGACGGCGACCTGGACCGTCGCGCCGATCGCGTCGCGCAGCGGAAGCAGGTAGGGCGAAAGCCCGCTGAGGATCGGCAGCCGCGCGAGGTAGCGGTGGGACAGCCGGGTCACCCCGGGACCGAGTCCGTACCGGGCGGACCGGTAGTCCTGCTCGACCAGGTCGGCCAGGACCAGCGACCGCAGCAACCGGTGCACCGTCGGTACCGAAAGGCCGGAGCGCTCGGCTAGATCGGTCAGCTGTTGATGGGCCTGGCCCTCGCTGAGCAACTCAAGCAGCAGCACTGCATTGCGCACAGTGCCCAGCGTGCCCCGCGCCTCACTGCCGGCCACGACCTCACCCACCTATGCCTCCCAGCCTGCATCTGCCACGGACCGCACACGCGGCCCCGCGTTCGACCACACTTCCACATATCGACCACGTCACGCTATCAATCGCAAGAGATTTCCGAATTCCACTATTGCCTTCCAGATAGTGGAATCGTACGCTCATCGAAACTTCCCCGACGTCGAGAGGTGCAGCCAGTGCTCACTCGGGCCTACCTCCATCAGCTCAACAGCAGCAACGTCCAGTCCGGACAGCCGCTGCTCGAGGTTCGCGACATCTCGCTGCGGTTCGGCGGGGTGCACGCGCTGGCCGACGTTGGCTTCACCGTCACCCAGGGCAACGTCCACGCGGTGATAGGGCCGAACGGTGCCGGCAAGTCCAGCCTGCTGAACTGCATCTCCGGCCTCTACCGCCCGCAGCGGGGCGAGGTCGTCCTGCACAGCATCGGCAGCGGCGGCAACCAGGAGCAGCGCGACCTGACCGGCCTGCCGCCGCACCGGATCGCCCGGCTGGGCGTCGCCCGGTCGTTCCAGAACATCGAGCTGTTCTCCCACCTCACGGTGCTGGAGAACCTGATGCTCGGCCGGCACGTGCACATGCGGCACCGACTGCTGCCGTCGCTGGTGTGGTTCGGCCCCGCCCGCCGGCAGGAGATCGCGGAGCGGGGACTGGTCGAGGAGGTCGTCGACCTGCTGCAACTGCAGGCGCACCGGCACCAGCCGGTCGGATCTCTTGCCTACGGCATCCAGAAGCGGGTCGAGCTCGGGCGGGCGCTGTGCCTGCAGCCGGCGTTGCTGCTGCTCGACGAGCCAATGGCCGGCATGAACGCCGAGGAGAAGGAGGACATGGCCCGCTATGTCCTCGACGTGCACGAGCTCGCCGGCGTCACCGTCGTCCTGATCGAGCACGACATGAACATCGTGATGGACATCTCGAACCGGGTCACTGTGCTCGACTTCGGGCGGGTCATCGCCGACGGCACACCGGCGGACGTGAAGGCCGACCAGCGCGTGATCGAGGCCTATCTCGGGGCGGAGGGAGCAGCGTGATGACCGACGCACACCCGGAAGCCACGCGGTCAGAGCCCCGGCCCGTCGAGGTCCCCGAAGCGGCCCGTACGACGTTCCCGCGGCTGCTGGCGGCCCTCGCCGCGGACCGGCCGGAGGCCATCGCCGTACAGGAGAAGCGCTACGGCATCTGGCAAGGGGTCACCTGGCGGGAGTACGCCGACCGGGTGCGGGACTTCGCTCACGGGCTGGCCGCACTCGGAGTGGACCGCGGCGACGTGGTCGCGGTGCTCGGGGACAACCGGCCTGAGTGGCTCGTCGCCGAACTCGCCGCGCAGTCGGTCGGCGCCGCCGTGGTCGGGATCTACCCGACCAGCATCCGCGAGGAGATCCTGCACGTCCTGACCGTCGCCGACGTACGCGTCGTGGTGGCCGAGGACCAGGAGCAGGTGGACAAGCTGATCCACCTGGCCGGCGACCTACCGGAACTGAGCACGATCGTGTACTACGACCCGCACGGCCTGGAGAGCTACGACGAGCCTTACCTTCGCGACTTCGTCGCGGTCGAGCAACTCGGCCGCGAGTGGGCGGCCGACCATCCGGGCTGGCTCGACGAACGGCTGGACGGAGCCGGTCCCGACGACATCGCGGTCATCTGCACGACCTCCGGTACCACGTCGCGACCGAAGCTCGGCGAGCTCAGCCACGCCAACCTGCTGGCGATGGCGGCGCACCTGACCGAGGTGGATCCGGTCGGTCCGAAGGACCGGTACGTGTCATTCCTGCCACTGGCCTGGATCGGCGAGCAGATGCTCGGCGTCGCCTGTGCACTCTCGCGGGGACTCACGCTGTCGTTCCCGGAGGATGCCAGCACCCAGCGAACGGACCTGCGCGAGATCGGCCCCGACCTCCTGTTCAGCCCGCCGCGGATCTGGGAGTCGATGTTGTCGGAGGTCCAGGTCCGGATCGACGAAGCCGGCCGGCTGAAGCGGCGGGTGTTCGGCTGGGGCTACCGAATCGGTGACCGGGTGGCCGGGTTGCGCGTCCAGGGTAAGCGGCCGGCGGTTCTGCTGCGAGTCGGTCACCGGCTCGCCGACTGGGTCGCGCTGCGACCGGTGCGCGACCAGCTCGGCCTGGCCCGGATCCGTCGCTGCTACACCGGCGGCGCACCGCTCGGTCCCGACGTGTTCCGCTTCTTCCACGCGATCGGCGTCAACCTCAAGCAGATCTACGGCCAGACCGAGATCTGTGGCATCGCCATCGTGCACCGCGATGACGACATCAAGTTCAACACCGTCGGTGTTCCACTGCCGGGCACTGAGGTCCGGATCTCCGCCGATGGCGAGATCCTGCTGCGATCGGCGTCGGTCTTCCACGGCTACCACGGCAACCCCACCGCGACCGCCGGCACCGTCGACGCCGAGGGCTGGCTGCACACCGGTGACGCCGGCTACCTGGACGACGACGGCCATCTGGTCGTCATTGACCGGGCCCAGGACGTTATGACGACGCCGGACGGCGCCCAGTACTCCTGCGCGTTCATCGAGAACAAGCTGAAGTTCTCGCCGTACGTCGATGAGGCCGTGGTCTTCGGGGGCAGCAGTGGAGGCATCACCGCACTGGTCGTCATCGAGCCGAAGACCGCCGGCTCGTGGGCCGAGCACGAGCACCTCAGCTACACGACCTACACCGACCTGGCCCAGAAGCCCGAGGTGTACGACCTGCTCGCCGAGGAGGTCGACCGCGCCAACGCCGATCTGCCGGACGCCATCAGGGTCACAAGGTTCGTTCTGCTGCACAAGCAACTCGACCCCGACGACGACGAGATAACCCGCACCCGCAAGGTCCGCCGCAACGTCGTCAACGACCGGTACGCCGACATCATCGCCGCACTCGACACCGGCGAGCCGTCAGTCACCATCCACAGCCAGGTGACCTATCAGGACGGCACCTTGGCGGACCGGGAGATCGCGCTGCGCATCTTCGACCTGCGGGGCTACACCGTACCGGCCGGCCTCGGCCGCCGGCCGATCTGGAGCGGCCGCCGATGAGCAACCTCTTCAACCTCACCGTCTACGGCCTGGCCGACGGCGCGATCCTGGCGCTGGCCGCACTCGGCTTCGTGCTGATCTACAAGGCCACCTCGGTGATCAACTTCGCCCAGGGCGAGTTCCTGCTGGTCGGCGCATACACCGTCTACGCGGTGTTCGTGCTGATGGGCCTGCCGGTGGTCGCGGCGGTCGTGGTCGGCCTCGGGATCGCCGTGCTCCTCGGGATCGGAATCGAACGCTTCGTGTTGCGACCGCTGGTCGGCGAGAGCGCGATCAGCGTGATCATGGTGACCATCGGTCTCGCGGCGGTGCTGCGCGCGGTGGTGCAGATGTTCTTCGGGACCGCGGTGCGCGAGCAGCCGGCGATCCTGCCGCGGGGGTCAGTGCGGATCCTCGGTGCGCTGGTGCCGCTGGATCGGCTGCTCGTCATCATGATCGCGGCGGTGGTCCTGACCGGGTTCACTGTGTTCTTCCGCCGGTCCCGGCACGGGATCGCGATGCGGGCGGTGGCTGACGACCAGCAGGCCGCGCTCACCGTCGGCATCTCCGTACGGCGGGTGTTCGCGATGGCGTGGGCGCTCGCCGCGGCCAGCGCGCTGGTCGCCGGCGTACTGCTCGCAGACATCTCCGCCGTCGAGCAGAACATCGCCGCCTTCGGCCTGATCGTCTTCCCGGTGGTGATCCTCGGCGGGCTCGACTCGGTGCCCGGCACGATCGTCGGCGGACTCACCATCGGCCTGCTGAAGGTGTACGTCTCCGGCTACGCCGATCCGGGTCTCGCCGAGGTCGTGCCATACCTCGTGCTCGTCGCGATCCTGATGGTCCGGCCCTACGGGCTGTTCGGCGAGACACGTATCGAGAGGGTCTGATGTGAGTACTGTCACCGCCACCGGGATCCATCACCGCAGCTACCGCGGCGAGCTCGCACTCCGGCACACCAGAGCCGAGTACGCCCGCCTGGCACTCGTCGTCCTGCTCCTGGTCGCGCTCCCCTACATGCTGAACATCTACTGGCTGGGCATCGTCAACACGATCCTGATCGCGGTCATCGGTGCGGTCGGGCTGAACATCCTTGTCGGCTTCACCGGGCAGATCTCACTCGGCCAGGGCGGGTTCCTCGCCGTCGGCGCGTTCACCTCGGCGATCCTGCACGAACGGGCCGGGCTGCCGGTCCCGCTGTCGGTGTTCGCCGCGGTGCTGACGACCGCCACGGTCGGTGCGTTCTTCGGCCTGCCGGCGCTGCGGCTCAAGGGGCTGTATCTCGCCATCGCCACCCTGGCCAGCCAGGAGATCATCGTGTTCACCGTCAAGCGCTGGTCCTGGCTGACCGAGGGCCAGGGCTTCCTCGACGTGTCCCGGCTCGAGATCTTCGGCTGGCGGATCGAGCGCACGATGTTCGAAGTCCAGTGGTACTGGATCCTGCTGGTGATCGCCGCCGTCGCGGTCGTTGCCGCGCGCAACCTGTTCCGCACCGGGCTCGGCCGGTCGTTCATGGCGGTGCGCGACCAGGACATCGCGGCCGCCGCGATTGGCGTCAACGTGACCCGCACCAAGGTCACCGCCTTCGCGGTGTCCAGCGGCTTCGTCGGGCTCGCCGGCGCCCTCACCGCGCACTACACCGAGACGGTCACCTGGGAGCGCTTCACGCTCGACGTGTCGGTGCTGTACCTGGCGATGATCATCGTCGGCGGCCTGGGCTCGATCGCCGGCGCGGTCTACGGTGCGGCGTTCCTGATCCTGCTGCCCGTCCTGATCTCCGAGCTGAGCGAGGCGGTCGAACCGGCGTTCCCCTTCCTGTCCACGCAGCTCCCGGCGATCCGGAACGCGGTGTTCGGCCTGGTCATCCTGCTCTTCCTGATCTTCGAACCTCGCGGCCTGGCTCGCGTCTGGCAGCGAATGAAGGACTACGTGCGGTTCTGGCCCTTCCGGTACTGAACCAACTGACTTGTTCGACCCACTGCAATCGGAGGAACGGCAATGAAGCGACTCAGCGCGATCGCGGCACTCTCGACGGCCGCCTTGCTCGGCCTGTCGGCGTGCGGGGGCGGCGCGGCGACAGGCGGCGGCGACACCGAAGGCCCGATCAAGATCGGCGTCATCGCCGACCGGTCGGGCGCCACCGCCGACGTCGGCACGCCGTACAACGAGGGCATGCTCGGCTACGTCGAATGGCGCAACGCCAAGGGCGGCATCGAGGGACGCAACATCGAGGCCATGTCGAACGACTACGCCTACCTGGTGCCCAAGGCCGAGGAGCTCTACAAGAAGTACATCGCCGAGGGCGCGGTCGCGATCCAGGGCTGGGGAACGGGCGACTCCGAGGCACTGCGCAAGAAGGTCGCCGCCGACGAACTGCCGTTCATGTCCGCGTCGTACGCCGAGGTGCTCACCGACGTCGCGGAGTCGCCGTACAACTTCGTCGTCGCACCGACGTACTCCGACCAGATGCGGGTCGCGCTGGACTGGATCGCCCAGGACAGCGGCGGGCAACGCACCCAGGTCGCGGTGTTCCACCACGACTCGCCCTTCGGCACCGCACCGGTCGCCGACGGGCAGAAGTGGCTCGTCGAGAAGGGCTACGACCTCGGCTACAAGTCGTTCGCGATGCCGAAGACCCCGAACTTCGTGGGTCTGCTGTCACAGGCACGGTCCCTCGGCGCGAAGTACATCGTGATCCAGAACGTCTCGAGTCCGGCCGCCCAGGTGGCCAAGGACATCAAGGCGCAGAACCTCGACATGAAGATCGTCTGCCTCAACTGGTGCTCCGACGAACTGTTCATCAAGACCGCGACACCGGCCGTTGCCGAGGGCCACATCATGATCCAGCCGTTCGCACCGCCGACCACGGCGAAGCCCGGACACGCCGACATCGAGGAGTTCCTGAAGAGCAAGGGCTCCTCACTGCAGGACAAGGGGCTGCACTATGTCCAGGGATGGTGGACGATGGCGGCCATGGCACAGGGCATCGAGAAGGTCCTGAAGGACGGCGACGAGCTCAACGGCCCGAACATCCGCAAGGCGCTCGAGGGACTGCAGCTCGACACCGGCGGCGTCGTCGGCGGCGGCACCGTGAAGTTCAGTACCGACAGCCACCGCGGGTCGACCGGCACCGGCATCTACCAGGTCAAGGGTGGCCAACTCACCGAACTCACCGCCAACGCGGCCCCGAAGGAGTAGCGATGGCCGTCGAGACCAGTGCGGGAGCGGGCAGTTCGCCGGCCTCCTCACCCGGAGCGACGCTGCTGGCTCTCAACAACGTCGAGGTCATCTACGACGAGGTCATCCTGGTGCTGCGCGGCCTGTCCCTGGAGGTACCGGAGGGGAAGATCGTCGCCCTCCTCGGCTCCAACGGTGCCGGGAAGTCGACGACCCTGAAGGCGATCTCCGGCCTGCTGCCCACCGAGCACGGCGAGATCACCGACGGCCGGATCAACTTCGGCGGCACGGACATCACCCGCATCGACGCCGCCGAACGGGTCCGCCGTGGACTCTCGCTATGCATGGAGGGCCGGCACGTCTTCGAGCACCTGAGCGTGCACGAGAACCTGGTCGCCGGTTCCTATTCCCGGGGCCGGGCCTCGACCGAGGACCTCGACCTGGTCTACGGCTACTTCCCGAAACTCGCCGACATGCGCACAAGGGTAGCGGGATATCTGTCCGGCGGTGAGCAGCAGATGCTCGCGATCGGCCGTGCGCTGATGTCCAGGCCGCGGCTGCTGATGCTCGACGAGCCGTCACTCGGTCTCGCGCCTCTGCTGGTGCAGGAGATCTTCGGCTACATCGCCCGGCTGAACGCCGACACCGGGCTCACCGTCCTCGTCGTCGAGCAGAACGCCCGGCGCGCACTCGAGGTCGCTCACCACGGCTACATCATGGAGCAGGGCCGCATCGTGCTGGAGGGAACGGCAACCGAACTGCGGGACAACCCGGACGTCAAGGAGTTCTACCTCGGTCTCGGCGAGGAAGGCAGCCGCAAGAGCTACCGCGATGTCAAGCACTACAAACGCCGGAAGCGGTGGCTATGACGGAGGCGACCATGCCCGAAAGCACAACACACCCGCTCGACGACCGCGTCGTGGCCATGGTCCGGGAGGCTGCGTCCCGGGTCACGGTGTTCGCCGACCGCCTGCGAGCGGCCGGCCTCTCGCCCGACGACATCCGCGGCGTCGGTGATCTCGACGCGTTGCCGATCCTCACGAAGGACGAGGTCCTGGCCATGCAGCGGGAGCAGCCGCCTTACGGTGGCCTGCTCGCCGCCGACGCGACCGTGCGGCGGGCATTCCAGTCCCCCGGACCGATCTACGAGCCACAACTGGACGGGGCCGATCCGTGGCGCTGGCGTGAGGCGCTGGCCGCGGCAGGGTTCGCCTCGGCGGACATGCTGCTGAACTGCTTCGGCTATCACCTCTCCCCCGCCGGCGCGATGTTCGAGGAAGCAGCACTCGCGGCAGGCTGCACCGTCGTACCCGGTGGTGTCGGCAACCTCGACCTGCAAGCGCAGGCCATCGCCGACCTGGGCGTCACGGCGTACACCGGGCTGCCGAGCTACCTCAAGGCACTGATCGAGCGGTACGACGAGTCCGGGCTGGACCCCGCTCGCTGGCGACTGGACAAGGCAATCGTCACCGCGGAACCGCTACCCGACTCGCTGCGCGCGTTGCTCACCGAGCGGGTACCGGTCGTCCGGATGGCCTACGGTACCGCCGAGACCGGGCTGCTCGGCTACGAGACGGAACCGGCCGGCGGGCTCGTCGTACCCAACGACGTACTCGTTCAGGTTTGCGACCTCGACACCGGCAGATCCCTCGCCGCCGGTGAGGGCCAGATCGTCGTGACGCTGCTCAGGCCGGACTATCCGCTGGTCCGGTTCGGCACCGGCGACCTCTCGGCCTGGCAGCCAGGCCCCGTGCCCGGCGACAGGCCCCGGCTGGCCGGGGTGCTCGGCCGCGTCGGCGCCGCGGTGAAGGTCCGCGGGATGTTCCTGCACCCACGCCAGATCGAGGCCGTGATGCGCGACCTGCGCGGCGTCACGTCGTACCGGTTCGTCGTCGACCGCGTCGAGCACCGCGACGAGCTCCGCTGCGAGGTGGTACCGGCAGCCGAAGCCACGGCTGAACGAGTGGCCGCCGCGGTGCGGGACCGGATCCGATCCGGCCTGCGCTTCGCGGCGCGCGTCGAGGTCGTCGCCGACCTGAGCGAAGGACCACTGCTGGTCGACGTCCGCACTTGGGACTGACCGACCGCGGGCAAGGCAGGAGACATCAAGAGACGGATCGCAATCATCGCCGCGGCCATGGCGCTGCTGGTCGTCGGTGCCGGCCAGGCCATGGGACAAGACGCTGCCCGCCGGATCCGACCCAGCGAAGGTGCGGGTCGGCGTTGACGGGCGCGACATCACGGCCGCCTTCGCCGTACGCCCGGACGGGCGGTTCGCCGGGCTCGTCACCGGTCTGCGGGTGGGCGCCAGCACAGTGACCGCACGTGGCCCGGGAGGAGCGGTCCGGCTCACCGTCACCAACCACCCGGTCGGTGGCCCGGTGTTCGCCGGCCCGCAGGTGCAGCCCTGGTTCTGTGCCACCGAGCAGAACGGCCTCGGCCCCCCTCAGGACGCGCAGTGCAACGCCGGGCCGCGGTACGACCTGTTCTACCGGTCCTCGCTCACCGGCCTATTCCGCTCCTACGACCCGGCGAATCCCCCGATCGACCTCGCCTACACCACTACCTGGCCGTCACGGTGAAGGTGTAGGACGTGCCGTTGTCGAGGTTCGGGATCGAAGCATTGGGCGTCGCCGAAGGGATTTCCGCACCGCCAGGGCTGACTTTCACCGTGTAGCCGCTGATGGTGAGGTCACCGGTGTCGGCGGGCGCGGTCCAGGAGACTGCCGCCGAGCGGTCGCCCGCCTGCGCGATCACGTTCGTGGGCGCTTGGGGCTTTCCTGGGTTGAGCGCGTAGCCCTGAACATCGACATACAGGCGGGCCGCGGCGTTCGTGCGGTTGGCGATGGTGATGTCGCCGGAGGCGTTCGGCCGGACCCACAGCTGGTTGAACTGGTGCGGGCTAGGAGCGAAGATCACATCGGTCGCGGCAGGTGCGGACTGTCCCGCGGTATACGCCTTGAACTCGCCCGACGTGGCCGACCCGGACGCGACCAGGTTGATCGCCGCCGCCGCGAGGTTGCTTGCCGGTATCCCGCCCACGCCGGTCAGCCGCAGATTCACCGTGGCACCGGCCGCGACCAGCGTGGTGCCCGTGTCGAGGATCCGGCGTGACGACAACGCGACCACGCGGCTGGACGCAGCGGTCGCGTTCGAGGCGCTGGTGAAATAGCCGGTCACATCCACCGTGAAGTGCGTCGTGCCGGTCGAGGTATTGGTCAGCGACAAGCGGCCGTCGGTCGCGACCTTGACGATCGAGCTGCCGGTCTTCGGCCGGGTCTGCAGGTGTAAGCCGTGATTCACTCCAGGACGGGTAGCCCCAGCCGGGAACAGCGTCCAGCCACCGAAAGCCGACGGAACCAAGGCCGTGACGTTCACGGCGACCGCCGAGATCGACGAGGCCGCAGGCAGGCCTCCGACTCCGGCCACCTGGAACGTGATGGTTCAATTCGCTGCCACCGGGGCGGTTCCACCCACGCCGATCTTGGCGCGGGTGTCGACGATCCGGGACTGCTTCAGCGGGACGAACCGCGAACCCGCGGTGGTCGCGGTGTCGCCGGTGAAGTAGCCCGTGACGTCGACGCGGATGCGTAGCGTCCCTGCGCTTTTATTGGAGAAACTCGCCTGACCTGACGCGTTCAGCCGGATCACCGCCGAGCCGGACATGTACTTCATGTTCGCCGCGAACAGCAGCCCCGACACCGCCGGCCGGGTCTCGCCGGCCGGCCACGCGGGCAGTGAGCCGGACGCGGTCGGGCTGAGGACCTGGACCGTCGCGGCGATTGCCGTTACTCCGGTGGCCGGGATCCCGCCGAGGCCCGTGAAGGTGGCTGTTTTTGTCTCCTGAGCCTGGACCAGTGTCGTCCCGGAGTCGTAGAGCCGCTGAGTGGTTGCCAGCGGGACGTACAACCCGCCACCGGCACCAGGAGCGGCAGCAGCCGCCGCCGTGGGCGCCGCGGTTGAACTGGGAGCCGCCACGGCCACCGGGGGCTGGATGGTCGACGTCGCGTGCAGCCCTGTGGCCAGCACGGCCAAGACAACGAGGTACCGGATGAGTCGCCGCGCTGATATCTCCCGAGCGCTGGTTCTATTGGGGCGGAGCGCGGCCACGAGTGACTTAGGCATCAGGGGAAGACCTCCAGGAAGGGTCGACAGACCGGCGGGTGCCGATTCTGGTGACCACACCCGTCACGCCACTGCCCGTACTCCGCCCGTACGGCCGATCAGCCGTAACGGCAACGGCTTCGCCGCTATCGAGACGGCGTGTTCGCAAGGGATCAGGCAGGCGGAGCGGGTGCTTCGAGCCGGATCAGGACGCCCTTCGACGTCGGGGTGTTGCTGATGTCGGCAACGCTGTCGAGCGGGACGAGCACGTTCGTCTCCGGGTAGTACGCCGCCGCGGACCCACGGGCGGCCGGGTAGCCGACGAGCCGGAACCCGGCGGCCCGGCGCTCGGTGCCATCCCGCCACACGCTGACGAGATCGACCAGGTCACCGTCGGCGAACCCGAGCCCGGCGATGTCCTCGGGATTGACCATCACAATCCGGCGGGCGTTGTGGATGCCTCGGTAGCGGTCGTTCATCGAGTACGGGATGGTGTTCCACTGGTCGTGAGAGCGCAGCGACTGCAGGATCAGGTGGCCGGGCGGGGTCTGCAGCCACTCCAGCTCGTTGCACGTGAACACCGCCCGCCCGCTCGGCGTCGGATACACGCCGGAGTTCACCGGGTTCGGTAGCGTGAAGCCGCCAGGCTGCTTGACCCGCTCGTTGAAGTCCTCGAAACCCGGTACGACGCGCGCGATCCGGTCCCGGACCAGGTCGTAGTCGGCTTCGAACTCGTCCCACGGGATCGCCGGCGAATCACCCAGGGTGCGCTGCGCGAGCCGGGCAATGATCGCGACCTCGCTGAGCAGGTACGGCGACGCGGGCGGCAAGGTCCCGCGCGACCGGTGCACCGCGCTCATCGAGTCCTCGACGGTGATGTACTGCTCGCCCGTCGCCTGGATGTCGCGATCGCTCCGACCCAGCGTCGGGAGGATGAGGGCGGTCCGTCCGGTCACGGTGTGGGACCGGTTGAGCTTGGTCGAGACCTGCACGGTGAGAGCGCAGTTGCGCAGGGCCGCCTCGGTGACCTCGCTGTCCGGTGTGGCCCGGACGAAGTTCCCGGCCACGCCGACGAACACTCGCGCGGCCCCGTCCCGCATCGCCCGGATGGCGTCCACCGAGTCCAGACCGTGTTCCCGCGGCGGATCGAAGGCGAACTCGTCCCGCAGCGCGTCCAGGAACGAGTCGGGCATCCGCTCCCAGATCCCCATCGTGCGGTCACCCTGGACATTGGAGTGGCCGCGAACCGGGCAGACCCCGGCCCCCGGTTTGCCGATGTTGCCGCGCAGCATCAGGAAGTTGACCACCTCGCGGATGGTCGGTACGCCGTGCTTGTGCTGCGTCAGGCCCATCGCCCAGCAGACGATGACGGACCGGCTGGCCAGGACGGCCTCGTGCACGGCCTCGATCTCGTCCCGGGTCAGGCCGGTGGCTACGAGCGCGTGCTCCCACGTGATCGTCCGGGCGTGGTCGGCGTACGCCTCGAAACCGGTGGTGTGCCGCGCGATGTAGTCCCGATCGAGTACGTCGTCCTCGAGCAGGCGGCGGTTCAGCATCTGGAACAGCGCGAGGTCGCCACCGGGCCGGATCTGCAGGAACTGATCGGCGATCTCCGTACCGCGGCCGACGATCCCACTGGGCTTCTGTGGATTCTTGAAGCGCATCAGGCCGGCCTCGGGCAGGGTGTTGACGGCGATCACCCGGCCGCCGTTCTTCTTCGTCTGCTCGAGCGCGGAGAGCATCCGCGGGTGGTTGGTGCCCGGGTTCTGCCCGACCACGAAAACCAGGTCGGACCGGTAGATGTCCTCGAGTTGCACGCTGCCCTTGCCGATGCCGAGGGTCTGGCCGAGCGCGGAGCCGCTGGACTCGTGGCACATGTTCGAGCAGTCCGGCAGATTGTTGGTGCCGAAGGCCCGGGCGAACAGCTGGAGCAGGAACGCCGCCTCGTTGTTCAGCCGGCCGGACACATAGAACAGTGCCTCGTCGGGTGAGTCGAGCCCGTTCAGCTCGTCGGCGACGATCCCGAATGCCTCGTCCCAGCCGATCGGCGCGTAATGGGTGGCACCGGGCCGCCGGACCATCGGCTCGGTCAGCCGGCCCTGCTGGTTGAGCCAGAGGTCGGACTTGCCGTCCAGTTCCTCGATCGAGTGCTCGGCGAAGAAGTCGCGGGTGACCCGGCGGGTGGTCGCCTCGTCGTTGATGTGCTTCGCGCCGTTCTCGCAGTACTCGTTCGTGTGCCGGTGATCCGGCTCCGGCCACGCACACCCGGGGCAGTCGAAACCCTTGACCTGGTTGAGGTTGAGCAGCGTCAGCGCGGTACGGCGTACCGTGGTCTGCTCGACTGAATACCGCAGCGCATGCACGACCCCCGGCAGGCCGGCCGCGTACGTTTTCGGCTTTCCTCGCACTGGTGGTCTCCGTTCTCGTGCGCGACAGGGTGGGGTTTGGGCGCCGGAAGTGGCTTCCGGCGCCCAACCCCGAACCGATGGGAGTGCTCACCCGGGCAAGGGTTGACCCATCGGTCGTCTGGGCGTGTCCGCGGGCAGGACCTGGTTCGCGTCGCCGACGGTCACGACCGAGCCGGTGACGAGCACCAGGCCGTCGGGCTCGTTCCCGGGCAGCGGCGCCGCGAGTGTGCGGGCCTTGTCGAGCGCGGTCGCCACGTTGAACGCGACATGGACGCGCTGCGCCCCGAACACCTGCCGGGCGGTGGCGGCGAGCTTCGCCGGCGCGAGGCTGCGTGGGCTCGAGTTGCGGGTGCAGACGACGACGTCGACGACCGGCTCGAGCTCGCGCAGCATGCCCTCGACGTTCTTGTCCGCCATCGCCGCGATGACCGCGAACGTCCGGCAAGGCGCCAGCTCCGTCAGCGACTCGGCCAGCGCGCGGGCGCCGTGCGGATTGTGGGCGGCATCCAGAATCACCAGCGGCGAGCCGGGCCGAACGTCGAAGCGACCCGGCGACGCAGCCTGGCCGAGAGCGGCTCGCACCGCGCCCAGTTCCAGTTCCCGGCCGAGTGCTCCTTCCGCTGCGGCGATGGCGCAGGCAGCGTTCTCGGCCTGGTGACGACCGTGTAAGGCCAGGAAGACGTTGCTGTACGACCGGTACAGGCCCCGCACAGAGATGACCTGGCCACCCTCGACGACAGTCCGGCGCTCGAGGATGAAGTCCGCGCCCTGGCTGACCAGACGGGCGTCCACGGTCTGTGCCCGTTCCCGCAGTACCGCGGCGACCTCCTGGCTTTGCAACGCGCTGACGGCGACCGACCCCGGTCCGATGATGCCTGCCTTCTCCTCGGCGATCGCGGTCGTCGTCGGGCCGAGGTAGTCGGTGTGATCGAGGTCGACCGGGAGTACGACGGCGACGTCGGCGTCGATCACGTTCGTGGCGTCCCACCGCCCGCCCATCCCCACCTCGACCACGGCGATGTCGATCTCCGCATCAGCGAAGGCGCGGTAGGCCATGGCCACCGTCATCTCGAAGAACGACAGCGGATGCGGCATCGACGCGTCGACGAGTTCGGCCTGCTTGCCGACCGCGCTGAAGGCGGACCGGAAGGCCGGCACTCCGATGACCTCCTCGGCGATGCCGATCCGCTCCCGGACGCTCGTCAGGTGTGGGCTGGTCAGCCGGCCGGTGCGCTCGCCGGACCCGGCCAGCAGTGCCTCGATCATCCGAGCCGTGCTCGTCTTGCCGTTGGTCCCGGTGATGTGGACGCTGCGGTACCTGCGCTGCGGATCGCCCAGCAGCCGCAGCACACTGACGATGCGGTCCAGGGACGGCTCGAGCTTGGTCTCCGGCCATCGGGCCAGCAGCCGTCGTTCGATCGCCCGGATCGACGGGCTGTTCGACAGGCTCATGAAACTCCCCGTCCCGGGACACCGGCCGCCGGGCGGACGCCCGTCCGGTTGCGCAGACGGGCCAGCTGGGCCAGCCGCCATTCCTCGGTCGCCGCGATCTGGTTGAAGGTGAACAGGTGCAGACCGGCCACGCTCAGGTCCTCGCGGCCGAGCGTCGCCGCGGCTCCGGTGAGGAACCGGGCCGGGTCGGACCCGCCGGGTGCCGCGATGCGGGCGAACAGTCCGCGGTGCTTCGCCAGGAACCTGGCCGACTCACCGACCCCGATCTTCGTTGCCATTCGCAACAACCTGGCGCGCTCGACCGGCCCCGGCACCCCGACCAGGATCGGCAGGTGTACGTCGCGGGCGCGCACGCGCCGTACCCAGGACGACAGCACGCGCGGGTCGAAGGTGAGGTTGCTGACCAGCTCGGTGGCGTACCGGCGCTTGTCCCACATCGCCTGGATGGTCAGGTCGTCGGAGATCCCCGGATGCGACTCGGGGTAGCCGGCGATCCCGACGCCGGCGAACGGATTGCCCAGCTGCGCCAACTCCGTCAGCACCTGCAGGGCCGAGTCGTAGCCGCCGGCCGGGTCGGCATCGCCGCCGGGGACGAACACCTTCGTGATCCCGGCACTGCGCAGCCTGCTGACGAGCTCAGCGAGTTCGCCCGGTCCGGCGATCATCCGCGCGGCGAGATGTGGCACGACATCGAAGTCCTGCGCCGCCAGCCGTTCCGCCGTACGAAGGGTCGCTTCGAGACCCTTCGCGGGTGACGCGGTGACCGTGACGGTCGCGCCGCTGGGAAGGCCGGCACACACCTCGTCCACCACGCTCGCCGTCGGCAGCACTTCGTAGCGGACCCGGGTGAGCAGTCCTTCAAGTACGTCGCGCGTGTGCCGGCGCATCATCGACCACCTACCGCCGCGATCCGGGCAGCGACCCGTACGGCGGCTGCCGCCGGAGGAACCGTGTGCACGCGAACCCCCCACACTCCCGCCGACGCCGCGAGCGCCGCGACCGCGCTGGAGGCGTCGTCGCGATCCAACGGGCTGTCCGGATCAAGTCCGCCGTAGTCCACGCAGTCGGCCAGGAACCGCTTGCGGGAGGCACCGATCAGGATCGGGAAACCGAGCTCACGCAGGGCCGGGAGAGCGCCGAGCAGGGCCCAGTTGTGCTCAGCCGTCTTGGCGAATCCCAGCCCCGGGTCGAGCACGAGCTGCTGGGTCAGGATCCCCGCGGACAAGGCGGCATCCACACGCTTCGACAGTTCGGCGCGGACGTCGTCGACCACCGCGTCGTAGCTGGCGAACGCGTCCATGACGGCCGACTGCGCACGCCAATGCATCAGGACGCAGGATGCCCCCGTGTCGGCGATCAACGGCAGCATCGCCGGATCCGCCAGCCCACCCGACACGTCGTTGACCAGCTCTGCTCCGGCATCCAGCGCCTTCGCGGCGACACTCGCCCGCATCGTGTCCACCGATACCCTGATCCCGGCGTCGCACAACGCGGCGATCACCGGGATCACCCGTCGTACCTCCTCGGCCGCATCCACGCGGACGGCGCCGGGCCGGGTCGACTCTCCCCCGACGTCGACGAGGTCCGCGCCCTGCCGGACCAGTTCGAGGCCCCGGGCCACTGCCTCGTCGTACGCGTCGTGCTGACCGCCGTCGGAGAACGAGTCTGGCGTGACGTTCAGGACGCCGAGCACCTGGCACTGCGTCACCACCGTCTGCCGGGCTGTCGCCGCTTCGGCGACCCGCAACCCGTTCATGCCACCGCCGCCCGCTCGGCGATCTCGACGATGTTCATCAGCAGCATCGCCCGGGTCATCGGGCCGACGCCGCCGGTCGCGGGACTCACCAAGCCGGCCACCGCGTCGACCTCGGGATGGACGTCGCCCAGGATGCCTTCGATCGTGCGGGTGACACCGACCGACAGCACGGTCGCCCCGGGGCTGATCCAGTCCGGCTTGACCAGATGGGCCACCCCGGCGGCCGCGACGACCACCTCCGAAGCCCGCGTGTGCGCGGCGATGTCAACGGTCGCCTCGTGGCACAACGTGACCGTCGCGTGTTCGCTCGGACGCGTCAGCATCAGCCCGAGCGGCCGGCCGACGGTCAGCCCGCAGCCGATCACGCAGAACCGCTGCCCGGTGATCTCCACGTCGTGCCGGCGGAGCAACTCGATGATTCCGCGCGGCGTGCAGGGCAGCGGGCCGGGAATGCCGAGCACCAGCTTGCCGAGGTTGGTCGGATGCAGGCCGTCGGCGTCCTTCGCAGGGTCGATCAACTGCAGGACCCGATGCATGTCGACGTGCGGCGGCAACGGGAGTTGCACGATGAACCCGGTGCACGCCGGGTCGTGGTTGAGCCGCCGTACCGCCGCCTCGATGTCTTCCTGGGTAGCGGTGGCCGGCAGTTCGACCCGGATCGACTCGATTCCGACCTCGGCACAGTCACGGTGCTTGCCGGCGACGTAGGAGTGGCTGCCCGGGTCGTCGCCGACCAGGATCGTGCCGAGACCAGACCGGATCCCCTGCCTGCGTAGGACTTCGACGCGGACCGCCAGCTGCGCCTTCAGCTCACCGGCGACCGCCCGTCCGTCAATCCTCGTTGCGATAGCCACCGGCACGCCTTTCCGAGACTCGTTGGGGGAACACGGAGGTTCAGACCGGTACGGCGGCATTGAGCCGCCGCCGCCATCGGCCGAACAGACGTGGCTGGTTCATGCCGAGGACACCGACGGGGATCTCGCCGCGGCGGTACACGGCCAGCAGGTCGCGGCCCTCCGCCGTACCGTCCTCGACCGTGACCGAGTCGGCTTCGGCAGCATGCCCGGCGAACTGGATCCGGACGTCGTACTGGTCGGACCAGAAGTAGGGAACGGCCGCCTGGCGTGGGTTGTCGCCGCCGAGGAGAGCGGCGACCGCGATGGCCGGTCGCTCCATCGCGCCGGTCCAGTGCTCGACCCGGTGGCTGCGGCCGAGCCGCTGGTCGTACCAGGCAGCGCAGTCGCCGACCGCCATCACGGTGGGAACGCTGGTACGACCCTGGTGGTCACACTCGACCCCGTTGCCCAGGGCAACGCCAGAGCGGATCAGCCATTCGACATTGGGGATCGCGCCGATGCCGACCACCACCACGTCGGCGGGCAGCACGGTGCCGTCGGCGAGTTCGACGGCCTCGACTCGCTCGGCACCGACGAGCCCTCGGACCCCGACGCCGCACCGCAGCGCGACGCCGTGCGCAGTGTGCAGCCCGCTCACCACAGCGCCCATCTCCACGCCCAGCGGCCCGGCGAGCGGCGACGCCATCGCCTCGACCACCGTGACCTCGAGGCCGAGTGCGTTGGCCGTAGCGGCGACCTCGCCGCCGATGAAGCCGGCACCGATGACCACCAGGCGCGCTCCGGGCTGCAACTCCGCCCGCAGCGCGACGGCATCCTCGAGCGTCCGCAACGAGTGCACGCCGGCCAGGCCCGCCGATCCGGGCAACGCGCGGGCGCGGGCGCCGGTCGCGAGAATCACGCCGTCGCTGCCGACCCGGGTGCCGTTGGCGAGGATCACCTCGCGGGCGGCCGGGCTCAGCGAGACGGCCGGCGACCCGAGCAGCCAGCGCGCTTCCAGGTCGTCGTCATCGGCCGACTCCAGCGCCAGCACGTCAGCGTCGATCTTGCCGGCCAGGAACTCCTTCGACAGCGGCGGCCGGTCGTAGGGCCGGTGCCGCTCGTCGCCGACGACCACGACCTGACCGTCGAACCCCTGTGTCCGCAGCGCCTGCGCGGCGTAGAGACCAGCGAGCGAGGCACCGACGATCGTGATCGTCCTCATGACGACACCCCGAACGTGACACCGGGCGGGAGGTTGGGCTCGGCATCGGACAGCTCCACACAGATGTGGTCGTCCTCGATGTGCACGGCGTGGGTCCGGATCGGCCGCTTGGCCGGCGGCGCGTCGACGGCACCGGTGCGCAGGTCGAACTTCGAGGCGTGCAGCGGACACTCGACCTCGCAGCCCTCCAGCCAGCCGTCGGCCAGGGATGCGTCCTGGTGTGTACAGGTGTCGTCGACGGCGAAGACCTCGCCGTCCTCGGTGTGGAACACCGCGATCGGCGGCTCCGCATCGACACGCAGAGCCTCTCCGGGCGGGAGCGCGGAGAGAGGACAGACTCGAATCATTTTCTCCACCTTTGGTGCGAATAGCACAACCAGTCGCGCAATGCGCAACAGTCTGAAAAGGGATGGGCCTTGCTGTCAAGGGCCCGCGTCGATGTCGATCGCAATTCGCCGACAACCCCTTGAAGTTAGGGCACCCTTACCAGGTAGGGTTGCGTTATGAGCAACGGGGAGCAGAATTCGACCGGCAAGGGCAGCACGCGCGGCGACAGCCCGGGCGGCGTGCAGTCCGTCGACAGGGCCATCACCGTGCTCGAGATCCTCGCCCGCGAGGGCCATGCCGGGGTCAGTGAGGTGGCCGCGGAGATCGGCGTCCACAAGTCGACCGCGTTCCGGCTGCTGGCGGCGCTCGAGGAGCGCGACCTGGTCGAGCAGAACACCGAGCGCGGGAAGTACCAGCTCGCCTTCGGCATCCTGCGGCTCGCGAGCGCCATCCCGACCCGCATCGACATGGCACGCCAGGCCCAGCCGATCATGGACGCGCTCGCGCTCCAGTTCGACGAGACGATCAACCTCGCGGTGGTCCGGGAGCACTACGCGGTGAACGTGCAGCAGGCGCGCGGCTCGGCCGCCGTTGCGAGCCACAACTGGGTCGGCCAGCTGACCCCGCTGCACGCCACCTCCAGCGGCAAGATCCTGCTCGCCTACATGCCGGACGACCAACGCGACGCGATCCTCGCCAAGGCGGGCCTGCCAGAGCTCACCGAGAACACCATCACCTCCCGGCAGGCCCTGCTCGACCAGCTCGCCGAGATCCGGGAAGCCGGCTTCGCCACCGCATTCGAGGAGCTCGAGATCGGCCTGAACGCCGCAGCCGTCCCGGTCCTCGACCACACCGGCACGGTCGTCGGGGCACTGAGCGCCTCCGGCCCGGTCTTCCGGTTCGACGAAGCGCGGATCAAGAGCACCGAGGCGGATCTCAAGCTGGCGGGCAGCCGCATCAGCCATCGCATGGGCTGGCTGGGCTAACCACTTCTTCCCCACCGGCAAGGTGCCCCAGGTCAGCTGGCGGCGCCTTCTCTACCTGCGCGCCGACCCGTAAGTATGTTTCATTTGGCGCGATCCGTTGCGGATCACACAACTCAGTCCTACAGTCGGAGACCACCCGGGCACTGTGGCACCCCACTGAAGGGACTCTTCGCAATGTCAACCATGCCTGAGAAGCCGCCAACGTCGGACCGCCCTGATCGGTTCGCCCGTCTGCCCGCCGACAGGATCGTGCTGGCCACCTCGGCCGCGATCGCCCTCGCGTTCATCCTCTGGGGAATCTTCGACAACAAGGGGCTCGCCGGTGTCGCCGGCGATGCGCTGGCCTGGGTGATCAAGAGCTTCGGATGGCTCTTCGTCCTGGCGAGCGTAGGGTTCGTCGCCCTCGCAGTGGTCCTCGCCTGCAGCCGCTACGGCCGGATCCGGCTCGGACGCGACGACGAGCGCCCAGAGTTCAAGACGGTCAGCTGGATCACCATGATGTTCAGCGCCGGTATGGGCATCGGACTGATGTTCTACGGTGTCGCCGAGCCACTGTCCCACCTCAGCACGCCGCCGATGGGCCTGGCCGAGCCGAACACGCACGAGAGCGCCCAGCTCGCCATCCAGTACTCCTTCTTCCACTGGGCCTTCCACCCCTGGGCGATGTACGCCGTCATCGGCCTGGCCCTCGCGTACTTCTCGTTCCGCCACGGCCGCGCGAACCTGATCAGCTCGACCTTCTTCCCGCTGCTCGGCAAGCGGTCCGAGGGCGGCGCGGGCCGGGCCATCGACACCTTCGCGATCGTGGCGACCCTGTTCGGCTCGGCCACGTCCCTCGGCCTCGGCGCCCTGCAGATCAACTCGGGCCTGAACCAGCTGTACGACGTCCCGAAATCCACGCCGGTCGCCATCGCGATCATCGCGGCGCTCACCCTGGCGTTCATCGTCTCCGCGGTCAGCGGGGTCCACCGCGGCATCCAGTACCTGTCCAACGTGAACATGGTGCTCGCCGTCGCGCTGCTGTTCTTCCTGTTCGTGGTGGGACCGTCCGTCTTCATCCTCAGCACCTTCACCGAGTCCGTCGGCGACTACCTGTACCAGATCGTCCCGATGAGCTTCCGCGCCGGCGCCTTCGGCGGGCAGGAGTGGCTCAGCGGCTGGACCATCTTCTACTGGGCTTGGTGGATGTCGTGGACGCCGTTCGTCGGCGCCTTCATCGCCCGCATCTCCCGAGGCCGCACGATCCGCGAGTTCGTCTTCGGCGTCGTCCTCGCTCCGAGCCTGGTCACCTTCGTCTGGTTCTCCGTCCTCGGTGGCATCTCGATCAACCTGCAGCTCGGCGGCACGGACCTGGCCGCGGCCCTGCAGCAGGGCCAGGAGACGGCGCTGTTCGAACTGCTGCGGCAGTATCCGTTGTTCGCCCTGACCGCACTGGTCGTCGTGATCCTGGTGGCGTTCTTCTTCATCTCCGGCGCGGACGCCGCCGCGCTGGTGATGGCCATGCTGTCTTGTCGCGGCTGTCGCGAGCCGCGCAACCTGGTGACGATCTTCTGGGGCGTCATGACCGGCGCCGTGGCGGGCATCCTGCTCCTCGCCGGCGGCCTGCCGGCCTTACAGACGCTGTGCATCCTGGCGGCTTTCCCGTTCATGTTCGTGATGATCGGCGCCGCCGTGTCGCTGGTGAAGGAACTCCGCAACGAGCCTGATCCGGCGCCACGGAAGGGGCGCAGGAAGCTGACCACCGAGACCCTCGAGGAGCTCGACGGGAAGGAGCTGGCCGCGACCACGAACGGCGCCGCGCCGGCCTTGCAAACACCTGTCGGCTAGCTGACCGCAGCACCACACCGGCCGGGAGAAGGGCTCATCCAGGGCCCTCCTCCCGGCCTGTCCGCATGTCCGGGCGACGCACCCGCGGACCGCCGTACCGGCCGAAAGTCGGCCTCGGCAGGCCCTTGACCTGGCCGATCCCGGCAGGCACGCTGTTGCGTATCGCTCAAGCTGTTGTGTAATACGCAAAGGAGAGATCATGGCGCCTCGTCCCCCGGCCGGCCACGAGTACGTCCTCACGCTGACCTGTCCGGAGGCGGCCGGCATCGTCTTCGCGGTCAGCCGCTTCGTCATGGAGCAGGGCGGGAACATCTTCGCCAGCCAGCAGTTCGACGACAGGCTGACCGACACCTTCTTCATGCGCGTCCAGTTCCGCGCGGACGACGTGAGTGTCGAGTCGCTGCGACAGGACTTCGGCGCGATCGCTAGTGAGTTCGCGATGGCGTGGCAGTTGCACGACCTGCACACCCCGACGCGGACGCTGATCATGGTGTCCCGCTTCGGGCACTGCCTGAACGACCTGCTGTTCCGCACCAGCACGGGTGCGCTGAACATCGAGATTCCCGGCATCGTCTCGAACCACCGGGACTTCGAGGCCCTCGCCGACGCCAACGGCATCCCGTTCTTCCACGTCCCGGTCACGCCGGATACCAAGCCGGAGGCCGAGGCGCGCCTGCTCCAACTGGTGGACACCCTCGACGCCGACCTCGTCGTCCTCGCCCGCTACATGCAGGTCCTGTCGAACGAGCTGTGCGGCAAGCTGGAAGGGCGGGCCATCAACATCCACCACTCGTTCCTGCCGAGCTTCAAGGGCGCCAAGCCCTACCACCAGGCCCACACCCGCGGCGTGAAGCTGATCGGCGCGACTGCGCACTACGTGACCCCGGACCTCGACGAGGGGCCGATCATCGAGCAGGACGTCGCCCGGGTCGACCACTCGCTCGACCCCGCCGACATGACCGCCGCCGGGCGGGACGTCGAGGCCCAGGTCCTTTCCCGGGCCATCCGCTGGCACAGCGAGCACCGCGTGCTCCTCGACCGCAACCGCACCGTCGTCTTCCGCTGAGCTCATCCACCACCACAGAACAAGGAGCCGCATGTCCGTCACCGTCAAGGGCGTTATCGCCCGCAGCAAGGGCGCACCGGTCGAGGTCGCCGACATCGTGGTCCCCGACCCGGGCCCCGGTGAGGCCGTGGTCCAGATCCAGGCGTGCGGCGTGTGCCACACCGACCTGCACTATCGCGAGGGCGGTATCGGCGACGAGTTCCCGTACCTGCTCGGCCACGAGGCTGCCGGGGTCGTCGAGTCGGTCGGTGCGGGTGTCACCGAGGTCGCTCCGGGCGACTTCGTCATCCTCAACTGGCGCGCGGTCTGCGGCCAGTGCCGCGCGTGCGCGAAGGGCAAGCCGCAGTACTGCTTCAACACCCACAACGCCACGCAGGCGATGACACTGACCGACGGTACGCCGTTGTCGCCCGCCCTCGGCATCGGCGCGTTCATCGAGAAGACGCTCGTGGCAGCGGGCCAGTGCACCAAGGTCGACCCGCACGCGCCGGCCGGCGCCGCCGGCCTGCTCGGTTGCGGGGTGATGGCCGGGTTCGGCGCCGCGGTGAACACCGGTGGCGTCGGGCGGGGCGACTCGATGGCCGTGATCGGCTGCGGTGGCGTCGGCAACGCGGCGATCGCCGGTGCGGCCCTCGTCGGGGCCGCCACCATCATCGCGGTCGACGTCGACGACCGTAAGCTCGGCTGGGCCAAGGAGTTCGGCGCGACCCACACGGTCAACTCCCGCGACGAGAACGCCGTCGAGGCGATCCGCGCGCTCACCGGAGGCTTCGGCGCGGATGTCGTGGTCGACGCGGTCGGGCGGCCGGAGACCTACGAGCAGGCGTTCTTCGCGCGTGACCTGGCCGGCACCGTCGTCCTGGTCGGCGTACCGTCGCCGGACAGCGAGCTCACCCTTCCGCTCCTGGAGGTCTTCGGGCGCGGCGGCGCGCTGAAGTCATCCTGGTACGGCGACTGCCTGCCGTCCCGTGATTTCCCCATGCTGGTGGACCTGGCGCAGCAGGGCCGGTTCCCGCTGGCCGCGTTCATCACCGAGACCATCGCTCTCGACGAGGTCGAGGACGCGTTCGCGAGGATGCACAAGGGCGAGGTGCTGCGTTCGGTGGTCGAGCTGTGAGCCGGGCGGAAATCACCCGTGTGGTGACCGCGGGCTCCTTCAGCCTCGACGGCGGCGTCTGGGACGTCAAGAACAACGTCTGGGTTGTCGGCGACGACTACGAGTGCGTCGTCATCGATGCCGCGCACTGGGCCGAGCCGATCGTCGCGGCGGTCGGCGGCCGCACCGTGCGGGCCGTCCTGCTCACCCATGCGCACGACGACCACATCAACGCGGCACCCGAGCTGTGCGCGGCAACGGACGCTCCCTCGTACCTGCACCCGGCCGACCGGGTCCTGTGGGACCAGGTCCACGAGTCCACACCGGACGGCGAGCTTGCCGACGGCAACGAATTCGAAGTCGCCGGAATCACGCTGCGGACGCTGCACACGCCCGGTCACTCGCCGGGCGCCTGCTCCTTTTACAGCCCGGAGCTGGGTGTCGTCTTCACCGGCGACACCCTCTTCCAGGGCGGGCCGGGGGCGACGGGGCGCTCGTACAGTGACTTCCCGACCATCATCGACTCGATCCGGGACAAGCTGCTCCCCCTGCCGGAGGAAACAGCTGTCCACACCGGACACGGTGACGACACGTCGATCGGTGCCGAGCTCCCCGACCTCGAGGCGTGGATCGCCCGCGGTCACTGATCAACACGGCAAGAACAGAGGTCCGGTCCCCAGCGCGAGGGACTGGACCTCTGTTCTTGCGTCGGGCGGCGATGCGGCCGACGGCTTCAGCACTCGATGACGTTGACGGCGAGGCCGCCGCGGGCGGTCTCCTTGTACTTGACCGACATGTCCCGGCCGGTGTCGCGCATCGTCTTGATCGCCTTGTCCAGGCTCACCTTGTGGCTGCCGTCGCCGTTCACGCCCAGCCGCGCGGCGTTGATCGCCTTCATCGAGGCGATCGCGTTCCGCTCGATGCACGGGATCTGCACCAGGCCGCCGACCGGGTCGCAGGTCAGGCCGAGGTTGTGCTCGATCCCGACCTCGGCCGCGTTCTCGACCTGGGCCGGCGTACCGCCCAGGACCTCGGCGAGACCGCCGGCGGCCATCGAGCAGGCCGAGCCGACCTCTCCCTGGCAGCCCACTTCGGCCCCGGAGATCGACGCGTTCAGCTTGAACAGGATGCCGATCGCGGCCGCGGTCAGGAGGAACCGCACGATGCCGTCGTCGTCCGCGCCGGGCACGAAATGCGCGTAGTAGTGCAGGACGGCCGGAATGATCCCCGCGGCGCCGTTGGTCGGCGCGGTGACGATCCGGCCGCCGGACGCGTTCTCCTCGTTGACCGCGAGCGCGTAGAGGTTCACCCAGTCGACGACGTGCAGCGGATCGTCGTACCCCTTGCTCGACAGCTCGCGGTACAGGCCCGGGGCGCGTCGCGGTACGCGGAGCCCGCCGGGAAGAACCCCGTCCCGGTGGATGCCTCGTTCGACGCACGCGGTCATCACGGACCACAGGTGCAGCAGGCCGGCGCGGATCTCGTCCTCGGTGCGCCAGGCCTGCTCGTTGGCGAGCATGACGTCGCTGATCGACAGCCCTTCCCGGGCACAGATCTCGAGCAGTTCCGCGCCGGTACCGAACGGGAACTTGACCTGCGTGTCGTCCAGTACGACGCGATCTGCGGCGGTGGCCTCCTCGTCGACGACGAAGCCACCGCCGACCGAGTAGTACGTCCGGAAGTCCAGCTGCCGCTCGTCCGCGTCGAAGGCGGCGAACGTCATGCCGTTCGGATGGGCCGGCAGACTCTTGCGCCGGTGCATGACCAGATCGGAGTCCAGGTCGAAGCCGACCGGGCTCGTACCGTTCAGGCGCAGCAGGCCGCTGTCCCGGATCGCACCGATCCGGCGGTCCGCCCGATCGGTGTCCGTCGTTGCCGGATCCTCACCCTCGAGACCGAGAACCACCGCCTTGGGCGAGCCGTGACCGTGCCCCGTCGCCCCGAGCGAGCCGAACAGCTCGGCCTTGACGCGGCGGACGTCGGCCAGCTGCCCGGACTCGGCCAGCCGGTCCACGAACCGCTTGGCAGCCCGCATCGGACCGACAGTGTGCGACGACGAGGGCCCGATACCGACGGAGTAGAGATCGAACGCCGAGAGCGCCATCAGGAGCCGCCGGCGCTCTGGTCCCACGGAGCGAATTCCTCCATGGCGTCGAGCAGCCAGCGACCGACGTACGACGCGAACGAGGCGCGCGGCAGGATCCGGAACCGCGTCCGGTCGACCTTCCAGAGCAGGACCGGAACCCGCGCGAGCGTGGTCAGGACAGCGGTGTCGTCGGCGAGCACCCGGGGGTGCAGGTCGACGGGACAGCCCTTCTTGAGCACGTCCCGTGCGATGGTCCCGGACAGTTCGAGCAGCACCCGGTTCGCCGACACGTCGACCACGGCGGACGCCGAGCCGGTCGCGGCCGCACGGAGCTCACCGGCGAGCGATCCAGCCCCGCTCTCGGAAACGACCAGCCACTCGTCGGGTCCCAGCCACAGCACCGAGTGGGCGCCGTTCCGGGTGACCACACCGCAGGTTCGCGGCAGCGCCGTACCCAGAACGGCCTCGATGCCTCGGGCTCCGTCGGAGTCCGGATCGACCCGGACGCTCACCATGCTGAGGATCGGCGTCTCCAGCGGACTGCGTTGCAGCAGGGTCAGATCAGCCATCTCGCTTCGTCCCTTCGGGGTCGTAGAGCACGGGTGAGGTCACCTCGACCTCGACCAGCCGGTCACCGACCGGCGCCACCAGCACGTCGCCGATCCGGTCCCGGCCGCCCTTGATCAGGGCGAGCGCGAACGGGCGCTCCAGCGCCGCGCTGTGATAGCTCGACGTCACGTGCCCGAGCATCGGGACCGGAGCGGACCCGTCGAGTACGCCGTCCGCCGCCGCGACCACCTGACTGCCTTCCGGAAGCCGGGTGCAACGATCGACGGGCAGCAGGCCGACCAGGTGCTTGCGGTCGGCGCGTTGCGTGTCGGCCCGCGCGTACGAACGCCGGCCGATGAAGTCCTTCTGCTTCGAGACGACCCATTCCATCCCGGCGTCCTGGGGCGTGACCGTGCCGTCAGTGTCCTGCCCGACGATCGGGTACCCCTTCTCGGCCCGCAGGACGTGCATCGTCTCCGTGCCGTACGGAGTGATGCCGAGATCCTGACCGGCCGCGTACACCTGCTCCCACACCGATCGGCCGTGGAAGCCGGCCACGTTGATCTCGAACGCGAGCTCCCCGGAGAACGAGATCCGGCAGATCCGGGCCGGGATCCCCGAAGCGAGTACCGTCTCGCGGAACGTCATGAACGGGAACGCCGCGTTCGACACGTCCAGCTCCGGCGCGACCCGCGCGACGACCTCGCGAGACCGAGGACCCACGACGGCGACCGTCGACCACTGCTCGGTCACCGAGGTGCAGTACACCTCGAGACCGGGCCACTCGGTCTGCAGCCACTCCTCGAGCCAGTCCAGTACGCCGGCCGCGCCACCGGTCGTGGTGGTCATGAAGTACCGGTCGTCGGCCAGCCGCAGCGTTACGCCGTCGTCGAAGATCATCCCGTCCGGCGTGCACATCACGCCGTACCGCGCCGAACCGACCGGCAGCTTCTTGAACGCGTTGGTGTAGATGCGGTTCAGGAACTCACCGGCGTCCGGGCCCTCGATCTCGATCTTGCCGAGCGTGGACGCGTCCATCATGCCGACGCCGGTCCGCGCGGCCCGGCACTCCCGCTCGACCGCGGTGTCGAGGTCCTCCCCCGGCTGCGGGTAGTACCAGGGACGCATCCATTGACCGACGACCTCGAACTCCGCGCCCGCCTCGACGTGCCAACTCTGGATCGGCGTGGTCCGCCGCGGGTCGAAGAGCTCGCCGCGTTCCCGGCCGGCGAGCGCGGCGAACGAGACGGGTGCGTACGGCGCTCTGTACGTCGTGGTGCCGACCGCGCCGACGCCGCCGGCGCCGAGGGCGGCCGAGATGACGCCGATCGCGTTGATTCCCGACGTCTTCCCCTGATCCTGACCGGTGCCGATCGAGGTGTACCGCTTCACGTGCTCGACGCTGCGCATGCCCGCGCCGGTCGCCCGCCAGACGTCCGCGACCGTCTGGTCGCGCTGCAGATCCACAAAGTGCTCGTCCCACTCACCGGGTTCGCCGTCGAGACCGGCGATCAGCCAGAGCTGCCGCGTCGGTCCCGCCACTGGCTGGCGGCTCGACCCACCGATGTCGAGCGGGTCGACCGCGAAGCCGGCGGCCGTCGCTGCTTCGGCACCGGCCACCGAACCCGCGCGCAGTCCTTCGTCGAGCGTCATCGTGCCCGCCGCCGAACCCACGACCTGCTGGTTCTTCACCACGCTGCCGGGCACGAAGGCGGCCAGTTCGTCGTCCCACCGCAGCGTGCCCTGCCGCTGGCTGTGCAGGTGCACCACCGGACTCCAACCACCGGAGACGGCCAACAGGTCGGCATCCAGCGTCTCGGCGTACGCGACCTCGTCGGCGTCACCCAGCTTGCCCACATCGACCTTCGTGAGCAGTCCGGTGGCCGGGTCGGCCTCTGCCCGCTCGACCGTGCTGCCCGGGATGATTCGTACGCCGCTGTCGGATACCTCGGCCGCCCGCGGGGACAGGTCTGTCCGGGCATCCAGGACGGCGACGACCTCCACGCCGGCGGAGACGAGGTCCTCGACCGTTTCGTAGGCGCTGTCGTTCGTGGTCGCGACAACCACCTTGCGGCCGGCGACGACGGCGTACCGGTTGAGGTACGTCCGGACCGCGCCCGCCAGGAGCACTCCCGGGGTGTCGTTGCCGGCGAAGACCAGCGGCCGCTCGTGCGCGCCGGTCGCCAGCACGACCTGACCGGCCCGGATGTGCCACACCCGCTGCCGCGACACCCCGGGGGCCTGCGAGGCCGGGCGGTCCTCGACCGCGAGCACGTAGTTGTCGTCGTACGAACCGAACGCCAGGGTCCGCGTCCGGACGGTCACCTCCGGCTCGGCCGCGAGTGCCGCGGCCACCTCCGCCACCCAGTCGATCGCGGGCTTGCCGTCCACGAGTTCAGTGCTTGCCGAGAGCAACGAACCGCCGAGCTCCGGCTGCTCGTCGAGGAGCACGACCCGCGCGCCCGAGCGGGCCGCCGACAGCGCCGCGGCGAGACCGGCCGGTCCACCGCCGATGACCAGGACCTCGGTGTGCACGAACAGCTTGTCGTACATCGCCGGGTCCGGATCAGGATCGAGTACGCCAAGACCGGACAACATCGACGCGCGGAACCCGTCGACCAACGGACGGATCGTCGCCGGCACCATCGGCTCGGACTGTTCGCCACCCACCTGGAGCAGCGCGTTCGGCTCCTCCGGACCAGCGGCCACGATGCCACGGGGACGGCCCCGGTAGATCGAGTCACCGACTCGCACGCGGCCGTTGGCGAGCAACGCGGATGCCACCGTGTCGCCGGGATGGCCGGTGTAGTCGATACCGTCAACAGTGAAGGTCAGCACCGTGCTTCGGTCGATGCGACCGCCACTCGGGAGCCGGTGGTACTGGCTGCTCATCGCTGGCCTCCTGCTGCGACGCCCATGCCGAGGTCGGGCCGCGGCTCGGTGTTCGTGTAGACGGCCAGGACCTCGTAGGTCCGGGTGTCGCGGACGACGTTGAACCACCGACGGCAGCCGACACTGTGAACCCACCGTTCGGCGAAGGGACCCTTCGGGTTGTCGCGGAAGAACAGATACTCCGCCCACTCCTCGTCGGCGAGGGCACTCGGGTCCTCGGGGTACGGGACATGGGCCTGGCCGCCGTAGTGGTACTCGGTCTCGTCCCGCGGTCCGCACCACGGGCAGTTCAGCTGCAGCATCGCAGGTGCTCCTTCGGGATCAGTGGGCGACGCCGGCGGCGCCGTGTTCGTCGATGAGGGCGCCGGTGGTGAACCGCTCCAGCCCGAACGGGCGGTTCAGTTCGTGCGGCTCGCCGGTGGCCATCGTGTGCGCCATCACCCAGCCGGCCGACGGCGTCGCCTTGAAGCCGCCGGTGCCCCAGCCGCAGTTGACGTACAGGTTCTCCACCGGGGTGGCCCCGATGATCGGCGAGGCGTCCGGGGTGACGTCGACGATCCCGCCCCAGGTTCGCAGCAGGTGCGCCCGGGCGAAGATCGGGAAGAGCTCGATCGCGGCCGCCATCTGCCGCTCGATCACGTGGAACGAGCCGCGCTGGCCGTACCCGTTGTAGGCATCGACGCCGGCGCCCATGACGAGCTCACCCTTGTGGGCCTGGGAGACGTACACGTGGACGTAGTTCGACATCACCACGGTCGGGTGGACCGGCTCGTAGAGCTCGGACACCAACGCCTGCAGGGGATGCGACTGCACCGGCAACCGGAAGCCCGCCTTCTCGGCGAGCACGCTGCTGTGGCCGGCCGCGACCAGACCGACCAGACCGGCGTTGATCCGCCCGCGCGTGGTGTCGACCCCGACGACCCTGTTGCCGTCCTTGACGAACCCGGTCACCTCGCAGTGCTGGATGATGTCCACACCCATCGCGTCACAGGCCCGCGCGAACGCCCAGGCGACGTGGTCGTGCTTGGCGATTCCGGCCCGCGGCTGGAAGGTCGCGCCGAGGACCGGGTAGCGCAGCTCGGGCGAGACGTTGATGATCGGGCAGACCTTCGCGACCTCGTCCGGCTCCAGCCATTCGGCGTCGACGCGGTTCAGCCGGTTCGCCTCGACCCGGCGGACCGAGTCGCGGACGTCCTGGAGCGTGTGGGCGAGGTTCAGGACTCCGCGCTGGCTGAACAGGAAGTCGTAGTCCAGCTCGGCCGGCAACAGCTCCCACAGCTTGAGCGCGTACTCGTAGATCGCCGCACTCTCGTCCCACAGGTAGTTGGACCGGATGATCGTGGTGTTGCGAGCCATGTTCCCGCCCGCGAGCCAGCCCTTCTCCAGTACGGCGATGTTGGTCAGGCCGTGGTTGCGGGCCAGGTAGTACGCCGTAGCCAGGCCATGACCACCACCGCCGATCACGATGGCGTCGTACGACGACTTGGGATTCGGATCCCGCCAGAGCCAGGCGGGGTGCTCCGGAAGCTGCTTGGCCATCAGTCCTCCTGCGGCGGGTACAACGGGAACTTGGACGCGAGAGCCTCGACCCGGCGGCGAAGTTCGACCGGATCGCCGGACCCGGTCAGCGCGGCGGCGATGATGCCCGCGACCTCCTCGAACGCCGCGGCGCCGAAACCTCGGGTCGCCAGCGCCGGGGTGCCGATCCGCAGACCGGACGACACCATCGGCGGTCGCGGGTCGAACGGTACGGCATTGCGGTTCACGGTGATCCCGATCTCGTGCAGCCGGTCCTCGCCCTGCTGCCCGTCGAGCTCGGAGTCACGCAGGTCGACCAGGACCAGGTGTACGTCGGTGCCGCCGGTCAGGACCGAGATACCGGCCACGCTGACATCCGGCGCCGACAACCGGCGGGCGAGCAGCTTCGCACCCTCGAGCGTGCGCTCCTGACGGTCCCGGAACTCCGCGGAAGCGGCCAGCTTGAACGCCACCGCCTTGGCCGCGATCACGTGCTCGAGCGGACCACCCTGCTGCCCCGGGAAGACCGCGGAGTTGATCTTCTTGGCCAGCTCGGCCCTGCTCAGGATCACCCCGCCCCGCGGGCCGCCCAGCGTCTTGTGGGTCGTGGTGGTGACCACGTCGGCGTACGGCACCGGGCTGGGGTGCAGACCGGTGGCGACCAGACCGGCGAAGTGCGCCATGTCGACCATCAGGTAGGCGCCGACCAGATCCGCGATCCGGCGGAACTCGGCGAAGTCGAGTTGCCGCGGGTACGCCGACCAGCCGGCCACGATCATCTTCGGCCGGTGCTCCAGGGCCAGCCGCTCGACCTCGGCCATGTCGATCCGGAAGTCGTCGGCCGACACCTGGTACGGCACCACCTTGTACAGCTTGCCGGAGAAGTTGATCCGCATGCCGTGGGTGAGGTGACCACCGTGGGCCAGGTCCAGCCCGAGGATCGTGTCGCCCGGGTCGAGCAGCGCGAACATCGCGGCCGCGTTCGCCTGCGCGCCGGAGTGCGGCTGGACGTTCGCCGCCTCTGCGCCGAACAGCGCCTTGACCCGGTCGATGGCGAGCTGCTCGACCACGTCCACGTGTTCGCAGCCGCCGTAGTACCGACGGCCCGGGTAACCCTCGGCGTACTTGTTCGTGAGCACCGATCCCTGGGCCTGCATGACCGCCCGCGGCGCGAAGTTCTCGGAGGCGATCATCTCCAGCGTGTTCTGCTGGCGGCGCAGTTCGTCCGCGACGGCGGCGGCGATCTCCGGGTCGAAGTCGGCCAGGCTGCGGTCCAGGACGGTCTCGGCCAGTGCGGTGCTGTTCGTCGTCATCAGGTTCTCCTTCAGCTGCGGGGCTTGAGCGAGTCGAGGACCCACTGGTGGAACTCGGCGATGTGATGCTCGCTCGGCACCAAGACCCCACCTGCTGCGTACATCCGCGAGTCGGTGGCGTCCTGGCAGCGCTCGCAGGCCTCGAAGTCCTGCTGGTTGACCCGGTGGAAGAGCTCCACCGACTTGCTCAGGTCTTTGCCTTCGGCAACGACGTTCGGCAGGTACAGCCAGTCACACTCGACCACCGTGTGGTCGGGGGCGAGCGGGAACATCCGGTGGATGATCACGTGGTCGGGGACCAGGTTGATGAAGACCTGCGGCCGGATCGTCACGGCGTAGTAGCGGCGGTCCTGGTCGTCGGAGATGCCCGGGATCCGGTCCAGGCCCTCGGAGCCGTCGACCGTGAATCCCTTGACGTCATCGCCGAACAGCGCGCCGTGCCCGACGAAGTACTGTGCCGCGAAGCCGTCGGCGAACTCCGGCAGTACCTCGGTGAGCTCCGGGTGGATGGTCGCGCAGTGGTAGCACTCCATGAAATTCTCGATGATCAGCTTCCAGTTGGCTTTCACGTCATACGTGATCCGCCGGCCCAGCTCGAGGTTCTCGATCCCATAGTGCTCGAGCGCCTCGACGTCGCCGAGGCGGGTCAGTACCGCGCCGACCACGGTCTCCTCGAACGACGGCGCCTCCTCGGCGAGGCAGACCCAGATGTAGCCGAGCCACTCGCGGACGTGGACCTTGCGCAGGCCGTACTCGACCCGGTCGATGTCCGGCATCTTGGTCAGGTTCGGGGCGGCGATCAGCTTGCCGTCGAGGTCGTAGGTCCAGGCGTGGTACGGGCACTGGAAGGCCCGTTGGGTCTCGCCGGACTCCTCGGTGCACAGCTTGGCGCCGCGGTGCCGGCAGATGTTGAAGAACGCCCGCGCCTCACCGCGGCGGGAGCGGCTGATCAGGATGCTCTCGCGGCCGATCTGGACGGTCCGGAAGGCGCCCGGCTTCGCGATGTCACCCGAGCGGACCGCGCAGAACCAGAGCTGCTCGAACAGCACCTCCTGCTCGCGAGCGAACAGGTCGGGGTCCGAATACGCCGCACCCGGCAGGGTCGGCAGGAAACTGTCAGGGAGGGTCTTGTTCTCGGTGACGGTCATGGAGACTCCTTGCGCGATGAATCGGAAACGTCGATCGGGGGTCAGCCGCGGAGGCGGGTCATCTTCGGGTCGAACAGCGGCTCGGCCGTGACGACGGCCTGCACCCGGTGGTCGAAGTAGCCGATCTCGACCGGTGTCCCGGGGGTGGCGGCCTCGATCGGCAGCCAGGCGTAGGCGATGCCCTTGCCGATCGTGTAGCCGTAGGCCGCGCTGGTGACGTACCCGGCCGGGCGCCCGTCGACGAAGACCGGTTCCTTGCCGGCGACGACGTCGACCGGGTCGTCGATGGTCAGGCAGGCGAGCGTGCGAGTCTGGTTCTCCTTGCGGCGCAGCAGGGCATCGCGGCCGATGAAGTCACCCTTGTCGAGCTTCACGGCGAAGCCCACGCCGGCCTCGTACGGGTCGTGCTCGAAGGTCATGTCCGCACCGAAGGACCGGTAGCCCTTCTCCAGCCGCAGGCTGTTGAACGCCGCGCGGCCGGCAGCGATGATGCCGTGCTCCCGGCCTGCCTGCCAGATCGAGTCCCAGAGCCGGAGCCCGAGGTCGGCGCTGGTGTAGAGCTCCCAGCCGAGCTCACCGACGTACGAGAGCCGCATCGCGGTGACCGGGACGTTGCCGATGCTGAACCGGGCGGCACGGAAGTACTTCAGACCGGTGTTCGTCAGGTCCGCGTCGGTCAGCTTGCCGAGCACCTCGCGGGCCTTCGGGCCCCACAGGCCGATACAGCATGTGCCCGGCGTGATGTCGGTGACGACGACCGACCCGTCGCCGGGCAGGAAGCGGTTGAACCAGTCCTCGTCGAGCGCGCCGTTGGCACCGACCTGGTACTCGTTCCGGCCGAGACGCGCGATGGTGACGTCACTGCGGATGCCACCGTCGACGTCGAGCAAGAGGGTGTAGACGACCGACCCGACGGACTTGTCGACATCACCGGTCGCGAGCCGCTGCAGGAATGCGGTGGCACCAGGGCCCTTCACCGACAACCGCTTCAACGCCGTCATGTCGTACATCGCGACGCCCTCGCGGGTGGCCCGGGCCTCAGCACCGGCCACCGGCGACCAGTAGCGCGCGGCCCAGTCGTTCGGCTCCGGTACGTCGTACCGCTCGAGGAGGTCCTTGTTGGCGTCGTACCACTGCGGCCGCTCCCAGCCGGTGGCCGGCAGGAAGTAGGCGTCGAGCTCCAGCTGGCGCGGGTAGAACGGCGAGGTGCGGACCGCACGCGGCGAGTCCATCGGCTGGAGCGGGTGCAGGATGTCGTACACCTCGACGAAGTTCTGGCAGTCGCGTTCGAGAACGTACTCCGGGACGAGTTGATAGTCCTCGAACCTGTTCACGTCGAACTCGTGCAGGTCGAAGCTCTCGCTGTACCCGTTGGCCAGCCACTCGGCCACCGCCCGGCCGACGCCGGCGGAGTGCGTCACCCAGACCGCCTCCGCGACCCAGAAGCCGGACAGCTCGGGCGACTCGCCGAGCAGCGGCATGCCGTCCGGCGTGAAGGAGAAGACGCCGTTGATCCCCTCCTCGATCTTCGCGTCCGCCGTCGACGGGAGCAGAGCCTGCGTCTCGTCCCAGGCGGGCGCGAAGTCGTCGGGGGTGAACTCGAGGACCGACGGCATCACGTCGGCCTCGTCGACTGCGACCAGGTCGTTCGCGTCGATCGGCATCGGGCGGTGGCCGTAGTAGCCGATCCCGAGCTGGTCGTAGCGGTCGCGGTAGTAGAGGTCCGCGTCCTGGTGCCGGAGGATCGGGCGGACCGCTTCCTCGGTCTGGCCGGCCAATGCCGGGACGGGGCCGGTCCAGGCAAGCTGATGGGCCAGCGGGGTCAGCGGAAGTCGCATGCCGGCCAGGGCCGCGACCTTCGGGCCCCAGATCCCGGCGCAGCACACGACGACATCGGCCGGGATCTCGCCGTGGTTGGTCTCGAGCCCGACGACCCTGCCGTCCTCGACCGAGATCCCAGTGACCTCGTGGCGCGGCAGGAACCGCACACCGCGGCCCTTCGCCCGTTCGATCTGCGCCTCGACCGCCCACAGTGCCTTGGCCACACCGTCGGTCGGGCAGTGCAGTCCGCCGAGCACCCGGTCGCGGTCGACCAGCGGGTGCAACTCGACGCAGCGATCCGCATCGACGACCTCCGCCTCGACACCCCAGGACGTGAGCCAGCCGTGCCGACGGTGGATCTCGGCCAGTCGCTCCGGCGTCGTCGCGATCTCGAGGCCCCCGACCTGGAGAAAGCAGGACTGCCCCTCGTGCTCGAGCTCGACGAACTTCTCGACCGTGTATCGAGCCAGATCAGTCAGGGCCTTGGAACCGCTGGCCTGGAAGACGAGCCCGGGCGCGTGCGAGGTCGAGCCGCCGGTGGCTGGCAGGTCGCCCTGGTCGAGCACGACGATGTCCGTCCAGCCGAGTGCGGACAGCTCATCCGCAAGCGCCGCGCCGACGACTCCGGCTCCGATGATGGCGGTTCGACGTCCGACCATTCCGAGACCTCCCGTGTTGCGTATCCTGCATTCGATTGCGACACAAGCAACAATGCAGTGGGACCCGCGAGGCCGTCAAGACCTCCGACACCAAAGATTCCGGTGCTCGGTGTGTGCCTCGCGATGCAAGGCCTGGTGACGTCATACGGCGGGACGGTTGAGCGGATCTCGGGTCTGGCCCGACGGCGACGGTTTCGTCATTCTCGACGTCTGGCGCACTGAAGCTGATGCCCGCGCCTTCCTGGAATCTGTAGTGCATCCCGTCATGGCGAAGATCGGCTCGATGGTTGGTCTCCTGGTCCTGGCCAAGCCGAAGCCCACAAAGACAGCCAGCAGCCGGGGCAAGACAGCGCTGTATGCCACTTAGCGTCGAGAAGCTCCCCAGGGTGGTGTTCTCCCACTCGTCACGGCCGGAGGTCCGGTAGTCGGTGAGCACGCGGTCAAGGAAGGTGGCGAACTCCGTCTCGGCTCGACATCACGGATGCGTCTGGTCTCTGTGGTCAAATCAGTCATGAGTTATGACTTCGCCGTCCTCACGCCGGAGGCTGCCGGATCCGACGACCGCGCCGCGCTCGCGGCGGCAGTCGCAGTATTCGAAAGTGAGAACGTGGCCGACGGCCAGGCGGACCCACGGCTGACCGCCTTCCTCGCCGACCGCGAAGCGGCCGGGGCAGCGGACGAGAACGACGGATGGCTCTCGGTGTGGCCGCTAGCTGGCAGGGCCGATGGACTGGCGGTGCCGATCACGTACGCGGACGTCGACAACAACTACGTGGCCCTGCTCAGGCTCGCGGCGCGTCACGGGCTCGTCCTGGTCGACCTGAATGCCGGGGACGTGAATCGGCCCGCCCCAGGCGAACCCATCGGGGTCAAGGCCGGTGACGGCACTCGTCTCGGCGCATTGACCTATGGGCGGCTCGAGTCGCTCGTGGCTGGCCTTTCCCCGTCAGCCCCGTGGATCGTCCTTGAGCGCGCTCCGGAGGTGTACCTCCAGACGTAGCGTCACGAGGACGGAACGTTCGTGCTCGAGCATCGCGACGGCAGCGCTGACCGGCACTTCAGCACGATGGTGCCCGACGCTCACGAGGTGCTGACGCGCATGTGGTCGTGGCTAAAGGATCAACCCAACTGGAACACCAATTCCGACTGGGAACGTGTTCAGTTCTAACAGTTGACACGGTCGTCCAGGCTACCGCCTGACGGCAGATCCGTATGTCAACCGCACTGGAGCACGAGCCAAGTGAGTTCCCAATTGCGGTCGACAAGGTCGGACTTCCGGATCCAGTAGTAGAGGCGTCCTACGTCGCCCCACATCATGTCGGCTTCGTCCTCGGAGTCGATCTGCATGAGGAGGCGCCAGTCGGCTGCGCCAGGGCTCAACTCTGCGGCGCGCGGATCTTGATAGCCAGTTGAGTCACCGCAGTAGAGACCGTTGGTGGCGAGCTGGCATTCAAGTTGCATGTCCCCCTGCACAGGGTCTGGATGCCCGAGGAGCCGATGCTTCGTCGCATTCTCGTCGTCGAACAGCTCCGCGTAGGCGAACAGCTCCGCGTAGGCGAAGCGCTCGTCGCGGGTCATGCCGACGGACTCGATGTCGAACGACTCCCATGGCGCGAAAGTCATCTCCGCCATCGGCTTCAAGGTGAATGCATCGAACACGCCCTGATCCGTCAAGTCCGACGGGAGTCGTCGTGGCTCAACCGGGATCCCCGCAGGCGTGTAGAGGACGGCGGATGCTCCATGGTCAACCGGATCGAATCCCCACGCGTCCTGAGAAACGGCGTCGTAGAAGAACGACAAGAGCCCGTCTCGGGGCAGGGCTCCATCGACGTCGTACGGCGCCACGTCGGCAAGATTCACCTGTGCGATGAAACTCAGATGCGAAGCGTCGTCCCGCGGCCACGGCGTCCCCGTTGGCAGATCGGGTGCGCCACCCAGCCGGCTGGTCCGGAGGCTATGAGTCTGGGCGGAGAGGTCTGGTGTGAGTCGGATGCTCGGCCGCGCCAACCGCACCAGAGAGTCGGCGAACGCTGCAAGACCAGCTGATTCCACGCGACCTCTGAAGGCCGCAACTTCATCCTCGAGTCCGCTCATGAGAGCAAGTCTGACAGTGCGCGCGCCGAGCCGCTGACTCGTCTGCAGATCGACGTGCGAGACTCGGTGCGCGCGGACAGCGGCACGAGCGTGCGTTCGGAAGGTCGTCACCACGTGGTGACGACCTTCCGATCGAAGTGGCGGACTACGACAGGTCCCGTGGAGTCGTTCTGCTGACCGAGGAAGGTGGGGACATCGTCGTCCGCCTCGGGCCCGACGGCGTGGAGATTGAGGCGAACCTCGCGAGCCCGCGCGACCTGGCTCGCTGGTGCCTGGCTCTCGCTGATCCAGATGCACCCTCTGGGTCGCACATCCACTTCGATCCGGGCGTATACCTACTCACTCCCGACAGCGAATCGCTAATACTCGGACGCTCGGACGGTCTTGTGGCAGTAGACCGGGGCACGTCGCATGCTCGCTCATCGGCAGATCCGGAACTGCTCTGGTGGGGTTGACGAGGACTCTGACGCCAGACCGGTCACCAGCCGTACATCTGAGCCGGCGTGGATTGTCCTTGCCGCGCATCCGTTTGATGGTCAAGCGTGCCCGCCACGCAGTACCGGCAGGCCGAGATCGGTAATTCGTTCGGTCAGGTTGTGGATGACCTCAATGAGGCGCGGGCGCTGTCGTGGGTCGATGTCGAGCATGGGGGCCTGAGGAAGACCGATGAGGGCTCCAAGCCCGACCATCCCGATCAACGGCTGTGTCTTCCGCGGCTACGCGTCCCGGTCGAGCACAACGGAACGATCCCGACCTGCCAGTCGAGCTGAACCAAGGCTCGGAAAACCGCCACCCGGCGTCAGCGAGCGCCTGGTGCTTCCTGTTAGGAGAACGTGAATGAACATCACATCCACAGTGGGGCGTCTTCGTCGCAGCACCAGGGCGTTGATCGCGGCTGTCACCGCGATCTTGGTCGTCAGCGCAGTCACCCTGACGAGCGCGGCTCCGGCACATGCGTCGGACTGGGGTGGCGACGGCACCCCCTCCGGTTGCTCGAGTCCCATCACAGTCGCCACCGCTTCGATCTATGGATCTCGCGGCAACCTCGCGGGCAAGAAGATCGGTGAACTCCAGCTCCGGTGGTCGTGGTCCTGTCACGGCAACTGGTCCCGCGTCATCATGTACGGCGGAATGTACTCCAGCCCGGTGACCGCGGAGCAGAACATCCAGTCGGAGGGCCGTGCTGCAGGCGCGACCGACTTCGTCTCCACGGGCAGCGGCGGAAGAAGCGCCTGGTCGCCTTACATTCGCCTCGCGAACTCGCAGAGTACGGCGTGCGCGCAGGCGTGGTTGTCGTCGGACTTCGGCACGCTGAATTTCCACACCAACGGAGCGCGCATCTGCGCCTAGACGTGCTCGGTGATGAGGCTAGTAGCGGCGGGTTGGGGTTGACGTGAGGAGAACCTCCGGTTGAGGCGGGCTTACCTAAGGCCGACCGCATCAACCGGAGGTTCTCGTGGTTGCGTTGACCGCGCCGCTGGTGTCCGGTCTCATCTGATCTGACGCACGGACGCGGCGCTGACCTGGGGTGCACCAGATTCACCACTGCAGGTCCAGGTCTACTGACCGTCTTGTACGGTGCATGGGAACTGTTAGCACCCAACAGGATCTCCGCTATCGGCGCTTGGTCAGCGGGAGTTGGGCGCCGGAACCGCCCCCGCGAGGCCGACTCTCGGCAACTGCCCACGATCGCGGAACTGGCTCCCTCACAGCGGGCGTGCTATTCCGAGGGCGGCGATGGCGGAAGGCGGTTCGGTGCTCGTGCACCGAACCGCGATCGCGAAGGACCGGCCGTATGACGTGACTACCCCGTGTAGATCGAGGCGCGCAGATCGGCCGAGGTGTACGCCGCGTCAACGAAGACCATGCCTGTCACTTCGCCCGGGTCGGTCTGGCCGTTGCCGTTGGAGTCGTGGACCGTACGCCCATGCACGGTGCCCCGGGCGTCGACGGTACCGCTGGCGGTCGTCCGGTAAACCGGCCCGCCGGAGTCGCCCGGCTGGGCCTGGGTCGAGTCGGCCCAGATGAGGCCGGTCCTACCGTTCCAGGCGGTCGACCCGATGGTGCCGCTGCCACCGCCCGAGGTCATTCCGTAGAAGGCGACGACCTCGCCGAGCTTGTTCGGGGTCGCGGTGGTCACCGTGCGCTCCGAGAAACCGCCACCCGACAGCCACACCCAGGTGGTGGCGTTGAACGAGGTGTTGGGGGCGGGGCGGAGGAGCAGAACGTCGTTGTTCACCGCTGTACCGGCCTGTGTTCTGGTGCCGAAGTGCCGGCCGTCGTGGTACCACTCGATCCAGGGGTTGGTGCCCTGGTAGCAGTGCAGCGCCGTGCTGCCGAGTACTGCGCCGGTGGCCCAGCTCTTCCAGGCAAAGCCCGCGGTGCACCCCGAGCGCTTGCCCAGGGCATTCCACGATTCGATGTGGTTGCCGGCGGTCCAGCCACCGCGGTCGCTGGACGGCGAGCCTGCGGTCAGTTCCACATGGCCGCGAGCGACGGAAACGTACGGCCGCAGGGCGCTGGGCACCCGGTCGTGGATCTCGTCGACATGGTCCTTCACCAGCACCATCAGCTGGCCATGGTCGGGGTGGATGGTAGCGATGTCGTCGGCGTATTCACCGGCCCACTGGGCCTTGGACCGCCACAGGTCGTCGACCTGAGCCGCTACGGCCTGCACACTCACCGACTGCCGCGCGACCGCGCTCCGCTTGAACGGCTCCTCTTGCTGGGCATTTCCACTGCCCGTGGCGCAGACCGTCGCCACCGCCATCACCGCCACCCCTACGACAGCCTTCCAGACCACGTTTCTCCTCACGGAACCCCCTGTGCTCTCATCCCCAAGAGCAGCGAATCGCTGCCGCACTGATGGCCAGCTTCGATTCGCCACCGTCACAGGACAAGGCCTTTCCAAGATCTTGCAGCAACCTGCAGCACGATCCGCGGACAACAGGGTGAGCGGTTCGGTCTGAGGATTGTCGGCGGGTGACGGCATCTTGGCTATCGGCACTTTGCCATAGGTGACTTCCACCCGCGCGGCAGGCGGGCACTCAGATGGACGATGTAACCGCGCCGGAAGCGCCAGGCGAATCGCCGTACGAGGAACGAAGGGCCACCCATCCATGCCGGTCGTCCGCGGATACCTCTTCAAACGCTTCGAGGAGCTGAGGGATGTAGGCCCATCCACTGGTTAGGCTTCGGCTCTTTGCATGCTCTTTGGTGGGGAGAGTTCGGATGATCGCAGTACGACGGATCGCAGCCGCAGCGGCGGCGATGAGCCTGATGGTGGGGGCAGTTCCTGCGGGCGCAGCCCCGACTGCAAAGGCCAAGGCAGCGGTCAGCCTGAAGGGACCGACGAGCGCGCCCTACGGCAGCACGATCAAATTCACCGGTCTGCTGTGGAAATATGGCACCACGCAGCGCATCGCCGGGGCGACCGTGACCCTGCAACGCGCGACCCACGGAACAACGAACTGGACCACGATCAAGTCCGCCAAGACCTCATCCGCGGGCGCCTTCACCTTCGGCGTGAGCGCCGGCGCTCGATACGACTACCGCGCCCGCTGGGGCGGCTCGGCCGCCTACACCACGGCTCTGAGCGGCGTTCTCAAGCCCGCCACCGCGCACAAGGTGGTTGTCGATAGTTTCCGCGCTACCACGGCAGATGGCGACGGGATCGCTTCGATCGATGTCCGAGGCCGGGTCTTCCCGAAGCCGCCTGCCTACTCGACCGGACGGCTCCAGCGCTGGAACCCGGACAGCCGTCAATGGGTGAACATCGGGCTCGCCAGCAACACCGATTCCGGCAGCGGTTCGAACATTCTCGACGCCTGGGGCCGGGGCACGCAGGGCATCGCGACCTACCGCCTGCTGGCTGTTGCCCGTGGCCCCTGGGCCGCCGGGGCATCGGCGCCCTTCACGCTTCCGATCTACCGTTCCCGCGAAGCGATCAGCGCAAGCCGCTACACCGAAGGCGCCTCGGGTGCTTCCGCTGGAAGCCGGTGGATGCTGGTGGACGGAAGCCGCCTGGAGCAAGGCATCGAGACGTCGACCGCACGCTGGGTCACCTTCCCGACCGCCACCTGCCGCACCATGGTCCTCCGGTCCTACGCGTACAACGGTGACACCATGCGGGTGGCTCCGGTCATCTCGGTCGTCTCAGACGCCGGGACCTTGTTCGCCAAGCCGTTCGAGCGAGCCGGTACAGGCTGGAGCGTGCCCGATCACTACCCCATCCCCCTCAAGGGAGCCCGGCAGGTACGCGTCACCGTGACCAACCGGGACGCCGGCACAGGCTCCTTCTACCAGCTGTCCGGCGCGCTCAGCTGCTACGGAGCTTGAGCTGCCGGCGTAGTCGAACGCGAGCCGTCCAGCGCTGGGCACGCGACGACCTCAAAACGCGACCGCACCAGCATCACCTTCCGATACCAGAGGACCTCATGCGGGCGATGTGGCTCGTCGTCTTGACGAGCGTGAGGTTCGAACCATCGGCATTGGAGGTCCAGAGGCCGACCACCACACTGGCCACCGGGCAGGTCGATTGTGGCACCGACGGTCGCCGTGCCGGACGATCCGTTGCACTTACCTTGGTTGAGGAGTGTGCCTGTGTACGCCGTGGTCCCCGCGTATGGAACCACTGAGACCCATCGGCAACCGCTTCCGGCGACCGAGTGGAGCAGGCCCGTGGCCGTGACCAAACGGCTGGAGAAGGTGACGCTGCCCGGGGTGACGGAGCCACGGCTACTGGATGTTGAGGTAGCGGATGTAGGTGTAGGTGGGTCGGCCGGGGCCGCCGTCGGGGAGGTAGACCACGCGCACGTGAGTGTCCACCGTGGCGGTCCAGTTCGAGTAGTAGTAACCAGTCGACGTGGTGGTCGCGGTGGCCACCGTCCGGTATGGCGCGGTCGGGGTTGATCCGGGCCGGGCTTGGACGAGGATGCGGCGGTTCGTGAACGGTGTGGTGACGCCGTTCGGGTCGGCCAGGGTCAGGTTTCCGTACGTCGCCATCGTGGTGCCCGGCAGGACCACCGTGCCGGACTTCGGCAGTGCCTTGCCCGTCAGCCGGACAGTCGGCTCCACCACATCCACGTCGAGGCCGGGGTTCATGATCCCGCCGGCTGGGCTGTTGGGCGGGGTGACGAGGACCATGGAGTCGGATCCACTCCAAGGCGTGTAGCGAAGGACAAAGGTCCCGTCGGCGGCAGTGGTCGCCCGCGCTCCGGTGTCGACGTCCCGGCTGCTGTCGACGTCGTACTCGCTCAGGCCGACCACGCGGATGCCAGGGCCGGCGTATCCCCTGACAGTCGTTGGCACGCCGATCGCCACTTTGCTGTGGTACGGCGACGTCAGCACGACGCCCGGCCGGAACACGGCGTTCTGCCCGCTCTGCGCCGCCGCAATCAGCGCACTCGCCGGTGGTGTGGCGAACTGGAACTGGAATTCCTGGGTGAGCTTGCGCGAGTAGGTGAACCAGCCGTTCGCATCGCTTCGCAGGGTCGTGATCGGGTAGTACCAGCTATCGAGGTACTTGGAACCCGTCACCTTGACGCTGATCCCGGCCATCGGCACCAAGGCCCCGGTCGAGGTGTACTTCAGCACCCGCGTCCTGATCGTGTACGTGCGACCGGCCGCCGACCAGATGACCTCGCGCATCGGCATGATCGAGGCCCGCGGTACGACGAAGGTGATCGGCCGGCTGAGCGGATAGGTCCCGGACGCGTCCTGGGCGTGCGTGATGAGCCAGGTCCCGACGCCATTGGCCACCGGCACCACGAGCGATCCCCAGGTACCCCAGCCGTCCGGAGTGTCGTTGGTGTCGGTCAGGCGCACCTGCTGCCGGAGCGTTCCGTCGACCCGTTGCACGATGACCGAGCTGCCCTCGCAGATCTGCCGCATCCGAATGGCCTGGGCCGTCGGGCGATTGGTGACCGGGTTGATCGTCACCTCGAAACTCTCGCCCACACATCGGGCGACCGCATCGGCCGCGATCGCCGCCCCTGACGGCCCACCGGCGAACACGCCGAGCAGCCCTGCCACCAAAACGATCGCTGACTTCCTCATAGCCACCCCTTCCGGGTCTCTACCCCTGACGATGCGGGCGGCTGCCCCAAAGTTGCGGAGGGCTGAGGGGTAGACGTTTGCGGCGTGGAACCGTCTGTCCCAGTCCGACCCGGGGAGCATCGACAATGTCCCCATGTCGCGTCTCCGTTCCGTGGTGCGGTGGGTCTTCCTGCGAGGACCCGCCGCGTTCTACCAGCTGGCCGATTCCAGGCCTGGACTGCTGTCTTTGCTGGCCGTGGTCGCGTTGGCCGCCGCCGGTGGCCTGGGCGCCGGCATCGGTGCGTTGATCGCACTGGCGACAGCGCGGCCTCTGTCACCAGCAGTCGACACCGGGGCGTTGGCCGCGATTCTCGCGCTAACTGGCTGGTTCGGGATGTCAATTGTGGTGGTCGGCGTGCTTTGGGTTCGCGGAGTCACGCCGGCTGAGGCGGTCGCGGGGCAGCCCGCTGGGCGCCATGCTGCAGGATCGGCCCCTGGTTGGCGGCGGCGGGGGCAGCCGCTCGTCCCCGGGTCGTTGGTCGGCTTCTTTGCGATCGTGGCGGTGATATTCGGCGCGGTGGGTGTGCATGCCTGGCAGGTGTCGCGACCGTGGTCCGAACCGACAGCTGTCGTCGATGGCGTGGTCGTCAACTTCCATGAGCCCGGGCTAATCGAGAAGGGGGCGGGCACCGTTGTCGTGCGCTACACAGTCGACGGCTCGTCGCACACTCTGGAGATCGACGCGGACACCGGCGGCCGTGTGATCAAAGTCGGCGACACGCTGCCGGTGGAATACGCCGTCAATCGACCAGCACGCGCCCGGGCCGTCTGGACCGTCGAAACCGCGCGCACCGATGCGCCGATCTGGGCTGGCCTGTCCGGTCTCTGTGCAGTCCTCGGCGCGGCCAGTGGAATCGCGTACCTCGTTGGACACCGACGGCGTCGTACCTGATGACGGACGCCGGGCGGCGGAGAGCAACAGCCTGCCTGGCCATCGGCGGTGGCGGAAGGTTTTTGCAGCAAGTTGCAAGAGGCAATGACCAGCAAGTCTTTCAGTTGTTGCCTCTAGCAACTTGTTGCAGGTATTGACAGTGCGGGGAGGGATCGGGGCTCGGTAGGTTCGCCGAGCCCGTTTCCGACCTGGGAGGCACTGTGCGCAGATTCACCCGGAAGGCAATCGTCGCCATCGCGGCGGCCCTTTTGGCATCGATACCGCTGACAGCCAAGGCCGTCGAAACCACACCACCTCCACCACCGGTCACGCAAGCGTCCGCCGCGGCGTACACCGTGAGCCCGGGCAGTTCGATCAACGTCAATGTCCGCAAGGTGATCTTGCCGGGCATGAAGGTCCAGATGTCGATCTCGCTGGGCAACTACAGCGCGACGCCGTCGCAGGCACAGATCAAGTTCAAGATCCGCTGTACCACCAAGGACTTCAGGTTCCTCACGGTCTATGGCAAAACCCAGATCGTCACCGTGCCCGGCGATCCGGCCAACCCGCCCAAGGGTGGCAAGGACCTCAAGTCGGTCAGCGACGAGATCGAAGTTCCCGCTGAGTGCGCGTCGCAGAAGGACAGCGGCCCGATCACCCACGACGGCAGCTTCGTGGCCGAGATGGGTCCCGTCGGCGCGGAGTACATCGGTGTCAAAGACGCCTTCTTCCACGTCGGCCTGCCGTTCACCGTTACCTACTTCCGGGAGAACTTGGTCCTGCAGGACGGATTGGTTGCCGAGTCGCAGGCGCATCACACGCTGCCGCAGAAGTTCGAGGGCAACTTCGGCCTCGCGGGAATCAACATTCACGACCCGATCTACCTGCGCTGGTGGTGCTCCAGGGCAGGTGTTCCAGGCAACCACAGCAGCAAGGCCTTCGAGTACAACCAACTCTGGGAGACGTTCTTCAGGACCAATCCCAACGCGACCGCAGCACAGATCCTCGCCTATCGTGCGTCCATCCAGGGCCGGTACGTGTACACCTGCCCGAAGCCATAGGAAGCAGAAAGCCGTTGCCGTACGAACTGCAGGCCAACTCAGACGCCGACGATCTGTGGGTCAAACCGAACTTCCCGGGCGCACCGGCACTCGGACCGTTCCTGAACGCCAACGGTCAAGAGCTCCACAAGCTAGTGGCCGACGGCAACCTCGAGCAGGTTGACTTCACACCACGGTTCGCGCGTACCAACGCCGGGTGGCGCATCGGGGACCTGTTGTGGACCACCTACTTCATGAAGATCGCGTCCCGACGGCTCATCGACGTGCTGGAGGCGATCGAGGCCACCGGCTACCGATCGTTCCCTGTCGAGGTAGTGGACACCGACGGCTCTAGCCTCGGAGCCTTCGATGGCCTGGCAGTCCTCGACGCCGATCCCTCCCACGACCTGTACTTCTCCAATGGAGCACAGTTCTGGAGCTTCATCGCCTCCGACCGAGTCGTCGAAGCTCTCCGGGCGGCCGACGTCACCGGGCTGTCCATCAAGCCCGCCTGGCAGTAGTCCGAGGGCGGCGCAGACACCGTGTCTGCGCCGCCCCACCAAGTCTGCAGCAAGGTGCAAAACGTTGGCGTGCCGCCGCCGACTGCTACTAACTTCGGCCTCTCGTTCGAACCTAGGAGAGCTATGCGCAGACTTCACACCGCCGCCGGCATCGCCGTGGCATCCACCATCCTGCTCGGCACCGCACTCCCGGCCATGGCCGGCACGACGGACCGCGAAATCGAGCTGAATTGGCCGGGCGTGGGCGGCTCGTTCAACCTCACCGACAAGGACATCGCGGTCGGCGACGAGGCTTGTGACGACGACTCCGTCTACGCGCAGTGGAAGACCATTCCCGGCAACACCATCATGATCAGAAACAACGACGGATGCAACGGCCCCTGGAAACACGGGTCGGTGCCAATGGGTGACGGCACCTGGGTGTACTGGCGAATTTGCGTGGACAAATCATGGCCGACCAGCGACTCGTGCACTGGGTGGGACAGCGGGGTGGTGGGCTGATCCAACGATCGCCTGACGAACGCTGAGGAAGCCTGCCCGCCTTGGCCGCGGAACGCCCGGCACCACTGCCCGGTCTTCTTTCGAAGGCTGAGCAGTGGTGCCGAGCCAGCGATTCTGCATAAGTGGGTTATATAGGTTGCTGATAGAGTTGGTGCATGTCTCCGAGTAAGTCGACGGCCGGTCTGGATGTTGGGGCGTTGGGGCTTGCTATGGAGGAGTTCACGGCGGTGTTCATTCGGCTGGCGTCGGTGGAGCAGAGGAGCTTCACCACGTTGGGTGTTCTGCACACGTTGGCGACACGCGGGCCGATGCGGCTGTCGGAGCTGACGGCTAGCGAGCGGGTCACGCAGCCGGCGATGACGCAGCTCGTAACCCGGCTCGAGCGGGACGGGCTGGCCGTGCGGTCGCCGGACCCGTCGGACGGCCGGGCGGTGCTGGTGCAGATCACGCCCGCCGGCGCCGAGGCGGTCGAGTCGCGGCGACAGGAGCGCATCGGCCGCCTGGCCGCCCTGGTCGACCAGCTCGACCCGCGGCATCGGCGAGCACTCGCCGCATCGCTGCCCGCCTTCCTCGAAATGGCCCGGCTCGCCGCCCAACCAAGCAACCAGCCGAACCCCACCCAGCAAGGAACCACGTCATGACCACCCAGCAGGGGACCACGCCATGACCACTCGGCACGACTTCCCCCTGGAGCCCACACCGATCCAGGTTGCCGACGAAGTGCTCGACGACCTGCGCGCCCGGCTCACCCTGACCCGTCCGCCGTTGGACGAGGACAACGAGGACTGGTCGTACGGCGTCCCGGCCGGCTATCTCGGTGAGCTGGTCGCCTACTGGCGGGACGGGTACGACTGGCGCAAGGCCGAGGCCGCGATCAACGCCTACGAGCACTACCAGGTGGGCGTCGCCGGTGTCCCGGTGCACTTCATGCGCAAGCCCGGTCGCGGCCCCAGCCCGATCCCGTTGATTCTCACCCACGGCTGGCCATGGACGTTCTGGCACTGGTCGAAGGTGATCGACCCGCTCGCCGACCCGGCCGCGTTCGGCGGCGACCCCGCCGACGCGTTCGACGTCATCGTGCCGTCGCTGCCCGGCTTCGGATTCCCCGGCCCGCTCACCGGCTTCCCGGACGTCAACTTCTGGAAGGTCGCCGACCTCTGGCACACCCTGATGACCGAGACGCTGGGATACCAGAAGTACGCCGCCGGTGGCTGCGACATCGGCGGGATCGTCTCCAGCCAGCTCGGCCACAAGTACGCCGACGAGCTGTACGGCATCCACATCGGCTCCGGGCTGCCGCTCGACTTCTTCACCGGCCCGCGCGCCTGGGACCTCGCCCGGAACCGTCCCCTCACCGGTGACGAGCCCACCGACGTCCGCGCCCGCATCATCGAGCTGGACCACCGCTCGGCGTCCCACCTCGCCGTGCACATGCTCGACGGCGCCACCCTCGCCCACGGGCTGAGCGACTCACCCGCCGGACTGCTCGCCTGGCTGCTGGAACGCTGGAACGCCTGGAGCGACAACGGCGGCGACCTCGAGTCCGTCTTCACCAAGGACGACCTGCTCACCCACGCCACGATCTACTGGGCGAACAACTCCATCGCCACGTCGATGCGGTACTACGCCAACGCCAACCGCTACCCCTGGTCCCCGGCCCACAGTCGTACGCCGGTCGTGCAGGCCCCGGTCGGCCTGACCTTCGTCGCGTACGAGAACCCACCTGGCATCACCACCGCCGACGAGCGCGTCCAGGCGTTCAAGTCCGGACCGCAGGCCGCCTGGTTCAACCACGTCAACGTCAACGCCCACGACCACGGCGGCCACTTCATCCCCTGGGAGAACCCCGACGCCTGGGTCAGCGACCTACGCCGCACCTTCCACGACTACCGGTCCTGAACTAGTACGACGTGTTAGTCCCCCAAGGCGCGGGCGATGGGCCAGGCGCCAGGAGAGGTGTTGGAGAGCACGGTGCAAGTGGTGCCGGTGTGCGGGTCGTGGGTGGACTTGAACGACGCGCCGGCGTCGTACCCGACCAGCATCGCCGTGTCGGTGCTCTCGTGCAGCCAGAAGCCGAGACCGTAACGCTTGGATTCCTGGGGTACGTCGCAGCGTGGCCGTACAACCTCATCGACGGAATCCACGATCTCGCCGGCGAAAAGCGCGCGCCAGAAGGTGGAGATATCGGCGGCAGTGGTGTGGATGCCGCCATCGCCGTTGGCCAGCACCGGCAGGTGGAAGATGTTGGAGCGGTCCACCCCGTCCAATGGCAGGTAACCCACGGCCGCGTCAGCGGGTAGCTCGTCGCCGCGGAGGAAGTCGGTTCTGGTCATGCCGGCCGGGCGGAGCACCCGCTCCCGAACCAGGTCGTGGTAACCGACGCCGCTGGCCCGCTCCGCCAGCAGCGCGAGGACCACGAAACCACCATTGCAGTAGCCGAACCGCTCACCGGCCCGGAACTTGGTGGGATGCCCGTCCAGCAGAGGCAGGAAAGCCTCGGTGGTAGTCAGCTCGTGGGCCGCGCCCATGAAGTAGTCGGTGATCTCGGTGTCGGCCTCTTCGTCCAGGTAGTCACCGATGCCAGAGGTGTGCGTGAGTAGATGTTCGACGGTCACGTCGTCCGCGATCAGCGGAAGATCCTTGCCGAGCAGGGATCGAGCGGTGGTGCCCAACTCCAGCACCCCCTCACGCACCAGCGAGAGGACAGCCAGGGCGGTGAACCCTTTGCTGCCGCTGGCGATGCCGAACCTCGTGTCCAGGGAGTTGGGAACGCCGTACGTGCGGTTGGCCAGCCCGTAAGCCTTCGCGAACTCGATCTCGCCGGCCCGGTCGATCCAGACCACACCAGAGAAGCCGGTCTCCCCAGCGATCTTGTCAATATCCCCCTGCGCCATTGCCGCAGATTAACCCAGCCTCGCCCCAATGCCGACCCTATTTATGGGGCGAGCGCCCGGCGCTACACCAGGACATGATCGACCAGGACGGACACCACCACCTCCCGGCGTAGTGGTGGTGTCCGTCCCTTACTGCGTTAGTAGGCCTCTGCCGTCCAGCCGACGAGGCCGAGGGAGCCGCCCTTGATGTCGGTTCCGACGCCGTCGGTCTTGTTCGCGTCGAAGTGGATGGACGCTCTGCCGGCGGCGGTGATTCCGAGCAGCGGGCGACCGTTGGGGTGTGAGTCGCACCATCCCGTGTTGAGACTGGCAAGGGATGCCCAACCACTCGTCCGCAACACCTTCGGGGTGATCCTTGCCGGGGTGGCGTAGTTGATCCGCCACTCCTTGAGCTCCCCGTTGGCCTTCGTACCGAGCAGCACGTCCACGGCGGTACTGCCCGTTCCCGCGGTGCGCTGGTACGCCAAAGTGCGGACCGTGTCCCAGCCGACGCCGCTCAACTTCACCGGCGCCGACATCGTTGGCTGACCGTCGGAGAAGGCGAACTTGTAGCGATAGAGCGAGGTGCCGGCGACGCGATACACGTACGGCCACGCCATCTCGAGGTGCCGGGTGCCGGCGAACCCCGATTTGACGCGTGTGAGTTTGTGCTCCGTGACCTTCCAGACGCCGTCGGTCCGCGTGACCACGCGCTTCAGCAGGTAGACGTTCCCATCGGTCGGGTGTGCCACCAGACTGCTCGCCGCGCGCGAGTCCGCGCCACCGGATTCGAGGAACGTCACAACTGCTGATGGGACCCAGCCGAGTTTGTCGCCGGAGATCGCCTGGGTGCCGGTCTTCCTGGCGGAGTAGCTGTAGGTGAGACGTTGTCCATCGGAGCGGTACGCAGTCGTGTAGACGCTGCAATCCGCCGGTACGTCGCTGAGGGCCGCGGTCGCCGGGCGAGCGGTCACGACGACTCCGGTCACAAGTCCGGCCGCGACAACGGTCAACGCCGTCGCGGCGGCCAGGATGGATTTACGCATAAGGGGAGATCCTCCACGGGATATCGAGTTCGGGTGCAAGGTGGATTCTGCGGATCTCCACCGGCGCGCGACTGCCCGTACTCCGCCCGTACCCCGCGGGCGTTGAGCCGGGGCTTTGCGGGTACTGGATAGACGTGGCCGTTTACGGGGTTGTTTGGCGTGCGGTGTGCTGGCTGCTGGGCGCAGTCGGCGTTCCGCTTGCGTGCATCGCGTTGCCGCTGGATGGGGTGGTGGCGATCGTGGTGCTTGCCATCGTGGTGGGCGGGACCACGGCTGCTGGCCATTGGTCGGTGATCTCCGCGACCAACCCATCGCCGGGGCTGGCGCGATCCGCAGTGTTTGGAGTTGCGGCCTGTACGGCGGTGCTGGCCATCGCCGGGTTCGCCGTCCTCTTGGGTGTGGGCGTCGTGGGTCTGGTGTTGCTCGTCGGGATGACGTCACCGCAGGCGATCGGATGGTGCGGCCGGCTGCGGGGCACTTCATCGGCAAAGGCAAAGGTCCAGGCCGATCGGCCGTCGAAGGACACGAGGACGAGTACGACGAGTACCAGCGAGCTTTGCCGGCAATGGCAAGCGACGTACGACGCCCTCCGGCGCGCGGAGTCACCCGAGGCGAGGCTGCGCATCGTCCAAGCGCGCCAGCGCTGTTTGGACGAGCTCGAACGCCGCGATCCCGACGGCCTGCACGCGTGGCTGGAATCGAATGCCAGCGCCGCCGGCGACCCCAGCCGGTTCCTCGCCGGGAGCTGACCCGGGAGCTGACCCGGCCGCTCACCGGCACCTGACGGACATCACCAGGTGCCGGTGAGCAGCGAAGGTCAGGGCTGAACAGTGGTCGTCGTGCTGACGGTTCGGCCCAGAGCCAAGCCCAGCAAGACCATGCCGGCGCCGAGGCCCAGGTGGAGCCAGTTGTCGGCGGTGTTCAGCGGGACGAAGTTCGCCGCGCTGGACTCGTCGATCACAAGACCGTAGACCCACAACAGCAGGTACACGATGCCGCCGCCGATCAGGAAGCCGCGAGCGCCCGACGCGGTACGGGCCAGCACCAGGCCGGCGACGCCGAAGAGCAGGTGGACGATGTTGTGCAGGATCGACACCTGGAAGACCCCGAGCAGCATCGCGTCGGAGTCATGGCCGGCGAACATCATCGAGTCGTAATCCGTGGTGATCCCCGGAATGAACCCGACGACTCCGACGGCTAGGAACACGACCGCCACTGCCAGCGCGGTCTTCTGCACCGCCGTGGCGGTCATCGAGCTTGCGTTGGTCTGCGACATCATCGCGACCTCCTGAAGGATCCGTCCCGATGGAACGGAGGTGGATTATGCACGCATCCGGTACCCACAGTCGCCGCTTGTCATGCCGCCTCTCACGCAGCGTTACCGAGCGACGTCCCTCTGCGACGTGTAGACGACCGTCGGCTCCTCGACGTACGGCCCAAGCGTGATCCCGAGCTGCCCGAACGTCCGCAGCGGCTTCCCCTCGATGACCACGTCCCGCAGTACGACGCCATCGATGCCGCCGTCAACGTTGTCCGCGGCAACAAGTGGCGCCATCCCGCCCTGCGCACGGACGTTGACGCGGTTGACCAGCACACCGGACACCGGCCCTATCCCGAGACCGCGTTCGCGGGTGTGGATCAGCAGCCAGTTCTGGTTGCCGCGGTTGTGGTCGAGCGACTCGATATCGATGTCCTCGTAGACGATGTCCGTACAGGGCTCACTCCCGTACGCCGGGTCCACCGCGATCGCGCGGGTCGCGTTGTAGACGTACCCGTTGCGATAGGTGACATCGCGCTGGTACGAGTAGTGGCCGTTGCCGATCTTGAACGCGGCGCAATGGGTCCACGCCACCACGTCCTCGAACAGCACCCGCTCGACCGGCTGCCGCGGGTGCGGCCAGCTCAACGCGATGTTGGCGTCCTCGGCCCAGGCCTTGGTGGAGTACGGGTCGTCCTCGCAGATCGCGATCGTGTGCCGGACCGTCACGTCCTGGCATTCGTTGATGTCGAGCACGTCGTTCTCGAACTGGCGCTGGGTCTGGAATCCCTTGTAATTGGTGATTCGTACGTCGGAGCAGCGGCTGGGCAGGAACGCCCACGAGCCGGAGTCGCGGCCGATCACACCGTCGACGGTCAAGCCGCGGGTGCCGACCGGGACCAGCAAATGGTTGAGATAGTTGCCGTCCTTGCGCATCCGCGCACCCTGGCCGTCGATGGTGCCGCGACCGGAGATGGTGATGTCGGACGAGCCCGGCTCGGTCGAGATCAACCAGGTGCCGTCCATCCCCAGGCTGTCGTGGTGGAACTTCTTCGCGTAGTCGGCCGGATTACCCGTTGCCCTGAGCACCGATCCCCCGGCCAGGTAGAGTTGCACCCGGGACCGCAGCACGATGCTGCCGATCATGAATACACCCACCGGTACGTAGACCACCCCACCGCCTGCCGCGTGGGCCGCGTCGATCGCCGCCTGGACCGCCTCGGTGGCCAAGCTTCCACCGGTCCGATCGGCGCCGAAAGCCGCCACGTTGAAGATCCCGGGCCCGTAGGCGGCCGGCGCATCCAGCTCCTCCGGGTCGGCCGCGATCACCAACTCCTTGAGATCGTCGATCTTCACGATCAGATAGCGGCTGCGATCGAGAGTGAACGACAGCCTGTTCCCGCTGACCTGGCTCGGAATCTCCAACGCCAGCGGACTGACGGTGTAAAAGTCGATCTGCTCAAGCGTGGTGACCTCCACCGTCACCGTGCCGCTAAAGGAGAAGTGCGCGTAGTGGTACTCGACGCCGCCACCCGGCTCCGGCGCGAACGCGGTGACCGGCACGGATTGCCCGTTCACGGTGACGATGAAGTCGTCCGAAGTGGGATAGATCGACGGCAGCGGATAGGTCTGGGCCATAGCGCTAGGCAGCCGACGCGGCATGGACGTCGACGGACCGTACGGCGCGAGCCGCGCGCTCGGCGAGGCCGGCCAGGTCGCCGCCGGGCAGCAACGCGTCCCGGGTCAGATCGCGACTGACCCCGACGAACGCGGCTCCGGCCGTGAGATAGTCGCCCGCCTCGTCGATCCGGACCAACCCGGTCGGCATCAGCCGGATGTCGGGCAGCGGACCGACCAGCTCCGCGACGTACGAGACACCGCCGACCGGACCGACCGGCGATACCTTCACCGCCTGGACGCCGTACGACCAAGCAAGCACGATCTCGTTCGGCGTCAGCGCGCCGGGAACGAACGGCACGTCGCGGCTGTGCGCGGCCTCGATCACGGCCGCGTCGGTGACCTGGCTGACGAGGAAGGACGCGCCCGCGTCGATCGCGCGGTGCGCCTGCTCGACGGTACGGACCGAGCCGGCCCCGACCAGAACGCCGGCCGGCAACTCGTCCCGGGCCCGGCGCAACGCGTCGAAAACGCCGGCGGAGGTGAGGGTGAACTCGACCGCCGGGATGCCGGCCTCGATCAGCACCGAGGAGACCTCGATGAACCGGTCGGCATCGGGCGCCCGCAGCACGGCGACCACCGGTCGCGCCCGCAGCGCCTCGCTCAGCTGAATCATCTGGTCTCCTGAGTTGTGTTGGTGATGGTCATCAGCCCTTCATTGCGCCGGAGGTGATGCCGCGGATCATCGACTTCTGCATCAGCAGGTAGACGATCAGGCTTGGAAGCAAGGCGATCAAGGCGCCGGCCAGCAGTACGCCGGGCCCGACATCGGCGTCCGTTCGCAGGAACGCCAGCGCCACTGTCAGGGTGTAGTCGCTGGGCTCGTTGGCGGCGATCAGCGGCAGCAGGTACTGGTTCCAGATCATCATGAACCCGAAGATCGTGATCACGCCGAGCACCGGCTTGCACAGCGGCAGCACGATCGTCCAGAGCATCCGGATCTCGCCGACCCCGTCGATCCGGGCCGCCTCCTCGATCTCCTGCGGGATCTCCTTCATGAACTCCGACATCACCAGGATCGAGAATCCCCAGATCGCGACCGGCAGGATGACGCCGAGCACGCTGCCCTTCAGGCTGATCCCGAGCAACGGCAGGTCCGCGATCACCTGCGCGAGCGGGATCGCGATCACTTCCTCCGGCAGCATCATCGTCAGCAGGAAGAGCATCAGCACGACCAGCTGGCCGCGGAAGCGCTGCCGCGACAACGCGTAGGCCGCCAGCACCGACAGCGTCACCTGCAACAACAGGCCGCCTCCGACGATGATCAGGGAGGTGGCGAAGTATCCCCAAATCCCTTTCTCTGCGGCGATCTTGAACCCGAGCAGGGTCGGATCGGACGGATAGACGTTCACCTGAGTGGAGTCGGTCGTCTCGTTGAAGGCACCGGAGATGATGATCAGGAAGGGCGCCGCGAAGATGAACAGCACCAGTGCGCAAAGGGCGATCCGCAAGACCAACGCGGGACCGAACCGCGGCGACCAGCCCAGTGCGGTGTCGAACCGAGTGCCTTGGTCTCTCATCGTGCCTCCCGGCTTCTGGTGATCAGCCGCACGGCGACCGTGAGCATCACGGTGACGAGCAGCAGCAGCATCGACGCGGCCGAGGCGACGCCCAGGTTGTTGCGCTCGAAGCCGAGCGAGTAGACCCGCGTCATCCAGACCTCGGTCGATCCGGCCGGACCGCCGCCGGTGAGCACGTAGACCTCGGTGAAGATCCGCAGGCCCCGGATCGCCGCCAGCGTCAGCACCACGGTGAGCGCCGGTCGCAGTCCCGGCAGCACGATGTGGAGCAGCCGCTGCCGGCGGTTGACGCCGTCCACCGCGGCCGCCTCGTACAGGGTCCGGTCGATCCCGGCCAGTCCCGCGAGGATGATCACCATGTCGTACGGCGCGCCGGTCCAGATGCCGACCGCCATCACCGACGCCAGCGCCGAGTCCGGGTCGCTCAGGTAGCCGAACGGCCCGAGCCCAATGGCGCCGAGGATCTCGTTGACGAAGCCGGTGTCGGTCGGGAAGTACAGGATCCGCCAGACCTCACCGATCACGGCGATGGCGGTGACCACGGGCAGGAAGACCGCGGTCCGCAGGATCCACAGCGACCGGGCCTGCCCCTCGAGCAGCAGCGCCAGCCCGAACCCGACGACCAACGCACCGACCGTCTGGCCGACACCCAGCACAACGGTGTGACCGAGAGCGTCCCGAAACCGCTGGTCGGCGAGGACGGTGGCGTAGTTCTCCAACCCCACCCATTCGTCACCGAGGAACGGCTGCACCTTGTACAAGCTCATCCGGATGCCCTCCAGCATCGGGAAGAACTTGAACATCGCGGCGAACAGCAGGGCGGGGGCCAGGAACATCCAGGGCAGCCAGGACGACCCACGCAGGGCCGCCGCCGGCCGCCTGGCCACCGTCATTCGGCGAGATCCTGTCACTCGGCGAGATCCTGGGACTTGAGTTCGGCGGTGATCGCCTCGTCGAGCGTCTTCAGGCCCGCGTCCAGGTCGCTCGTACAACTCGACATCATCTTGTTGATTCCCTCACCGAGGGCCTGCCGAATCGGCTGGAAGTCGATCGCCCAGACGAACGACTTGGAGTTCGCGTTGTACTCGTCCTGGAACAGCTTCCAGCGCGGGTCGTTTCGTACCGCTCCGGCGTCGAGCGTCTTGTTCACCGGGAGCCGGACGACCGGTTGGGTTGCCCCGCTCGCGGCCATGCCGATCTTCTGCGCCTCTGGCGAGATCAGGAATTCGGCCAGCGCCTTCTGCTGGTCGGTCTTCTTCGATCCCGCGCCGAAGTAGATGGTCTCGCCGTCGGCCAGCGTCGTCGTACCGACGGGGCCCTTCGGCATCGGGACCACCTCGTACTTGTCCTTGCCGAGATTCTTGTCGTACCCGGAGAGGGTGTACGGCCCGGTCAGGTAGATGCCGGCCGTGCCCTCGCCGAAGAACGGCGTCTCGCTCGTGGTCAGGTTCAGCGACCCGGGGACCACGTTGCCCGGCGTACAGAACTGCTTGCGGATCCACTCCAGCGCTGTCTTGGTCTGCGGGGAGTTGATCACCGACTTGTACTTGGCTTCACCGGACTTCTCGACGATGCCGCCACCGGCCTGCCAGATGTACGACGACGCCCACCAGCCGATGTAGCCCTTCTTGCTCGAGCCCGGGACGACCATCCCGTAGGTGTCGGCCTTGCCGTTGCCGTCCGGGTCCTTGGTCGCGAACGCGTTCGCCAACGCGGCCAACTCGTCCCAGGTCTTCGGCTGCGGCAGACCAAGCTTCTTGCGCCAGTCCGACCTCACCAGGGTGCCGAAGGTCTGCCGGGAGAACGGCACGCCGTAGATCTGCCCATCGACTGCCTGATTCTGGGCCCAGGTCTCGTCCGGGATCTGGTCGCCGCCGGCGATATCGCCCTTCTCGACCTTGGTCACGTAGCCGTGCGACTGGTACGAGCCGAGCAGATAGGCGTCGTTGATCCAGACGTCCGGCAGGTCCTTCGACGAGGCGCGCGCCTGCAGCTGGGTGTCGAGCTCGATCACGCCCTTGTAGTCGACCTTGATCCCGGTCTTCTTCGTGAAGGCCGCCATGATCTCCTGATACGTCTTCGCCGGGTCGGGCGAGCTGCGCGACCAGACCTCCAGCGGTTCACTGCTGCTGCCGGCGCTGTCGCCATCGTCGCCCCCGCAGGCGCTCAGTAAGCCGACCAGGACCATCGCGGACAGGGCGGCTGCCGCCCTCTTCGCCGGCGAAATCCTCATCGTCAACCCTCATCTCTTCGATTCACATATGTGAATGCGGTACATACTGGCGGAACGATTTGAAACGTATTAGCTTGTTCATGTATCTGTCAACGCGCCGAAACGTGCCGCAACGTACGGACGACCGGATTCGGTCAATCAGGAGGTTCGGGTGGTGAGCATCGACGAGATCCGGCTGGTCAAGTCGGCCGAGCGGGCGCTGCGGATTCTCGAGGTGCTCGGCGACGCCCGCGGGCCGCTGTCGGTGACCGAGCTGCACAAGGAGACCGGCTACCCGCGGTCGAGCCTGCACCAACTGCTGCACACGATGATCGCGATGGGCTGGATCGAGTCCACCAACGAAGGCGCGATGGTCGGGATCGGGTCCCGCGCGCTGCTCGTCGGTACGGCGTACCTGGACCGCGATCCGGCGCTGCCACACGGGATCCGGACGCTGGAGCTGATCCGCGAGGAGACCGGCTACACGTCGCACTACGCGCGGCTGGACGGCGCCAGCGTGATCTACCTGGCGACCCGGGAGGAGACGGCTCCGCATCGTGCGACCAGCCGGGTCGGCCGGCAACTTCCCGCGCACGCGACCTCGCTGGGCAAGGCGTTGCTCGCCGAGCTGACCACTACCGAGGTGTCGCTCGAGCTACCGTCCGATCCCCTGCCCGCGCTCACCGCGAACACGGTCACCTCGCACGCGGCGCTGGCCGACGAGCTGGAGGACACGAGGCGTCGCGGGTACGCGTTCGAGCGCGAGCAGAACACGCTCGGCCTCGGCTGCGTCGGCGTACCGGTGCCGTACCGGATCCCGGCCACCGACGCGATCAGCTGTTCCATCCCGATCGACCAGTGCACCGACGCGGAGGTGGCGCGGGTGGCCGCGATCATCCGCGACCACGTCCAGCGACTCGCCACCTTGTTGCGTTCGGAAGGTATCCGCTAAAGCCCTCTGGAAGGGACCGCCCATGTTCCACCGTCTGATTCGTGCTGCCCTGATACCGGTACTCATCGCCCTCGGAGGTGTCGTGCCCACCGCCCACGCCGAGGAGGTTGCTCCTGCGCGGATCGACGCGTACGCGCAGCCGTCGATCTACCAGCGCTCCCCCGACTACGAGCTGACCGTCAACGGTCAACGGATCGACGTGGTCGACTATCCCGGCTACGACTACGCGCACTTCTCGATGGGATCAGGGCCGGCCACGATCGCCGTACGGAAGCTGAACAACACGAACATCGGCGCGTACACGATCTCGCCACGCAAGCTCGGCCTGCAGGGCAGCGTGTCCGGCCCGACGCTGACGTTCACCATCCCGAACGACGAGTACGTGATCGTGAAGCTCGACGGCCGCCCGGACCTGGTGATCGCGGCGGACCCGGCCGAGACCGACAAACCGGCCAGCTCCGGACCAGGCAACCACAACGTCATGACGTACGGCGCTGACGCCACCGGCTCGGCGCTTTCCACAACTGCCGTTCAACGGGCTGTCGATGACGCGACCGCGGCCGGAGGTGGCACCGTCTACGTACCGGCGGGCGTCTACCTGGTCGGCAACGTCGTCCTCAAGAGCAACGTGTCGCTCTATCTCGAGCCTGGCGCGGTGTTCCGCTTCACCGGCAACCCGGCGGACTACACCAAGCACTGGCACAAGAACTCGCAGAACCGCGACATCACCTGGTGGATCTCCACCGAGTTCGGCTCCAAGAACATCCGCGTCTTCGGCCGCGGAACGCTGGACGGCAACGGCGACGCGGCCATCCGCAGGTACAACTTCGCCGCGAACATCCTGGTGCCGATCGCGACCAAGGACTTCTCCTTCGACGGATTGATCGTGCGCGAGTCCGGCGCCTGGGCGATCGTCACCGCGCGGTCGAAGAACCTCACCTTCACCAACGTGAAGATCTTCAACCGGCTCGACATGGGCGAGAACGACGGCATCGACGTGAACGAGTCGCAGAACGTCGTGGTCCGGCACGGGATCGGGATCAGCCTGGACGATCCGTGGACCACCAAGGCGTGGCGCGAGGACACCGATATCGCGCTGCCTTGGCCCGGCGCGCCGCAGCCCGTGCAGAACGTACTGTTCGAGGACCTGATCTCGTGGACCAGGTGCTACGGCTTCAAGATCGGCCAGGGCACCCTGCAGCCACAGAGCAACGTCGTGTTCCGTGATGGTGTCGTGTACGACGCGGCGATCGGAATCGGCATCCACCACCGGTACGGCTCGGCCCTGGTCAAGAACGTACGGTTCGAGAACATCGACGTGGAACGGATCGGGGTGAAACTGGTCAACGATCAGACCTGGTTCCGTTTCATCATCGAGAATCCCGGCCTCGGCGCCGGACCCGTCCAGAACGTTGTCGTCAGCAACATCACCGTTCGCGACAAAGGCAAGAGCTATGCCGTTCTCAAGGGGTACGACGCGGCCGCGGCCTTCAGCAACATCCAGTTCGACCGGGTAACGATGCCGGGGGCAACGACTCCGGCCACCACGCTGACGGCGATGAACATCCTCAGCAGCGCCAACTACTCGAACGTCGTCATCACGCCCGTACAGGACCCGGAACCGCAGCCCCGTCCGAACCTTGCCCTGGGCAAACCCGCGACCGCGTCGACGGGCGCCGCCATCGCCGGACAGGCCGTCGACGGCGATTTCTCCACCCGCTGGGGATCCGATCGCACCGACGACCAGTGGTTCCAGGTGGATCTGGGCGCGCCGGCAACGGTCAGCGGGGTGACGATGCACTGGGAGGTGGCGTACGGAAAGTCGTACGCGATCCAGGTCTCCGACGACGGCACCACCTGGCGCGACGTGTACTCGACCACCAACGGATCGGGCGGGATCGAGGCGATCGACTTCACCCCGACCACCACCCGCTTCGTGCGGCTACGCGGCATCCAACGCGGCACCCAGTACGGCTACTCCCTCTGGGAATTCCAGGTGCACTAGTAGCACTCAGCGGTCTCTCAGCGACGGGCGGGCATCATGAAAGTGACCGCTCGCCACCCTGGGGGGAGGAGAGCCGAGGTGTGACCAATGAATCTGCTGCCGTGGATCCTGGCTATCGATGCCCTCGCCCTGATCGTGATCGCCGTCGTCTGCGGACTCGCGCAGGCACGTGCCAGCAGCGCCCGCCGGCGGGCTGAAGCCGCCGACTGGGCGCTGCTCTACTCGTGGCTCAAGCAGCCGCTGCCTCCGGATGCGCCTGACGCTTCCTCGCGAACCTCAGGTAGAGGGCAGGCACCACCAGAAGGTTGAGCAGCGTCGCCGTGATCAGGCCGCCGAGAATGACCACCGCCATCGGGTGCTCGATCTCCTGGCCCGGGATCGACCCGGTCACCAGCAGCGGGATCAACGCGAGCCCGGTGGTCAGCACCGTCATCATGATCGGCACCAGCCGTTCCTTCGCGCCCTGAAGCACCAGTTCGGGCCCGAACGGCAACCCCTCTTCCTCCTCCAGATGCTTGCAGTGACTGATTAGCATGATCCCGTTGCGTGCCACGATCCCGAACACGGTCAGGAACCCGACCAGCGAACCCAGCGTGATCACCTTCGACCCCAGGTACGCCGCGATCAGCCCGCCGACCAGCGCGATCGGCAGCGTCACGAACGTCAAGATCGCCAACCGCCAGCTCCGATAGGACGCCTGCAACAGCAGCAGGATCCCGATCGCCGCGGCGATCGCGAAGATCAGCAGCCGCTGCTGGGCCGCCTGTCGTTCGGTGTACTCGCCGAGCATCTCCGCGCGGAACTCCAGCGGCATCTCCACCTGGTCGAGCCGCTGTTCGATGTCCTTGACCACGGACCCGAGGTCACGGGACCCGTCGAGCTCGGCGCCCACGTCGATGTTGCGGAACATGTCCTCGTGCTGGACCACGTTCGGCACGGACACGATGCTGATGTCGGCGATCTCCCGCAGTGCCACATGGCCGCCACCGGGCCGGTCGATCTGCAGGTTCTGCAGATCAGTGATGCTGCGCCGCTTCTCCGGCGCGGTCCACAGCTGGACGTCGTACGCCCGGCCGGCCGTGTAGACGTCACCGGCTTCCTCGCCGGCCATCAGCCAGGCGGCCGCGCGCCGGACATCGCCGGGCTTGAGACCGTGCTGCTTCGCGGCCTGGATATCGACCTCGACCCGGACCTGCGGAATGGCGTCCTGGAAGTCGGCGGTGTGATCGCCGACGCCGGGGACCTCACCGACGATCTTGTTGATCTCCTCGGCCTTCGCCCGGAGGGTCTCCAGGTCGTTGCCGAAGATCCGGATCGTGATCGGGTCGCTGGTCCCGGTCAGGACCTCCCGGATCCGTTCCTTCAGATAGGTCAGTACGTCGCGGAACACGCCGGGGTAGCCGTCGACGACGCCGTGGACGCTGTTCACGGTCTCGTCGTAGTCGACCGACTTGTCGACGCTGATCCAGTTCTCGCCGAAGTAAACGCCATGAGGCTCATCACCGAAGAACGCGTTCCCGATGTGCGAGCCGGCGTTGCGCACTCCGGGGATGGTGAGGAGTTCGGCGTTCACCTGCTTCGTCGTCCGGACCTCTTCCTGCAGGGAGATGTCGGGCTTACCGAGCCAGTGCATCAGGAAGTCGCGTTCCTTGAAGTTCGGGAGCAGGGACTGCCCGAGCAGTGGCAGGACCACGAGTCCGCAGGCGGTGGTGAGAGCGACCGCGACGTACGCGCGACGCGGCCGCTTCACCAGCCGGATGAGCATCCACTCGTAGCCACGTTTCATCGGCGGCACGAGCGGCGACTCGCGGTGCGCCAGCGACTTCGGGTTACGGAAGAAGATCAGCGCCAGCGCGGGTGTGACCGTCAGCGCGACCAGCATCGACGCGCCCAGAGCGAGCGCGTACGCCACGGCCAAGGGCCGGAAGAACGCCCCGGACAGCCCCGCGAGCAGGAAGATGGGGGCGATTGCGACGATCTCGATGATGGTCGCGTAGACGATCGCGCCCCGGACCTCCAGCGACGCCTCCAGGATGATCTTGGCGGTCGACTTGCCGCTGCCTTCGGCGCGATGCTGGCGCAGTCGCCGGACGATGTTCTCGATGCCGATGATCGCGTCGTCGACGACGTCGCCGAGGGCTATCACGAACCCGGCGAGCACCATCGTGTTGATCGTGGCACCGCGGATGTCCAGCACGAGCAGCGCGGCCAGCAGCGACAGCGGGATGGTGACAACACTGATGAGCGCGGTCCGCCAGGAGTACAGGAACAGGGCGAGCATCAGGATCATCAGCAGCGCGCCGAGGATCAGCGACGTGGTCAGGTTGTCGATCGCTTCCTCGATGAACGTCGCGGGCCGGAAGATCGCGGAATCGACGGCGATGCCCTGCAGACCAGGACTCAGCTCCGCGAGTGCCTCCTCGACTCCCCTGGTGACGTCCAGTGTGTTTGCCCACGGCAACTTCTCGACGATCAGCATCAGGCCGTCGCCCTCGTTGATGACCGCGTCACCGATCAGCGGCTGGTGATCCCGGACCAGGGTGGCCACGTCGCGGAGCCGGATCTGCCGGCCGTCGAGGGTCTGGATCGGCAGGTCGGCCAGATTGTCGTGGGTCACGATCGGCGTGACGTGCCGGATCCCGATCCGTCCGGTCGAAGTGTCGACGAAGCCGCCGCGCCCGATGAAGTTGCCGTCGGCGTACCGCTGCAGACCGGCGTCCAGCGCGTTCGCCGTCGTCGTCATCACCCGTTCCAGGGTGACCTTCTGCTTGGCCATGCGTTCCGGGTCGGCCTGCACCTGGAGCATCTCCAGGCGTTCGCCCCAGATCGGCACGTTGGCGACACCGGGCACCTGGAGCAGCCGGGACCGGATCTTCCAGTACGCCGTCATCGACAGGTCCATCATGTCCAGGTTCGGATCGGTGGACGACAGGCCGATCTTCAGCACCCGGCTGGTGGCCGACAGCGGCTGGAGCATGACGGGTGGCGCCGCCCACGTCGGCAGCGTCGGCGTGATCGCCGCGATCCGCTCCGCGACGTGCTGACGGGCGGTCAGCAGATCGGTGCCCTCCTCGAAGAGCAGCACGACCTGCGACAGTTGCTCGACCGAACGGGACCGGACGGTGCTGACACCGGGAATCGCGTTCAGCGACTGCTCCATCGGAACCGTGATCAGCTCTTCGACCTCGGTCGGTCCCAACCCGACGGCCAGCGTGTGCACCTCCACCTTCGGTGGCGCGAACTCGGGAAAGACGTCGACGGCTGACTTACCCAACTGCTGGGCGCCGAAGAACATCAGGAACGCGGTCAAGGCCACCACGAGGAACCGGAATCTAAGACTCGAAGCCACGATCAAACGCATCACGGCACTGCCCCCTTTCAGTGACCGATCTCTTCTTCGACGCCGTACAGCGACGGCACACCGACGGTGGCCACCTTGGTTCCAACGGCCGGACCGCTCAGCAGGTAGGCGAGATCGCCGGCCTGTCGCTGGATCTTGATCTCATGCCTGACGAACACTCCGGGCTCCGGGTTCGTATAGACCCACCAATGCCCCTTCGGATCCACGAACACCGCTGCCGACGGGACGACCAGCACATTCGCCGACTTCACCACCGGTACGGTTTCGATGGCGAGCCGCTTCACCGCCGCCTCTTCCAGCACGATCCGCGGAAGGCCACCGGCCACCTCCTCGACGTGGGCGGGTTCGTGACCGACGGCGTACTTGTCCGTCACCGCCCCGCCGCAGGAGGAGACGAGCAGTACGGCGGCCAGCGCCGCGCCGAACTCACGCTTCCTGGGCATCATCAGGCCCCCGCTCCTGCCTCTGCCTCTTGCGGGGCCGGGGCTGGAGTCTCCTCGGCTTCTGACGACACCGGTTCGTCGGCCCACAAATCCTGCTCCTCGGTCGAGCCGAACCCCAGATAGACGACCGGTACGACGTACAGGGTGACCGCCGCCGTGGTCAGCAAGCCGCCGACCAGTACGACCGCCATCGCGTGCACGATCTCGAAACCGGGTCCACCGCCGACCACAACGATCGGCGCGAGCAGCACGATCACCGCCAGCATCGACATCAGGGCCGGCGCCATGGCCTGTCTGGTGCCGGTGACGACGAGGCCTGGACCGGACTTCATCCCGTCGTCCCGCTGCAGGCGCTGGTATCTCCGGAGCAGCAGGATCACCGTCCGCGCGGCGATCCCGAGCACACCGACCAGCCCGGCGATCGAGCCGAGACTGAACGTCCGGCCGGTCAGGATGACCGCGGCGAAGCCACCGACCAAGGACAAGGGCAAAGCCAGGAACGCGATCAGCGCGAGCCGCCAGCTGCCGACGGCGGCCTGCAGCAGCAGGGCCACCGCGATCACCGCGGCGATGATCACCGCGATCATTTGCGACTGGCTGGACTGCTGTTCTTGATATCCGCCGAGTAGTTCGGCGTGATGCTCCAGCGGGAACTGCACCTGCGCGAGCCGGTCGCTGACGTCGCTTGCGACCGCGCTGATATCCCGCCCGGCCACGTCGGCGATCACGTCGAGGTACGGCGCGACGGCCTCGTGCCGGATCACGGTCGGGTTCGGCACGACCTCGACCTTCGCCACGTCACCGAGCCGGACGTGACTGCCGAACGGCGTGTCGATCAGGAGCTCCGCGACATCGGTCGCGTTCTGCCGGATCTCCGGCTTGCCCCAGACCACGACGTCGAACACCTTCTGCTGATCGAACAGGCTGCCGACCGTCAGACCACCCATCAGTGCGGTCGCGGCCCGGCGTACGTCACCGGGTTTGATGCCGGCCGCCTGGGCGCGAGCAAGGTCGACCTGGACCTGCGCGGTGGGTTCGTCGAGCGCGCGGTCGACGTTCACCGTGGCCACGCCGTCGACTCCCGTCAGCAGGGCACGGATCTCGTCCGCCTTGTTGCTCAGGTGCTCGGGGTTCTCGCCGTAGACCCGGACGACCAGGTCCTCGCTGGACCGGCCGAGGACGTCAGTGACGCGCTCGTCCGAATAGGTGAGTACGTCGGTCGTCACCCCGGACAGGCCGCGGACCGTGCTCCGGATCGAGCTCAGGGTCTTGTCGTAATCGGCGTCCGGGCCGATCTTGGCCCAGATCTCGCCCGCGTTGACGTTGACGATCTGGTCCGAAGCGACCGCCCGGCCGACCTGGCCGCCGACGTTGACGACCCCTGACACCGAGCCGAGCTGCTGAACCGCCTGCCGGGTGAGCTCGGTCATCTTCGGCAGCGACGTACCGGGCGGCGCCTCGATATGAACCAGAACGTCGCGTTCCTTGAGCGCCGGCCGCAGCGAAGCATTCAGGAAGGGCAAGGCGATCAAACCGATCAAGGCCAGGACCCCGGCCACGATCAGGGCAGCGCGCGTGCCGCCGACCAGGTCATTCGCCCGGCGCTGATAGCCGCTGCCAAGTCGGCGGGAAAGCGCGGACTGCCGGGGTTCGCTATTGGACAAGAGCATCAGTGCGACCACCGGCGTCAGCGTCAGCGCCACCAGCATCGACGCGGCGACGGCGAGCAGGTAGGAGAGCACGATCGGCGGCAAGAACGCACCGCCTTCGCCCTCCAGGAAGTAGAACGGCACGGTTGCGGCGACCACGATCAGGACCGCATAGAGGATTCCACTGCGCATCGCGGCGGACTCACTCACCACCGCGAGTGCGGCCGACCCGCCGTTCTTCTCACGGCGTTCACGAAGCCGGGCAGCGAGACCATGTGAGTCGGTCATCGCGTCGCCGACGATCGCGGTGAGACCGAGCACGAGCCCGGCCACGACCATGAAGTTGATCGGCGCATCCCGCAGAGACAGCACCACGGCCACCACGGCCAGCGGCACCGGGATCGCCACCAAGGCCACCACGGCCCGGCGCCAGTCCCAGAAGAGCAGGACGATCAGCAGCAGCAGGAGCACTCCGCCGATCAGCAGCGCCCATTGCAGATCGTTGAAGGACGACTCGATGAAGGACGCCGGCCGGTACAGCGACGTATCGATATTCAGACCGACGAGACCCGGCCGCATCGCGTCCAGGGCGGCCTCGACGTCCTTGGTCACCTGAACGGTGTTGGCGCCAGGGAACTTCTCCACCACGAGGAACTGACATGCCTCGCCGCCCGGGCAGATGGAGTCACCGATCAGTGGCTGGTGGTTCTCGACCACCTGCGCCACCTGGCCCAGGGTCTTGGAGGTCGGCTTCCCGGCGGAACTCTCCAGCGGGACCTGGGCCAGCTCGGCGGCGGTCTTGATCGTCTGCTCGTGGAAAATGCCGAGCCGCTGATTCACGGTGTCGATGAACCCGCCGGTCCCGGGCGTGGACGCCTCCAGGAAGGACAGCGGCGACACCTCGAGCGCGTTACCGGTGGTCTCGATGACGTCGGCCAGCGTCGTGCGGTGCTGCCGCAACTGCTGGGGATCGACGAGAACCTGGAGCTGCCGGTCTCGGAAACCCCAGACGCTGACGTGGGCGACACCGGGCACCGACATCAGTCGCGGCGTGATCACCCAGCGGGCGAGCACGGACTGGTCGATCGGGGTCAGTGAGTCGGAGGAGATCTTGATCATCGACAGCCGGCTGGTGGACGACAGTGGCTGGATCATCTGCGGCAGTTTCGACACTTGTGGCAGTCCCGCCACGGCGGTTGCCTGAGACAGCCGTTCCTGGACGACCTGCCGCGCGGCCAGCAGCTTCGTGCCCGGCTCGAACGTCATCACGACCGAGGACAGGCCGGGCATCGACACCGACTCGATCCGGTCCAGGAACGCCACGCCGGCCAGCAGATCCTGCTCCAGCGGGACGGTGACCATCTGCTCGACCTCTTCGGCCGACAACCCCGGCGCCTCGGTCTGGACCTCGACCGTCGTCGGCGTGAACTCGGGCAGCGCATCCACCCGGGACTGGCCGATCTGGACGATGCCGAGGACGATCAGTCCCAGCACTACGGCGATGATCAGCCGCTGGAATTTCAGGCTCGAAGATACGATCCAATTCATGACTGTCGGCCCTCCCCCACAGGAGGCGAGCGCGGGTGGGCGTGCGCATCCAACGACGCGGCGCACCGGAATCCCCCCGGATCGCATCCCCCACATATCAATCCCACGTAGCTTGATACCGCCTACGTGAGCCCCTTATTCGGAGAGTAAGGCCGAGGACCGGTCCTGTCTACGCGCCGGTTCTCAGGACTTTCTTGGCAACCGTGGTGCATACTGCGCATCCGCAACCGGCAGCCGTACCTCGAACCGGGCGCCGCCGAGTGGTGCGTCGCCGATCTCGACCACGCCGCCATGCGCTTTGACGATGTCCGCGACGATGGCCAGTCCGAGGCCGGCGCCGCCGTGGTCGCGATCACGGGCGCCGTCCAGTCGGGTGAAGCGTTCGAAGATCTCCTGCCGGCGCTCCCTCGGTACGCCGGGACCGTCGTCGTCCACGGTCAGCACCGCCTCATCGTCCACAACGGACAGGCCGACGCGGACCTCCCCGGCCGCATGAGCGACCGCGTTGTCGACGAGGTTGCGCACGAGTTGCTCCAGCAGCAGCGCGTTGCCGCTCACCTGCACGGGCTCGACGCCCTGGCGGTCCACCCGCGCCGGACCGCTCGCGGCCAGATGACCGACGGCGATATCGATCACGTCGTCCAGGTCGACCGCGGTTCGCGTCCGTCCCAGGGTTCCGGCGTCGGCACGGGCCAGCAGCAAGAGTTGCTCGGCGAGGTGCTGCATCCGGACGGTCTCGTCGAGCAGATCCGCGCTGACCCTCGACCAGTCGACCGGACGACGGCTGGCCCGGGCGGTCTCGAGCTGGGTCCGCAGGCTGGCGATCGGGCTGCGCAACTCGTGCGCGGTGTCGGCGACGAACCTGCGCTGGCGTTCGGCGCTGTCCTGCAGGCGGCCGAGCATCGCGTTCACCGTGCGCGCGAGGCGGCCGATCTCGTCGTACTGCGGCGGTTCGGAAACCCGCCGGTCCAAGTGCCGGCCGCTGATCGCGTCGGCCTCCTGGCGGATCGTCTCGACCGGCGTGAGAGTCCGGCCGAGCACTCTCCACATCGCGACGGACAGCAGCAGGACCAGGATCGGAATCCCGGCGACGCTGATCTCGCCAACCAGAACAACGATCTCGTCGACCTCCTCGATCGAGACCGCGACGTAGACGGTGGCCGGACCGGACGGCGTACTGATGCCCTGGGCAACGATCCCGTATTCGCCCGAATCGGCCAGCGGCAGACTGGCCACCCTGACCTCCCGGGTAGACCCAGGTGACTCGCGGGGCAGTTCGAGGGCCGGCCGGCCGGCGATGTTCGCGCTCGCGCCGAGCACGCGGCCGTCGGCGGCGACGATCTGCACCAGGTCGGAATCATGGCCGATGGGCAGTGCAGGCGGTAGCGCGTTGCCGGCGGCGAGTGCGCCGAGGTCACGGGCCCGCAGCCGGCTGGCGTCCATGGCCTCGTCGATCATCACCACCCGCAGGGTCAGTACGAGCGCCGCGGCCCCGGCCATCAGCACCACGGCCGTCGTCGCGGCGGCGATCAGCACCATTCGGGTCCGCAGTGACGGAGTCCGCCGCCGGGACGGTCGATCAGCCATCGGAGCCGACCAGGTAGCCGTGGCCGCGGATCGTCTGGATGGTGTCGGTACCGAACGGCTGGTCGATCTTGCGGCGCAGGTAGCCGACGTACACCTCGACGACGTTCGGCTCCCGGTCGAAATCTGCTCCCCAGACGTGATCGAGGATCTCGGCCTTCGACCGGGTCTGGCCGATGTTGCGCATCAGGTACTCCAGCAGCGAGAACTCCCGACGGGTCAGCTCGATCGAAGCCGTTCCGCGCCGCACTGTGCGTCGCGCGGGATCGAGTTCCAGATCATCGACCAGCAGCTTCGCCGGCCGGGCCGGAGCGCCACGGCGCAGCAGGGCGTTCAGCCGGGCGATCAGCACCTGGTACGAGAACGGCTTGCGGAGGAAGTCGTCGGCGCCGAGATCGAGTCCGCGGGCTTCGGCGTCGTCGCTGTCCCTGGCGGTGAGAATCAGGATCGGCGTCCAGCAACCCTCGGCCCGCAATCGCTTGCACACCTCGTACCCCGGCAGCCCGGGCAGCATGAGGTCGAGCACGATCGCGTCGAACTCCTGCTCCCGGGCAAGCCACAACCCGGTGTCGCCGTCGTGCGCCAGCTCGACGGCGAACCCATGGTCCTCCAGCCCGTGGCCGATCGCGCGCGCAAGTCGCCGCTCGTCTTCGACCACCAGGATGCGCACGGTTTCTCCGGACTCACTTCATCGGCGCGGTCCGGCCATAAACATCCTTGCTGTACCGGTACGCGCGCTTCTCCAGACTCAACGCGGCGGCCCGGGCCTCGGCGAGACCGGCCTTGCTCAGGCGTTGCACGCTGACCAGTTCGAGCGTTTCCTTGGTCGGATCGTTGCCGTAGAACCCGACCCGGACGTTGCCGATGCCGGCCGCGTAGTACTTCAGCTGGTGCGCGCCCGGCTCGTCCGCGCTGGTCTCGTCCGTGACCAGGACACCCTGGAAGCAGCCCGCCTTGACGCAGGTCTTCTGGTTCGTCTTGAACACTTCAGCTCGGTCAGACCAGCCGACCGCCGGACCCCAGCCCTGCGAGTAGCTGCGGCCGCCGAGCTGTGGCTTCGCCTTGATGGTGATACCGGCCCGCGCGCCCTCGACCCCGTGGATCCAGGCCGGCACCTCGGTGAGCTGGCCCCCCTCGTACACCTCGGGATACTGGCCGAAGTGCCAGACGTCGCCGCCGTCGGCCTGGGCGAAGAACGCCAGCTCGGCCTCCTCCAGCACGCCCTCCCGGTAGTCCCGCTCCCAGAGCACCACGTTGCGGACACCGTCGATGACCTTGGTGAGGTCGGTGACGATGAAGGTCACGGTGTGCGGGATGGCTTCACCGTCTTCGATCGTCTGCCCCCGGTAGTTCAGCCGCGTCCCCGGCCGCAGCGGGAACCACTTGTTCGTGAACATGGTCGGGCGCGAGAACGCGGACCGGTCGTACCCAGGCTCCGGGCCGGTCTCTGGTTGCTTGCCCGGTGTGCTGGGCTTCCCGGTCGGCGTATTGGTTGTCGCCGGCGGTGTGGTCGTCGGCGTCGCACTCGGGCTCGCGTCCGGTCGGCTACTCGGTGTGACCGTCGTCTGGCTCGGTGCCTGGACCCCGGACGAATCACCGGACGAACAAGCCACCAGGGCCAACGGGCCGGCCAGACCTGCGGTCAGGGCGAACGCGTAGCCGATGCGTATTCTGCGCATCTCTTACCCCCCTCGGCACCCGATCGCAGGCCGGTGGCCTGTTCCCCGGTCAGATGCCCGTGAGCCGAGTGTCGCGCGCCAGGCCCGTCCTGAGAAGTGGCTCGGAGGTTTCACTCCGCAATCAATTTCGGCGCACCCTCTTGCCGAACCGCCACTATCCGGCGCACTCTGACCGCATAGCGCATGGGCGGCAGTGCGGGCCTGTTCTGCGTACGACGCCCCGGTGCGCTTGATGAGGGGGCGTTATGGGGGCATTACGGGGTTCACGGCCAGAGCGAGGCAATTGACCATGCCTGCGGACAGATCCGGCGAGATCGCACTCGAAGCGAGCGGATTGCGGAAGACGTACGGGCGGCTGGTGGCCGTGGAGTCGCTGGATCTGCGCGTCGCGGCCGGCACGGTGCTGGGCTTTCTCGGGCCCAACGGTGCCGGCAAGACGACCGCGATCCGGATCCTGACCACGATCCTGCCGCCCGACAGCGGGTCGTTCACGGTCGCCGGCGTACCGCACACCAGGCCGACCGCGATCCGCCGGCGGGTCGGCGTGCTGCCGGAGAGCGCGGGCTATCCACTCGGCCAATCCGGGGAGGAATGGCTGCGCTACCACGCCGAGTTGTTCGGCCGGAGTCGCGCCGACGCCCGGGACACGACCCGACGGCTGCTCGCGGATGTCGGCCTGGCGGATCGCGGGCGGGCGCTCATCTCCAGCTATAGCAGGGGAATGCGGCAACGACTCGGGATCGCGCGTGCCCTGGTCAACGACCCGGACGTCGTCTTCCTCGACGAGCCCACGCTCGGCCTCGACCCGATGGGCCAGGCCCAGATGCTCAACCTGATCGGCCGGATCGCCCGCGAGCGCGGCTCGACGGTCTTCCTCAGCACCCACGTGCTGGCCGACGTCGAACAGGTGTGCGACCGCGTCGTGATCCTCAACCGCGGCAAGGTCGTTGCCGAAGGCACCGTCGCCGAGGTGGTTCGGCAGGCGGCCGCGCCACGGCACGGGCACGTGAAGGTCCCGCCCGAGCTGCTCGACCGGGCCCTGGCCGCCCTGGCCCGCACCGAGGTGCACGCGGCGTCGAACGGCGGCGGTCCGCTGGGCGAGCTGGAACTGAGCATGCCCGCCGGGCTCGAGCTCGAAGCCGCCGCCACCCAGGCGATGAAGAGCCTGCTCGAAGCCGGCGTACCGGTGCTCGGGTTCACCTTGGCGGGTGGCCGGCTCAGCGACGCCTTCCTCGCTGTCACCGAGGAGGTCTGATGACCGTCGAAGCCGAACCTGCGACCGCCGGACCGGTAGCCCGCGCGGGGCGCCCGTCCTGGCTGGTCGTCGCCGACCGGGAGATCCGTGACCTCTGGCTGGGCGGACGTGCGCTGATCCTGCTGTTCGCCTATTCGGTCGTGCTCAGTGTGACCACCTATCTCACCGCCACCAACGAGGCACTCAACTTCCTCGAACAGCGCGAGTCCGTCGCCCTCACCCTGCAGGTGGCGGTGGCGATCGGCGTCCTGCTCACGCTGCTGGCCGCCGCGGACGCGTTCAGCGGCGAGCGCGAGCGTGGCACCCTCGAATCGTTGCTGCTGGCCCCGATCTCCCGCCGATCGCTTGCCCTCGGCAAGGGAATCGCCGCGCTGTCGCTGTGGTTCGCGGCGTTCGTGATCTCGGTGCCGTACCTCTGGTATCTCGGCCGCGGCGTCGGCGTGGTCCGGACCTCGCTGCTGAACGGACTCCTGGTGGGCAGCCTGCTCGCGCTGACGATGGTCGCTCTCGGCCTGCTGATCAGCACGTTCGCCGGTTCGAACCGGATCAGCCTGTCGGTCAGCGTCTTCACCTTGCTCGCGTTGTTCGCACCCACCCAGATGCCGAGCTCGGCACAACGCGGCTGGTTCGGGGATCTGCTCCAGCGCACCGACCCGTTCACCGCCGGCCTGCGCTACCTCGGCAAGGTGATCATCAATGCCCGTACCTTCGCCCAGGAAGGTCATTGGCTGCTCGGTCCCGCGATCGTCGCCGGAGTCTTACTGGTGCTGGCCATCGCCGTCGCGGGCAGGCTCAGACTCGGAGGCCGGGAATGACCAGGACCTACGCGATTGTGGCGACCTGCTTCGCGACCCTGGCCGCCGTCGTACTGCCCGGAGTGGCTTCGGCAGACCCGGGCCGCGCGACCTCGCTGGATGTCGACGTGGTGACCGTCGAACTGGACAAGACCCAGGCCTCGCTCGCGCTCGGCCGGAGCCTGACCTTCACCTCGACCGTGCGCAACCCGGGCGGGCAGGAGGTCAGCGGCGCGATCGCCCACCTCAACGTGCTCGCCGTCGACCCTGGCGTCTACGTCGACCCCGAGGACTGGTCCGGCGAGCGGACGCAGTACCTGGACCCGATCGGCGCCGGTGAGGCGGAAACGCTGGAGTGGGAGATGCAGGTCGTGAACAGCGGCCGGTTCATCGTCTACGTGGCGATCACGTCCTCGGAGGCCGCCGGCACGGTCATCGCGAGCAAGTCGCTCCGGCTCGATGTCGCCGCCGAACGCACTCTCGACGCCAGCGGACTGGTGCCGATCGCGGCCGGCGTACCCGGCGTACTCTTGCTGCTGATGGGACTCGTCATGATCCGTCGCCGGCAGCACCGGCCGCGGAATGGCTCAGCCGACAACGGCTGACCTCACCAGGGAGCGGCCGATGGTCGACATCGCCGAACGCAGCGTAACCGTGCAGGCGAGGGACGTGGGGCGGCGAAGTAAGGGCGCGCTCGTGGTCAAGTGGCTGACCACGACCGACCACAAGCTGATCGGTCACCTCTACCTGCTAACCTCGTTCGCCTTCTTCCTGATCGGCGGCGTGATGGCGCTGCTGATCCGCGCCGAGCTGGCCAGGCCGGGCCTGCAGATCGTGAACGAAGAGGTTTACAACCAGCTCTTCACGATGCACGGCACGATCATGCTGCTGCTGTTCGCGACCCCGCTGTTCGTCGGCTTCGCGAACGAGATCATGCCGCTCCAGATCGGCGCGCCGGATGTCGCCTTCCCGCGGCTGAACATGTTCAGCTACTGGTTGTTCCTGTTCGGCGGCCTGATCACCCTGAGCGGCTTCATCACGCCCGGCGGTGCCGCGGACTTCGGCTGGACCGGCTACACACCGCTCTCGACCGAAACGCGCTCGCCTGGAGTCGGCGCGGACCTGTGGATCATGGGTCTGTGGATGGCTGGGCTCGGCACGATTCTGGGTGCGGTCAACTTCGTCACCACCATCATCACGATGCGTGCGCCGGGTATGACGATGTTCCGGATGCCGATCTTCACCTGGAACGTCCTGGCCACGTCGATCCTGGCACTCATCGCCTTCCCGGTATTCGGGGCCACCCTGCTGATGCTCGAAGCCGACCGCAAACTCGGCGCCCAGGTATTCGACGCCGCGAACGGCGGGCCGATCCTGTGGCAGCACCTGTTCTGGTTCTTCGGCCATCCCGAGGTCTACATCATCGCGCTGCCGTTCTTCGGCATCGTGACCGAGATCCTGCCGGTGTTCAGCCGCAAGCCGGTCTTCGGCTACGTCACGCTGGTGTTCGCCACCCTCGCGATCGCCATGCTGTCGGTGGCGGTCTGGGCGCACCACATGTTCGTCACCGGTGCGGTGAATCTACCGTTCTTCTCGTTCATGACCTTCCTGATCGCGGTGCCGACCGGGGTGAAGTTCTTCAACTGGATCGGCACGATGTGGGGCGGCTCGCTCACCTTCGAAACCCCCATGCTCTGGTCGATCGGGTTTCTCGTCACCTTCTTGTTCGGCGGCCTGACCGGCATCATCCTGGCCTCCCCGGCGCTCGACTACCAGCTCAACGACAGCTACTTCGTCGTCGGCCACTTCCACTACGTGGTGTTCGGCACGGTGGTGTTCGCGATGTTCGCCGGCTTCTACTTCTGGTGGCCGAAGTTCACCGGGCGGATGCTGGACGAGCGGCTCGGCAGGCTGCACTTCTGGCTGCTGTTCCTCGGTTTCCACACCACGTTCCTGGTGCAGCACTGGCTCGGTGTCGAGGGCATGCCGCGCCGCTACGCGACGTACAGGGCCGAGGACGGCCTGACCACACTGAACGCGATCTCCAGCGTCGGAGCGGTCCTGCTCGGGGTGTCGACGCTGCCATTCCTCTACAACGTGTACAAGTCGCGCAAGTCGCCGCTGGTCGGTGTCGACGACCCGTGGGGCTGGGGCAGGTCGCTGGAGTGGGCGACCAGCTCGCCACCGCCGCGGCACAACTTCACCGAGCTGCCGCGGATCCGGTCCGAGAGCCCGGCGTTCGACCGCAACCATCCGAAGACCTCGATGACCGACCCCCACAGCGGCCCGGGCGGCAACCTGCTGGACCTTGAGCCTTAGGTCGCTCAGTGGTGGTACTGGTGGACCACGGCGTGGCCGCGGCCGCGGCCGATCAGCCAGCGGTTGACGGGGACGGTGACCACGAAGGCCACCAGTAGGGCGAACGCGAGGCTGCCCCAGAACAGCACGTTGGTCAGACCGGCCTCCATCGCGCCCGGAACGGCGAGCATGACCCCATTGTCGACGATCTCCATCACCAGGATGGACACGGTGTCGGCGGCGAGGGCGACCTTGACGGCCTGCTTGAACGGCAGACCGGAGCGCAGCACCGGGCCGATCGTGAGCAGGTAGCCGAAGAAGAAGGCCAGCACCACGGCGAGGCCGATGGTCGACCAGTCGCCCCAGCCCAGCGCCGTACCGATGATCATGCCGAGCACCTCGCCGATGGCGCAGCCGGTGAGGCAGTGCAGCGTCGCCGAAACGGCGAGTTTGGTCAGCTCCCGCCCAGCCACGGCCGGGGCCTCGTGGCCGTGCTGGTCGTGGTGGGCGTGCGCGTGGTCAGTCATCGGTGAACCCTTCGTTGGTGCTGCGAACATCGAGACCATATACCCCCTATATGTATGAAGCCAAGTCAATATCTGCCGCCTCACGCCCATCACGCACCGTCAGTTTGCGCCTACAACGCCGGGTTTCCTATACCCCCTTCCCGTATCTGTCGCAGCGTGCTAAGTTCTGACCCGAACCGAGATACCCCTAGGGGGTATCAGAAATGGAAGGGTTTGAAATGACTACTACAAACACCGGCTCGCGGCGCTGGTGGGCGCTCGGCCTGATCGCCGCCGCCCAGTTCATGGTCATCATGGACACCTCGATCATCGGAGTCGCGCTGCCGGAGATACAGGCGGATCTCGGCTTCACCCCCCAAGACCTCTCGTGGGTGTTCAACGCCTACGTCGTCGCCTTCGGCGGTCTGCTCCTGCTCGGCGGGCGCCTGTCCGACCTGTTCGGCGCACGCCGGATCTTCTCGACCGGCTGGCTCGTCCTGCTCGCGGGATCAGTCCTCGCCGGCGCGGCGAACGGGGTCGGCCTCGAACTGGCCGGCCGCGCGGTCCAAGGCGTCGGCGCCGCCCTGATCGCACCGTCCGCGTTGACCCTGTTGATGATGCTGTTCGGCGCGGAGCCGAAGGAACTGACCAAAGCACTAGCGCTGTACGGCGCCGCGGCACCAGCAGGCGGTACGGCGGGCGTGTTCCTGGGCGGCGTGATCACGGAGTACGCCAGCTGGCCGTGGGTCTTCTACCTCAACGTGCCGATCGCCATCGCCGTACTCCTGGCCACTCCGGCGCTCATGCCGGCCGTCGCATCGCGTCGCGGCAGCATCGACCTGGTCGGTGCGCTGACGGCCACCGGTGGAATCGGCGCCGCCGTCTACGCGATCGTGCGAGCGCCAGAGGCCGGGTGGACGAGTGCGGAGACACTGTTGACCGGGCTCGCCGCCGTCGTACTGCTCGCGGTGTTCGTCTGGGTGCAGGCGCGTCGTTCCGAACCGCTGATGCGCCTCGCGATCTTCCGCGCGCCGAACCTGGCCGCCGCCAACATCGCCCAGCTGCTCCTGGGCGCCGCGTGGGTGCCGATGTGGTTCTTCCTGAACCTCTACCTCCAGCAGGTGCTCGGCCTGAGCGCCTTCCCGAGTGGTTCCGCTTTGTTGCCGATGACAACGTTCATCATGCTCGGCATGATCGTGGTCGCACCACGGTTCATCGCTCGCTTCGGGCCGAAGCGCACGCTCGTCATCGGGATGACCGTGCTCACCGCCGGTCTGGCCGCGCTGTCGCTGATCCGGTCCACCGGGTCGTTCTGGGTCGACGTACTGCCCGCCTCGCTGATCGCGGCCGCCGGCATGTCCCTCGCGTTCATCCCGAGCCTCGGCATCGCGTTGTCCTCGGCGCGACCCGAAGAAGGCGGACTGGCCTCGGGAATCGTCAACACCAGCTACCAGATCGGCTCCGCCCTCGGCCTGGCCGCGATGACCGCGGTTGCCGCGGCCGCCGGCGCCGACCAACTCGGCAAGCCTGACGCCTTGACCAACGGCTACTCGGCCGCTTTCCTCGGCGCCGCCATCATCGCCGCCATCGGCGCCCTACTAGCCGCGGCAACCCTACGAATCCCCACCCCTGCACAGGAGGAGGCCCTGACCACGATCTGACCTAAGCCACCGCGCCGGCCACCCCACCTCCGGGACGGCCGGCGCTGGTCTTTTCAGCGAGCGCGTACGACGTCCAGTTCCGCCCCTGCGGCAAAGCGGTTCTGCGGGCCGTATTCGCTGATGACCTCGAGTGCCACGTGTCGTGCGGTCGTGGCGCGGAACGGCGCGATGAACTCGGTCCGGTCCGGCGCGAACCGACCGCGGGTCGCTTCTGACCAAGACGTACCGTCGTTCGACACCAGAACGCGGAAGTCCTTCGCCATGCCGTTGACGCCGCCGTCTTGGCGCGGCATGTACCGGACGCCGGCGATCCGCTGCGGCCGGCCCAGGTCAACGCTCAGCTTTTGCGGCAGGCCGGCGTCGTACCGGCTGTGCCAGAGCGTATAAGGATCGTTGTCGGCGGCCCGGCTCGCCCGCCCGTCCTCCCCGGTGGTCTCCTGGCTGGAGGCCATCGCGGTCCAGCCGGTTTGGCTGAGCAGACCGGTGTTCGCACCGATCTGCGACTCGAGGTCCGCCGGGTCCGGCGTACTGCCCGGGCTCGCATCACCAACCTGGTCGTAGCGGTCCAGAAACGGTCGTACGTCGGCAGCGGGCGAACCCCAGGACCGATCTGCGACGACCGCGATCGGACGCCGGGCGAAGTAGTCGACCCAGCCGGTGGCGAAAGTCTGGGTACGGTCCGACCAGCGCGCGACGTGGTAGCCCAGAATGCCCGGCGACGACGCGAACGAGTAACTGCCGTACGTGCTGCGGACATCGAAGAAGCCGTAGCTGCCAGGCCGTGCACCAAACCCGGGGCTGACGTACAGCGGTCCGTCCTGCACCCCCACAGTTCGGTATCCCGCAGCCGCGCGCTCCTCCGGCCGACGCAGCCATTCATGCACGATCACCCGCTTGTCCACCGTCAAGCTCGTCTGCTGCTGGTAGTCCCA